>JAFWYP010000009.1 GCA_017517665.1 Clostridia bacterium | reverse complement strand
GGTTTATTCATGCTTGTTACTACACGAACATCGAAGAAATCCTTGGTATATACAAGGTGAGGATATGATGTACCGATATACATATCGGAAAGAACTGTCATGTGGTATTCAAGCCAGTCACCGGGCTGAACATAACCGTCAGTCAGTTCGCCGTTTGCAACTTCGATAACATCAATACCAACGTATACAAACTTATCGTAGTCTGCATTGATTTCTGCATATGTTGCTACATTTGTTGTGCCTGCAGTATCAGCTGATGCTTTGGGTACAAAAACGTCCATTACGCCGGAGAACATTCCGAAAACCATAGCAATAGCAAGGAATGCACTCAGACAACGTTTGAATTTTGTCATTAGCTCATTTTCCTCCTTTTATTATTAATATGGCAATTCATACCATATAATTGACTTTTATCGGATACTTATAGAGCCCGGTATAACCCGCACCGAGGTGCGAGTTATACCTGAATAATTAATTAGAGCAAATTTGTTTTTGGCTTTTGAATTTTCAGATTAGAAAATTTCGCCGCCGTAGATCATGTCATAGTAGCCCATGTAAGCTGCTGCCATGTCAAGCATGTCGGTATCACCGGAGTCGATACTACCGTCACCTGTAACGTCGCCTGCGATTGCCTTGTACTGGTCGTTTGTGCCGTATGAGTTCCAGAACCAGTCGTAGATGTAAGCACCCTGCATATCAACTTCGTCAGTGTCACCTGAGTCGAAGCCTGCGTCGCCGTTAACGTCACCGCGAACAACTACAACGTATGTCTTGTAAAGTGTGCCTTCAGCATCAAATACCTGAACAACAGCACCTGTACCATAGTTACCCATATCGTTGGGTGTTACAACAAACTCTGCGTTTTCAACATTTGTAAATGAGCCTGTAATATCAGCATCGCTGAATACGCCGTTACCAAGAATAAGGAATGCATCAACAGGTGTTGCCCCGTCAGGTGCAACTACAGCACCGAGGTTCATAACGCCCATTTCATCAAGATAAGGAGCATACCACATTGACCAGTCAATGTTAGCAAACTTTTCTTCTGTTGAAATATCAAATGTGGGTTCGCCTGCAGATGCAGGTGCAAGAGCTGCAAATGCATCTTCAAGATTTGTTGCAAGTTCGTTAAGGTATTCGTTGTCAGATGCACCGAGGTCTCTGTCAACGTTTACTGCTGCATTGTATGCATCAAGGAGTGCCTGGTATGAATCGGGTGTGAAGTTGCTCTGAGCCTGTGCATCATCACCATTTTCTGAAACGGTACCCTGAGCTGCTGCGATAGCTGCATCAAGCTTTGAGTAGTCAGCACATTTTTCAAGACGCTTCCATGCATAAATAAGTTCTGTTGTTGCTGTGTTGATCATTGAAGGTGTTGCATCTTCATCTGCAAGAACTGCTTCTGTGAATGTTTCAGCGTGCTGATATGCTTCACGTGAGTCAACTGTGTACTGGCCTTCTGTGCCTGCTTCAATAGCGTTGCCGCACATTTCGTAAACATCTTCAAGCTTGGAGGTGTCGCCGGTAAGAGCGATAAGGCGGTCGCCTGTGAGCTCGATCATGTGAATAGCATAGAGTGATTCGATTGAACCGATAACGCCGAGGTTTTCTTTTGCTTCAAGGTAAGCAGCAATGCTTGCTGAGCGTGCATCGAGTTCTTCCTGTGAAGCTTCATAGCCCTCACCATAGATGTCAATATCTGTGAAGGGAGCCATTACAAATACTTCCTGAGAGTTGATGAGATCAGCAACACGGCCTCTTGCATCCTTATATCTGTTATAAGTGTGAGGAACGTAGTCACGCATACCGAAGAATACGTATTCGTCTTCATAATACTTATAATCGTATCTGTAAGGATAGCCTGCATCGTCGTATCTGATTTCGTAGTTAAGACCGCTCTTTACATTATAAGCGTTCTTAAGAGCACCTGTACCTGTGTTAAGTGCATACTTTTCAAGGTTTTCGATAGCTTCGTCAAGAGCTACTCTGTATTCTTCATACTTGTTTTCGTATGCGGAATTTGTTGTAGCGATGTCTGCCTGGAATGTTGCTGAGGTCTTGGGCTTAAGAACGAACTTAGCGATGTCCTTAAGAAGTGCAACGTATGCGTTCCAGTGATCCTGAACAGCACCTTCTTCAGCTTCCTTGTCATAGTTTGAAATCTGACGGTTTTCAGAAACAGCTCTGTCAAATGCTGATTCGAGACCGTAGCCGTCATAAAGGTGAACTGCAACGGGAACATTTACATTTGTGCCTGCAACGTTAACTGCTGCGGAAATGTTGTAAAGACCGTTTACAACACCGCCGTTGTTGAGGAGGTTGCCTGCATCATCTTCTGCGATGATGGGTTCGCCTGTTTCTTCGTCATAAAGAGTATTGCCGTCTTCGTCCTTAGCATAGATGTATTCGAATCTTTCGAAATACTTATCATTGCCTTCTTCGTCAACGCCGTTCTTTGCTACATCGAACGGAGTAATGAAGTATGTACCGCCCTTACCTTCAAGAGCTGCTGTGATCTGATCTGCATCAGCGTTAACTGCTGCGAAGGGATATGCTGTGGAGCTGTTTGTAACACCTGTTACTGTTGCTGTGCCTGTTGTCTTACCGTCATCATTGAGGTCAACAACACGGATCATCTTGCCTTCGATATCATCGAGGTCATCGCCGCTGTCAAGGTACATAACGTTTTCGTACTTGATTGAACGACCGGTTTCGCCAACCTTAATTTCAACTTCGATAGCATCGTCGTCTTCAGCTGTTGAACCAACGTATGCATAAACAGTCTTGGAAAGAGTGATTTCGTTATTGTTCTTGTCAACGCCTGTGATTGATGAGCCGTCTTCGCCCATAACAACGTATGTGATAGCGAATTCGATAAGGTTACCGGGAGTAAGTGTACCGTTGATTGTTACGTCAACGTTAGCACCACCTTCGAGTTCTGAACCGGGCTGGATACCTGCAACTGTAAGAGCACCGGTGTTAGAGCCTGCTGCGTTATAGTCATAAACGTTAACGGTTCTTACAACATACTTATAAAGATTATCCTGGTCAAAGTTGCCATACTTATCTGTATAACCTGTGTTGATACCGCTTGAACCGTTAAAGATCTTGAATGAGGGAGCGCCTTCGTTAGCAGCAACGATTTCGGGGAGATAGATTTCCATCTCTTCAAATTCCTGGTCATCACTGAGACCGAGAACCATGCAAACGATGGGAAGAGCTGTCTTAGCAATGTAAGTACCTCTGCCTTGAGCGGGTTCACCTGCTGAGTTTGTGAAGTTGGAAGCACCGAGAGTACCGATAAGGTCGAATACCATCTTTGAGAGAGCTTCATTCTCAACAACCTTGTCAAGTGTGCCGAGGTTCTGGAATACGTTAGGGAAGAGAAGGTCAAATACGCTGTCAAGAAGGTCAACGATGATTTCAACACCGTTCATCTCAGCGAATGTACCTGTTTCATTTCTTTCAAAGATCTTTGCGAAGTTTGTTGCATCGAGGCAATAGAGAGGCTTAAGGATATAGTCAAAGATGAATCTCTTTGAAACTATCTGTGTGCCGTCGCCTGCGATTTCGTCGTTAATCCATGCACCGTCGCCCTTGATGGGGATAAGTGCATTGATAACTGTGTCGATATCTTCCCAAACCTGGTCAGCTGTAAGAGCTGCACCCTTTGTTGCTGAATTGAAATCGAAGGGAAGGACTGCTGAATAGTTTTCAAATGCCCATGCAGCGATCTGAACAAGGTTGTTTTCATAGCTGCCGAGAGCGGCATCGCCCTGATACTGAAGGAGGCCGGTATCAGTGAGAGGATTGGAACCGTTTGCTTTGTTCATATCAAAGCCCTGGTTGAGATTATAAACAGCGATATCGAAGAGGATATCAATCATCTTGATAACAACTGCTTCATAGTATGCTTCGTCTGTAGCATAGCCAGTTCTTACAGGCTTAGTATATGTGAACTGAGGAATATCCTGCCATGCAAGCTGTTCTGTAGCTCTGTAAGCAACGTCAACAACTGTATCATATGAATCATCAATATAGATGTAATCAACGGAGTTGTTGAGAATTTCTCTCATAACGAGAGCAACGATCTGCTGGTCACTGTCCATAGCAGCGATTTCTGATGCATTGGGGATTTCTGATCTCTTGTTGAAGAACAGGTCATCTGTTACGAAAACAACAAACTTGCCGAGTACAGCAATGTTGTGGAAGAGATGCTCGTTTCCGCCATATGTCCAAGTCCAAGGAAGAGTAACGCCATCTCTGGTATATGTTTTCTTAACAATGAGTTCTGCAAATTCACCAAGAATATCATTGAAATTTCCAACAAGGGTTTCACCTGCAGGAATTGTTACCTTCGGCATTCTTATTGAACCGTCGGCAAGACCTTCATGATTGAAGAGCTCAGCAATCTTTGTGAGGTCTTCATCTGCAGCGATGTAGCCGTGGTAATCGGGGTCGTAATCATCGTTATCGATCCATGTCTGAGTTTCGGGATCCCACTTTGTTCTCTGAGTCTTTGTTTCATCGAATGAATAACCGCAAAGCTCAAGAACCCAGTCAACTGTATCTCTTGTGATAACGGGAACAAGGATATGGTTGTATGCACGCTGCATAAGAGCTTCGATGAAATCATAACCGTTTTTATCGGTTGTGATATCGCAAACGCCAAGGTCAGCTGCGGGAGCTGCTGCGCCTGCTGTAACTCTTGTTGCACCGCCGAGACCAACTGTTACCCAATCATCGGGATGAACCCATGCATAGTAGTCATATGCTGTGGTGTTGATAGCCTGGTCGGTAACATCGTTGCCCGATGCATCTTTCCATGCGTAGCTGCCCTTCATGAGAACGGAGCACTTGTTATCGAGTTCTTCGTCGATCATTTTCCATTCGCCGAGAACAAGCTCATTGAGGAGAGCCTGACCAAGGTTAAGGATACCATCATCATTACCCTTATACTTATCAGGAACATCATCAATGTTCATAACATCCATGTAATCGAATTCTTTGCCTTCTTCGGTAAGACCGTAAACAACACCGATTGCAAGTTCTCTTACATTGAAAATATAGTCAGCGATAAGACCGTTGAGAAGACCTGCATCAAGAGGAGCGTTGGGGTCATTCTTAACATACTTAGCTGCGATTGTTCTGAGACCTGCAACCATGTCAAGCACTGCGTGGATGATATCAAGGTCTGCTACAGTATTTCTGCGGAGACCGAGGATAGGATCTACGATTTCAGGAAGAGTCTTGAGGTCACCAAGCATATCAAGGAGAACATCACCGGTTTCAAGGAACTGCTCAACGCTGGCGATTGTTGCGTCAATGCTTGTGAGGTTAAGATAGAGAAGACCGAAGAGGTCAAGCTCCAACTGTTCTTTTGCCAACATACGGTCAACTTCGTCAAGACCCATTGATGCGTACTGCTCAAGAGTAAACACGGGCTTGTCAACGTCGTCATAGCTGTCAGCAATTGCGCTGCCCTTATAAGCTTGATATGCGCTACCCATTACGGAGAAGGAACCGATGAGCATTACAAAAGCCATAAGGATTGAGAGAATGCGGATTGACTTTTTCAAATTGTACACCTCCAAAAAATTTTGAACAATAGTAAAGCTTGGATAAAATAATTTTGTTTGCGCACAGACCGAAAGACCCGACGCTTCTGACCAACCTCCTTAATGATTTCGCCACGCCCGGTAACGCCGTTACCGGCGCAAGCGATAGCCAGAATCACAGAATTTTTTATCCATTGCAGTTCTGCGGGAGCATATCAACAAGGAAAATATGTATATATGCAGACACAAAACCACTATATGGTCATAATAACTATACCTAAATTCATGCGCAAAGTCAACGATTTTCAAAAAGGATTTCATAATTTGTTAATATTGAACAATCGAAATGTTTGAAAATTAGGCAATGTGACAATGCGGTTTTCATCAGATTATTTTGTCGCTCACAAGGAAATATGTAAAGTATTTAATCTTTACAAAACGAGTGAAATCGCTCTGAAAATAATCACTCAATTCGCAAGGCGTTTTTCAATTCCTACAGACACATAATATAAAATGTATACAATGTTTAATCATAAAATGACCATTTATTTTTTGATTTGGAATTATAATTCACATTTGTAAAGCCACTTGACTTTACAAACAATATGTAATTTATATTAAGATCATTTTTATTTCACTTTTGGAACAAAAATTGGCTTTTTAAAGCTTGTTTTGGCTGTTTTTATGATTGATTTTTCTGGTTTTTAATGATAAATCAAGCATAAAATCCACATAAAAAAATTGATGTGTAAAGCATAATAGCTTTACGGAATTTCAATTTTTAAATTGAAATTATGTTTAAATAAATGTTGATATACATAGTTTTTTCGTTTTTCACCCATAGTCACAGCCTAATTTGTAAAGCTGATATACTTTACAAATCGGGCTGTGACTTGTCTTGCTCATACCGATGTTTTAACCGCACTTCTTTCTTCAAGAAGCCTGTAATTCGTTTTATTTAAAAATTTCTCATCAAAAACATATACTCCTCCGCCGATTCCAAGCATCAGACTGCATCCTTCTTCAGATAAAAAGGTTTCTATTGTCTGTAAAGCAGAGGTTTTGGTATCTTTTGTTCCGTAATTACAGATGACAAGGGTGTTTTTTATGCCGCAATTACGTAATATCTTGTTAAAAACGATAAAAGGTTTCAACAAATCAAGGTTATTATGGTTTTCATGTTTAACAAGAATTACGGGATAATCATGTGTAATTCCAAACATTTCACACGACCCGACGCCTTTTGTTTTATGATTTATTATATCCCGAAGATATTTTTCGGATAATGCACAGATAAACGAATCATATGCAAATGGATTTACGGCTTTCTGATAATTCTTTTTTCTGACCTTCAATGATTCATAAGAATTTATTGCCTCATCCTCGGAAATATCTGCCGCAAAAGCAAAAATGTTTTCGGATATTCCTTTGGGCAATATCTCAAATTCGGTTTCGACGGTCCCGTTATATCCTTCCGCTTCTTTTTCAGGAAATCCGTATGCTGAGTAATACCGTATATTTTCGTTCGTGCTTTCAGTAATTAATCTACCCTTGACTATATTTTTTTTGCATTTGTTTTCTACTGAATATTTTTTGATTATACAGTTACTGTTTGCAAGCAGATAAATCTGCATGCTGAGTTTTAAATCACCGTAATCAGATTGGTATTCTATTCTGTTTTTTGATGCTCTGACCTGAAAACCACCATCCAGAAAGGAGTAAGAACCGATATTTGTTTCTATTCGGTCAGACAGCTTCAATGTAAATCTTTTTTCTCCGTCAAACATAACAGACAGTAATCCCGTATCACTCACGCAAAGAGTGGTTCTCCCGTTTAAAAAAAGAAAATACTCGGGTTTATAGGGATCAGGGTTGTACCAATCAGAAGCTTTACTGTATATCCGCTCTCTTTGACATGGGATAACCGTATCCGAAACAACATCCTTAAAAGTGTCTTTGCCTTCGGGCGGTTTCTCTTCAAGCAAAGTTTTGGCACCAACCATATATCCGTCCTTCATAAACCTTCTCTGCATACATTTTTCGTTGAGCAAATTGTTGATTGACAAAAAGCTCATACCTATATGATGCACCATAAAAGAATTTACGATTGAATATTTACCCGATTTTCTCCCTTTCGTGAAATCTGCGGCTTCATAAAGCCCGTATTTACCGTTCATTCCCGATTTTTCGAGCCTTTTCAGATTTTTCACAGACAAATGCGGTGCAATATTAAGAGTCAGAAACGAAGAATACGGCGAAATGACGTTTTCTTTATCAAGATTTCTCTTCAATCCAAGTTTCTGAACCCCGTGCGCTTTATACTGATAATTCAAATCTCCGTCAAAGGCATAGAATGCACTTTCTGAAATGCCAAAGGGATTTTTACCTGCTTTTTTTCTTTGCTTTTGCAAACAAAAGCAAAGAGCCTCATAACTCATGCTGCCATATGGTGCCGGAACAAAAATATCTGCCATAAAATATTCAAACATCGTTCCCGTCCATGATGCGAGACCCATATATCTGCCGTCTGTTATGAGAGGACGGTCAAGTGATGCCCAATGTTTTTTTGTAACATATCCCCTTGCAACGGCAAAATATGCAGTCATTCTTATTTCACTCATATAAAGGTCATAGCAGCTTTCTGTTTTTATGCCGTTATCGGGGTTAATGCCTATACAGAACAGATTTCTGTTCCGATTAAACATTTCATTCAGATTTGTTGAATCTATTATTTTTTCAATTCTTTCCGCCGTTAATTCAAGCTCTTTACACTCGGAAATATATTCGCGGATTCCTTCTTTTACCGCTGTTAAGCAGCAAAGAAAATTTCCGCTGTCAACAGCAGAAACAAACCGCGGTTCAAGGGTTTCAAGAGTTTCGGTGCTGTACCAATTCATAAGATTACCTTTATATTTTTCAAGCTTCTCAATGCTTGAAAGACTCAAATCAATCCGTTTTTTCATTTCTTCCGTTGTGATAAACCCAAAATCCCTTGCCGCAACTATACAGGCAAGCATAAGACCTATATTTGTCGGAGATGTTCTGCGGGCAACCGCACGGTGCGGTGCAAACTGAATATTGTCCGGAGAAAGAAAGTTATTCTCTTCACCGCACAAATCATTAAAATAACCCCATATTGCAGAGGCATGTGACAGTAAATACTCTCTCTGATTCTTTGAAACCTTGTTTTTCCTTTCCGAAAACGGAGAATTTCCGAACATCATCAGCGGTATATCGGCAAGAATTATCAGTCCCGCCATTCTGTGTATCGGTAAACCGAAAACAATCAGCACCGCCGATATCAGAAGTGCCGGAAGACATGAAACAGAAAGATTTAATTCTTCTCTCTGCTCTGCCGAGGCAGATGTTGTCCATTCAAGCAGATTATCACCGCTTATCAGTACTCTCCATAACGCTCTGAAAATTGCGTCAAAACAAAAACACGCTTCTCTTGCCGAATATGCAACCGATACAAACGCTCTCAGAAAGCATCCAAGACCGCGAGGAAGCATTTTGGAATAATAAAGCCCCGTAACCGTCCGCAATCCGCCATGAACTACAGAATTAATTCCCGCAAAAATATCCGCTGTGCAAATTGAAAAAAGAGAAATAACTGCAGCGGTAATCCCTGCGTAGCCTTGATAAAAGGCTGAGTAAATAATCACGGCAACACATATAACAGGAGTAATGCTTCGCCTGAGATTATCAAAAAGTTTGAAGCGGGAAGCAAAACTCAACGGATTTTTTCCGAATATGAACCCCGCATTCTGCCAATCTCCCCTCACCCAGCGATGCATTCTTTTATAATATGCATCTGCAGTTGCAGGGAAATCTTCCAAAATTTGTACACCGGGTACAAATCCCGTGCGCAGAAACTCACCTTCAATAATATCATGACTGAGAATACGCTCTTTAGGTAAGCTGTTATCAAGTATTTGATGATAAGCATCAATATTGATAAGACCTTTCCCGCAAAATATACTTTCTCCGAAAAGAGAATTATATCTTTCGCATGAATACTCATCATATAAAGAAATCCCTGCGTTTTGCGACATAACGGAACTAAAAAATGTTTTTAATGAACTTGAAAGACTGTTTTGCGTTTTAGGTGCAAGAATTCCGTAACCCGAAACAACTCTGCCGTTTTTGATAACGGGTTTGTTTACGGGATGCTCCGCAACAGCAATAAGCTCCCTCACAGAATCAAAAACAGGTCTTGAATCATAATCAAGTGTAATAAGGTATTTTGTATCTTTTAAATGCTCTGTGTCACCTTTCAGCAGCAAAAAACCTTTTTCGTTCCCCTTTACAGCTCTTACAAGCTCTCTTATTGCCCCTCTCTTTCTCTCTTTGCCTATAAATTCATTCTGTGTTTCTGAATATGACCTGGGTCTTACCGCCGCAATAAATCCGCCGCCGTATTTATCATTCAGAGAGTCAATAATATTACTGAGAGCATTCATAATATGCTTATCCTCGGGCTTTCTCGGTATATCCGACGCTTTGAAATCTGCAAGGCAGCAGATTTTTATATTTCCGTAAGCATTGCTCAGATATAAATCCTCAAGTCTGTCCCGTATTTCATCCATTTTATCAACGGAAGGCAAAATAACAGATAATGTTATCATTGCACAGACTTCCGATACAGCCGTAGATTCGGGGGCGAGACTCATAAGTTTTCCCGACAAAGCACCGTTTACAGAGATTTTTTCAATCGGATGCCGCAGTATTTCCCAAACGGGAAGATAAAGCAAAAAAGATAACAGCCATTCTCCGCTGAGAATACCCGACGAAATGCATATAAGTGCAGGCATAACCGCCTCCATAATCAGATAAACCGTGCCTCTTCTTGGGTTTTTGACAGTTGTAAAAAGATAATTTCCGATGTGGTCTCCGTTTTTTTTCGCTTTTTCCAGAATATCTGCCGCTGTTTCACGTTCGGTTTTTCCTTTTTTTACAGATATTGAAGCAATCCTTCTTCTGTATCGCGCCTTTGTTTCACTATTCATGCAAGAATATATATCTGCAGGGTCGGATTGAAGAATATCTTCGGCAGAAAACAGTTTTTCAGATATATAATCAAAATCCGTGTCCCTCATTTTCTGAAGCGATAAAATTGAATTTTTTGCTGTTTTGCAATCATCCTCAACAACCGCCTGCGCACACACATGAATCAATGTGCTTGTAATAATAAGAGGAATATAAGAAATATAATTGCCGCTGATATTGTTTTGCAAACATTTAACTATCACTTCGGAATCGGGCATTTCTCCGTCACTGCACATTTCACGGCATTTATCAAAAAGACCCGAAAAAACATTCGGGTCTTTGAAACGCTTTTGGGTCTTGCCGTATTCCTTTGCCGACTGTGCAGCACATCTTTCCAGCATAGGATAATGTTCTGAAATAATCTTTACGGTTTCGTTTTCTGAGGTTTTTGCCGCTGAATATTTTCTGAATATTTTTTTATCGGATTTCATCAATTTGTAAGGTGTATTATACATATATTCACCTCTTATTTACGGAAAAATCTGAATGCAAACAAAAGGCACAGTACCGCCGAAACGGAAATTATTCCTTTTTTTACAACATCTATTATCCTGACCGTTCTGATTGCGGTATCCGCAATTCTCAAAGCTTTCGTTATTTCATTCACAATATCAACCTCCCGTAAGCAATACACCGTGAGCAATCGACGGGATAGATTCACTCTGCAAGGATGAAACGCTCGACATGAGTGCACCCGTGCCAACAAACAAAACCTTTTTCAGCTCGCCGTTTTCAATTCTGCCGAGTATATCCGAACACAAAACCGCACCGCTGCAGCCGCATCCCGAACCGCCTGCGCCCACATCTTTTTGCTTTGCAATATCATAAAGCATAAGTCCGCAATCCTTATGGACTGCCGAAATATCAACGTTCTCCTGCTTCACCATCAACTCACAAAGAAGCTCTGAACCCACCGCCCCGAGATCGCCCGTCAGAATAATATCGTAGTCTTCGGGTTTTGTGTTTGTATCTGAAAGGAAATCGGCTATGGTGCGACACGCAGCAGGTGATAATGTCAAGTAAACACCATAAAAAAGAAGCTGCCTTTTTCAGACAGCTTCGCATTTATTATTTACTCCGAACAACAGAATAATATCTTTCTTCAAGTTCTTCATAATGAGTGTAGTTTTCAGCCTGTTCGATAAGATTTTTTGCATCGGTATAGGGCTTCACAGTTCTTTCATAGATTGAAACAGCCTTGAGATATGCCTTGAGTTCTTTTCTTACCTGCATACTTTCCGCAAAACCGTTTGTTTCTCTGTTCTGAAGTTCCACCTTTACAGTCTCATCGGGTACGGTTATGTTATCAATTCCGTATTTCTTTATGAGAGATGCGGATTCTTTCTTTGTCCGTGCATTTTTGATTGCATCGGAACGGATTTCCTTTTCAGTTTCTGTTGACTTCGGAAGCTTTCTTGCAGTCTTCATTTCTTCATCTGCATTTTCATAGAAATACATCATTCCGTTTGCGTAGTCAACTCTTGCCCGAGCCAATCTTGCAATACCTGCTTCGCCCGAGAATTTATTGAGATCCTGCATTATAATATCGGCTCTTTCAATAGCAAGATTACTTTCTTTTATCTGTTTCTTTTCTGCTTTTGAAGCGTTCTTATCCGCTTTTATCTTTTCTTTTCCGAAGTGATTCTTCGCCTCATGAATAATCTCCATAGTATCGGCAAGTTCATCGTCTTCAAGAGCGCCGAGAGAATAATTTTCAAACATCGCACGGATTTTTAGCACTCCGACATAGGCTCTGTGCTTGTTTTCCGTAAGGTCATAGAAACAGAACGGAATGAGATTCAATAATGCGCCCAAAGCAGAGCAGAGAATCAGAACTTCAAAAAGATTGTTTCTGATTGTATCGTCATAAAGAACATTATAATCATCGAGAAGACCCATCTTCTCATAAATTGCAGGATAAACCATTCCGGTGAAGAAGCCGATAACGGTTCCTATCATGCCGAGAGGTCCGAAAAGACCGTCAACTCTGACGCCTGTTTTCCATTGGTGGTAGTCACGCATATCGGCGCTGATCTGGTGCTGAACAATATTCCAGAAAGTATTGATGAATGTGTTGAAATACCAGATAACACAGATTAAAATAAGATTTTCATATGTGAAATAAAGAACAATAAGAACGGCAATATTGATTGAGTTTGCGGTTATGAGCAGATTTCTTTTGCCCATCACCTTGATTGCAAGGGGGGCGAGAAGCATAGACCACAAAGCAGCATTACCGATAACCGTGTTTGCAACGCCGAGATATGACTGATATTCTCCTCCGTATCCGTAAACAAATGACCAGCCGAGAATAACTCCGTAGCCCGATTCAAGGAATACAACCCATGCCGCTGACTGAATAATCCAGTAATACTTGTTTTTGGCAACCTCACGGATTGCATCAAGCATTCTGACGGGTTCAAGCTTCTTTTTGGGAAGAATAAGCCTTTCCTTGACTCTGCGGAAGAAGATTGAACTGACAACAAATCCGATAACGGTGAAAACAGGATAAATAACACGGTAAGTCCAGATATTGTTGAGACCCCATGTCCAGCCTGCAATCATCGGGATAAACAGGTTTGAAATCGTCGGAGCGAGGGAATAGATGACCTGTGAAATGCTCATTACATTGGCTCTTTCCTGGGCATCGGGTGAAATAATCTGCTGAAAATACGTATAGCTTTCGTTATAGAAGCAAAGGAACTGACTCAAAAGAAAATACATAAACCAGACAACAACCGCTTTTGTATTGTAGCTGAAATATTCATAGGGAAGCCATACAAATATCATGGAAATCAGAACAATGGGAAGACCCGTTCTTCTGATAAAGGGCAGAAATTTTCCGCCGGGAATATGATGGTTGTCATAATACCAGCTTCTGAAAATGCCGATGGGAATTCCGATGAGATTGGCTACGGTCAGCATTATCTGCAAATCCATGGGGCGAAGTCCGATACTCGCTCCGACAAGGAAATTGCCCGCACTCAGACCTATGGTTGAAGCAAGAAGCATTGCCCAGTTGACACCGAAACCTGCACCGCTGAGTGCTGCAATTTCTTTATATGAAATATACTTGCCTTTCGGGGGCACATGCCAATATTCTTTTGCTGTTCCTATTGCACTTTTGACTTTTTCAATAATGCCTGTTTTACCTTCCATAAAGCAAACCTCGGTTTCTTATTTATTTATGCCCTTATACTCCGCCTTGACTCTTTCATAGCTTTCGAGATTACCAATATCATAACGGCTGCCGGGCATTTCCATGGCATGAACATCAGTCTGTGTGCAAAGCCATGCGATATAGCTGCCGGGTGCATCCGTTCCGCATCCGCTGTCAATACCTTTCTGAACAAGCCGTGCATCGTCTTTCGTATAGAAATAGAACGGCGGGCAGCACCAGTTTGTTGCGGGAGTCGGTGATTTTTCGGTCATATTAAGAACTTTATCATTCTCATCAACCGTAACAACACCGCATTTGAGAAGCTTTTTGAATTCGGGTTCAAAATATCTCATAATGCAGGAGGTGTTTTTAGCTTTTGCATATGCAACAAACTTTGTGAGGCTGAAATCGAGAACATTATCTCCTGCAATAACGAGCATATCATCGTCGAGGTTCAGCTTTTCAATGGCAAACTGAATGTCTTTTACCGCACCGAGACGGGTTTCGTTTGTATCGGTGCCGTCATCAACAACGGTGACCTTCTGCGATTTTGTTCTTGCCCAGTTTTCAAAGTGATGGGCATATTTATGGTTTGAAATAACAACATATTCATCAACATCTCCCGATGTGTCGATATCGTCGATAAGCCAGTCAAGAATTGTTTTGTCGCCCACTTCGAGAAGCGGCTTCGGAAAATTTTCGGTTAAAGGATAAAGACGGGTTGCGTATCCCGCCGCAAGAATAAGACATTTCATGATTTTTCCTCCGATTAACCAAGATTTACACCGTCTGCACTTTCGCAGATATGAACGGAATATTTGCCCTCAAGATGAGGGAATACTTCAAGATATTCACGGGTAACTTTTTTGACAATACTTTCCTCAAATTCAGGATTTATGAGCGCCATACAACAGCCCTTGAAGCCTGCACCCGAAAAACGTCCACCGTAAATCCCTTCGGTGTGAGTCATGATTTCATAAAGCTTTTTGAGTTCGGGAGAGCCTGTTTCCCAGTTATAAATCGAGGATTTTCCGCTTTCAAATGAAAGTCTGCCAAACTCCTCAATGTCACCCTTTCTCCATGCCTCTGCACCCTTCTGCACACGGTCAAATTCCGTATACCAATGCTCGGCACGCTTGCGCCAGTTTTCGGGCAATTTATCTTTATGTTCGAGATATACCTCATAGGGTACATCACGGAGATTTGTTTCTTCAAACTTGCCGTATTCCATGCCTGCATAAGCTTTCAGAGCATAGGCGGCACTTCTGCATTCGTCAACACGCATATTGAAAGCAGAGCCTGCAAGAGAGCGTTCAAGACCGCTGAAAAAGATTGCGATTTTATAGGGCTTCATATCGGGATTCTGAGGTATAAGCTCATATGTATCATTCTGCAAATCCATATATAAAAGATGGTCTTTTTTGCAGTAAACCTCGCAGGACTGGTCCAATTTTCCGCATGAAACACCCACATAAGCATTCTCGGCTTCCTGTGAAATTGTGATAAGTTCGGCAGGTTCAAGCTCAATTCTGTTCATCGTACAAAGGGCTGAAAGGAATGTGATGATTACCGCCGCCGATGACGAAAGTCCGCCGATGGGAAGTTCACCGTCAACAATCGCGCAAAGTCCTCTGCGCAGAGGATAACGCTTGTTGAGAGCGATGGTTGCTCCTCTGAGATGGTCCGCCCAGTCGCCCTGCACCGTTTCGGGAGTTGCGGCAACGTGCCACTGTGCACGCTTGTCAAACTGCAGGGATTTTATTTCTATAACACCGTTTTCCTTGGGACCGTATGCGATATGTATTCCCTTGTCAATTGCAAAGCCCGTGATTTTGCCGAGCTGATGGTCGCTGTGCGCACCTATCGGGCAAATTCTGTAGGGTGTGAAAGCAGTATATTGAGCAGGCTTTTTATATGTTTGTTCAAACATCAGGGCAGCTGTCATTTTCTTTTCCTCCGTTGCTCATTTATAATCCATTACATTATACATTATAAATAAGAATCCGTCAATTCATATTATATCACCTCTTGTTACAAGGAATTATATATGATATAATCTGAACGAATTAAAATGCAAGGAGCAAATAAAATGAAAAGAATAATATGCCTTCTTCTGATTGTATCAATGATATTTATGATTCCGTTTGAAGTTTCTGCAGAAGGAACATCATATGACACGGGAATTGTTGACCTCCCTCAGAAATCAAACGATTCCACCGAAGTACGTACACGCAAAAAGGTTGACGGACTGCGTATGTATGTTGACGAAGAAAATCCTCTCTTTATGATTAGAAACTGCCCAATTTGGGGAGGACCTCAGACGGGCGAAGCCTTTGCGGAATACGCAATCAAAACATATTATGCACTTCCCGAGGATGTCAGAAATTTTGCCGTAATTTATATCGACGAAGGCACAACGGATATGACCCCTGCCCGTCAGCTTGAATTCTGGGACGAGCTTCTAACCATTACCGATGAAGCGGATGTTCCGATTGTTTGTCAGAGCGAATGCTTCTGCACCAACAAAACCCGTGACCCCTTTACTCAGGAAGAGCTTTCCACAGTATTCAAAAATCATCCTTCACTTATCGGCTTTGTTCAGGTTGAACTCTCGACCAACGGCGTCACCGACGAAAAGCTTGCTTATGATGAGGTTACGGAGGATAACGGCGTTAACAACAATATCCTCGCAAGAATGAAATCCTGCATAAAGGCTTGCGCCGAAAACGGAGGTCTTTTTATCTGGCAGGACATGGAATATATCTATTGGAAAAAAGCCAATTATGTAAATCACATTCTCAAGGACAGAGAGCTCTATGACCTTCTCAAAAGCAACACCGAAAATATTATCATAATGGATAAACACAACGGTCACGGCAGACATTTTGCTTCCCAGGCAAATATTCTCGGCTGCTGGCTTGACGGTGTCTGCGGTAACTGGGGAGTCAATCTTGAGAATTTCCTCTGGTATGAGGAAGGCTTTATTGAATATGACAACATCGGCGTTAAACCCAATGAGCCCAACCCGATTACTACCGTCAAATATCCCCCCGCCCTTTTCGGAATCGATATGATAGCCGATATGGTTGGCGGTGCAACGGTTTATGCCATTGAAGGCACATTCAGCAGAGGCGGACTTTATCACTTCATTGACGGTGAGGTTGTTCTGACTCCCACATTCTGGGATGTGCTTTATCCGTTTTATCAGATGGCTCTGAACGGCTCCGTTCCGAGCAAAGAGCAGGTAAAGGAAAAAATCAAAGTGGCATACAAAATGACATCGCCTACTTCATACGCACTCAGCGGCAACGATGCGCATATTCTTCAGGGGCTTTATTGCGATGCCTTCTCCTTTATTGAAGAAAAGATAGACATCACCCCTTATTTTGACTGCACAAAGGATTGGGTGCCTTCGACGGGAAGATATCACATAGTTCCCATCCTTCCGATTTATTCAAACCCCGAAGAAATTTTGCCCGACAGCAAAATTCTTAACGATTTCAGTTATTTCTTAAATCTTCTTTTCATAAATCCGATAAAGGTCAATTTCTTTAACAAGTATTATGAAAAAACATATGAAGGCGACGGAGTGCTGTTTGATATAAATGATTATGTTTATATTTTCAACAGCAACGAAAACAAAACAATCGACAGCGAGCAAACCGTAAACTATACTCTGCCCGAAAGCGGATTGGAAATCAACACAAACTTTGTTGCGCATACATATGCAATCATAAAGGAATCTGAAGAAAAGATTGACATTGATTTATACAATCTGCGACTTGATACCGATGCGGTCTGCAACAGACTCGAAAGCGAAGACCAGTTTATGAGAGCATATGCCGCAGGCGGAAAGATGAACAATCCCAACGATTTCAGAACATCTGTTATCACACTTTCGGGATTTGACACTCCGCCGAGTGTCAATGCAACAGGCTCAAACGGCGCAAAAGGTCGTGCAGAATGGAATGAAGAAACAAAAACACTGACTCTTACCGTTATCTCAAACGGTGAGGTAAGAATAACCATTGAATAAAATGCAAGAACTCCCTCTGTTTTGTGACAGAGGGAGTAATTTTTATTACAAATCAATTATTTCCAGCTCAACAAGCTTATCTGTAAACTCTTTTGTATCTGCGAGTGCCTGTTCTTCGGTGACATCGTATTCATCAAAAAGTTTCTTCGCAAGTTCTTCAACGGAGTTGCATTCGGTGAGATTATTCCAGAGAAAGCAAGCAGATTCCGTGAGCATAAAGAATCCGTTATGATCTTTGAGTGCATTTCCGACGGGAACAAGGATTATATCAACGCCCACTTTGCGAAGAATCATATCTTTTTTAATTGTCATTATCACAAACACTCCTTTCTGCAAGAGTAAAAAGATGCTTTGTCATACGGCAGATATACTGCGGCGTTTTGCCGAAATCGCCCGTTTCAGCCTTGCACATAGCCGCACACACATTGCATATTCCCGAATATTTGCAGGTGAGACATTCTTCGGGGGTTCTTATCTCTTCCGTTGCCGCTTTTATATCCTGCCATGCTTTTTCGAATCCGTCTTCAAACGGTCTGGCATCGGGTTCGGGCATCATTCCGCAAGGACGCATTATTCCGTCGGCAGTTATCCAATAAGACGATTTACCTGCCCTGCAACGGACTTTGTTCTCTGTCGGTCCTTTCGGGAGGAGAAGCATTTTCTTCGCTCTTCCAAGATAAAAATCCTTATCAAGTCTGTACTCGTCGATAAGCGAAATATATTCGGCAGCTTCCTCGGGCATAAAACGCGAATCCTTGTTTCCGCTTCCGATTCTGACTGAGGGATAGGTGTAGGTTGTGGGTTTCAGAGGAATGCTCATTTCCTTTGAAATATCTGCAATTTTTTTATATTCCGATATATTTTCGGGTGTAAAAATCGTGTTGAAACGCATGGATATTCCGAGTTCTTTCATCTGTTTTACCGAACTCATAACTTTATCGAACGCATCGTTACGGCACAGTCTTCCGTAGGCATCATTATCTGCGCCGTAGAGCGAAACATTGATGCGGGTCGGAGGCAACTCATCGAAGAGTTTTGCATATCTTTCAATCAGACTGCCGTTTGTGTTTATCGAAATAAGAAATCCCATTTTTGCAAGAGCTGTGTAAATTTTCTCAAAATCTTCACGGAACAGAGGCTCGCCGCCTGTAAGCAGCAGAAAAACAGTGCCTGCATCCTTGGCCTGCTGAGCAAGATTCAGCCAGTCATCGGCAGACAGAGGGTCTGTTTTCTGTTTGCAATCGTGAACATAACACATTCCGCAATTGAAATTGCAACGCTGTGTCAGCTCAAAAGTACCCGAAACGGGTATTCCTTCACGAGCGCCTTTATCGTGAAGATATTTTACCATCAAAGGCTCTGCAAAATCGGACATAATTTTCTCTCCAGATACCTGACTGCGCTTTCGTCGGCAAGGCAGGCATAGTCGTATACAGGCACACTGCAGCTTAACTTCTGCACGAAATCAAACAGCATACCCGTAAATTCCCGTGAACAATGCACGGAGTAACAGTTTTTATATAATCTGAAAAACGCTTCATCCGAAACAAGTCTCTGCGCATTGTTTGACTCAGCCTGCTCAAGACTTATCACGGCTCTGAGGGGCAAAACCCTGTTCAGGCAGTCTCTTGACGAACCCGAAAAAGGCAGTCCCGATGCATAAAAGACACCGTCTTTTTCAAAAATAAATGTTTTGTCGCCGTTTACAACAACGGCATCGGCATACTCTCTCCAGAGATTTGCCTGCGTTGACTTTCCGATGTCACAAGGACCCGTGAAAAGAATTGCACCGCCGTCTTTTTCTATAAATGATGAATGAAGCACACAGCCGTTGCTTCCGACAGCGATTTCCTCAATTCCGACAAGGGTGAATATAACATCGGCACGAAGCATATCACGGTATCTTTCATCAATAATGATATCTGTATTTTTACCGTCAACAATACGGCAGGCATAATATTCATCATCGTTGTCGTGGGATTTATAAAAGCAACGCCAGATGCCGTTTTCATACTCGCATACCCTGTCCGTAAATGTACAATACGGATTTTGGGCAGTCTGCGGAAGAACGGATGAAAATTCAACGGTAACTTTATAATCGGTCTGATCACCGTCATACGAAAACGGGGTGAACGGCCCTGAATTCCCGTAAGTTGCCTGTGAATTCACTTCCACGGTAAAATTACCGATTTTATACTTCTTAATTATCATAATCAGTAAATATAATCATGCAGTTGTTTTCATTAAGTTCCGGTGCTTTGACATAGGTCTGCGAATCAGCTTTGATTCCATCCACACGGAATTTATATGTCACACTGCCGTTAACCAAATCGTCTTTTTTATCATTATAATAAATATATATATCGGATTCTATATCCTTGCCTGAAATATTTTTCACCGATACAGAACCGTCAAGAATGCTTATCTCAAGTTTATCATCGTTCGTAACAGGCTTTTTCACAAAATCAATCTTATCTTTTGTCTGCCATGCTGTATAAACTTCGCCGGGATTGCTTCCGACATCTTCGTTGCACAGAAGAACAGCCTTTGTGCCTCTTAACAGTGCAGACACATTGAATGTCAGTTCTCCGCTTTTTGTTTTCACGGTAAGCAAAGCATATTCAACATCGCTGTCCGAAACATTTTCGGCAACAACTGCAAGTCTTCCGTAATATTCATCAATTTCAATGATTTTCAGCCAGCCGTCAACGGTGACACCAAGCTGAGCATTCTGAAATGCAACGGTTGTTGTCTGCGGATTCTTTGAATCAGAATTTTTCTTTACCAAGATAACGGCAACAACTGAAATTACAACAAGAACTGCCAGACCGATTGCAACAAATCTTTTCTTCATAAAAACACCTGTTTCAAGAAACGGAGTCCGTCATAAGATGAACTCCGTTTCTTTATTAATTTAGTTACGATGAAAATACATTGCTGTTGGCAAGAGGTATATCGTAGCATATCGTGTCATTAGGACCCGGAAGAAACATACATTGCGCTGTGTTGGAGAATATTGTCCAGCCTGATTCTTCGTCAATAACAGGACATTCATATTCAGCACTGTTTGTGCCGAGAAGATAGCATCCGGAAGATACATTTGCTGTAATAGCGAGGCTTTCAAAAGCGATTGCGGGTTTAATATAGGACTTTTTCAAGTTTTGGGCTACCTCCTTTTACAGCATTAAAATATAATTCCGATCGATGCGAATACGGATCTGATAAATTCAAAGAATTTTGCGAACCACTCAGTTACAAGATCGATAATGGGAGCAGGTTCGGGTTTTTTGTTGTTTGTTCCGTCATCCGCTTCATCATCCGAAAGCGGAGTTACGGTTATGGTAAAGGTTACCGTTTTTGATTCATCTACATATCCGTTTGCATAAGCGCCTGTAACTTCATAGGTGAAAGTGCCGATTTCATCTGCAGGAATCAACAGAACCCATTCAATGTAATCATTTCCGTCAATATGAGAAGCAACAGATTCAACTTCCTTCGGAATCGAACGGATACCTTTTCGCTCCGTAACAACAAAGGAATCAACATCAAGAGATGATTTGAGATTTACAACAACAAATCCGTCACCGTTTTTATCCCTGATAACTCTGGGTGCCTGAATCATTTCGAGTCCGAGAGCAGCAGTTCTCATACTCATAAGAGAATAAGCACGAATCGGTGTATCATTTGTTGAAGCAACCATGAGAACTTCGTTATCAATCGGTGTGGGAATACGGAAATATCCCTTTCCGCCGTTCTGCGAGAATGTCCACTTAAGATTCGTGAGCGAAAGTACGCTGTCTTCGTCGCCCGTGTTCTGAATAACAACGGTTCCCGTGGTGTAATAATTGTTTCCGTCGCTGCCTTCAACCTGTTTCCAGGTGAGCTTTGCGTCATTCGGCAGCATGGTATTCAGAGAATAATAAATATCCGTTGCCGTTTCTATTACGGTATCCGTTGTTTTGGATGCATATGAAACGGTAAGCTTGGGATTGCCGCAGGCGAGCTTTGTTCCGAGCTGAATATCGGTAGGAACGGATGTTGCCCAGATTTCAAACGCAACAGCCTGATCTTTTGCAAGATACAGCTCATTGTTGGGACCTGCGTTTTTATAAGTTGCAATGTCATTGTTAAGTGCGGCAATACCGTCGATAAAGATAATACCCTGTGTATCCTTCTCTTCTGCCAGCGAATCGGCACCGATAAGCATATCCTTGAGTTCAAGATAGCTCGGATATTGCTCATCATCCGTTGCATACGCTTTCTTTACATCGCGGTCTTTGATATCGTCGTTTTCGCCTGCAGGCGAGTATATCTTTATGGCATCAAGATATACTCTGTAATAGCTTGTGCCGTCTTCAGCTGTGGATGAATGACGGAATGCGCTTGTGAATGTGGGTGTTATCACAACATCGTAATGACCGTATTCAAGGTCCGTTATCTTGATAACGGGAATCTGATAAAGCGTATCTTTTGAATCATCGGTGGCAACAACCCAGCCATAGGCAAATGCATATGAATATGCATATGACGGATTATCGGTTTCTGTTTCAACCACTTTACCGTTTTCATAATAATGGGGAACATCGGTGCTCATGCCGTTTTCATCATAATAATGAACGGTTTCGGTAACTTCGCCGTTTGCACCGTAATAATGCGCAGTTGAGGTGATTGCACCGTTTTCGTCATAGAATCTTGCATCGGATGTGCAGAGTCCGTTTTCGGACTTATACATGGGTGTAAGAGTGCTGTCAAGCGAAGGCTTGCCGTTGGCATCTGAATAGATTCTGCCGTAGTTGTATCCGTAGAAGGTATCAACAACGGTATTCAGCACTGACGCACCGTTTTCATCCTTAATCATAACGCTGAATGCACCCGTGGTGTTATCCGTAACGCTTATGAGGTCAAATCCCGTGCCTGTAAAATCGAATTCAACAGTCGGCCATGCCGCACCCGTTCCGCCGCTGTACTTCTTATTGGGATTGTTCTTTGTGCTTACATCGACATAATGGGTTGAATTACCGCTGTATTCTGCGAATGACAAATAGTTTGTTTCGTATCCGTAGGGATTTGCTTCACTGTCGGTAATATCAGCCGCCTGCTTGAGATCGGTTGACTGCATACCTTCGGTTTTCCAGATACCGTACTGATTTGTGTTATTATCATAATTTGCAGGAACTTTGCCGTTTGTGTAGGTTATGGTATCAAAAGTATCCTCATAATAAATCGCTGTTGCAGGAATGAAGGTTGTTTTTTCTATCTGATAGTATACAACCTCTTCCGCATAAGTCGGGTCACCCGTGATTTTTGCAACCACAAAGAAGTTTTCCGACTCTTTCATGTTCGTTGATTCAAGCGAATAAGAAACATTACCCTTGTTATCAACCGTGCATGTGCCGTATTTCATTCCGTCAACAGTGTATGTTTTACCGTCTTCAAACGGAATGATGATTTGAGGCAGTTCGAAAGTATATGTCGGGGTATAATCTTCGTTTACGGCGCAGATACCGAGATATTCAATCTCAACACCGTTATCAAGAGCCGCCTGCGAAATTTCATTATTTGAGGTTATATCATATTCTACGGGCAGACCGTAATCGAGAGTAAGATTCTGGTCGGTAATCTTTACTTCTTCCGATGTTTCCGAGAGATTGAAGGATATCAGACAGTTGGAGTCTGATGCGCCTCGTTCAAGATAGAAGAAGTTAAGAGTATGAACTTCACCGTCTGTTATTACTTCGTGAAGCTTGTTGATAGCGGCGATTGTGTCTGCGTTATATCCTGTTGCATCGGGGTTTTCGATATATTTGTTATATGAATATATTGTTTCAAATTCGTCGCCATTAAGCACGCCGTCGGTAACATCCATTGCATACTGATAACTGATTGAACAGTCTGTGAAGTTGATGGTTGCCGCACGGGCACCGTGAAGACCGCCGTTATCAAGAACAAGAACGCCGTCGATATAAACATAAACGTCGTCGTCGCCCGAGAAGTTGAATATAACGTCTTCACCGTTAACATGTTTACCGCCCTTGGGAATATAGAAGTTATGCTCGAATGTAAAACCGTAATGGTAAACTGCGTTTTCGTAGTTATATTCCGTTGTTCCCTCTTTATAGTTGAAGGGGAAGAAACCTGATTTGGTTTCGTTATTGGGACCGACTATAGTCCACTTGCCAACTTCGTTAAGTTCCATTTCTGCGGTGTGATTTTCATCATCAAATGAAGCCTGAACAAGATATCTGGTATCCTTGCTGTCATAATGATAAGTGTTGACACCGTATTCATCGGTACTGATGAACATTGGGAACTCTGTATCCCAGTAATACTTTGCATACTGACCCGATGTTGCATCTGTTACGTTACCGCTTGCATCAAGGCTTTCACGGGTGAACAAATCGGGGAAATGAACGCTGATACCCGAAAGAGGTTCAAGTTCAACCTGCTTATACAGACCTGTACCCGTATTAAAACCATAGGTGTATGTATCAATATCATAAGCAGCAACCGGACCATCATTTGCATAGGGAAGTTCCTGGTTATAGGCTGAATGAGAGGTTATAACACCCTTATCAAGCGTTGCGCTTGCAAGACCCTGAACAGATGCACCGTCGTGTATCGGATTACCTTCCCAATCGTCAGGGTCCATTGCACCGTGAGTATTATTTTTGGTCCATACATTCCAGAGAGTAAGGGGGATTTTCGTGCTGATGGAGATAGGCTCAAAATTTGACGGAGAGTTATAATTTTCTATGTCGTTCTGAGCTTTACCGGTAAACATCAGAGTATAGATTTTTGCGTATATTTCAACTGCTTCATCAAGCACTTTATCGGCCTGGTCTCCTCCCCATTCAACGGTATCATAACCGATAATATCCTTTATCTGTCTCACAAGGTTCTGATCTGCAAGAATAGCGGTTTTCATCTGTCTTACGGCAATATCATTCATCAGCAGACCGCCGTCTGAATAGTCGGCCGCACCTGTTGAGTTGTTATAACCGTATTTGAACAGAGTACCGTTGATTTTCTTGATGTCCATTGAAAGAGCATCAATTGCGGCACGGATTGCTTCGGTTGCAGCTGAAAGTTCCGCATCTGTTACGTTGTCTTTTTTATAGACCGTAACTCCTGCATCAAGAGCATCGAGCAATTTTTCGTAGCTTGTTCTTGTGTAAGCAGAGTAATCATATCCGATACCTTCGTGAAGGATATCATAAAGTGCTTTCTTATAGGGATTGATAGTGGGAGTGGGTGTAGGAGTGGGTGTGCTGCCGCTGTCACCGCCTTCGTTGCCGCCTTCATCGTCATCCTCTCGTTCGGATGAATATTCGGTCACGGAATAAAGCCACATTATCGAATTTGCATTATTTTCAGGCACAAACCAATCGTTTGGCGTTTCGGAATAAAAATGATGTGTACCTATTTTGTCACCTGTTGTATAAGTAAGGTGAATAGCATAGAAATTATTGTCGGACAAAAGAACTGAACCGTCGCTTCGGGGAGTAACCGTTATAGCCTGAGGATTGGAACCGTAAACGAGGTTCCATTCACCTATGTTTACATACAGGCCCGTGCTTTTATTCTTGATATAATAGGTGTTGTTGCCCTGATGAGTAAAAGTAAGGATATTGGAATCAATGGTTTCGAAATCCTCATACTGATTTGAATAACCTGTCGGAGGAGTTATTTCGTAAATATCATCGTTTGCGTATACAACATAATTCCAAAGAACTTCATCTGCAAACACCCAATCCTTGTTAAACAAAACATAATCGCCGTCTTTGATGCTTCCTGCCGAAACAGTTGAATCGGCAAGGTAAAGTTCCACCTTGTTCAGCTCCGAAGAAGGGGGCGGTGCAGCGGATTTACCTGACGGTTTTGAATACAGCCAGAGATCTGTGCTGGCGGTTTCGTCTGCTGTGAATTCATAAGGACCCCAACCCTGACTCACGTAATATGTATCGTTAGAATCAATATGGAAAGAACCGTTCGCATTAAGCTCAACGTCAAATGCATGAGGTTCAGAGCCGAGCACAAGCATATAACTGTTTACGGTAAGATATCGGCCCGTTCTCTTATGCTGGATATAATATTTATTATTGCCCTGATGAGTAAACACAAACACGTTGCTGTCGGTTGTGTCGAAGCTCTCATACGTATAAGCAACGTCTTCGCTTGCCCATTCAGCGTTTTGAATGGTGCTGTCTTCTTCAACCGCCCAACCGTCATATACTCTGCCTGACATAAGAACTTTGTTGCTGTTTATTACATATTCGCCATTGGGAATATGTTGTGATGCGCTTGAATCGGGAATGAAAATCTCATATTTTTCAGGAACTGTTGTGTCATCTGAACCCGAATCACCCGAACTGCCTGAATCATCGCCCGAACCTGTTCCGCCCGAACCTGAATCACCTTCTTCTGCTTTCGGAGGTTCAAGCTCGTTTATATGGTGCTTAACCATTTCGTATTCATCGTAAAGAGTGACTTCGTATTCTTTGCCGTTCTGAAAAACCACTTCTTCAAATTCATCTGTAAGTTCAATACCTGTTTCACTTACGGATGTAACGGTAACACCGGGAACAATAATTTCCGATGTGCCGTCATTTGCAACAGCGGTGAAATTGATTGTGCCTTCTTCTTCCGTTGTTTTGAGAATTACAAGCGCTCTGCCGTTGAACATCTGTATTTCAGCCTCGGCATCGGATGCAATCACGGAATCCTGTTGGAACTTTTCGGCTGTTGCGGAATTACCGTTGTCAACACCGATGATTTTTGCATATCTGTCAGAATCATCGTCAACATCAAAATTGATTGTGCCGTTATAGTCATTCATGAAGTTGCCGTTGGCATCCTGAGCTTCAAACTCAACATAAATATAATCCGAACCGTCTGCAACATAGGTATTCTTATCCTGCCATGTTTTTACGGCAATCTGTGTTGCAGTGCCTGAAACGGACTTTGTCAAACCGACTGTATCTGTTATTTCTGCACCGTTTTCGTCATATGCTTTTACGGAAAGTTCGCCTGCCGCATATTTAACGTTGAACTGAGGATAGAAATCTTCTCCGCTGCCTGTGTAAAAACTGCCGACTTTGCAATTTGAATAATCAACTATGCTTTCGGTCCATGTTTTGTATGTATAACCTGCGGGAGTTGTGTTGACTGCTGAAGTTGCGGTTGCGATAACATTGCCGTTGAGGAGAAGCTCAATTTTCTTTGCGTTGCTGTAAACCGCAACGTTTACATATCCGTTTTCAACATAGAGATTTTCTGAATTCCACGAACCGGGAACAAGGTGAAGAGTTGTGCTTTCTTCATTCCAGAGGCTTCTATATAGATAATATGAATCCTTTGCAAAACCTGCTGTATCCACAATTCCGAAATACGATGTGTTGGGAACGAAATTCTCGTTGGGTCCGCTGTAATTCATCCAGGGAGTGGTTTCACCTATATAGTCAAAACCTGTCCAGACAAATTCGCCCGAGAAGAAGTCGTTTGTTGCAACATAATACCAGGCTTCCGCGGCTTCGTTACCCCAGCTGACAGCGTATGTGTCATAGGATGTGCACTGAAGAGTGGCATCATCAGCACCCATTGTGTAGTAAACACCTCGGCTGTTATTTGCTGAAGCGGCTTCGGTTGCAACGAAAGGCTTTGAGGACCTGAAATCATCGTTTCCGCCCATAAGCAAACTCCATGCATAGGGATTATAGTTACCGCCGATAACATCCATATAGCGGTCAACCAGCATTGTGGCGTCTGCATGAGATTTATTGTTACCCTGAGTAAGAACTATATCGGGGTCAAGTCTATCCGTGATATCAGCGATGGACTTGACTATGTTTTCATAATTAACGGTTGATTCGGGTGATTCTACGGTGATGTTATAAAGTTCGTTACCGACACCCCAGGCAATGATACAGGGATCGTGTCTGTCACGGAGAACGGTTTGTTCAACAACAAACTCAAACCATTTCTGACCCTTTGCACCGATAAGGCAGGTATCTGCATTTACTGTCTGATTGAAATATTCGCTGAAGTCGTGGTCATTATAGTTTTTGGAAGCATCCCATCCGTCAAAGAATTCTTCCATAACGAACAGTCCGAGTTCGTTACAGATATCAATAACAACCCTTGATGCGGTGTTATGAGTTGTACGGATTGCATTACAGCCCATATCCTTGAGGATAGAAAGCTGACGGTAAATTGCATCATATTCCTGAACAGCACCGAGCGCACCCTGGTCGTGGTGAAGGCTGACACCCTTGAGCTTTGTCAATTTACCGTTGATTGAAAATCCCGTGTCTTCATCCCATTCGATATAACGGTAGCCGAATGTAGTGTGATACTCATCGATGAGGTCGCCGTCTTCATTTCTTATAACAGTCCTGAGTTTGTAGAGATTTGGACTGTCAGGGCTCCAGAGCCTGGGAGAATCAACTTCGGGTTTGAGAGTAACCGTCTGCTCTGCATTTGCAGGAACAAGAACAGTTGATGACACAACAGTATCGCTTACTGCATTATGGTTATCATCAAGAATCGTAGCTTCAACGATAACTTTTTTGGAAATCGCCGTATCGTTATGCATTGTTATATCTGCATTTACGGTTCCGTCACCGTTTGCAATGCCGGGAGTTGTTACCTGAGGACCGTAGAGCGAAACATGAACGGGTTCTTTAATTGTGAGTCTGACGTCTCTGTTGATACCCGAACCCGAATACCAACGGCTTGAGGGAATTTCATTGACAACCTTAACCGCAATAAGATTGAGCGATGTGTTTGAGCAGATAAGATAGTCCGAAATCTCAAAAGAAAAGCTGTTGTAGCCGTAATGATTTTCGCCGACATACTGACCGTTGACATAAACATAAGCATGCTGATATGCACCGTCAAAATCAATGGTGATGCAGTTGCCTGTGTAGTATTCATAAAGATTGAACCATTTTCTGTACCAGCCTGTACCGCCGGGAATGTTTCCGCTTTCAGCTTCGGTGCCTGTTGCGGAAAAGCCCTGTTCCATACTGAAATCGTGAGGCAGATCAACATTCTCCCAACCGGAATCGTCAAAACCTTTCAGGTAGGATGCCGAATCTTCGCTGAAAGCAAATTTCCAGCCCTTGTTGAAATCAAGTTCAACTCTGGCATCGTTATAATTCTGTTCATGACCTGCTATAGCCGATGCCTTGTTTGATTGCAGAAGCGATACCCATCCTTCATTGAACATCACCGATGCAATCATTAATATGCAGAGCATAAAAGCCAACGCTTTTTTTGCATTCTTCATAAACAATCCCCCTAAAATTAGCTTATTATTAACATTAAAGATTTTTCAAATATTTTTTATATATATCATAGGTAATATGAGTATATCAAACTAGTGAAACAAAATCAATAAAAAATCAAAAATAAAATGATTTTCTTCGGTTTTTCCGCAAATTATTGCATCATTTTTCTTTTTAAACATATCAGACGACAAACCGGTGGCTGTTGAGAAAGGATGCAGAATGGCGTTTTCTTCGACCGATGGCGTACAAAGGTACGTCGATGGGAGAAAAAACGTCAAATAAACGAAACAAATTATTTGTATACGATATTTTGAGCTTTTGTACACCTTTTGGTGCATTTGCGTCGCCGGATAGACGACCCCCTGCAAATTTTCGTTTATGTTTCAGCGACTTTATCGACAGTCAAAAGCGTGCAGATGAAAATCTGCACGCTTTTGTCATGCCGTTTTGACAGCATCTTTATTGATTTCAATGTATTCCGTTGCCTGCTCAAATGCGTCTCTGCACTTGAGTCGGACTGTGATTTTTGAGTCCTCATGAACAAGAATTCCCTCAATCATATCAACGACAATCGCTCTTGTCAGCGTCTCTATGTTGCCGAGTTTTCTGAAGCTTTCAACAAACGGATTATTCTCCATTCCGTTATTCTGTTCTTCAATTTTTTCTTTGGTCAATTTTATATCTTCGTCAAGTTTTTTAAGCTTGCTGTTGCAGTCATTTTTCAGCGACATATACTCTTCCGCAGAGATAATTCCTTTTTTAAAATCGGGATAAAGATCAAGAATCATATTGTTGAGAAATTCACGGTTTTTCAACTGATTTTCCAATGCTTTTGACAGCAAATCCGTCTTCGTTTTTCTTTTTTCGCCCGAATTTATCTTCCTGATAATCTCGTCATATTCCGTTGCAACTTCAACCATTTTCTGAAGAAAAACAAGCACCGCAGTTTCCATTTTATCAATGCGGATTGTGTGATTTGTGCAGGCTTTACGCCTCGTTTTTTTGGCGGTTTCACATCGGTAATAGTGATATTCACGGTTCGGATTTTCGTTGGATTTTTTGCCCATCGCCCTTCCGCAATCGGCGCATTTTACAAATCCCGCAAACAAATCGACCTCATATTTTTCGGACGGTCTGCGGATGTTATGATTGAACAAAGACTGCGCTTTTTCAAAGGTTTCCGTGTCAATTATCGGCTCGTGAGTGCCTTTGACAACATACCATTCTTCCTTCGGAACGGCAACGCATTGCTTGATTTTATAGCTGATTTTCGTGTTCTTACCCTGCACCATATTGCCGATATACATTTCGTTTTTCAGGATTCTTCTGACCGAACTTTCGGGCCACATTCCGTCTGTGATTTTGCCCGACGGATGCCTGTAATTCATGCCTTTCTGCTTTTTATAAGCCGACGGATTCGGAAGTCCCGTTTCGTTCAGCTGATGGGTTATTTCGTAAATGCTCACACCCGAAACAAACTTTTCAAATATCATTCTGACAACTGCCGCAGCTTCTTCATCAACAATGAGTTTGTGGCGGTCATCGGGGTCTTTCAGATACCCGTAAGACGCAAACGAACCGATGAAATCGCCGTTGTTACGCCTCATGTTCAGCGTTCCCCTGACATTAACCGAAGTTGCCGCAGAAACACTCTCATTGATGACGTTTGTAACACCGATAGTGATACACTGCGTAAAAGCATTCATATTGCTCGATTCGGTATCAACACAATTATTGATTGCAATGAGTCTGACGGAGTGACGCACAAAAAAATCGCCGATATAATAACCTCCGTCGGCATAGTTTCTGCCGAATCGTGACAGGTCTTTTACCACAACGCATTTTATAATGCCTGCCTCGATATCTCTTTTCATCCGTTCGAATCCCGATCTGTCAAAATCCGTTCCGGTACAGCCGTCGTCAATATAATAATCATAGAGTTCAAGTTCGGGATGAAGCTTGAGAAATTCTTTGATAATCTCTCTCTGCGATGCCACAGAATCGCTTTCTTCCTTGTCACCGTCTTCCTTTGAAAGTCGGATATAAACAGCCGTTTTCCGCAGTTTCAGACCTTCCGTAAACTGCTCTTTTTTCGCTTTTTTTGTATACATTATAAAGCCACCTTTTCTTCAGCATAAGGCAGCACGGTTATCATACAGCAAAATTATACCGCACTGCCGTCTGAATTTCAACTTGTAAAATCATCCTGCAAGAATAACGTCTGTGAGTATTTCCGAAAAATCTTTTCCGTCGCCGAATTCGACTTTGACAACAATATCATCAACCCTGAAAAGATAGGGATTGCCGACCTGTGCAATAAAATCGTCTGTACGGCGGTTTAAAGACGCTTTCGGGTTCACTTCAACATTTCTCAAATCAACAAGTTCATCTGCGTTACAAGCTGATATATCGGCATTTCTGAGACACTTCAAATCATTCACCAAATCACTCCTTACAAAGTGATTTTTGGATAATTTGCCTCTTCTTATTCTTGAAACACAACCGTTTGTCAAGTTATCTCTCCTTTCTTAAGCTCCGTGTGTCATAAATCTTTGATTAAGTTATGACATATATGTTTACAAAACAATCTCAAAAATCGATATTTATATACGAATTTACCGCCACCGAACAACGCCAATGACTCAATTTCATGATTGAAGTATAAAGTAAACACATTTTGTGATACTTGCCGGGCATACCGTTTTTCATGGCAAGCTCACGGTTTTTTCCTCTTAAAACATGGTATCCTCTGTACTTTTCGGGATTGAATTTCTTTGGCTCCCCCGTTCGTTTATCAATGTTATATTTCTCCCATCTGGCTCTTATCTCTCTTTCCATCTGCTCGGCATACGCAGGATTTCTCTGTAATTTTTTAAGACTCTGAAAATAGAATTCGCGAGCAGAATCCGCACGGAGTTTATGCAGATTCAGCCTGTTTCTGAACAATTCGGGCGGAAATATTTTTTCATCAGGTCCGACTGCCTCAAAATATTTCCGCACAAACTCAACATCCTCGTCGGAGTTGAGTCTCTGAAGCTGATATTTTCCACCTTTGCCTTTCTCAATTTCTATGCACCAGTAACCGCTTTCATCTTGCTTGAAATTCCGTCCGCACAACCGCATTAATTCCATGCGCCTCAACCCCGCGGCCCTTTGAAAATCAACAAGATAAGACCATTTGAGATCATTCAGATCTTCGGCGGTCTGCGGTGCGAATTTCTGCTTTCGTCCCCTTGTATATTCTGCGGTACATCTTCTGGGTTTGTCGATTTTCCGAATCGGCAGATTGAATGTGCTTGTCACAGAAATCATAAAAAGATGTATACTGCTCGGTGCGTAATTTTCTTTCAGGGCATCGCAGTAACCCTGAGCAAACTCAAGGTTACTGCATTCTTCATAACTTCGACAGTTATAATTTTCTCTGCAGAATTGTACATATCGTCGAGCGTGGTGCAGATATGTTTTATACGTTTTTTCGTTGGGATAATTTTTGCTTTTGAGCTGTTTTTCAACCTCTTGCATTATCTGCTGTGTTACCGTCAGCCTGCGAGGTCGTTTAGCACCCAATCGATCATCTCCTTTGTCATCGCCGAGGTGTTCCAGAAGTCAAATAAATATTTCACTGAAGTTTCTGAGGTTAAAATCTCTATGGTTTCATCAACCATACTAACTTCAAAACCTAAACACATTTCTGCTTTGCATTGTCATCTTTTCTTCCTTTCTCAGTTTGGTTATTGATTCTTTATTTCTCCTATTGTATATCTGTAACCTCCATATGTCATATCGATTTGCTTTAATTATGACAGATGATAAATGCTCTCAATCCGCAAAAACATCAAAAACAAGTTTTGTGCCCAATTTAAATCCTGTTTTAAATGAATCTCTGTTGGTTTCGCTGTTGATATATAACCATGCTTCAGAGTATTTCTCAAAACAATCCAGTTCTTTACCTTTCAAATTATCCAACAGTTCTTTTTCTGTTTCTGCTAATACCTCCATCTTTTTACGGAACAATTTAGAATCAGTTAATCCGGACCTTTGCGGTTCTATGTTCCCATAATAGAAATCATCAATAAATATTTTCTCACCCCCTCCGTTTTATTTTTCACTGTTGTTCACCTCCATCCGTCACAATCTTTGATTTAATTATGACAGATAAGCATTTGTTGCAATCATCAAAAAGAAAAAAACGGTGCCTGATTGACACCGTTTTATTGTGTTATTTTTCAATTTCCGCCAAATTTCCGTTGCTGTCGATACCGTAAACCCTTGTGCAATATTGAAGCATACTGGGTCGGTGGGTGGTGATTATCCTTGTTCTGTTGGGATATGCTTTCATCATATTTGCAAGGACAATTTCTTCCGTTTTTGCATCGAGAGCGCTTGTTGCTTCGTCCATAACTATAATCGGTGCATCACGGAGAATCGCCCTCGCAATAGACATTCTCTGCACCTGACCTTCGGAGAAATTGACACCTTTTTCGCTGATTTCCGTGTTTATTCCGAGAGGTAATTCTTTGATGAAGCTCCACGCATCGGCAGTTTTGAGAACTTCAATTATTTCTTCATCCGTTGCCTCGGGTTTTACGATTCTGAGGTTGTCCGCAACGGTTCCCGAGAATATCGCATTCCCTTGAGGCACATAGGAACAAAACCTTCTTGTGCATTCGGAGACAGGGATTTTATTGCCGTCTTTTGTTTCTAAAATTAGTTCTCCCGAATCGGCTTCTACGAGACCGAGAATCAGTCTGAGAAGCGTTGTTTTTCCTTCGCCTGAAGAACCCACAAAAGCTATTGTTTCGCCCGCTTTTGCTCTGAAAGAAACATTCGCCACAACGGGTTTTTCCCCATCGGGATATGTGTATTTGAGGTTATTGCAAATGATTGAAATTCCGCTTTCGTCGGCGGATTTTTCCATTTTTTCAGCCTTTTTGGAATCCTTATGTTCTTCAAGAGGAAGACTTGTTATTTCCATTATTCTGCCAGCCGAAGTGGCGATTGAAATTGCACTCGGGAGCAAAGAAACAAGTGCCGAAAACGAACCTGTGAGCTGACCCGAAATCTGCAAAAACAAAGTCATTGTTCCGTAAGAAATCGCTCCCTGCCAGAGTCTGTAAACTCCCCATCCGTAGCAGGTGTAAGCAACTGCAAGACCGATTAACGACATACAGAGACTCATAATAATTGTGAAACGGTCATGTTCCAGCTTGATTTTTCTGTGGAGCTGAAGATTTGTTTTCATCTGCTCAACATATCTTTTTGTTATATCAAACGCTTTGATAGTCTGCAGATTCTGAATTGATTCGGAATAAAACGAAAGGATTTTGCCGTTCATTTCACGGCTCTCCTTGTTGTATTTTCTCACCATTTTTGTTGTGATTTTTGAAGAAAAAACAAGAAACGGTGCGCTCATGAATGCGAAAATCGCCATTGTCGGGTCATAATAAAGAACAACAGCAAGACAGCCGATAAACTGCGCAGAAGTGGTGAAAACATTGGGAATAAAGGAAACTATGCTGTTTGAAACCGCGCCGACATCGCCTTCAATTCTGTTGAGAAGTTCACCCGAATGGTATTTGCGGATATCTTCCCATTTGGAAAAAGTCACATGTTCATAAACACCGCTTCTTATCTCCATGCTGATTTTTGTTCCGACAATACCTGCGATTCTCGAAACAACAGCTCCGACTGCAATCTGCGTTACACCGAAAGTTACGGCAATTATTGCACTCTTCAGAATTGTGTTGCTGTTATGCGAAATAACGGAATCGATCAGGTATTTCGATGCAATGCTTGCACCCAGACCCATTGCTGTGCTGAAAAGTCCGATGACAACATAAAACACTATCTGCAAACGGTATTTTGAAACATATTTCAGGAGCCATTTCCATTCCTTGCCGAGCGAACGGAAAAGCTCAATATATTCACTTGGTTTCTTCATATAAAGCCAGCTCATTTCACTTCAGTTTAGTTTATTTTATATATTACCACAACCGACAGCAAATTACAATAAAATTGTATCAATAAAAACAGATTATTTTGTATTTTATATATTGACTTTATGGAACTAAGAGTTTATAATTATTCTAAACTATGATGGAATGATATGCTATAATGTCATAGATAGGGTTTGTCGCTATGAAAAAGTTTTATCGGATATGCAAAAAACTGATTTGCATTGATGCGGAATGTTTCCCGGGTGATAATCCGATGTGGGAACAGTTTGAAGCCGAGCCATGCAATGCAGATATAAATATAAGTTGCAAAATCAGTGATGATTTTCCCGAAATTTCGAGCGGAACACAGATCGGCGAATTCACTGTGTCTGTTGACGGCAACACGGTTTACAGAGCTTTTCCTATGGGTAAGGTTAACGGTGCGCTCACAAAGTACACCCCTGACGACACCTCTCACAGTGAAACATTTTTCACCCCGAGAAGTTTTCCGATCATGGCGGATAACAGATTTATGTGGAGTTCAATTTCCCTCGCACAGCTTCTGCTTCCTCAGAACGCATTTTTCATTCATTCATCATTCATTTCGGTCAACGGAAAGGCAATTCTCTTTTCCGCACCTTGCGGAACGGGAAAAGGCACTCAGGCTGCGCTCTGGGAAAAACACCGCAATGCCGATGTTATTAATGGTGACAAAGCGGGAATTCTTGTTCAAGACGGCGTTTATGCCTGCGGAGTTCCGTTCTGCGGAACAAGCGGTATATGCCATAACAAAACTCTCCCTCTCGGTGCAATCGTGCTTCTCAGCCAATCAAAGACAAACAGCATAAGGCGTCTCAGCGGTGCAGAGGCTCTGCAAGGCATTATGAGGAATATTTATCTTGATTTCGTTGCCCCCTATGAACGGCTGAAATGCACCGATTTAATCATAGAGCTTCTTTCGGATGTTCCCGTTTATCATTTCGGATGCACCCCCGATGAAGAAGCCGTAATCACTCTTGAAAAAACACTCATAAGCGAAGGGGTGATTTAATGGATATCACCTGCGACCAATTAACGACTTTTCTTTTCGCAAAAGCGGATATTAACAAAATACCTCTTGCAGGCTCGTTTGAACTCACTCCGAGATGCACTCTTGACTGCAAAATGTGTTATATTCATAAACGCAGCTGCGATAAATCCGCAATTGCGGAAGAAAAAGATGCGAAATTCTGGATTGACCTCGCAACAAAAGCAAGAGATTCGGGAATGCTCATGCTTTTGCTGACAGGCGGCGAACCTCTGCTCCGCCGTGATTTCGATGAAATCTATACGGAATGCAAAAAACTCGGTCTGCTTGTTTCGGTCAACACCAACGCAACACTTCTTGACGAAGATAAAATCCGTCTTTTCACGGAATATCCGCCTCAGAGAATCAGCATCACGCTTTACGGCGCATCACCTGAAACCTACGGCAGGCTCTGCGGAAATGCATCGGCTTATCAGAAGGTTACGGATTCAATCCGAAAGCTGAAAGATGCAGGAATCAACATCAAACTCAACTACAGCATAACCCCCGACAATGTTGACGATATTTCTGCCGTAACAGCTTTTGCAAAAGAGCTTGATGTTCCGATAAAAGCGGCGAGCTATATGTTCTCCCCCGTGCGGACTTGCGGTGAAACTTTCAGACTTTCTCCCGAGGATGCGGCAAAAGCAAAGCTTGACTGGCAGAGGAATATGCTCGGAGACGAAGAAATAAAAAGACTTCTTCTCAAATCCGAAACCGTTCCCGAAGCAAACGATATTTCATGCAGTCAGCGGATTAATTGCCGTGCTGGACTTTCAACCTTCTGGGTAACCTGGAAAGGCGAAATGACACCGTGCGGAATGATGTCGGGACCGAATATTCCGATAGCGGATTTCGGCGATGCATGGAAAAAGATTTGTGAAGAAAGAAAAAAAATCTTTCTTTCCAAAGAATGCTCAGCCTGTTCGCTCCGCAAAAAATGCGATATGTGTGCGGCTGTTTCAATTGCAGAAACAGGAAAGAGCGACGAAGTTCCGCCATACGCCTGCAAAAAGGCGCATGAATTTGAAAAACTCTGCGAAGAGTTTAAATCACGGCAATAATTATCCAAACGTATCCGTTTTGGATTTTATTAATAAATAATTTTTGAAATTATAAATGGAGGTAAACATTTATGAAAGCATTCAAAAAAGCGATTGCTCTTGTGCTTTGTCTTGTAATGACCGTCGGCATTTTTGCTGTTTCGGGAATTACTGTTGACGACATTGCAAATCTGTTCCCCAAAGCAGAAGCAGCAATCACTCTCGGCGGAATCACTCAGCAGAGAGTTGTTTCGAACTATGAAGCAACCTACAGAGCATACCAGAAAAGATTCTTCAAGGGCGAAGAAACAAACTGGCCCACTAACTTTGTTATTCCCGGTCTCGGCGATGCCGACGACTTCACTCCTCAGGGTATGACATACTGGAAAGCCAAGGAATGGATTCTCATTTCAGCTTATGATGCAGGCGGTTCGGACCCCTCTGTTATCTATGCACTTGACGTTGTTTCAACCGAACTTGTTGCAGTTTTCAAGATGCAGAATGCCGACGGTTCAACCAACCTCAGCCACGGCGGCGGTATTGCTGCATCGGAATATAACTTCTACTATGCTGATTCAGGCTCAAAAATCAGTTATGTTCCCCTTTCGGAAATGGACGTTGCTCCCGGAACGGTGAAAACCATCAAGCTCAAAGACAGCATCGACCTCAACAAAGAACTCAACGGCGTTGCAACATCATACTGCTGTTACGACGAAGGTGTTCTCTGGACAGGTAACTTCTATATTTCCAGCGACGACAGATACAACAAGACGTTTGCAAGCGACTATGCACAGACTCTTATGGGTTATAAGCTCGCAGGTAATTCATCCGCAGAAGAATGGTATTACCTCAAGAACGGCTATAACCTTGTCAAGCTCAACTCGGATAATCCCACAGCCAACATTACCGATGGCGCAGTAACTTACAGAAGCTATAATGTTGACGGTGCAAACGCTGAAATCCGCGGTACAATCACTACTTCAACCGCTCTCGGCGAAGTTACTCCTACCTTTGCATCGGTTTCTCTTACCGAAGGTGTTAGATATAAAATTGAATTTATCGCCGATAACAATCTGAGCGATATGTACATGTTCTCACCCGGCGGCAAGCATTGTAATGTTAAGCAGTCACAGGATTCAACAATCACCAGCCTCGGCAACGGCAAATATCATTATCAGATGATATTCACCGCAGGCGTTATGCCGACAGGTGCAGACTCATCATGGCAAGCTTCGGGTGTTGACGACGGAACAAATTACACAGGCACATATACAATCCGTTTTGACCAGGACAACATTCCTGCAGGCGGACGTTCTTTCAACATCACTGACTTCTCAATTTCAGAATATGTTGAACCCCAGGGCTTCACACCCGACTCAAAATACGAAGGTATCGGTTGTCAGGGTAACCCCACATACGTTATTCTTCTGAACATGGATAAGATTCAGTACGCTATGGTTGATAAGGGCAAGATCTATATCAGCCGTTCATGGAGCCGTACCGAATCCACCAATCACTCAAGAGACCTTACTATCGGTGACATTGACCTTACAATGCCCGGTAACGAAAACAGAGCAATCAACGGCAGAACAAGACCTGTTCATATTATCAAATATGCAGACTGCACGCACTTCGGCGGCGACAAGAGTAACGGCAATCTCAATCAGATGCTTTACATGGGCGAAGCTCTCTGCGTTATCGATGACTATCTCTATATGTTCGGTGAAAGTGCCGCATACACCTACCGAGCAAAAGAAGACAGCAAATGTCCCGAACCCATCGACGTTATCTGGAAGATTGACCAGTATGCAATCCAGGGTCTCACAAGACCTCACGACGACGTTGCCTCCGTTGAATATCAGAAGGTTAATTCACTCAGCGAACTCAACGGCTACGATGAATATATCGTTCTTTATGAATCCGCAATCAAAGACCCCGTTTCGCAGAGAAATATTCTTTATCTTCTCGATTCAAACGGCGGTTACGGCGACAAGAAACTTTCCAAAAAGTCTGACCCCTCCAATGTCGACGCAGCTTCAACGGGCGATTCAAGAGGTATTGTCGGTTACGAAATCAGAGCCTATTCCGTTAAGGAAGAAAACGGAAAAACCAGCATTATTCTCAACGCCGAAGACGATGCCCATAAATCGCTCCACTGGCAGTTTGAATCCGGCTCATCAACTTCTCTCAGACTCAAGAACAGAGAGCTTTACTTTGCAAAGCACCCCTATCTCTATTCAGGCGACTCTCTTTTTGCAATGACAACAACCGCTTCTTCCACCATGAACATTAAGGACTGGGGCAACGGTGATTTCACAATCTACGGCAGCGGCACAAACTACTCCATCTGGTGTAACGACGGCTCCGTTCCCGAATCAATAACAGCTTATACAAACTTCTATTCAAACCACGGCCAGAGCGGTTATGTGCCCAACTACCACAACCTTGAAGAAACTGCCGGCACTTTCCACATAACCAACAGCGGCCAGCCTGCATTGCCTACAAGCGAACAACAAGGCTTGCATATATACAAGCGCGTTTCCGACCCCTACACATCATCATATGAAACTCAGGTTTATACAGACCTTAATGCAGAGCTTACCTCCGACGGCACATATAACATTACTCTTGAAACCTACGCCACCAACAACCTTCAGTATCAGCGAGTTGAAGAAAGACCCACAGACTTTATCTTTGTTCTTGATACTTCGGGTACACTGGATAAAACAGATACAACCACTTATTACACAGAAAGCGGTTGGGAAACTTTATCAATCGAAAGTATCGTAGGCGAGGATAACACATCAAAACCAAGCAGCGCAAAAGTTCATGGCTACCAACTCCGAACCGGAACAATTTATTACAAAACTACCAATGACGGTAGATATCATCCTGTATACGCCGCTGTAAGAACAACCGAAAGAAGCACAACAAAATGTAAGCAGTCTTATTGGGCATATTATATAAGCGTAACAGACGGAAAATATTATATGATGTACTCCGACGGTACTGTTGCAACAACAGGTATTACTTACAACGATCTCGTTTCACTTGTTGATAACAACTCGAGTCCCTCGGCAACAGTCAGCGACAACCAAAATAGTGACCGTAAACAAACAGTTGTTTACCGCGGTCCTCACTATTCATTAAGAAACGACCAGCGAATCAGCGGTATCAAGAACGCTGTTGACTCTCTTACATACACAATTGCTGCTCAAGCAAACGCAACAGGTTTTGACCACCGCATTGCTGTTGTTACCTTCGGCTCTGACGGTTCAATTGACAGCCGTTACACTTGGACAGGCACAAATCTGTACACAAACAGCGGTTCAGCAATAAGTTATCCGAACATCACTACCGCCAACTATCAGAATGCATTTTTCTCAGTCAGCCAATTCGGCACTGTCAGAAATATTGTCAACAATCTGACGGCTCTGGGTCATACGTTCCCCTCATACGGCATTGAAATGGCAAGTAAAATAATTGACAACAGTGCTTATGACTATGATGTTAACGGAACACGAAGCGCAGTTGTTATCGTTATTTCCGACGGTACTCCGGGCGGTGACGAAAACGGTTACTATAATGTTGACACCGCAAAACAAGTTGCAAATGATGCTATCGGCAACGGTGCTTACAACCTTAAACGTAACGGCGCATATGTTTACTCTGTTCTTGTCGGTGATGACACCGTATATGATGAAGCACAATTCAACAAATATGATTTCATGAAATACCTGTCATCCGAATATACAGGTTCAAAGAGCTTGACCGACCCCGGTCCGTTCAACACCAAAGAAGGCGTTAACTATTATATGCAGCTTCCCATAGGAAGTTCTTTCAACCTTGAAAGTTTCACCAACCAGGTATTCAACGAAGTTGTTGCAAACTCAAACAACGCGATCGCTTCGCTCACAACGGAAGCTATCCTCCGTGAGCATCTGACAGATGCATTCGACCTTACCAACGCAACCATCACCTACCAGACCGCAAAGAGTAAGTATGACGGCATCGGCAGACTCTATTTTGAAGCTCCTAAGACCGCATCCGGCTTCACAACCACCTTCGACAAGGCAAACAACAACATTGAAGTTAAAGGCTTCGACTATTCTGCAAAGAACGTTTCCGAATATAACTCCAACCTCGGCAACGGTGAAAAGCTGATTGTTACTATTTCGGGCGTTATAGCAAAGCATGATAAAGAGCTTCTCAACACCTCAATCAACGACACTTCAAAAACAGCTCTTTATCAGAACAGAAGCTATATGAGTGATACTCTCGCAAACGATAAGCCCGTTAAGAGATTCCCGACCTACCACTTCACAATCCCCGAGTATACCTACTACATGGACTACGATATTCCCATGTACGACTCGGATATCAACGGCACTCTCTGCTCCGTTGACTCAACCCTTCAGAAGCAGTCAACCTATAAGACCAGCCTCAGCACGGGTAACATGGGTATTCAGTTCGTGAACGAAAACCTTGATATGGTTTATACCCTTAACAGCCAGGCAGGTCTTACGGAAAACCTCTCAAAGGGCTATGTTCTCATCCAGCGTGATGACGGCACATATGACTGGTTCCGCCTTAACATCGTCCCCGCTTCAACGGTTTATTACGAAGAAAACAAGATGGAAACTCTTGACGGAACACAGAGCTTCACAGAATGGACTGAAAGCGGCTCATTTGACGGCAAGTATCAGTCTCTTTCAACCAAAGATGACGTTTTCGGCAGCGATAAAACTTACTATAACAGCAATGAAACATTCTCGCTCGGCACTCATAAGCAGGTTACCGTTACATCCTCAAGCAACCGAAGCGATACCCAGTCCTTCACCTTCACAGGCACAGGCTTCGACCTTATCTCTGCCTGCGGCAGCAACACGGGTATCCAGACTGTTACGGTTAAACAGCATCAGACTGACGGAAGCATGAAGATTGTCAAGGTATTCATGGTTGACACATTCTATAATGACGCAACCTACCGCACAATTTATCAGGTTCCCGTTGTTCAGTTCAAGGGTGCTTACGGCACATATACCGTTGAAACAACCGCAGCTTACTACAGCTTTGCAGGCGGTCTTGTCAAGACTCAGAGCGTAGATACCTATGCGGTTGAAGGCACAGAACTCGAAGCAACCTCAGCTGTTGCAGACACCTTCTCAACAGACGAGCTCTTTGCTCAGGTTGGCATGGATGAACTCATCGGTCAGGAAGTTGAGCTTGTCTGGATGGATGATGATTCAGTTCTCAACGGCGGTCTCGGCGTTCAGGGCGTAACACTTTACACTCAGGCAGACGAAACAACCTCAACTCCTTCGCTTGTTAACTACATCGATGGTTTCCGTATCTATAACCCCAATACCTATAACGATGAATACATTGCAAGCGAAAAGAACGCATCATACTACAGCGTTATCGAAACCATCACCGCAGGCGGTATGGGCGGCGATGCACTTACAGCTTACATCGAACCCGGCGCAGAAGGTGAAATCAACTTCGGTAACTATCTCACAAGCGGCGGTCCCAAGTATGAAGTATATCTCAAGCCCGGACACTCAATCGCTTTCCGCTTCAAGGCTGACAACAGCAACCGCAAAGCAATGATAAGCCTTCGCGCAGCAAGCGGTACTCCCGGTACTCCCCAGGCAACGGTCGGCGCAAGCGGTGCTGCAAACAGTAAATCATTTGATATTAAGAGCGCATCGGAAACATATTACGATATTACGGATTATCTCGGAAACGGAGATAACGGCGCATACACCGTAACTATAACAAACAGCGGCAGCGGTCTTCTTGCAGTTGATAACATCAAGATTACCAATGCATCGCTTGTTCCCCTCAACGGCGCAAGCCTTGCAGAGCTTGACCAGATTCTCTCAACTCAAGCTGTAGAGGTTGACCCCCACGAAGTGAAACCCACAGCATACACATTCGTTCAAGCTCCTGCAGATGATCCCAATATCGACCCCGAAGGTTCACTTCCCACTCTTGAATCTGTGGCAGAACAGAAGGCAGAGCAGGATAAATTCACTGCAATCATCGAAATGCTCAAGTCATTTTTCGCAAGAATCATTGAGTTCTTCAAAAATGCACTTAACTCATTACCGATTGATTGGTTTTCTAAAAAAATATAAGGAGGGATTGCAATGAATAATTACGTTAAACCCGTTATCAAACTCGCAACATTCGCTCCAAGCGGCAGTTCTGTATCATGCGGAACAACAGAGTCTGATATGGAGCTTATTCAGAGTATTATCGGCGGCGCAAATGCCAACGATACATTCGGCATGGGAGAATCCTGCCAGATTGAACTCCCTCTTGATATGTATTGCAAGTTCACATCTGCAGAGATGGGAAAAATCGTTGTTTTCTGGTCATAAAACCCAATGATTTCAAATGCCTGTACGGTTAATTCCGTACAGGCGTTTTTCTTTTGCATTTTTCTGTCATATAATAAAGAAAATAATAAAAATATATAATTATATGTTGACTTTAATATTGCTATTATAGTATTATATAGTATGTATAACTATACTTTTTGAAACAGCAATTAATATGGTTTTGAACGGAATATTTTCACCATATCTGCGTTAAAAATTCTTGAAATATCCTCGTATTTCTTCAAATTTTTGCCTTGACATGATAAAAATCTTCTCGTTCAAAACTGCTTCGCATCTGAAATGCAACGGATTGCGTGCAGTCGGGCATTTCTTCGATGCAGTCATACTCAATGTATGGCAAAGAGAAAAATGTCCGAATGTGCGTGAAATGTTGTATTTCAGACATATGGGATTGCTGATTCAAAAAGTATGAATTGGTGGAGGTGTGTCATGGTCGATATTCATTGTCATATTCTGCCCGGTTTTGACGACGGTGCGGACAATATCGAAGAGTCCCTTCGCATGGCACGAATCGCTGCCGGCGGCGGAACAAAAGCAATAATTGTCACCCCCCACAGCAACATTCCCGATTCATATCAGAACTATCTTGATAAGTTTTATGTTGATACATTCAAGGAACTCAAAGCTAAAATCAAAGAGCAAAAAATCCCACTTGAAATTTATCCGGGTCATGAAATATTCGCAACAGATGATATCATTGAACCGATAAAAAGAAAAAGACTTCTCACTCTTTGCGGTTCAGATTATCCGCTTGTTGAATTCGGTTTCAGAGAACGCTCTGAATCGGTTTATCAAAAACTGCAGATTCTTGTTGCGGAAGGTCTGACTCCGATTATTGCCCACCCCGAAAGATATGCTTTTGTTTTTGAAAACGGCTCCGCACCGTTGATACTCAAAAAAATGGGATGTCTTTTGCAGGTGAACAAAGGAAGTCTGAAAAACAAGTTCGGCTCAAATGCTTATGATGTTTCACAGGCTCTTATCAGACGTGAAGTTGCGGATTTTGTTGCAAGCGATGCTCACAGTCCGTACATGCGAACGCCTTATCTCGCAGACGCTCATGAAATCGTCTGCGAACTGCATTCTGAACAATATGCAGATTTGCTTCTGAGCATCAACCCGAGAAAAATTCTCAAAAACGAAAAAATCAAATAATTACAAGGTGAACTGAATGAAACCGTTTAGAATTGTTGTTTTAATTGTATTTATACTCGTATCAATAGCTTCTTTGGTCATGTTTATCAGTGAAAAGCTTGCTGTTGATAAAACATTACCGCAAATTACCGTTGAGGAAGAAATGATAGAAGTCAGCCTTAAAGCCAAAGATGAAGAACTGCTCAAAGGTGTTACGGCTCACGATGAAAAAGACGGTGACCTCACCGACAAAATCATCATTGAATCAATTTCCAGATTCACATCGAAAGGCGTCAGCAAGGTTACCTACGCCGTGTGTGACAGCAACAACAATGTTGCCAAAGCAACAAGAACAATAAAGTTCAAAGGCTATGAGTCACCGAAATTTAAGGTTGTCGGCAATCTTTGCTTCTCGCTTTATGAACATATCGATATCAGAGATCTGATTCTTGCCACCGACAGCATTGAAGGAAATATAAAAAGCAATATCATCGTCACATCCGATGACTACGCAACTTCAATCGCAGGCGCGTTTTCGCTCAATGTTTTTGTTTCAAACAGCAAGGGTGACACTTCAACCATAACTCTTCCGCTTATCGTTGAAGACCGTCCGCTTTCAGTTCCCGTTATCGAACTCAAAGAGTACCTCGTTTATACAAAAAAAGGCAAAACCGTTGATTTCAACTCCTATATTGTTGATGCTCTCGATATTGAAGAGGTAAGCCTCAAAAATCAGGTAACAGTTGAATCAAATGTCAATTTCAATGAACCCGGCACATATCATGTTCACTATTATGTCACGGACAGTCTCGGTCTCAGAGGCCACAGCATACTGACCGTTATTGTTGGAGAATAACAAGCTATGAAGAAAAATAAAATCACAATTGAATTGCACAGTCTGGTGATGGATATCATCAAAAATATCTGGGTTGTTATTCTCTGTGCACTTATCGGTTCAATGGGCTTTTTCCTTGTAACCCATGCTTCATACAAACCGATGTACACTTCAACGGCAACCCTTACCGTTCTCAACAGCGGCGCCGTTACCGCTTCATACTCAACTTACACAATCTCAACAGAAAAGGCAAATGTTCTTGTTAATGTTTTCACGGAACCCACAATCAAAGAATATGCCGCCGCTTACCTTGAACTTGACAAGTTTGACGGTACTGTTTCCGCAAAAGTTCTCGACCAGACAAACTTCATCGAACTCAAGGTTACATCAAACCATCCCGAAAAAGCATATAAACTTCTCAACGCTGTTCTGAAATCTCACCATAAGGTTTCAAACAAGATTTTCAAGAATGCCGGCGTTACGGTAATCAGCGCTCCGACTGTTCCACTCGGACCGTCGAACCACATTTCAACATCAAACCGTAATATGGTCATCATGGCATGTGCAACACTTGCTCTCGCTTTTGTTATCGCCATGTCACTCATGAGAAACACCGTTAAAAAAGAAAGCGATTTTGACGAAAAGATAGAATCAAAGCTTATCGGTACAATTGCTCACGAAGACAAGAGAATGACTCTTCAGGATATGAGACAGAAAAAGAAAAAGGGTCTTCTCATTCACAGTAATGCATACATAAGCCTTCGATTCACTGAAAATTTCCATAAAATCGCCGCAAAACTCGAACATAAGAAAAACCGTTCCGACGAAAGAGTTTTTGCAATAACAAGCGTTGCTGAAAATGAAGGCAAATCCACCTGTGCGGCAAACATTGCCGTTTCTCTTGCAGACAGAGGCAACAAAGTTATTCTTCTGGACCTCGACTTCAAGAAACCTGCTGTATACAAAATATTCAGCGAAGAAGAAGTCGAAAACGGAGAAGTTTCCGACTTGCTCTGCAACAAAGTTTCTTTTGAAGATTTCACTTTCAGAACATTCAAGAAAACTTCTCTTTCTCTTGCTCTTAACACTAAAGCAGACTCCGAATACCGCAATTATATTGAAGACGGAAGCATAACGGAACTGATCGAAAAGCTTAAGGCATGGTACGATTTCATTATTATCGATACCGCACCGCTTTCTCTTGATTCAGCAGTTACCGATATTATTAACATGGTTGACAAAACGATTCTGGTTGTAAGAACGGATACTGTTCACGCAAACGTTATCAACGACGCAATTTCAACAATCAGTAAAATCAGTTCGAACCTTGCAGGTTGCATTCTCAATGATGTCCACATGAATATTCTTCCGTTCAGTATCACAGGTGACGACGAAAGCAACCGTTACGGCGGATACAGATACGGCAAGCATTCACATTACGGTCACTACGGCAAATATCCCGCACCAAAATATGATATTGAACCTATCTCCGAAGAAAACGAAATTACTGTTCAGAATGTTCCCGTAAATCCCGACGATGCGGATGAAGACGACATTGAAGAAACAACCGAACAGTAAGATTCAAAAAATATATTGAAAGAAAGATTTGAAATGAATCAGACCACACAAAACAAACAGTCAACCGAAAGCATAAAAGATGTTTTCGTTACGGTTTATCTGAATGATATCATCAAAGCGTTGCAGAGATTCTGGTGGGTATGTGTTGCCGCTGCAGTATTATTCGGCGGTTACAGCGCATTGTCTCAGAGAATCAACTATGTTCCCGAATATCAGTCAAACGTAACGCTTACAGTCAACACCCAGAACGCAGTAGGTGCAATCACCGGCGTTTCGGTTTATTCATTCTATTATGACTCAACCACCGCATCACTGCTCTCAACAACATTCCCCTATATCCTGAACTGTAATCTGCTTCAGGAAGCGGTCTGTGAAGACCTCGGTGTTCCCGCCTTGCCTGCAAAGGTCAGCGCATCGGCAGTTCCCGGCACTAACATGTTCACTCTTACTGCAAGTGGCAGGGATCCTCAGGCAACCTATGATGTTCTTGTTTCGGCTCTTGAAAATTATCCCTCTGTTGCAAAATATGTTGTCGGTCATATAACTTTTGAAATTCTTAAGCAGCCCATGGTTGCAACTTCCCCATCAAACAGAATCAACTACTTCAACGAAGCCGCCAAAGGTGCGATAGTCGGTGTGTTCTTCGGACTTCTGTTTATATTCATTTATATCATTCAGAGAAAAACAGTCAAAACAAAAACCGATATCAAAAACCAGCTCAATCTTGATTCCCTTGCGGTTATTCCTCAGGTTACATTCAAGAAACGAGCCATGCCCGGTGATAAGTCGCTTTTGTTTACAAACCCCGACATTGGAAGCGGTTTCCCCGAATCATTCCGTGTGCTGAGAAACATCTTCGTTTCTTCGCTTAACGAAAACGAAAAAATCATCATGGTAACAAGCTCTGTTCCCGGTGAAGGCAAAACAACAACCGCAACAAACCTTGCAATTGCTCTTGCTGACCACAGCAAGAAGATTCTTCTTGTTGACGGCGATATCCGACATCCGAGCATTGCCCCCCTTCTCGGTGTCGACCTTGAAAGCATCGAATATGAAACCGTTACGGACCTTTATAAAATTGCTTATCTTGAAAAATACAAGCTTCATCTTCTTATTCCCACTCCTGCGGAAGAAGAACAGAGCGGATATTTCAGTTCAGGCAACATAAAACAGATGTTTAAAAACTTCAGGGATTCATACGATTATATTCTCGTTGATACCCCTCCCTGCGGACTTATTTCCGACGCATTGTTTATTGCACAGTACGCAGACGCCGCGATTTTCGTAACATATCAGGATGCTGTCAGGATTTCACGAGTCAAGAGCACTCTTGACGGACTTATGTCAACAGATATACGTATCCTCGGATGTGTTCTCAACGGAACGGTTCAGGGCTTCTCGGGTTACGGCTATTACGGTTACGGCTATGGCTATGGATATGGATACGGCAAGTACGGTTACGGTTACGGCTACGGCGGCTACGGTAAGCACGGCTATGGTGGCTATGGCGGCTATGGTGGCTACGGTGAAAAGCATCACAAACACAAGAAAAAGAAAAGCCACAGAAAATCAAAAGAAAAAGAAACAAAAGAATAAAAGGATTTGATTGATTTGAAATTATCGAAGTCAACCTCCGGTAAAAGAAATTTTCATATTGAAACCTGGCACATAAAAGCTTTGTTCCTTATGGCTTATGATATTATGGCGATGAGCATCTCCTATTTCTTCGCCTTATGGATAAGATTTGACGGTGTGTTTTCGGAAATACCCGAAAAATATCTTGACCCCTATGTAAATTTTCTTCCCGTATATATCATAATCAGCCTTGTTGTTTTCTATGCAATGCGTATGTACCACAGCGTATGGGAATATGTGAGCATAAGAGAACTTATGAGGGCGGCAATAGGAAGCATTGCTGTTTCTGCTGTGCATATTATTCTTATCACTGTTTTCTTGCAGAGAATGCCCATATCATATTATCTTATCGGTTCGGTTTTGCAGCTTCTCTTGCTCCTTGCCGCAAGATTCTCTTACAGAATCTTCACTTCCGTTCCTCAGCTTTTCGGAACAGACACGGGAACCCATACCTATCACAAGGTTATGATTATCGGTGCAGGCGATGCAGGCAGAATGCTTCTCGAAAACATTCAGAAAACAAGAGCAAACAAAGATAAGGTTGTCTGCATGATTGACGACAATCCCGATAAACAGAACAGATACTTTGACGGAGTAAGAATAGTCGGCGGACGTGATGATATTCTCCACTCTGTTGAAAAATTCAATATCGACAGAATTTATATTGCAATGCCGAGTGCATCAAAAGAAACAATCCGTGATATAGTTAACATCTGTAAAGAAACAGGATGTGAAACCAAAACGCTCCCCGATTTCTATCAGTATGTCAACAGCGGCATCACCGCAGGCGCACTCAAGGACGTTTCTGTTGAAGACCTCCTCGGAAGAGAACCTATAAGCACGGATATGAAAGAGGTTTATAACCTCATAAAAGGAAAAACCATCCTTATTACCGGCGGCGGCGGTTCAATCGGAAGTGAGCTTTGCCGTCAGGTTGCGGCTCATGAACCCGAAAGACTCATTATTTTTGATATCTACGAAAACAATGCTTATGCAATTCAGCAGGAACTCAAAGACAAGTATCCGAAAATGAATCTTGAAGTTCTTATCGGCTCGGTCCGTGATTCAAGAAGACTTGACTACGTTTTCAAAAAATTCAGACCCGATATCGTTTACCATGCGGCGGCTCACAAACACGTCCCTCTCATGGAAGACAGTCCCTGCGAAGCGATAAAGAACAATGTTATCGGTACATATAAAACAGCCTACGCCGCAATGGTCAATAACTGCTCAAGATTCGTTCTTATCAGCACGGACAAGGCTGTTAACCCCACAAACATAATGGGCGCAAGCAAGCGCCTTTGCGAAATGGTCGTTCAGTCGTTTGACAGAAAAATCAGAGAAAACAAACAGAATGAAATTCACAGAATGTTTACTCACTCTGAAGACAACTCTGTTGCATACAACGATGTTCCCGAAAATGTAAGAACAGAATTTGTTGCCGTCAGATTCGGCAATGTGCTCGGTTCCAACGGCTCGGTTGTTCCCCTTTTCAAGCGTCAGATTGAAAAAGGCGGACCCGTTACCGTTACTCATCCCGAAATCATCCGTTATTTCATGACAATTCCCGAGGCGGTATCGCTCGTGCTTCTTGCAGGTGCAGATGCCAAGGGCGGCGAAATCTTTGTTCTCGACATGGGTTCACCCGTTAAAATTGATACTCTTGCACGAAATCTTATAAAACTTTCGGGACTCAAACCCGATGTTGATATCAAGATTGAATATACGGGACTCCGACCCGGCGAAAAACTTTACGAGGAAAAGCTTATGGAAGAAGAGGGTTTGCAGACAACTCCCAACAAGCTTATCCATATCGGAAATCCCATTCAGTTCGATACAGATTTATTTCAGAAGCAACTCGACGAACTCATGACTGCCGCTTATAACAATGACGACAGCATGGTTGAAATCGTAGAAAATATTGTTCCTACCTATTCACCGAAAAGAGGTTAATTTATGGCAAACATACCCTTCAGCCCTCCTGATATAACGGAGGCAGAAATAAGCGAAGTTTGTGAAGCGCTCCGTTCAGGCTGGATAACAACAGGTCCACGCACGAAGGAATTTGAACGCAGACTTGCAGAATATTGCGGTACGGAAAAGGTTGCCTGCCTCAACTCGGCAACTGCCGCGCTTGAACTGAATCTGCGTGTGCTCGGCATCGGTGAAGGCGATGAGGTTATTGTTCCTGCCTATACATACACCGCCTCCGCATCGGCTGCAATTCATGTCGGCGCAAAGGTTATATTCATCGACAGCAAACCCGATTCGTTCGAGATGGACTATGACCTCATGGAATCAGCTATAAATGAAAAAACAAAGGCAATCATTCCCGTTGACCTTGCAGGCATCGTCTGTGACTACGGGAGAATATACGCCGCAGTTGAAAACAAGAAACATCTTTTTAAGCCTTCAAATGATATTCAGAAAGCTATGGGCAGAATTGCGGTATGTGCAGACTGCGCTCATGCCCTCGGTGCAACAAAAGATGGCAAAAACGCAGGACAGATTGCCGATTTCACATCATTCTCATTCCACGCCGTAAAGAATCTCACCACTGCAGAGGGCGGTGCGGCAACATGGAAAACCATTGACGGAATTGACAACGAAGAACTTTATAAACAGTATATGCTTTACAGTCTTCACGGTCAGTCCAAGGATGCCCTTGCAAAAACAAAAGCAGGCGCATGGGAATATGACATTGTCGGTGCGTGGTACAAATGCAACATGACGGATATCACAGCCGCTATCGGTCTTAAGCAGCTTGAAAGATACCCTGCACTTATGGAAAGAAGAAAAGAAATAATCGGTAAATATAACGAAATGTGCGATTCTCTCGGAATTGCTTATCTTAACCATTACGGTGAAAATCATTCTTCCTCGGGACATCTTTACATAACAAGAATTCCCGGTATCACCGAAGAAACAAGAAACGCAATCATTACCGAAATGGCAGAAAGAGGAATTGCCTGCAACGTTCACTATAAGCCCCTTCCGATGATGACGGCATATAAGAATCTCGGCTGGAATATTGCGGATTTTCCCAATGCATATAACTATTTCAAAAACGAAATAACCCTTCCTCTGCACACAAAACTTTCGGATGACGACATAAAAACCGTCTGCGAAAACTTTTCAGAGGTTGTTAAAAAGTATATCTGAATTATTTAAGGGAGAGAGAGCTATGATACTGCGAAAATGGGAAGACCTTCCCAAAGAAATGCAGATTCCTGAAGTGAAAGAATACTATGATTTGCTCAGCAAAAAGAAGTTTCAGCTTGTACTCAAGCGTATCTTTGATATCGTTGTATCATTCACTCTTTTAACACTTCTTTCTCCCCTGTTTATCATTCTTGCAATCGCTATAAAACTTGACTCGAAAGGTCCTGTTTTCTACAGACAGACACGAGTCACTCAATACGGTGAAGAATTCCGTATTTTCAAATTTCGTTCAATGGTAACAAATGCCGACAAAGGTTCGCTTCTGACAGTCGGCGGTGATTCACGAATCACAAAAACAGGAAAATTCATCCGTAAATATAAGCTCGACGAATTCAGCCAGCTTATTGACGTTTTAAGAGGTACAATGACATTCGTCGGCACAAGGCCCGAAGTTCCCAAGTATGTTGAGAAATACACTCCCGAAATGATGGCAACTCTTCTTATGCCCGCAGGCATAACATCGGAAGCAAGCGTTTATTACAAAGATGAAAACGAACTTCTCGATGCCGCAGAGGACGTTGAAAAAACATATCTCGAGGTTGTTCTTCCCGATAAAATGAAGTATAACCTTGCCGCTATCAAATCATTCAGCTTCATTGACGATATAAAAGTTATGATTCTTACCGCTCTTGCGGTTTTCAAATGAGGAAATAAAATGAAAAAACCAAAGCATCTTATCGCACTTCTCACAAACGATTCCGACGACATTTATTGTTTCAGAAAAGAACTTATCGAAGCCATAATTGATTCGGGCTATGAAATGCTCATTTCTTGCCCCGACGGCGAAAAGTTTGAGCTGATGCAGCATCTTGAATACCGCTATGATGACCCCGTTATCGACAGGCGAGGAACCAATATCGTTGCGGATGCAAAGCTGTTCATGCATTATTTAAAGCTCTTTATGAAGAATAAACCTTCGGTTGTTCTGACCTACACTGCAAAACCGAATGTTTATGCAGGCGTTGCCGCCCATATTCTCGGAATTCCCGTTATCAGTAATGTTACGGGATTCGGAAGCGTTCTCAACGAGGGCGGTCTGAAACAGAAGCTTATTATGTCGCTCTTCAAATTCTCGTTCAGGCGCTCGGCTTGTGTTATGTTCCAGAATTCAACCAACATGAAGCTTGCAGAAGAATCGGGAATGATAAAAGGTGAACATCGTCTTATTCCCGGCTCGGGCGTTAACACAGACCGTTATCCTCTCCAGCCTTACCCCGACGGAGGAAACGGTAAAAACGGCGAAAAGATTGTTTTCAACTACATCGGCAGAATTCTTCACGACAAGGGCGTTGACGATTATATAGAAGCCGCAAAAAGAATAAAAGCCGAATATCCTCAAACCGAATTCAATATGCTCGGATTTATTGAGCCGACGGAAATGCACTATCAAAAGCTTCTTTCCGAGCTTGAAGAAAAAGACATTATAAAATACAGAGGCAGTCAGAAGGATATAAAACCCTTTGTCTCCGCCTCCCATGCAACAATTCATCCCTCAACATACGGTGAGGGAATGAGCAATGTGCTTCTTGAAAGTGCATCAAGCGGCAGACCGATTATCTCAACCGACAATCCCGGATGTCAGGAAACATTCATTGACGGTGAAACGGGATTTATCTATCACGGCGGAGATGTTGACGCTCTCTGCGAACAAATCAAAAAATTCCTTGTCATGCCCAACGAAGAAAGAAAAGCTATGGGCGAAAAGGGAAGAGAATATATAAAAGCAAATTTCTCAAGAGATATAGTCATCAAGGCATATCTCGAAAAAATAAACAGTCTGTGCAAATAAGGGAGTAAGAGTTATGTTTGTAAATCTTTATGAAAAAATCCTCGCTAAAGAAGAAAAAATCTCACTCGTCGGTCTCGGCTACGTTGGTATGCCCATTGCCGTTGCATTTGCAAAGAAAGCCCAAGTTATCGGCTATGACCTCAACGCAAAGAAAATCGAGCTTTATAAAAGCGGTATCGACCCCACTCTCGAAGTAGGCGATGAAGCTATCAAGAACACAACCGTTGAATTCACCTCTGATGAAACAAAGCTCCGCGAAGCAAAATTCCACATTGTTGCAGTTCCTACTCCCGTTAACGATGACCACACTCCCGATCTCACTCCCGTTGAGGGTGCAAGCCGTATCCTAGGCAGAAATCTCACAAAGGGTTCAATCGTTGTTTTTGAATCAACCGTTTATCCCGGTGTAACAGAGGATATATGCGTTCCCATTCTTGAAGCTGAATCAGGTCTTAAGTGCGGTGTTGATTTCAAAATCGGATATTCTCCCGAAAGAATCAATCCCGGTGACAAGGTGCACAGACTTGAAACAATCGTGAAAATCGTTTCGGGCATGGATGCGGAAACTCTTGATATCGTTGCGAAGGTTTATGAGCTTGTTGTTGAGGCGGGCGTTCACCGTGCAGAAAGCATCAAGGTTGCCGAGGCCGCAAAGGTTATCGAAAACAGCCAGCGTGATATCAACATCGCTTTCATGAACGAACTTTCAATTATTTTCAATAAAATGGGTATCGACACAAAGGCAGTTCTCGAAGCTGCAGGCACAAAGTGGAACTTCCTCAAATTCTTCCCCGGTCTTGTCGGCGGACACTGCATCGGTGTTGACCCCTATTATCTTACATACAAGGCAGAACAGCTCGGCTATCACAGCCAGGTTATCCTTGCAGGCAGAAGAATCAACGACGATATGGGCAAATATGTTGCTGAAAATGTTGTTAAAAAGCTCATTGCCGCCGGCAAGAATGTAAAGGACGCAAAGGTTGCAATCCTCGGCTTCACATTCAAGGAAAACTGCCCCGATACAAGAAACACAAGAGTCATCGACATAATGAATGAACTCAGCGAATACGGCATCACTCCCGTTGTTGCAGACCCCGTTGCAGATGCAGAGGAGGGCAAGCAGCATTACGGCATTGAATTCGCCGATATAAGCACCGTTAAAAATATGGACGCAGTTATCATTGCAGTAGGTCATTCTGAATTCATGAATTTCGCTATGAGCGATATCGATGCAATGTTTGCAGACGGCAATAATTCAGGCAAAGTTCTCGTTGATGTCAAAGGTGTTCTCGACAGAAAAACATATACAGAAGCAGGCTATCAGTACTGGAGGCTTTAATAATGGGTTACAGACATCTTGTTTTCCCCGAAAATTCACTTTTCCTCGTTACAGGCGGAGCGGGCTTCATCGGTTCAAACCTCTGTGAAGCCATTCTTGAAATGGGTTACAGAGTACGCTGCCTTGACGATTTATCGACAGGCTCACAAAAGAATGTTGATATGTTTATCTCAAACCCCAACTATGAATTCATAAAGGGCGACATCAAAGACCTTGATGTATGTATGAAAGCTTGCGAAGGCGTTGACTATGTTCTCAATCAGGCGGCATGGGGAAGTGTACCCAGAAGCATTGAAATGCCTCTTTTTTACTGCGCAAATAATATAAGCGGTACTCTCAATATGCTTGAAGCCGCAAGACAGAACAATGTCAAAAAGTTTGTTTATGCTTCATCTTCATCCGTTTACGGCGATGAACCCAATCTCCCCAAAACGGAAGGCAGAGAAGGCAATCTTCTCTCCCCTTATGCACTTACAAAAAGATGCGACGAAGAATGGGCAAAGCAGTACACAAAACACTACGGTCTTGACACCTACGGAATGCGTTATTTCAACGTTTTCGGCAGAAGACAGACTCCCGACGGCGCATATGCCGCAGTTATTCCCAAATTCATAAAAATGCTTATAAACGGCGAAACTCCCACCATCAACGGTGACGGAAAACAGAGCCGTGACTTCACATATATCGAAAATGTTATTGAGGCAAACCTCAAAGCCTGCCTTGCTCCCCACGAGGCCGCAGGCGAAGCATTCAATATTGCCTACGGCGGCAGAGAATATCTCATTGATATTTATTACGGTCTTACAAAGGCTCTCGGTGTTGACATTGAACCGAATTTCGGACCTGACCGTGCAGGTGACATCAAGCACAGCAATGCTGATATTTCAAAGGCAAAAGAACTCCTCGGATATGATCCCGACTGGAGCTTTGAAAGAGGAATTGAAGCGGCTATTGAGTGGTACAAAGAAAACTTATGAGTACAATAATTTATTACGGCGGATTCACTCTGCCCGATAAAAGTGCATCGGCAAACAGAGTTGTTTCAAACGGAAAGATTTTCGCAAAACTCGGCTACAAAACGGTTTTTATCGGTGCATCCGAAGGCTCTTTCGAGGGTCTGAGACCCGTTGAGGGCTGTGACAATATGTTTGAACACGCTCATCCCAAATCAACCAAACAATGGCTTAGGCATATGCTTAGCGTTGAGCATATTGAGTCTGTTATTGAAAAATATGACGACGTATGCAGAATAATCCTTTATAATGTTCCGATGTTTACTCTTATGAAAGCAAAGAAAGTATTTTCAAAGAGAAACATTGAGGTCTGCTACGACTGCACCGAATGGACAAAGGATACCGACGGCTCACTGCCCAAAAGACTTTTCAAGGCGTTTGATGAAATTCTCATAAGCAATTTTGCTCACAAGGTTGCCGACGGCATGATTGCCATAAGCTCAATGATGGAGAAGAAATATAAAAACAGTAAGAAACTGCTCATTCTTCCCCCTCTTGTTGATATCGGCGATGAAATCTGGAATCAGACACCCGATTCGCACGAAGGAATTTTCGAATTCTGCTTTGCAGGTATACCCGACGGCAAAAAAGAAAGCCTCGACAAAGTTGTCGAAGCCTTCTGCAACATCAATAAAAAGAATACTCATCTTCGCATTATCGGTATAACCGAAAATGATTTCAATAATATTTATCCTGACTGTTTTATTCCGAAAAATGTCCTCAACAAAATCACATTCATGGGCAGGCTTTCTCATTCGGAAACAATAAAATATGTCCTCGGATGCGACTGCTATATATTCATCCGCCGTTCGGATAAGCGCAACAATGCAGGCTTCCCCACTAAATTTGCGGAAAGTTTTACCTGCGGTGTGCCGATTATAACAACTGATGTCAGTGATGTCGGAGAATATATCAAAAAAAGCGGAAAAGGCAGTCTTTTAAACGATATGACAACAGAAAACATATCCGAAGCTATGCTTTATCAGATTGAAAACAAACTTCAGTCAAAATCACTTGACAATACATTTCACTATGAATCATTCATTCAGCCGACAGAAAACTGGCTGAAATAAAAAAGAAAGGAGGAAAATATGCTCAAAAACGGATTTTCGCTCGGTCTTGTTCAGAAAATCGCCGTGCTTTATCTTATAATATGGACAATTTCTCCTCCTTTACAGGTTGACTCAATCTACCGACTGGTTGCACTTGCGTGTGCTGTTCTGTGGGCAGGAATCTGGTTCGTCAGAGAAACTCCGCTCACTTTGGGTAAGGAACAACTCGGTGCTATTATATTCCTCATCTGTGTTATGGTGGTTGTCTACTTTGAAAAGTATGACTTTTCCGCACTGATCAAACAGATTGCGCTTATCATGCTTGTCATATGCTTTATGATGACATATTTCTATGACGACAAATGGGACGAACTTTCGGGAATTGTCCCGATTGTACTTATCCTTCTGACAGTGTGGAACTATAATACCGTAAAAATACTTGTCGAAGACCATACAATCGCAAGACTTCTGGTTCGAGATGATGAATCAACATATCAATTTCTCAGACAAGGCATCGGTGGATACAGCCTTATCTATCCCCAGGTTTGTATATGCCCTGCCATATTCGCATGGATTATCAAAGCATTCAAAAATAACAAACTGTTTTTTGCCATCGGTGCGGTGTGGGCATATTTCTATGTGAGACTCCTTGAACTTGCCGGTTACTCCATCGCACTCTTTGCAAGCGCCATCGGTCTCATTCTTCTGCTTTTCTACAAAGGGAAAAATATCATCCCTGCATTTATCGTTACAATTCTCGCGTTCATTTGGATCATGGCGGCTATCATGTATATCACACCGTTCAGGGAATGGATACTCGAAACATTTGACGGTATGGCAGTTGCAAAAAAAGTAAATGACCTTGTTTCAACATCGGAATCCGGTGTTACGGGAGACTCTATCCAGGTCCGAATCAATGCTTATTCAAACAGCCTTATGGATATGCTTAAATATCCTATCATCGGCTCTCTCTGGCGCGAAAGCGGCGGCGGTCATTCCGCTCTTCTGGATATCACATCAAAATACGGTTGGCTCGGCGGATATGCATTTGCAATGATGTTTTATCATGTTCCTTTCCACTACAAACATCACTATAATGATAAATTTATCATATCGGCAGCAAACGCCACTCTTGTAACACTGATGTTTGTCTCCTCGCTTGACTCATTCAATTACTCATTCACATTAATGGTTATGATTGTTTCATCGCTGCTGTTTGAGGATATTATAAAATGGACCGGAGCTGAAAGAACATGAAAGTTTTATGGACAGTAAATTTAATACCTGCCGCAGTTTCGGTAAAGCTCGGAAAAGCCTCCGAAGTGCTTGGCGGATGGGTTGAATCCATGGCTGAACAACTCAGCAAAAACAGCAATATCGAACTCGGTATTGTCTGCAAATGCGAGGAAAACCTCAGCTTTTGCGAAATAATTGACGGTGTAACATATTTCAGTCTTTACTATAATTCTTCAACATCCCTTGAAGAACTTGAGGCAAAATGCGATAAGATTGTTTCGGATTTCAAACCCGATATAGTGAACATTGAGGGTACGGAATTCTTGCATGCAAGAGCGATGCAGTTAACAGCAAAAAAACATGGTATACCCGCAGTTGTATCGTTGCAGGGCATACTCAACGGACAATATGTCTACCAGTGCGGTCAGCTTCAGATTGACGAAATGATGTTTTCAAAATCGCTGACCGAGATTTTCTCGGCATGGATTATGCATCTCCGCAAAACAATGTGGTATAAACCCCGCATGAAATCCGAAAAGGAAATAATAGAAAACGCCCAGTATATTCTCGGCAGAACAACATGGGACAGAGCGCATTCCTATGCGATAAATCCAAAGGCAAAATATTATCCCTGCAGCCGCATTCTCCGTACTCCTTTCTATGAAGAAAAATGGAGCATTGAAAAAGCCGAAAGACATTCGATTTATGTCGGCAACGGATACAGCGCTCTTAAAGGTGTACACTTTGTTGTCATGGCTCTCCCCTATCTAATAAAAGAATATCCCGATGTCAAGGTTTATGTTGCGGGATATAAACCCTACACAGAAAATGACAAGCGTTCCTTCCTCAAAAAAGGATATGCTTCATACCTCAAAAAGCTTATATACGACCTCGGTGTGCAGGACCATATCGAATTTACGGGTCCTCTGAAAGCACCTCAGGTTGCAGAAAAACTTTCTAAAGTCAATGCATATGTTTTATGCTCAACCATAGAAAACAGCCCCAACACTCTCGGCGAAGCAATGATGGTTGGTACCCCCTGCGTTGCATCTTATGTGGGCGGTGTTTCTGACATGGCAGAAGACGGAAAAGAGGCACTTTTCTACAGAAATGATGACCCGAAGCTTCTTGCATGGAACATAAAACGCATTTTTGATAATGATGAGCTTGCACTCTCACTTTCCGAAGCAGGCAGAAAAAAAGCTCTCGTAACCCACGATGCCGAAAGAAATGCACAGATGCTTATTGATGCATATACAGATATTCTGAAAGAAGGAAAATAACATGAGTTACGCACCGATTATAATATTTGTATATAACCGTGCCGACCATTTTATTGAAACATATAACGCTCTTGCCGCCTGTAAAGAGGCAAAGGATTCCGAGCTTTTTATCTTCTCCGACGGTGCAAAAAACGAGGCAGGCAAAGAAAAGGTTAACGAAGTCCGTACAGAAGTTGCAGCAATAAAGGATTCGGGTGATTTCAAATCCGTTACAGTTACCGAAAGTCCCGTTAATAAGGGCCTTGCAGCATCTGTTATTGCAGGCGTTACCGATATCATCAATAAATACGGCAAGGTAATTGTTGTTGAAGATGACTGTGTTGTTTCACCTCATTTTCTCGGATATATCAATAACGCTCTCGGTTATTATGAAAACAATAAAAAAATCGGATGTCTTTCAGGCTATACTCCGATGATAGAATTCCCCGACAATTACAAAAAAGATGTTTTCTCCGCCTACCGTTCATGCAGTTGCACCTGGGCAACCTGGAAAGACCGATGGGAAGGCGTTGACTGGGAACTCAAAAACATCAAAGATTTCTATAATTCCCTCAAACTTATCCGACGCCTCAACTCGAACGGAAGCGACAGATTCATCCGCCTCTACCGTCAGACAAAAGGAAACGGAAGCTCATGGTCGGTAAGATTCGGTGCACATCTCGTTAAAAACAATATGCTTACGGTTTATCCGAGATACTCATATATAACAAACATCGGCTGCGATGAATCTGGCGTTCACAGCAAAATGGAAGATAACGAAAAAATGCGTGTAGATTTGTCAAAAGCAATTGAAAGCCCTGTTTTTGCCGATGTTGAAATTGACAACCGTATTCAGAAAATAATGAAAAAACACTATTCCTACGGCATTATTTCGGAAACAAAGAAATTTATCGCAACAGTTTTAATTGTTATCAAAGAAAGATTGAGATGAGATAATGGAAAATCAGGCTCTCATAAGCGTAATAATCCCTGTTTACAATGTCGAAGAATACCTGCGTGAATGCGTTGACAGCATTCTTTGTCAAACATACGGAAACTTTGAAATAATCCTCGTTGATGACGGCTCAACGGATTCTTCAGGTCAGATCTGCGATGAATATCTTGAAAAGGATGAACGTGTCACCGTTATTCATCAGAAAAACGGCGGACTCTCCGCCGCAAGAAATGCAGGACTTTCAGAAGCAAACGGAGATTATCTGTATTTTCTTGACAGCGATGATTACATTGACGAAAAAACGCTTGGAACTCTTCTCAAAATCGCAGAAAAAGATAACAGCGATATAGTATTTTTCGATGCGATTTCCTTTGCCGATACGGATGATTTCACCGTTAAACAAAACTATATAAGAAAAAATAAATATCAGACAGACTGCGGTATTGATGTTTTCGGTAAAATGACTGAAAACAAAGAATTTCACAGTGCAGTACCCCTTCTTTTTATCAGCAGTAAATTCTTAAGAAACACCAACATTTCATTCATTCCCGATATTATTTACGAGGATATGGTCTTTACATATCAACTTTTCTGCAAGGCAGCAACCGTTTCTCAGTGTTCTGAAGCTCTTTATCATCGAAGATACCGCAAAAACTCCATTATGACCTCATCAAAATCAAAAAAACATTTTACAAGCTGTGTTGAGGTTTATACCGCCAACGCAGAATTCACAAAACAAATCAACCAAACCGTTGTTTCCGCCGCAAACGGATTTGTGTGCAGATGTGCTTTCAATATCTTCAATGTTTACGAAAAACTCGATAAATCAGATAAAAAAATCTGCAAAGTTGACCTCAAAAAAGCAAAAAAAGATATTCTCGGAAACGAAGCCTTCGGCGATATCACCCTTAAAATGCGCTGTTACGGAAAACTGTTCTGGTTTATATATAAAATATTTGACAAAACAGTCGGCAGACTGCTGAAAGGAACAAAATGAGCAAAAAGAAAAAAATTCTGATGGTTATGCCCGTTATGAAAGGCGGAGGTGCAGAAAGAGTTGCATCCCTGCTTCTCAACGAATTTAACCGTAACGGATATGACTGCGAATTTTTGCTCACCTCATCAAAAAAAGAGGACTGCATAAACCGTGACCTCAATTCCGCTGTTCCGATAACTTCTGTTTACGGCAATAAAAAGAAAAACAGCTTGGTTTTCAAGACTTTGGAAATTATTGCGTCGCTCCTTTGTAAGCCTTTTGAACTGCTCGGAATGTCCGTACCCGCCTGTTTTGCTTATCTTTCGTTCTTTTCTCAATATCATGCAGAAATAAAAGCTTTAAGAGCAAAACTCAAAAATGAGCCTGAAACAAAAGTTATTTCTTTTCTTCAGCCATCAATCCCTCTCACTCTGCTTGCAACGAAAGACCTTCCCAACAGAGTTGTTGTTTCCGAAAGAGCAGACCCTTATCGCCTGCTCAAAAAACGCTACGGATACAACTTTATAAAAAAATACTATCAGCGTGCCGATGCGGTTGTTTTCCAGACTAATGATGCAAAAGCCGCTTATCCCGATAACATTTCCGAAAAAGGAACAGTTATTTTCAACCCCATAAACGATAAACTCCCCGAACCCTATTTCGGTGAAAGAGAAAAATATGTTACCACTTTCTGCAGAATTTCAAGGCAGAAAAACCTGCCAGTGCTTGTTCAGGCGTTTGCTGATTTTCATAAGGAATTCAGCGATTACAGGCTCAAAATCATAGGTGAACCCCAGAATAATGATGACAGAGCGCATTTGGAAGAAACAAAAGCTCTCGCAGATAAGCTCGGTATTACAGAATATATCGATTTTATGCCCTTCAGCGCACAGGTTCATGACTTGATTATCCGTGACGCAATGTATGTCAATTCATCCGATTACGAAGGTATGTCCAATGCAATGCTTGAGGCAATGGCAATCGGTATGCCTGTTATCTGCACAGATTGCCCCATTGGCGGCGCAAATGCAGTTATAAAAAATAATGAAAACGGTATCCTTACCGAAGTCGGCAACGCAAAAGAAATGTGTGAAGCAATGAAGAAAATTGCAAATGACATATCATTCGCCGATAAACTTTCAAAAAATGCCTCACAAATCAGAAATAATCTTTCACTCGAAAACACAGCCAAAAAATGGATGGAATTATTTTAAAGGACTTGATTTTATGAGAAAAGTTTTGTTCGTAGCTAATCATTTGACAGTCGGAGGGATCCAAAAATCTTTGATTTCTGCTCTTAACAGTGTTGATTACAGTGTTAATGAAGTAACACTGTATATCAGAAAAAACAGATTGGATTTATTGCCGTATGTTAATAAAAACGTGAAAATTTTGATTAATGAAGATGATGTCCATTATTATAGATTTCC
>JAFWYP010000008.1 GCA_017517665.1 Clostridia bacterium | reverse complement strand
TACTCAGACTCAGCTTGCCGAGCAGATAGGTGTCAGCGATAAGGCTGTGTCAAAGTGGGAAACGGCAAAGGGTCTGCCCGATATTACGCTGATTGAACCGCTTGCAAAGGCACTCGGAGTTTCGGTTATGGAGCTTATGTCAGGCAATACGGTTATCAATAAAAATATTTCGTCAAATATTCTGCGTTCAAAGTTTTACGTCTGTCCCGTATGCGGCAACGTAATCCGCACAACGGGCGACACGGTCATTAGCTGCTGCGGAATCACTCTGCCGCCGCTTGAAGCTGAAGATGTTGACGAAGCACACGGTGTAACCGTTGAAAAGGTTGAAGATGAGCATTTCATAACGGTTAACCACGAAATGACAAAGACTCATTTCATTTCGTTTATCGCTTATCTGACATCCGACAGAGTACAGTTTGTTAAGTTCTATCCCGAAGGCAACGCAGAAACACGCCTTCAACTCCGTAGCAAAGGATATCTGTATATTTACTGCAACAAACACGGACTGATGAAAAAGAAGATATAACGCAAAAGCCGTCCGAGCAATCGGACGGCTTGATTTTTTAACAGCACGCCTTAAGTAGTCCCACTGCACCTGCGATTAGTGCAACGGGTAAGAGCAGAACAAATCCGCCGACGAAAATTGCGAGAAGAATAAATGCGGGCACTGCAATTGCAAGCAGGATCGTTGCGCCGATTTTCGCAGCACCCCAAGTTAACTTGAATGCTAATCCTATGGCTTTGAAGAAAAGCCAGATTGCGAGAATTGAAAATATTATTTCAATCAATATAAATCACTCCTTGATATTATTATATTGCCGTCTGAATTATCCTTGCCGTCTTTTTTGTTTGATATCTCTACCCCGATAGTCCGTGCGTATTCGGGATTTTTTGCAAGTTTTTCTGTCAGCCTGATTGCCAACATTCTCTGTCTTGGACTCATATGCAACACTCCTTTGTGTTTCCTTGACTATATGATAGCTTACCGAAGTACAAAACTGAATTACACTTTGTGCGGAAAACATACCTTGTTTTTTCACAATAAATGCAAAAATGGTGCCCGTTTAATACGGACACCGTAATTTTATTTGTTTATGAGTTCGTTGTATTTTTCTATGTTGATTTTCTTATCCGCGAGCATCTGCTCAACCCATAACTGCAGGGTTTCGACAGTGATTGAAATACGTTCAAGCTCTTTCTGGATGAAAACAAAATCCTTGATTTCATCGTCATCAATCATGCCGTCGGCTGTGATTTCGATAAGTCTTTCCTGGCTCTTTTTCATTGAATTGAGAGATGAGAGCATTTCGAGAACAATCTGTGCGAGGTCTTTCACTTTAACTTCGGGCACGTATTTCTCACCGATTGGACATTCCTTTGAACAGTAATGGTTGCAGAGAGTCGGCTCGCCGTAGATTTCGGCAAGGAGCATTACCTCATCGGGAGTTATCGGAAATTTACCGTTTTCAATTCTTTCCAGACGCTCGGGCTGAATGGGATTATCCATAAGCGATGCCTTGTCACAAACATCGTCTCTTGTCAGGTCATGCTTTTTTCGGGTTTCTTTGTAGATTGTGTCTGCCATATTAATTCACCTTCATATAATATCGATCTTCTGAAAATATCAGACGGCTTTCAGCTTTTACGGTTTTATGTAGTCGGGGAATTCAAGGATGTGTGTTGTTCTGTCAAAAAGTCTGAAATCCAGACCGTTATCCCACACAATGCAGGGAATACCGAATTTGTTTGCGGTGGTGATAAAATATTCTGCTCTTTCGGCAAGATTTTCGAGGTTGACTCTGTCTGTCCAGCCGAATTCTCCAAGCACAACGCCGTAACCTTTTTTGATTATAATCCTGTAAATATCCCTGAGGATTTTATACATTTCATATTTCTCAATCAGTGTGAGTTTCTTTTCGCAGTCGAGAAACTCGCTTCTGTGTGCCGTTCCGTAGTAGCAATGTATTGAAACAAGAACGTGGGGATCGTCGGGCGGTCTGAGTGCGGAAACGGGTTCGGTTTCACAGCGCGCCGCATAGGTTGTGATTGAAACAAAACGGCTTTCGTTTTTGCCTCCGCTTTGGCGTATGGCTTTGAGTGCCGCAAAGTTGAGGTTGTTGACAACCTCATAATGCTCGGGTATACCGCTCCATTCGGTATCGCATCCTACCACTCTCGGTTCGTTCATCGTTTCGAAGATGAGGCGTTCATCGTAGTCCTTGAAATATTCACTCACCTGCGACCAGATGGCGGTAATAACCGCTGTTGCGTTTTCTTCGTGCGCTTTGTCGGTAATAAGCCAGAATGTGTCATCGTGATGAATATTTATTATGGCGTACATTTCACACTCGAGCACCCAGTCAACAATCTGCTTTACACGGGCAAGCCACTCTTCGTCAATCACATAATTCTCATCAAGGTGCTGTGCCCATGTTATCGGGATTCTGACGGTGCCGAAGCCCGCCTCTTTTACGGCTTCTATCATTTCTTTGGTTGTATATGGGTTGCCCCAGTAGATTTCGCTTTCAAGACCCATTTTTTCGGCTGAACCCATTTCACAGGCTTCAAGAGTGTTTCCGAGATTCCAGCCGTTGCCTAAGTTTTGGGCAAATTCAACGGACTCTGTCTGCGGTGATTCGGGGAAAAATATAGTGTCGACGATATTTGAAAAACAACCGCTGAAAAAAGTAACGATGGCGGTAATGAATGCAACAACCGATTTCATAATAATATCTCTCCGTATAGTTTTATTTACAAGATACATCTTATCAAAAAGGAAATTGAAAATCAAGCGAATGAAGAATTATAAACCTTAACTGACAAATAAAAATAACGGCAGGAATAACCTGCCTCCTTAACTTTAATCCCAACAATACATTTCATAGTCCAACACACTGCGACAATGCGGACATTCAAGGTTTTCATATGATGTCACTTTTGTCATCTTTGTTTTACATTTATCACAGAAATAGGCTATTATAAGTTCTGTTTTATATTCTGTTCCGAGTTGATATTCCATTACATATGTATCAGATTCCGAACACTCACAAACAGACGAAAACGGTCTGTCCGACTTTGGTAAGTCTGTTAACGGCGAACACAACGCTATTGTCAATTCAGGACTCAAATCCCTGCAATTTTCACATAAATACAAGTCTTGTGACGCATAAATTGCAAGATTATTGATATTGTCAGCAATCTCTTGCAACTCTTTTCCCAGTGTTCCGTTTTTAATATTATCGAGTATTTTGGTGCACAGATTCGGATATCCGAATCCAATACCAAGATTTGCAGAAAGACTAAAATTACAATTTTTGCATTTGAAATCAAATCCTTTTCCCATAACAGCATTCCTTTCTTTTAATCAAAATCTGAACTTCACTTTGGCAATTAACGGTTGCTATGGTTATAGTCTAACATATTCAAAGTCCCATAAAACTCCCTTGAACAGATATACAAAGGATCATATGGCAATTTTTTATAAGGAAATCTCACTTCGTACAGTGTCAATAAACGTTTCTTTACACTCGTCAAATTACCCCGAAAATTCACTTTTTGTTCGCATTTTGTGCGCTCAAAAGAATTTTGGGCATAAAAAAGCACCCGTCAAAAATCTGACGAGTGCTATATATTTGGTTAGAAATCAAAAATCAGACCGATTCAAAACCCGAAATCAGACCGATTGAAATTCAGAAATCTGACCGATTGAAATTCAGAAATCTGACCGATTGGACTTGCATAATCTGACCGATTGGGTTAATCAAAAGACTGCACGGGGAGTACCCATGCAGTCTTTTTTGTTTCTGTATCAAACGCCTGAAACCGTTGATATGTAAGGAATTTACTCCAACCGTTTCTCTAAATCGAGCATTGCGGAAATGTAGTTTTCTGACTGTGTCAATGTTGTCTGTAACGGGTCGCCTTCGCGGATACGCATGGTGCGGCGGATTTCTTTGGGGATAACGACCCTTCCGAGGTCGTCGATTCTTCTGACAATACCTGTGGCTTTCATTTTATATCTTTCTCCTTATATTTTGGTTGCCCTGTTATTGTTTGTCAGAATTTGCGGTTTATACGTATTGTTTTTACTTATATGTTTTAATCTTGAAAAGACCGTCCGGATTTCTCCGCCGCTTGTTTGCTTATTTTTCAATTTTGTTTTTAATTTCTTCAGCACGTTTTTCTGCTATATCAGCCTCAACATCGTAACCTCTGCTGCGGTAGATATCTGCCATTTTCATGCATTCATTATAAGCCTTTTCATATTCTCCCATTTCTTCATACAGGCCGACTTTGCAATCCATTTCATCGCAGAAGTATGTTCCGATTTCGCCTGCTCTGTTGTAGTATTCCAGAGCCTCATCATATTTTTTGAGGTCTTTTGCGATGTCACCGCCGTGAATATATATCCGCCAATCATCGGGGAATTTTTTGATTGCATCTTTGAAAAGATTATAGGCGTCATCATATTTTTCAGCCCAGATAAGTGCAACAAGAAGATTATCGGTTTCTCTCGGATTATCGGGATTTGATTTTACTTTTTCTCGGAGTTCGGAAATAATTTCATCTTCTTTTTTCAGAAGAAAGAACATCCATATTCTCTGCATGCAGGCGAGCTGATAATTTTCGGGGTCATCGTTCGGGTCATCGCTGACTGCTTTGTCATACCACTCAACTGCAATGTCCCTGCAATAATTCATCATATACATATGAATCCAGGCGTAGAGCCACTTGTCCTCGGTTGACATCTCGCCCTTCTTTATAAGCTTTTCGTATTCGATACGGCAACGCATAAAGTCCTCGGGATCACGGGATTTCTCATAAACAGAAGCAAGACGCTGTGCGTAGTTATCGTAAGCAACGGTGCTCTTTTTGTAGAAATCATCAACAGTTACTTCATAGAGCCTTGCAAGTTCGGGCAAAGTCAGAACGTCGGGTAGAGTTGTTCCGCATTCCCAACGTGAAACAGTCTGAGAATTAACATTCAGTTTTTCTGCAACTTGTTCCTGAGTCAAGCCTTTTGCAAGACGGAATTTTTTGAGATTGTCGCTGAAAATATTGTTCATCATTTTCACCTTTTTCAATTTTTTCTCGAAGCTTCTGTTGTGATTATATCACGCATAAATCAATTTGATAAGGTCTTATTTTGTGAACAGACTCTCAATTTCTGTGTAGTCGATGCGTGCGATTTTCTTCCGCTGCGGCGGGGATTTATATATACCGTTTGTTCCTTTCCCGAGCAGTCAGAAAAAACAAATTTTTTCTGTCCTTTCCTGAACTTATCTGCCTGCTCTGCGCCAGTGAAAAGTCTGCTGTCATGTAGGGCGACAGACATCCTTTTCACCGCCGACGGAACAAAGGTATAACACACTAGACTTTGCGTGCCGCAAAATCGTGTGCCAAATGGAGATTTTCTCCCTTTGGATACCCACTTGTGCCGATTGTTGTGTATATACAAATTGAATTTTTCTGGCAAAAGGGTACCCACCAAAATTCAACCGCACACACAAAAATTTTGCAAAAATAAATCCGCAAAATCCAATCGTCACCTTCATTTTTCGCAAGCACAAAATCCCCCTGTTCACAATTTTTTTACAACAATATTCCCTTGCTCAAAATAAAAAAAGTCCGAAAAATTTCTCACACATTCGGAGAATTTCTTCGGACTTTTATTATGCGAAGAGTTTTTCTAAACGACACGGAATGTCAGCATTTCATCAATGTCAACATTTTCAATTTCGCATTCGACACCGCCACGCAAAAACGCTTTTAAACGGAAAAACTCCATACAACCGTTAACATAATCTACCAGCATTTTTGAGCGTCGCTTGTAGCCGTATTCTTTTAATAATGTTCTGAGCTTTATTCTCACATAATCCTTTGAACCGTCAACAACAATTCGGATTCTCATGTTTTTAAAAAACAAATCCAAGCCTGAAAAATCACTTGTGTAGTTGTCTTTTTCTAAGTTGCTTCCCAAATCAAACATGTCTTTTTGTATTGAAGGGAATTCAGCATCAATTGTTGTTTTATTGTAGAAATAATGTGTCCAATAGTATGTATCAAGAATAAGTTTTCGAAAATTATTTCTGTACTGCGGAGTAAGATAATCATTATCTTTTTCCCAAACAGCTTCAAGAAACTTCGTGATTTCTTTTTCGGTGAGTTCTCTGGCACTTACCAAAATTGCAAGGTCGAGTGCAGAATAATATAATTCATCCATTACTTATCACCTTTTGTTCCGTTGCACTGGCGACAAAGAATCTGTAAGTTTTCAGGTACACTCTTTCCGCCATTATTCATAGGTGTGATATGGTCAACCTGGAACCACACTTTTGATTTATCTGCCATACCGCAAATAGCACAGCAGTATTCACCGTTTTCATTTTTTGATTTTTCGAATGCCTGATCACGAAGTTCTTTTTCAAGTTCAGGTTTATATTTTCCAATTTCACTGAGAGGCAAATCTTCCAATGCTCTGGTACCGAATTTCACATCAGGACCCGCATCTTCATAAATACCGGGATGAGAAATCTTCATGCACTCAACATCAAGTTGACGAAGAAAATACAACTTGCGACCGAAGAACAAACGGAGCATATTATCATCATTTGATTCCCAGATAGAATCTATGTATTCCGCCTTTTTACGCTCGCCCATATCTTCATCCCAAATGTGCTGAGCAATTTTTGAAACATCAAGCTTGTTTCTGTCCACATCTTCAAATGTGTAGAACTGAGGAGCCGATTCATATTGAGCGTAATATTTCAAAATGTTGATTACATCTTTTCTTTCGTAAGCAGGAATCATTTCTCCGCAGAAGAAAGAATCTCTGCATGTCTTTTCCATTTTATCAAGAGTTGCATCGTCAAGATATTCTTCTGTTGCGTTGAATGTTTCAAATAATGAAGGAAGAGCTTCCATCAAATTTTGGTAAGCCTCAGCTGTACTGTCATAAACCATTACCTGATGCGATAAATCCATACCGTCTTTTTCAAGGTAAGTAAAAGCATACATTCCCAACGGAATTCTCTGAATGAACGGGATTTTTTCGATTGCAGAAGTATCAATGCTGTCATCAAGAATCGAAGCGAATTCTTCAATTTTTGATATTGCAATAACACGCAAATCTCTCTTGAGTCGGTCTGCCGTGTTGTCAACAAATTCATTGCTACCGCCGAAAATGCTTTCGGGATTTACCCATGCAATATGTTCGTTCCAATGGTCGATAAACGAAACAATATATGCTTCAGCTGTACCGCCTGCTTTTGTTCCTCGGAGAGCACGACCAATCATTTGAGTCATTAAGATTGTTGAAACTGTAGGACGAGCAAGGAATATAGTTTTTGTTTTCGGAAGGTCACTGCCTTCTGTAAGAATATTTACATTGATGAGAACTTGCAAACGTCCTTCACGGTAGTCGGCAATTTTTTGTTCGTTTTCCTGACTGCTGATGGTTACTCCCGTCACAGAGTCTTTGATTGAAGAAACGATATAATCAGCTTTAATTCCTGCTTTTTTGAACAATGCCGTAAGCTGAATTGCGTGCATCACATTAACAGCAAAAACTATTGTCTGCCCGTATTTTTCTTGATTTTTACGGTAACGCTCTACAATAAGTTTATTACGTTCCGCACTTTCCGCCATTTGTTCTGCGATATCATCGGGGATTGCGTCAAAATTCTGTATGCTCTTCCAAGCATCAACACCAAGGGACTCTCCGAATTTTTCTTCGGTATAACAGCTTTCAAATGTAGGATTAGAAAGAATTTGTCTGTTAATAAGTTCTTTCAGTCCTATTTGATATGCAATACCGATATCGTTATGAACAACCTGACCGTCTTTGATTCCGTCGGTATATATTTTTGCGAGAAGACCCTGTTCTGATTCTGCCGTACGGAACGGTGTTGCTGTAAGTCCGATAAGCTTAACGCAAGGTACTTTTGATTTTACATATTCAATTACCTTGCGATATGTTTTGGCGGTTGAATGATGCGCCTCATCAACAATAAGATAAATCTCGTCTTCGCCTGCAAGCCAACTGTCAAGACGGTTAAGGTTTCTGCCGATACTGTCTTTGCTGACAATAAGCAAATTATCTTTTGGCTTTATGTCACTTGTTCTGTCATGACTCGATGAACCTGAAACAATTCGAAAAGCAAAAGATGAAATGTGGGGAACGACTTCTGCATACGCATACTTCTGAAACGATTCAGCAGCTTGCTCCAATAACATCTGTCTGTGTGCAATCCAAAGTATTTTCTTGCCCTTATCGATTGCGTTTTTCAAAAGCCATAATGAAGCTGTATATGTTTTTCCGCCGCCGGTAGGAAGTACAACAAGTGTGCTGTATGATTTGGATTTGTTCATCAGGTCAAGGTGTTCCATAGCCTTTCTCTGATGTTCATAAGGGGTTCTTGTATTTGAACCTTTACCGGGACAGATTTCGCCAAAAGATTTTACCGAAATTTGTTCGTTAAATATCTTATCCATAAATTTTCACACCGTCCTTTAGAATTTCATTTATAAGTTCAGAATTATCGTTGAGCTGCTCCCGAGTCAGAACATCAACTTTTTTCTGCAATATTTCACGAAGAGATTCAACAAGATCGTAAAACATCATTCCGGAAACGGAAGTTGAAATCAGCAGGTCAACATCACTTGTTTCAGTCGCTTTTCCTTTTGCATATGAGCCGAAAAGATAACAGTAGTCAACATCGTAGTTTTCAAAAACTGATGAACAGGTTTCTTTGATTTTTGCGGTTGTCAATATTCCGTGAGTTTCATCCACAAAACCGTATACCTCTAATTTTTGCATCATAAATTCATATTTCATTGAAGCGGATTTTGACGCATCCGTCTCATAATTCTGATAGGTACGCAGAGGAATTCCGAGATATTCCGCACACGCAACCTGTGTTAATTTTTTTGCTTTGCGAAGTTCTTTGAGAGTCATTTTTAATCACCTCAATCAGCATTATACCACAAAGCAAAAAACATGCAACATAAACACGCAATAATTGCGTGTTTTCAAAAAATAATTTACGCAACTTTTGCGCGTTTATTAAACAAGTATTGTATTCTTGACGACATTTCAATCATCCATAAACATCAGATATTCCGCTGCTCTGCCTTGAAGTCTTCTTCTGATTTCAGACTATCTGTCCTCAAGAACATATATCATTCTGTCAACGATTTTCTGAACATCGCCTTTTTCGCATCTGCGCTCAAAACAACCATACTGTGCAAAATGATCTTCGCGAAGAAGTAAGGTCAGCAGTGCACCGCACAAATCAAAATCAGCTGTTTCAACACGCTTCAATTCTTCATCAACATTTACAGGTTCGGTTATCATATAGTCATAATACTGACGTTTCAGCCCACCGATTTGTTCAAGAAGATTCTGATAATAATCTGCCATACAACAAGGTTGTGATGGTTTTGTTTTCAACAACTCAATCTTTTCTCTGTTTGTCATATTCATCACCTGAATTTATCAGAAATCAAAATCGTCAATATCGTAGCCTGCATCTGCAAGAGCTTCGGCACGTTCATCGTCGTCCATGAGTTCAAAATCAAGCATGTCGATACCTGCATCGTCAAGAGCATCTTCAAGGTCTGTTGAATCAAAAGTGCCTGAAGAAACATCTGACGTATTGTCTGTTGACTTCTTTGATTCCGACATCATTTCCATAAAGAAAGAAAACTCTGCTGCTTTTTCAAACGAATCCAGTTTGCCGTCTCCGTTGAAATCAAACATACCGCCGAAAATGCCTTTGTCAAACATTTCTGTCACCTCATATAATTTTATTCTGCAGAATAAAGAGCGATTTCGTAAGTTCCGTCGTCATTGTAAGCAACTTCAGCGATACGGCAATCATCGTTTTTCAGATCAACCAGATTGATATCGGCAATTGCTTCGCCGTCGGTTGCCTTGAGAAGTTTGTTGCAGAGTCCGATGAATTCAACAAGTTCATCGTTGTTGTGAAGTTCAAGGTTGTTGAGGTAAAACATAACTTCGTTGTTCTCTGCTTCCAATACATCATAAGAACTGAATTTTGTCATTTCACGGCAGATGGCTTCGATTTCCTTTGCATTTTCGGATTCTTCTTCATAAACCACGGCAGTCTGGGGTGAATACCACACACCGTCGGGAAGAGCATCAACGGTTTTCTTTTCAATTGTTCCTTTATACACGGCACCGTTTTTCTTGCCGTAAGCAACAACCGCACCTGCGTCGCTTGAGCAATCTGCGTTGTTATACATCGAATAGAACATTCCGTCAAGATAATCTTCACCGTCTTCTGCGAGTCTTTCATCCAGAAAATCCGCAATGTCTAACACATCGGCTCCCTGAACATCCGTGGTGTAGTGATAATATCCGTAGTCGGCAATAATTTCAAGGCTTTCAGCACTTCTCATTGCACGGATAATATTATGAAACTTTGCGGTAACGGTTTTGCCTGAAAACTCTCTCTTTTTGCCGTCGGTAACAACGGTAAGCTGAATGATTTTTCCTCCGTCAAGAAGCAATGATCTTCCGAGGCAGGCAATGCGGTAAATGAACATATCTGCAAGTTCCATATGTTCGTTTGTGTCCTTGATGATGATGTGTTCTCTGATGTCATAATAAACGCTCATTGTGATTTCTCCTTAAATCAATTATTTTTTTATTCGTATTTACGGATTTCTGATCAGAAATCCGTGCCGAGAAGAACGAATTTACCGTTGACTTCTTCCATGAAAATGATGCCGAAGTTCTTCATGTCAAACCATCCGTTTCGGGCAGTTGCTGTAAGAGTGTACTGGCGGGTTTTGTTTTCGGGGATTTCAACAACTGCATTGATTTCTTCAAGGAATTCTGAAACTTTTGCGAAGCTTTCCGGTATCCACTGAACATCACAGAGAATGACGGAATTATCATCATCCCAGCATTCCTCGCAAAAACCAATCTGGTCGTCGGGAAGATATTTATTCACGATTTCATGGATTTTTTCGGCCTGTTCATCAGTGATACTGTCAACGCCGCAACCGAGACTGTATGAATACCAGTAAGAACTATCCTTAACAGTAAGGGGAAACTCTTTGGTTGCAAGACTGTCGATATCAACATATTCTCCGTCTTTGATTTTGCAATAAGAAAATTCACCGCTGTTGGGATGAAATGCGATTTTTTTGTATTCGAAATTCACGGTATCTTTAACGGTGTCAAGATACGGATGAAGTCCGCAGTCAAACCATGTTATAAATTTGTCTGTTCCGTTGCCGTTTTCATTGTCTTCAGTGTCCGCAATGAGAACAGATGAGTTGTAATGAGCATTAAGATAAACATCAAACTCAAAAGATTGTGCATCATGAATTTTTTCTGCTGCCGCAATGAAAGCATCAGCTTCTGTTATATCGGTACGGATACCGTCAACAATGAGATAAGCATCAGCTCTGATGTCCTCGTCTTCTTCGTGGTTATTTATACGGGTAACAAGTTCGTTGCAGTATGACTGAATGTTATGTGCTGTTTCTGTGGGCACAGGATTGGTGAAAGTGAGTCTTTCGTGGAATTCTGAGCTTCCCTTGATTACGAAGATTGTTTTTTCTGTGTTCATGATTATTCTCCTTTTCGGCGGTGCCGTGTTTTTTATCTTGACTGTATTATAACGTGTTATGTGTCCTATAAAACGGACTTTCAAAAAATTATGCTGCAATTTCAAGAACAAAATTGCCGTCTGCATTGATTCTAAGTGAAAGGGTTTTTATGTATTTTTCGAAAAGCATATCTTCCTCTGCCTTTGAAACGCCTGCTCTGCATGAGTGGAGAACAGATGACAAAAGCTCTCTTGCGTTGCCGAGACTGAAGTTATCGCTGATAATCTTTTCGAGTTCGTGCTTGAAAACAAGCTTGAAGAATTTGTCATCATCGGGAGTGATGAATCTGTCAAGATAGCAATAGAAAACATCCTTGTCACGAAGAAGATTTTTGAATTCGTGACCGCATTTTTCGCTTTCAACCATAACAAGATATCTGACATCTTCCGATGCATCGATAACCGACCAGAAGTCCGAATCGCTTGAAACAAGAATGATTGAATCAACATCTTCCTTATAAATCGCTTTTGAAACGCCCATAACAAGACGGTGGTCAACGAGTGACTTGTTTTCAACTATGCGCTCAACAGGAACGGTTTCAACTTCAACGCCGTAGGTGAAATGTTTGAGCATTGTCCAGGCTTTTGTGGTGTGTTCGCTGTCATAGTAAACAACGATTTTGTTGATTTTCTCGATTTCGTGGTCTTTGAGGCTCTCGATTGCAGAGGCAAATCTGTAGGGATCGGCGTTCTCGCCGTCAATGAAAACCTGAATCTTTGATGCGCTGTTGATGAATTCGTTTATGTTATTTTTCACATTGTCACTTGCATCGCAGACTCTGTCGCCGTCCGTGAAAACTTCATTGCCGTTTCTGTAAATAACGGTGAGCAGATCACGGTCTGTTGAAAGAATATATCCGCAATCAAAAGGCTCACGCCAGTAAAAATATCTCTGGAATGGATAAAGGCTCTGATAAACCTGGAATTTCTTTGATTCTTCTTCAATATTGTTGGGCATGATGAACATTGTTCTGATGTGTCTGAATCTGACCCAGTCGGGGAAAAGTTTTTCGGTTTTATCAATTCTTCTGATTATTTCATTGTTGATTCTTTTAAGGTATTCGTTGATATCGGGTTTTCCTGTAATGATATAAATTGACATTCTGTTGAGAACCCTGAAATCGTCTTTGAATAATTCGGTTCTGTCAAGGGGAATGAATGTTGCGTTCATATTTCTTAAATTAAGGCTGACTTCTTTGAAATGAAGGATAAGATTTGAACGGATATTATTGAGATGTCTGATTGCAACGGCATCCTCATTTTTTTCGAGAGCTTCTTTTATCGGCAAATATTCATCGGGATTGTCGAGGCGCTTCATAAGAGATTCATCGGAAACACCGAGCAAAAATCCGACGGTAAGTGCAATGTTTTTTGAATAATTTCTGCAAGCTGATTTGTCTTCGGTTTCGGGTAAATCGATATTTTCTTCAATCATGAGGTCTTTCAAGTCTTCCATACAAATTGCTCTTGTCATTTTTCTGTCTCCTTTGCTGTCTGAGTTTTTTACCTTATGACCGAATTATATCATGTCAAGAGTACCATAAAACGGACTTGCAAGCCAAAAATAGCGACAGGTTTATTTCTGCCGCTATTCTTTATTTAACATTTAATTTTCTTCCTCTACTTTTCCTGCGATTGCTTTTGTTTTATAAAGAGGATAAGGGATTGTTGCTCTGGTATGATATTCAATCGAAGCCACTGTTCCTGTTTTGAGTTTGGTGCTGTTTCCGACGGGAACAAGCACTTCATCGCCGATTTTTATTGTATTATCATCTGTACGGTAGTGATAGATATTTCCGTTATTATGGAAATGGACTCCGCAGTAAACAAATACTTCTTCGTCATCTTCGATAGGCTCATCCCATGTTCTCGGGTCGGTTTCGTCATTCTCCGAATAATCGTTCATTGATTCGAATATTTCGTAGCCCGAATATTCAAAAACTTCTCGTACGTCATCAATTGTAATGAGTATCAGATCTGTTTCGGTGGGATTTTTTATTTTAACAATACGGCTTGCATGTGCCTCAATAAGCTGTTCAAAATAGTTTCTGACTGTTCGTCCGTTGCCGAAATTGTTATCACGGCTGTCATAAACCTGATTCAGTATGCTTTTGATTGCAACGTCTGCATTTTTTGCTATTGAATACTCGTTTTTATCAAGAAGTGATTTGAAAATTCCGTACATTTCATTTCCTGTGTAATCGGGGAAATGAATATACTTATTGAATCTTGATTTGAGACCGGGATTTGAGTTGATAAACTTGTGCATCAGTTCATCGTATCCTGCAACGATGACAACAAAATCATCTCTGTTGTCTTCCATCGCCTTGAGGATAGTTTCGATTGCTTCTTTGCCGAAATCATTTTCAATGTTTTCAACAGCGAGAGCATATGCCTCGTCAATGAAAAGGACTCCGCCGAGAGCGCTTTTAATTACTTCTTGAGTTTTTATCGCAGTCTGACCGACATAACCTGCAACAAGTCCGCTTCTGTCAACTTCAACGAAGTGACCTTTGCTCAGGTATCCCAGAGCGTGATAAATTTTACCCACAAGCCTTGCAACGGTTGTTTTACCTGTACCCGGATTGCCCGTGAAAACAAGATGCTGTGAGGTTTCAACATTTGCATAGCCTCGCTCTTTGCGAAGTCTCTGGATACGGATTAAATTTGTCAGGTCGTCTATTTCGTTTTTGACTGCATCAAGGCCGATGAGTGAATCAAGTTCTTTTTTATATTCGTCAAGAGATTTTTCGTTGATTTGTTTCTCTTCTTTTGCGGATGAACTGCCGGCAGAAGCCTTTTTTGTTTCTCTTTCCGCCATGAAATCGTTGTATGAATCTTTTTTCATACGGTCATCCATGAATTTCTTGTATCCTTCATCTGAGGTAAAAAGGCTGAAAGACATCGGACCTTTGTCAGCACCGTTTTCAACGCTGTCAACAACATCGATCATACAGACTTCAAGATCTGCTCTTTTAATCTTATCCTTAACCATAGGGATATATTTCTGAAGAAAATCAATTCCCGCAGAGGATATCTGCCATTTTGTATCTGTATTAATAAGAATTGTGTGGAGAACCTGATACAGATTCTGCTGAGGATCGTTTTCGCCGTTATTATTTCTCATAAGAAGAGAAATCAATTCTTCACTAAGCTCAAATTCTTCTTCGTAAACCATACTGCAAATAAAATAAGAGCAGTCAAGATGGCTTTCATAAGGATCAAGCAGAAAAACATAATCGCGTATTTTCTTGTTTGTCTTGAAAACGGTTTTCAGTGCTTCGTCATCTGTATGCTGAACCACATAGTCTGTGAAAAAGTGATAGTCAACCGTATGTTCACATCCGTAATATTTTGTGAGAACGTATTCCCACATTTTCATACCTTCTTCGACATCCATATTAAGGGTTGCCGCAATTATATTTTCTGAAACAGATAACTGAATAAGAGTATCTTCAAGACAAGTATCTTTAAGTATTTCGAATCTTTCTTTTAAAGCCTGTAACTTAGCTGAGTCTGACATGAAATCACCTCTTTAACCGACATTATACCACAAAAATTTCTCTTTGCAAATATAACCGTTAGACACTATGTTGATTATAGACTATTATTTGTAAACATAATTAACATATAAATTTATATACATTTATATTTACAAAAACACTTTACTATGTTAAAATGTTATAAATATGCAAACAAGAGGTGTCAAAATGTTTGACAAAACAATCACAATAAAAGAAGATTTTTTTCTTTGGCTTAAGAAAAATGAAATTTCTGATGATCCAAAGCGAGACACGGAAATCACAGAAAAGATATACAAAAAAATCAAATCTTCAACCGCCTCTATGTTTGATTCTCTTGATTCCTCCACAGCTGATTATGTAAGAAAAAAAATACAATCAAATATTGTTTTAAAAATGTTGCAACGCAATAATTATGATATCGCAATTAAAACTTTATCTTCGTATATTGATTTTATTGATGAAATCAAGAAAAAAAATACAGACTATGAAATGAGCGTTGATCAAACAACAAACGAAACTAAAAGCAAGAATTTTATTGATCAAACATCAACTTTGGGTGAAATCAAGCATGTCCAAATTGACGAGGAAGAAAAAGGAATAGAACCCGCAGATAAATCGCAAGAGGTGTTAAGCGAAGAAATGTTTTTGCTTTCGGATGAAAGCAAAAAAATGCTGAGCAAAGAATCTTTCTATAATTGGCTTGGTAAAAAAGAATTATCTACGGATTCTTTTAAACGTTCGCAGTTTTGCTTTAGCGTTATGAATAATTATTGTGTAAGTTCAAACAAAATTTCCTCTCCTTCAATTTTTGAAGTACAGGAACTTTCTGAAGTTGAAGCTGTTGTTGAAACTATCCAATTTGATGTTCATTTTAGAACGAGTTTCAAAAAAAATTTAGCTAAAATAGATTCGTCGTTGAAAAGATATTATGAATATTATTCTGCAATATTCAATGGAAGTACTTCCTCTGGTAAGGAAGAAAAGAAAGAAATTAAAGAAGACAAAGTTGAGGAAATCGAAAACGATTCTGAAAACATAACAATAAAAGAAGCAATTGTAGAGGTTCTAAAAAATTCAAACATACCTTTAACTGCAACAGAAATATATTATGAAATTATCTCGAGAAATTTGTATAAATTTGGAGCTAAATATCCTGTCAGTGTCGTAAGCGTAACATTGAAGAGGGCTTGTGCCGATTACGATTATTCAAAACATGAAAAAGAAGATGTTTTTATATCTCAAACAGATAATCGTGGAAGAGTAGTCTTTTCGCTTGTTAACGTTTCTGAAAAAGAAGAGCAAAAAAATACATCTTCAAAAGAAGAAACACATAAAAACGATGAAACAGATGCAACAATAAATTCTGTTGAAACAAACAAGGTTGATTTCAATGCAAACAATCAACTGGAATACACTGTGCCGATTGAATGCATATATAAAAACGAAATCGTTTATGGCGAGTCAAGTTGGCGAGAATTATATCAAGCTATACTTAAAAAATTATTTGAAGAATACGAAGATATAATGCGCAGTTATATCGGCAAGAGTTTCAGTAATTCAATGCGGATAGATTTGGCTGATTGTGAAGACAAAGATAAACTGAGAGTCCCGATGTTTCTTTTCAACGATATTTATGTTGAAGCGAATCTAAGTGCAAACGATATTATCAGAAAAATCAAAAATGTTCTTGTTATATGCAATGTTGATTTCGATAACCTTAAAATTTTATATCGAAAAAGGAATACATTAAACGAGAATCTGACAAAATCAGTTGAAACTTCAAACGATGATTCACAAGAAACAAATTTCGAATCATCAAAAGATAATACGGTTAATTTTATCAAGACAAATGAAGCCGAAAAATCAGATTTTGCAGATTGGCTAAGGGCGTATCAAGACTATGCCGAAAACACCATTATTTCAATGGTTTCAGCAATCAATAGTGCAGGAAAATTTGCCGTTATGCATTCATTTTGCAAAGAACCGATTATCAACATGCGTGATTCCGGTGAAGTGCAAGTTGTTGTTAAAAAGCTCTACAAAAACCCAGTTTTTGCAAAAATGAACTCAACCGGAAGATTTACCTTTGCAATTAATAAATATGTTGAGTATTTAAAGCAAAAAGAGACGGAGTCCATAGCTATTTTAGATTCGGTTGATGAAACTCAAGATCTAAACGCTTTTGGTAAGGTTTTAAAAGAAAAATTCCGAAACGGACTTCGACCTGAATCTGTTATTGACCTTAAGAGATTCAAATCATTTTATAAAGAACTTTTTGGCAACGAACTTGAATGCGATAACGATTCTCTCAGTGCAAAAATAATTAAATGCGGTGTTTTTTATAATGAGAGAATATATTCTCCCTCTGTCCTTTTGGACGAAGAAACAAAAGAAAAACTCATAAACTATATTAGAGACTCTTTTGAAAAAGGTATTAACGCAATATATTTTGAAGCTCTTTATGAAATTTTTGCAGATGATTTTTTAACCCAAAAAATCATTGATTCAAAAATGCTTAAAGTTTATCTTGAAGCGATAAACGAAGGCGACTATGTTGTTAAGTTTAGTTATCTGGCAAAAAGCGAAACCGATATTTTGGATCCGGTAAAAGTTATTTCGACCTTGTTAAGAGAGACCCCCGTTCCTATGCAAGTTGAAGAAATTGTAAAGAAATTACCGTACATCACAGAAGATAGGATTTCTGCCGTTCTTAAAAGCAAAGAATTTATAATGAATAAAAGAGGCGAATATTTTGTTCCCGAGAATTTTGAAATAAGTGAAAATGAACTTTATAAAATCTCAAGAATTATTGACGAAGAAATAGATTATAAGACATACATTTCGGGAGATGAGCTTGTTGAGCATATCAGCGCTAAATATCCCGAACTGATGGATAGATGGTCTGTTTACACAAGAATCGGTATTCGTGAAGCTCTGAAATATTATTTAGGCAAGGAATATTTCTTCAAGGGGAATATTATCAGCAAGGCTGGTGAAACCGTTTCCACTGCGGGCGTGTTTGAACATTTTTCCAAAAACAGAGAACAATATTCTGTTGAGGATGCAGTTGCTCTTGCTGAAACACTCGGATCCACTGTTTATTATGAATCTTTGTTGGTTAATTCGGTCAGAGTTAATCAAAATAATTTCGTTTCCAAGAGTTTAATATCGTTTGATGTTGATGCGATTGATGATGCAATAGATAGTTTTTGCTTAAACGATTACGTTTCTATTCTTGACATCAAACATTTCGGGGCATTCCCGGATAATGGATTTCAATGGAACGAGTGGATGCTTGAATGCTATGTAACTTTTTATTCAAAAAAGTATAAACTTCTTCACACGGCATTTAATAAAGATAAGTGTTGTGGTGCGATAGTTAAAGCAAAATCAAAATTTGAAAACTTCTATGATGTTTTGATTGATGATATAGCAAATTCAAATATAGCTTTGGACAAACAGTCAGTTTTAACATATTTAATTGACAGAGGCTATTTTGCACAGAAAAACTACAGCAAGTTAGACTATATTATCAGCGAGGCGGAGACGAAGAGAGAAAGGATGGGATAACTGATGTACTGTTATGAATGGGATTCGACAACCGGTGGAATCCTTTTGAACACTACGCATCAGGTATTCAGCAAAGAACCAAGACCTGTATACTATAAAGAGCTTGATATTTTGGGCTTTGATAAATATTGGAACTATGATAAAAATGATACATATCCTTATATGTGGGCCGAGGCAAATAATTATTTTTATCGAGGCGAACAAGTCGCAAAAATAAAAGGAGGTTCAATTTATACTGCTCCTGAAATTGAAATTATAAAAGACCCCGAACCGGATGGATCTCCGTTAAGGTTTGTTGATATTCCTGCGATGGTGAAAAAGAACAAAGATATCATGGAAAGTTTAGAGCAGGAAACTATCAAAAAAATATATAACACATATATCGAGCACAAAAATCGAGTTGACGTGTTTTATGTTGCTTTCAGCGGTGGCAAGGATAGCGTTGTAGCACTGGATTTAGTTCAAAGAGCTCTTCCACACAATGAGTTTAAGGTTATGTTTGGAAATACCGATATGGAGTTTCCAACAACTATTAAGCTAGCAGAGGAGATAAAAGATTTCTGTTTTGATGAAGAAATAGATTTTATAGAAGCATCAGCAGATATGACTGCAATAGAATCGTGGAAATTATTTGGACCGCCTGCTCGAAAATTAAGGTGGTGTTGTAGTGTTCACAAAACGGTTCCTGTTATAAATAAATTGTGTGAAGTTTTGGGATTAAATTCGATCCGCTCTATGATGATTACAGGTGTTAGAGGAGATGAAAGTTCTTCTCGTTCAAATTACGATGAATTAAGCCTTGGGAAAAAATTAGCAGGACAATTTAGCTATCATCCTATTTTAAATTGGTCATCACTTGAAGTTTTCCTCTATATGTACGAAAGAAATCTTAGCTTTAATGATGCGTACAAAATGGGATTCAATCGAGTTGGATGCATTATGTGTCCTAATTCTTCTGAGAAACACGAATATATGAAACGCGTATGTTTCCCTGAAATTGTTGACAAATTTTCAAATCTAATTACTGAAAATAGTTCTAAGGATTTGTCAGGTGATAATAAAAAGCTTTTTCTTGAAGTCGGAGGATGGAAAACACGTTTAAGCGGTAGAGAATTAAAATTTACTGAAGAAGAACGCTTCACATATTCAACAACCAGCAAATATCATATATTTAAAGCAAAAGATTTAAACGATAATTGGAAAATATGGTATAAAACAATTGGTAGTCTATTAGAAGAGTCTTCTGATAAATTCGAATTCGAATTTAAAGGCGTATATAGAAAAGGTTTTATTATTCGTGATGGAAATTATTCCATCATTTCAATTGATAATGAAGGCAGAAACAAAAATTCAATTGAATTTATATATTTTATGAAAAACATCTTAGTAAAAACGCTTTATTGCATTAACTGTAAAACATGTGTTGCAGAGTGCCCTAAGAGAAACATAAGTATGGACAACGGTAAGGTTGAAATTTCGGATAATTGTTCAAAATGTCACGAGTGTCTCAAAATTCAAAGTGGTTGCTTATATTATCATTCAATAAGAGGGAGCAATGAAATGAAAACATTAAAAGGAATTAATAAATATCTTAGCGTAGGCGTAGAGTATAATTGGATTGAAGAGTATCTTTCTAACGACAACTTCGAACCTGGCAACAGAAAAACAGATGTAATGTTTGGTTTCATGCAAGATGCAGGAATAGTTAACAAACGCCAAACCACTCCGTTTGGTGATAAGATCAGAGATATTGGTGTTGATACTACAGAGGCGTGGGCACTAATGCTTTGTAATCTTGCCTACACCCCAGCTTTTGGGTGGTATGTTAAGAATGTACCGTTTTATGAAAATTATGATGAAGACAGATTAAAACTTGATATGGGTGATGGTGCTACAGATAAAGCTAAGGGAGAATTTTGGAATAGTTTTAAAACCATTCTCTATACTAATGAACCGCTTAGAAAAATTGGGTTTGGAGATCCAGATGTTGATGAAAAAGAAACTAAAACAGGAATTAAGAGATCGATGCGTTCTATAATGAGAACTGGATGGATGTATTCTGATTCGCGCGTCATTCTTTATTCTCTCTACAAATTTGCTGAGGCTTGTAAAGACTATTATCAGTTCAGTCTTTCTCGTTTGCTTGACCATGAAATAGATTCTGACGGTATCAGCCCCACACAGATTTTTGGTATAGGCAGAGAGGATATGGAGAGAATGCTCAACGGTCTTTCTATTAAATATCCAGAATTTATAAGCGCTAAGTTTACTTTAGGTCTTGATAATATTACTCTTAACAGCGAAAAAACTTCTGCAGATGTTCTTGAGCTTTTCTGATTTGATATTGGAGGAATAAAAAATGTCTAACTATCGTCAGTATTTCAACATTGATCCGGAATATTTTCCTCAGGTCAATGAAAAGATAATCAAAGAAAATCCCGATGTTTGGAAAAAGTTTTATCCCCACACAACCTTTGTTAATTTAATAAAAAATACGGTTGCCATGCTTAATCGTTCGCAAAAGCTTTCGATTTGGGTCGAGGGTGCTTATGGCACTGGTAAGTCGCATGCAGTTTTAACACTCAAAAAACTTTTAGACTCTTCTGTCGAAGAAACTGAAGCGTATTTTAATGAATATGACCTCGATTCTGATCTTTGCAAGAGATTTGTTGCAGCAAAATCAGCCAAAAAGATTTTAACTGTCCATCGATATGGTTCATCTTATATAGAAGATGATGCCCAGCTTTCTTTCGCTATTCAAGAAAGCATTGTTAATGCTCTAACTGAAGCTGGATATGGCGGAAACAACAATGCACTAAAAGATGGCGCAATAGAATGGCTGTCTGATGAGGTAAATAAAACTTATTTTAATGCACTGATTGCACAAAAATACTCTTTTCTTTTTGCTGGCGATACAGCAGAAACTATAGTAAAAAAACTTGAATCTTTTGAAGGTGAAGCGCTTAATTCACTTATGCAAAAAATCTTCCGCGTAGGTAAAGAAGTGCAGATTACTCCTTTTAAATTGAACACTGAAATTCTTGCAAAGTGGATAGAGGATGTTATTAACGAAAATAATATTGGTTCACTTGTCTTTATTTGGGACGAATTTACAGAGTATTTTCTTAACAATGTTCGTTCACTCACAGGGTTCCAGCATCTTGTTGAATTGAGTGCATCAATCCCTTTCTATTTTATCATTGTAACTCATAAAAGTTCGGCACTTTTTGACGATACAGATAAAGATAAGATGAAAATTTTAGACCGTTTCATGAAGCCTACTTCTGTTATTGAGCTTCCTGAAAACATGGCATTTCAGCTTATGGGCGCTGCAATGAAAAACACGGATGACCCGATGATGAAAGAAGAGTGGGATGAATTCTCAGAGGATCTTTACGGCAGAACCTCCGATTCGCGTGATGCGGTTATGAAGCACGCTGGTATTGCTAAAAAAGAACTTGTAAACATTCTTCCGATTCATCCTTATGCAGCGTTAATTCTTAAACATATTTCTTCAGCTTTCGATTCTAACCAGCGAAGCATGTTTGATTTTATCAAAAATGACCGTGGCGAAGATATTAAAGGTTTCCAATGGTATATCGACAACTATGGTCCTCTTGATGAAAATCCGTTGCTTACGGTTGATATGCTTTGGGATTTCTTCTATTCAACAGGAAAAGAGTACCTTTCAAGAGATATTAGAACTATTTTAGATAGTTTTACACCCTCGCTCGAAAGACAGCTTGATATTGATGAAAAACGTGTTCTTAAAACAATTCTTCTTCTTCAAGCAATCGCAGAGCGTGTAGGTGATGATCTTGATCTTTTTGCTCCGAACGCCAAAAATGTTGATTATGCATTTGAAGGTTCAGATCTTGAAGGCGGATTAGCAATGAATATTGCTAATGCACTTGTAAATAAAAAGATCATTTTCGTTAAACCGAATGGTCATTTCTCTGCAATGATAAATACCATTGATATTGACCCTGAGGTTTTCAGAAAAAATATTGAAGAAATCAAGAAAAAACCTACAACTACACTTGTAAACACTGTCAGTGTTCACGAGGCGGTTTCTCTTGTTGCGTCTATTAAAAACAGATATGTTCTGGATCACTGTTCATCAAATGATTTTGATACTGTTCTTAGAAATGTTACTAATAAAGCCGAGGCAAATCCTGTGAAAATTCCTGCTGTAATTGTTTTTGCCAAGGACGATAGCGAAAGCGCCGCTGTAAGCAAAAAAATTGCTGAAGCTGTTAAAAACAATTGTAAGGCAGTTATAATTGATGCATCTCTCAGACCTCTCGGGAAAAACAATCACGAAGATTATTGTGAAAACCTTGCATACTCAATTTGCTACAGAGGAAAAAATAATGACCAAGCAAATGAATACGATAAGATCTCGAAAGAAATTCTTGAGCGTTGGAAAAAAGAGATTGCAACATGCCAATTTAAAATTTATGTACCCGGAAACACTATTGGCGTATCTAAATCAAAAGCTACAGAAGTTGTAGAATATCTTTGTGAAATCAATAAAAAGATGTTCCCTTGTGGATTAGAATCTAACTATACATTAATCGACAACATGTATACATGTTCCTCTCTCAAAGCCGGAGCAGAATGCGGAATTAAGCAGGAGCTGTCCCAAACATTCAAGTCTAGTAACAATTTAACTAAAATCGATCTTGCTTTAGATGGAGCGTGGAAAATAGAAAAATATTGGGAAATATCTCCTTCTTTAAACATTTCTAAAATCAAGATTCATGTTGAAAGTGTTATTCAGAAAGCTTTTAATTCTGATGGAAGAGTTGCAATTTCTACAATATATGATGCACTTGAAGAAGCACCTTACGGTTTTATTCCTTGTAATATCACTGCATTTATTATTGGTTTTGTTCTCAAAGAGTATGCTAACAATGTATTTACTTGGAGCGATGGTATTGTAAGTGATGTGCTTAGCACTGATAAACTTAAGGAAATGATTAACGAAATAGTTAGTCATAAATTCACTCCTGGTAATCGCTACAAAGAAAAATACATTGTTAAAATGACTGACGAAGAGAAAAAATTCAACGAAGTTACTTCCGAAGCATTTGATATTTCACCAAATCTCTGCACCTCTGTTGAAAGCACACGCGATAGAATAAGAAATAGAATGAAGGAACTTTCATTCCCTGTTTGGTGTCTTAAATATGTTTTAGATGACCTTGTTTATAATGTTGATATTGATATTATGGAAAAGGTTATCGATTGTTATTGCGGCCTTGCAAACAATAAAAATCTTTCCACGGCAAAAACCGACAACGATATTGCTATTGAAATCGGTAAAATTTGCATCAAAGAACCGAATGTTGCAACCGAATTGAAAAAACTTTTAACTAAAGAAGTGTGCACTAAGGGTATGGAGAAATATCTCCAGATTTATGAAGATGGCACACTTATCAATTTGGCTTCAAAAATAAATGATGGTGGACAGTACATCAATGTTCTTCGCAAGAAATTTGATGCCGATGCTGCAAATTGGGTTTGGAATATAAATACAATCAACGAAAAAATAGAGGAAGTTATTCTCGAATATAGAATAATTTTTGAAAGCAATAAAATTATTACCAAAACAACAACTTTTGCTGCATGTATTAAAGAATGGTGTGACAGATGCAACAACATTCGCGTTTCTTATCCTATGGCACGCGGTGTCTTTGGAACTATCAAGCCTTTAATTGAAATATTGTATAATATAAAGAGAGCAAATAATATTCTTGATTCACAAAAAGAAGATTTCTTCAATGCAATTGTACAGCACAGTGAAGGTTTTAAGGATTTCTATGAAGACCAAATTGTTGTTTTCAAAAAAGCGTGCAGTGCATTTATAGAGAAATATTCCGATGAAGAAGTCCGTGAACTGTATAAGACAATCCCTGGCTCATTTATAATGGACAAATCAGACTATTTTGCTTTGGTTTCTGATAGAGTTGAAACTTACGAAAAAACATCACAAAATCGCAAACTTAAAACCCTTTGGAAAGATCTTACTAATACTGAATCACCTCGAGACTGGTCTAAAAAGTATCGTATGCCTATACTTTGTGTCGTTGATGATTCGGAGTTTTCAAAGGCGAAAGCGGCTTTTGATACTGTTAACAGAATGAGCCCTGATACTGATTCAATTAACAGAGCAATTGATTATATTGGTAAGGCTGACTTTATCAATAAACTTAGCGATGAAAATTTCCTTAACAAAGCTTTTGTCGAAGCAATTCTGAAGGATTATCATGTAATGCTTAAAGATATTGACGAAGTTAAGAGTTACCTTGAATCTCATGTTGCTGCAGATGCTTACGATTGGTATGGTTTGCCTGAAATTGATAAGAAACTTAGGGCAAAGGCTGAAATGAAATATAACCAAGGCGGATGCAACGAGGCTCTTGATAAGATTGATAGCCTTGATGTTGCTGAAGTTAAAAAGTTTTTAAAAGATCTCGTCAAAGAGAATATGACTGTTGGCATTGAAATTATTAAAGATAATTAAGGAGTAAGTTGTTATGTTGCTTGATGCTTGCATAAACAGAATCAATAACTTTATAACATCATCCTCTGTGTCTCAACCCCTTATTATAAATGTAAACAATAGTTCGCAATTCAACGAACTTGTTTCACATTTCAATGTAGGCGATAATCGTGTAATTTCTTCAAAAGACTATTGTAAGAATGATGAAATGCCCCAAATTGATTTGGTTTTTGATTTGATAAGTAATGCTGATGGTATTGTCTTTATTACAAATTTCACGACTTATCTTCGTATGTATGGTGAAGATGAATTGAGGAAAACATTAAAAACAATAATCAATTTGTCTACTAGAGGTAAGGTTGTATTTATATCTTATCAATGTGAACAATATCTTAGTTTTACAAATCCTGCACAAAAAAACAGAGTGTGTTTAGTTGATGGTGAGTATCAAGCAATTCCGCAATTGATTTTTATAAGTAATTCGAAGTTTGCTCCAAATGCTTCTTTCATGAATCACGGATTACCTTCAATCGGGAACTCTATTGAAGCATTATCAAGAGATAAGATATTTATTGTTACAAATCATCTTACAACCAATTTCACCAATTCTTTAATTCCCATTTCAGCGATAAAATCATCCTATGAGGCTGTACTACTTAAAGATCCCATTGCTTCAGGAATTGATGAGAGTTTTGGGTCTGATGAACAATGGCTTTGGGCTCTCGAAAAATTAAATAGTATGCACACGTGGGCTAATTTAATTAATTCTGAGTTCGGAAATTGCGAAAACTTAAACCTTATAATCAATAGCTGGACTATTTTTGATGACATTCAAAAGTGGCTATATTTTATTGGATTAAAATTGTTTGGCACTAAAGATAATTCTTGTCTCACCTCAGCCATAAAGAACTCGTCGAATGTTAAAGATTTTATCAGATGTATTTATCGTTCTATTTATGACTTGGATCATAGTTCGTCTGACTTTTCGCATAAATATATTGAACGAAAGAAAATAATTCAAGCTTTAGGTTCACAGGAAGATGAAGTTGTTGATTATTGCGCTTTAGTTAGAAGCAAAGAGGAAAATGCAATATACTATCTAACAGATGCCACTAAACTTGAGCGTGAAGAAATAATTGATTATTTAGCTGAATATGGAAACAGATATTCAACACAAGAACTTATTGAAATATTAAACACAGTCTTTCCTGATCTTAGCTCATATCTGTTGCCATATAAATTTGATTCGGAGTTGTTATCTAAATATTTTGAAATGTATCGTTATATGAAGGTAACAAATAAAATATCCGATGAGTTTTTAGATATAGTCAATGAACAAGCATCAAAAAGAGATTTTATTTCTTTGCTTCAGCCTAGAACCTCGGAAATAGAAAATATTAATATTGAAAATGCACAAGCATATTTCGTTGATGCCCTTGGCGTAGAGTTTTTACCATTTATTCTCAAAAAATGTTACGAAAAAGATCTACATGCAAGAGTTACAGTTTGTTACTGTGAATTACCTTCTATTACAGAATTAAACAAAGAATTTGTAGAATATTTTGAAAACAAAGGCGTTAATGTGCTTGATGTAAAAAGTATTGATGAAATTAAACATAAAGGTAACGATGACTACGATTATCGAGTTACCAAAACTCCAAAGCATTTAATTCGCGAGCTTGAAATAATTGAAGAATTGCTTGATAAAATTAAGGCAAAAATTACTACGGGAGCTTTTGAAAAAGCGATTATTGTTTCTGATCATGGCGCCAGCCGTCTCGCGGTAATCAATGAAAGTGACATCGTTTGCGGAATGGAGTTAAAAGGTAAGCACTCTGGCAGATGTTGTCCAATATCTGAAGGGGACACTAAGCCATTGAACTCAATGGAAGAAAAAGGCTATTGGGTTCTTACAAATTATGACCGCTTTAAGGGCGGAAGAAAATCCAATGTAGAAGTGCATGGAGGTGCCTCTCTTGAAGAGGTTGTTGTTCCTATAATTGAACTGATTGCAACACCTAAAGATAATGAATTCATAGTTACAACGCCTATTGTAACCGCAAGTTACAAGTCCGAACCAGTGCTTAAACTCTTTATTAAATATCCCATGGATAAAATTTCAATAGTAGCTGAAGGCACAAGTTATGAAGGCGAGTCTGACGGAAAAGGAAATTATGAATTTGTTCTTTCTGATTTTAAAAGAAAGAAAGTTGGAGATTATAGCTTCGATGTTTATTATTGCAACGGTATAATTGCTTCTGGATTAAATTTTAAATTAAAGAAAGAAGGGCAAAATGAACGTAAGTTCTTTTGATGAGGCAAATATATGATTGATAAATTAAGAGATTGTTTTGACGAAATGATCGTATATAAAGATTTGCAAAACAGCAATTTCTTTTCTTCTTTAAGTTTGCCATCTTTTCTTCGTGACTGGTTATTAAAACAATTCCAAGACGAAAACGGTGATTTCGATATTCAAGAAGTATCTGAATTCATTAAGGCGCACATTCCTGACAAAAAAGACTGGGTAAGCATTAAAGATCGTATAATTATTGAACATGAAAAAGTTAAGATTTTAACTAAAATCACTGTCGATATTGATATTAAGACAGAGGAAATATCTTTTTCTCTTCCTGATTACGGGTTAACAAACAAAGAAACAGTTATTGAATCTCGTGTATGGTCTTCAGTAAGAAGTGAACTTGTCAATGGACAAGAAACATGGGGAATAATTGAACTTGGATATAGACCCCCTGACGATTATGCTAAGCCTAAAATCCCAGGAAAAATTAAACTTTTAGATTTTATTAATTTTTGCCCTTATGAAATAGATCTTGAATATTTTAAAGATGTTCGTTCCGAATTTACGGTTGCGGAATGGATAGATATTCTTTTGGGTGCGATCGACTATAATGCAGACGCCTATGAAGATGAGACTCAAAAATTAGCTATGCTTTCAAGACTTTTGCCTTTTGTTGAAAAAAGATTAAATCTTTTTGAACTTGCACCCAAAGGCACTGGAAAAACATATGTGTTTGGAAACATCAGTAAATTTGGATTCCTTACCGACGGAGGAAAAGTCACCAGAGCAAAGATGTTCTACGATTCTTCAAGACGCATACCTGGTTTTATAATGGGGAATGACTATGTAGCTATTGACGAAGTAAAACTTGTTCAATTTAGTGATGTGAACGAGATGCGATCAATAATGCAAGGCTATATGGAAAGAGGCACATTTAATTTTGGAGGATATGAAGGCAAATCTGATGCAGGTGTTATTTTCCTTGGAAACATTGAGCAAATCAACATGGATGAATATTCAAACATGTTAACAGAACTTCCTGAGCTTTTCAAAGAAAGTGCTTTAGTCGACCGAATGCACGGATTTATTAAAGGCTGGGATATACCTCCTATGACTAATAATTTAAAAATGACAGGTTGGGCATTAAATACAGAATATTTCTGTTCAATAATGCACGAATTAAGAAGCGATGTAAGCTACCGTTCAATTGTTGATCGACTTGTTAATGTTGATGGTAGTGCTTATATAAGACACACTGAAGCTGTTAAAAGAATCGCAACGGCATTTCTTAAGCTTCTTTTCCCAAACGTCAGAACGCCTAAAGATATCAGTGTGAATGATTTCCAGCGTTACTGTTTAAGACCTGCTGTTAAAATGCGCAAAATAATATGGCAGCAGCTTGCAATTATTGATACCGCTGAGTATCAAAAAGAAAATAAGCTGATGCCTGTATTCACTGTAAAGGATTTAAGCGATGAAGAATAATTGTTCAATATGCGGAAAAGAGCCTCTCGACAAAGACACTATTGGCATAAACAAAAAAATGATAGGTGCCAATATTGATAATTTTTTCTGTATAGAATGTTTAGCAAATTATCTCGATTGTTCCGTCAATGACTTGCTCGACAAAATTGAAGAGTTCAAAGAAGAAGGCTGCACACTTTTTAAATGAGGTAAACATGAAAAAAATCATTTATGCCGATAATGCGGCAACTACAAAACTTGATATTGATGCCTTTGAAGCTATGAAGCCATACTTGCTTAACGAATATGGTAATGCTTCTCAGCCTTATTCTTTTTCTCGAGCACCTAAAAAAGCCCTTAAAGAAGCTCGTGAAATGATTGCTTCTTGTATTAATGCTGAGCCTGAAGAAATTTATTTTACTTCAGGTGGAACCGAAAGTGATAATTGGGCAATAAAAGGAACGGTTTTTTCTGATTCAAACAAAAAAGATGTTATCACATCAGCAATTGAGCACCATGCTGTTCTTCGTTCTTGTGAGGATATTGAAAAACTGGGATACCACGTTTCATATCTAATGCCTGATTTTCAAGGTGTTATTAGTTCTGAGGTGTTGAAGCAGGCAATTACTCCCAACACCAAATTGGTTTCAATAATGCTTTCAAATAATGAAATCGGAACAATTGAGCCGATTAAATCATTAGCCGATATTAGTCATGAATCGGGTGTTTTGTTTCATACTGATGCTGTTCAATCGATTGGTCACATAGAGGTTGATGTTAAAGCATTAGGTGTTGATATGCTTTCTGCTTCTGCTCATAAATTTAACGGTCCGAAAGGAATTGGATTCCTTTACATAAAAAATGGAATTAAGATTTTTCCGCTTTTAAGTGGAGGCTCACAAGAAAAAAGTCAAAGAGCGGGAACAGAAAATATAGCTTCTATCATTGCTATGGCTATTGCACTCAAAAAGAATTGCGATAATATAAAAGAAAACCAAAAACATATTATAGGTCTTGAAAAAGACTTGATTTACGAATTGAAAAAATCAAAAATCAATTTTGTCAGAAATGGCTCTAATAGTACCGTTCCAGGCAATATAAGTGTTTCTTTTCCTGGTTTTGAGGGCGAAACAATATTGCATCGTCTTGATCTTATGGGAATTGAGGTTTCTACTGGCTCCGCTTGCGATAGTATAAATACTCAAATTTCTCATGTGTTAAGAGCGATTCAATTAGAAGAAAAAACAGCCAAAGGAACTATAAGAATCTCTCTGAGCAAAGATAACACAAAAGAAGATGTGTTAGAAATTGCGAAAGCGATAAAAAAAATCATAATTGTATAATTTTAAAGCGTCCTCTCAGAATTATTCTGTGAGGACGCTTTGTCAACTTATAGTATATAAACAAAACTTTTATTCAAAAAATTTTCTTGAATCCATTTTCAGTGAGAATGGGATAATTCACGATAACATTCTGAAGAGCGGTATACTTCTTGTTCGAGTTTGTGAAGCACTGAACAGTAATTGAGTCAGCGTGAAGATTGATATCAGTTTTGAAATCATCGCCGTAGATTGCTTTAAGTCTGTCACTTTCACCTCTTGAAACCTTTTTTCTGATAAGCCCAAGATCTTCCCACATTTTATAAAACTCATCAGATTTAAAAACACGGAGTTGGTCAAGAACGGGAATATTGGATTTGAAGTCCGTTGCGTAAAGAACATAATCGATTCCGCCAAGAGCATCCCATGTGTCATCAGCTTTTTTAAAAGCCAGAGCAGGACAGCCACTTTTTACTGCGACATTAATGACTTTACCGTTAATTTTTGCAGATATGATACATCTTATATTATCCACGGCAATTTCCAAAATTTCATCTCGGTCATCCAACCATTCGGCAACAAGTTGAAAAGCTGTTCTGGTATTGTTTCCTGAGTCTGTTCCTGATGAAACTTTGCCTGTTCTGATGTTCTTGTTCATTGTCTTTGTGTTTTTATGAACATCAATAATCTCTTTTTTTAGCTCGGAAACACGTCTCACGGAAGAAAGTCGGTGTGCGAACTTGCCTATCAGCTGTTCGGAAACTTCGGGTTCTGCATCGCTTATGTTTGTTGTTGTATCGGTTGTTTGGGTAAGCATATTTCTATCAAATTCTTCAAACGAATTAATCACTCCGAGAAGTACACAGACAGTTCCTGCAACAAAATGAAGTCTTTCGAGAACTTCAATTGACGATTCACTTTCAAAAGATGTACCGTGAACACACTGATTTCCGATTTTTCTGATAAAGTGAATCGCATCAACAAGAGGTTTATTATCAAGATAGTCAATGAAATCATAATCACGAAGCATATCAAACACAGTAAGGCCTGTGATATCGCTTTGAACCGCTGAACCGTAAACCAGCTTGACAATATATTCCATTGATTTTCTTGCTGATGTGATACTTATATCGGGATAAGAATAAACAAAACGTTCAGATTCGGAACAGTACGTATAGAGAGTATTCATTTCAGGGTAATTCTTCAAAAAATCAAAATTCATTTTTGTTCTCCTTGTTTGTGTTTTTTATCTTATGACTGTATTATATCATCGTCAGAGTCCGAAAAACAGTACTTTCAATGCAAAAAAGCCGAAAAATTGCTTTTTTACAGCAGTTTTCCGACTTTTGAGTGAGTGTAAATGAAAAAGAGGAATTGTAATTATGAATTCTCAATGAGCTTCTGCCAGACTTTTACCATTGCATAGGTATCGAGTTTGCAGTAAGCAAGAAGATTTTTTCGTGTTTCGGCGATTTCTTCGGGGGGCATCGACTTCATATTTTTGAACGCATTTGATGCCTGGTCGCCTTTTTGTATTCCCTCGAGATTGTGATAATCAAGCGAAGGCTCATCGGGATAAAGCGCGGGGAGAACATATTTTATCGAATACGAACCCTGCATTGCGGGGAGATAATAATGCTTCTTTGAAAACGGTGTCATGAGGTCTTTTATGTTATCGTGAATGTTCATCAGATGGTCGGCAAGGTCGGGATAAATCTCTGCAAGTTTCTTGATGACATTCTTCTCAAAGCCCATATTGTATGCCGTTGTGCAGACATTCATCGGAATATCGTTGCAGAGTTTTTCTGCGAGTGCACGTCGGGGGTCTGTACCTGCTTCGGCAAGGAATTCGGTGTGATGAAGTTCACCGTTTTCACTCTCAAGCCAATGGAGCGAATACTGAAACGGAATCTGCTCATAAGGGGATGTGTAATCAAACGGCGGAATTGCTTCCTGGAATGTTTCGAAGTCAAGGAAATAAAGCGGAAACAAAAGCGAGTCAACGGTTTCGCGGATTCCCTTTGCATCGATTTTGCCGATGTTGTTGAGATGCGATTCAACCTGCAAACGCTGATTGCCCTTGATTTCCTTGCGTTTTGCAAGACTCTCAAAATCGTAGTCACCTTCGTTGAAAAGCTTTACTTTTGTATCAAACTTCAGTCTGCTGATATCAAAAACATTCGGGTGCGAAAGTCTGCCCGTGCAGTAGTCAAAATATCCGCAGGTGTAGGGTTTGTTGCAATGGCATCCGACCTCACGGTGAGGCTCATAATCGCTTTCCATTATTCTTTCGAGCTCGGGAAGAAAATCTCTGATGCCCGTCTGCCTGCAGTCGGTGTAACACTTCACATCTTCAATCACAAACAGCTCATCAAGGTCAATTTCACCGTGACGGACGTAGCAAGGATTGATATGCACAAGATAAACTCCGTCAACCTTGTAACCCAGACCGCCCAGCACATACTGCTGATATGCAGTATCGTGAAGATAGATTTCGCTCACTGCAGTTGAGCTTTTGACTTCATAGATTTCAACGTGACCGTTGCCCTTGTTTTTGAGAATATCGACACTGCAGAAAAGTCCGTCAAGGGCAAAAGATGCTTCTGCGATAACGGGCATGCCTGCATCGATAAGCCTTTGAGTTTCTTCAAGCATATCACCTAAATCCCCAAACGGAACTTCGGTGAAATCTCCGAAAAGACCCATCGCAAGGTCGCCGACCATATTACCCGTTTCAAGAACGGCATCGTTCATAACAGAATCGTCAAATTCTTCGGGTTTGTTTCTGTGAAGCCAGAGCATTTTGGGACACTGAACGGCATTGCAGTATTTTGATTTCGAAAGTCGCAGAGACATAATCATTCCCCTTGTCTGTTGATTATGATTTGATTATACAGAAAATACCGTTTGGGGTCAATCTGTTATATTACGTTATTACACTTTAAGTGCAACATCGCAGAATCCTTTTTCCGCAAGATTCACCCCTGTTGCTTTTTTGTATGCTTCAACAAGAGGCTCAACGGAAAACCATTCCTGACCCGTGATTGTCTTCTTCAGAGCCGAAAACTTCATTCCTTCAATTGCGGCAACAAGGAAATTGACTTTTGCTTTGTTACCGATTCTGATTTCAAGGCAGGATGACCAGTATTTTTCATCTTCGGCAAGTGACGGTGCAGAAGAGAGCTTTCTGACGTCAAGCTTGCAGCCATGTTCGTTTGCACAAAGGTAGATGAGATAAGCAGCAATCATGCGGCAGAAAAGTCTTTTTGCTTCAGCCGGTTCCATTCCGTTAACGTTGATGTTGTGGGTGTAAACCCTTGCGGCACAAGCGGTCAGTTCCTTGACGGTGTCATATGAAAGGTCGAGAGGAATATTGTTTTGGGTAGCTTCTCCGAAAAGATCGGAAATAAATGCGCCTGTTATGCTTTGAGCAAGGGCGTGGATTCCAAGGTTTACTGCTTTTTCAACAGCTTCATTTCTGTCGAGTTCCATGTTTTCAAAGAGAGTTTCGACCATTTTGAAAGTATAATCGTTTTTGATGTTGAGTGCGATTTCCATGCTATTATTCATAATAAAATCTCCTTTTCGGCGTTGCCGTGTTTTTTATCTTGACTACATTATGACACATCGTTTGTACAATAAAACGGACTTTCAAAAAGTTTTAAACGAAATTTTTAATTGCCAACATTATGCAAATGTGATACAATAAATTTATATTTATACCTAATATAACGAGGCTTGCTATGATTAAAGAACTTATTCACGACCCGATTTTGCTTGCGAGGAAATCGGAGGTTGCAACAAAAGAAGACTTGCAGGTGGCACAAGATTTGCTGGATACGCTTGTTGCCAACAAAGACGGCTGTGTCGGTATGGCGGCGAATATGATTGGCGTGCATAAGCGTATTATCGCATTTGATAACGACGGCAAATATATGGTTATGTTTAACCCGCAGATTATCAAAAAATCAGAGCCATATGAAACAGAAGAATGTTGTCTTTCTCTACTCGGCGGTCCTCGCAAGTGCAAGCGATACAAGAGTATAAAAGTACAATGGCAGACATCTGAAATGCAGACTCGCATCAAAACCTTTACAGGCTTTCCTGCACAGATAATTCAGCATGAGATTGATCATTGTGAGGGAACGCTCATTTGACGAAAAACGGACATTGCAATATGCAATGTCTGTTTTTTTGCATAAAAATCAATTTTTAACATAAACAAAAAAGTTAATATTTATCAACTAACATATTGACGTATGTAAATTTATATGGTATAGTATATCTGCAAAAGAAAGGAAGATGGTTATGTTAACAAGTTTAGGAAAATATTTACGTACGTTCCGTATTCAACGAGAAGAATTACTGAAGGATATGGCAACCTCACTTGATGTTGTTCCTGCTTATCTTTCTTCTATTGAGAATGGAAAACGTTCACCAACAAAAAAGTTGATTTATAAGATTATTGAGACTTATGATTTAACAGATGAGGAAATCGACGAATTAAATAAGGCTTTTTATGACACTCTTGATGAGATAAGTCTTGATACAACATATTCAACGGCTATGCAAAAAGATTTATGTATTTCTTTTGCACGAAAATTTAACAGCCTGGATGATAAGCAAATAGAGAAAATAAAAAAAATACTGGAGGGTAGCAATAAATGACAACACGCCTAATGGCTCCACCGCTTAGTAGAAATGCAATTGAAAAATTTGCAAACTATGTTCGTAAAGAACTTGGTATCGGTAAGGATTTATATGTTCCAATAATATCTATAGTTGAGCATATAATACCTCAGATAGACGATACATTTCAAATAGACACACCTTATGAGAATGAAATGTTAGGGGAATATGCTAATTATTGTCCTCAAACAAACACTTTAAGCATTCGTCAAGATGTATATCTTGCAGCATGCAACGATGATCCAAGGCAACGATTTACAATCGCACATGAATTAGGTCATTATTTCATGCATGACGAAATAACAAATTTTTCGAGATGTCCTTCAAACGCTTATATACCAAGTTATCGTGATCCTGAATGGCAAGCAAATGTATTTGCATCGTCGTTTTTGATGCCTAAGGATTTAATTCGAGGTATGTCAGCAAGTGAGATTTCTACTTCTTGCAAAACATCTTTACAATCAGCTGAAATCGCATTAAAATATGCATAATAAAAAGAAAAAAGGCGACTCTCGCAAAGTCACCTTTTTCATTAAGGGAATATTGACGGTTGAACCCGTAACATACCCATTCCAATATATAGTATGTTAACACAAAACGCCTTGATTGTCAATGACTTCAAGATTAAAAGTGCACCGTCAGGAAAGGTAGACTTAAAACATGGCAAAAACTAAAACTAGTACTTCTGGAAAACAGCAGAAGAAAATCGTTCCTGTAAAGCCTTACAAAAAGTCTGATGGAACACAGGTTAAGGGGCATCGCAGATCGACTCCTAACTAAACAAAAAGCACTATTAATCTTGAAAGGAGGTATAACTATGTATACTACAGGTCAAAAACCGGGCAAAGGAACATATAAGTGTATATCGTGTGGCGAAATCGTTATTCTCGATGACAATACAGATACTTTACCACCATGTCCCAAATGTCATAAAGTACACTATATTAAAATAGGCGGTTGATTCATCAAAGAGCAGGGGCTTTAGTCCCTGCTTGTTTTTTAATGGATATAAAAAGGAGGTTTTCGAAATTAATAAGTTTTTATATGAAATATTAATAAGTCCTTTGGATTTGCCCGTTAACCCTATTATAGAATATTTGATATTGGCAATTATTGGAGTAGTAGCGTTTAAGATAGCTTGGAAGACATCTCCAGGTGGCCTATGGGGTTCAGTTATACATTATGCAGTAAGATTTATTACGTTTACCGTAATGTGGGCAATAACTCGTATAGTAATCATTGCAGTAAAATGGATTATTGAAAATATCATCTTAGCAAGCATTATTTGTAGTTTTTTAGTCTTAGCTATTATAATATTGCTTTTTGTAACTTTGTTTATCTACAAAAAAACTTATAAAACGTAATATTGTTATACCTGATTTTGAAAAATTTATTTGTTTAACTTAATTATCATCATCTCTAATCTCTCTGCCATCTCCTTAAACCGCCACGCTCCGCCGAAATTGTGGGTGACATAGGTTACGACGATATCGGATTTATTAAGCATCCATTTGTTGCGGTAGTTGATGGCGAAACGGCGGGGAACGGTTTCTATTCCTTCGGGTAGGATTGAGTGCTCGTCGGATTTGTCATTCTTGCTTGGCATATAGGCAAGGACAACGTAATATTTTATCGGATAAGTTTTTGACAAATCCTCAAGCTGACGGCGTACCATAGCATCAAAGTTACCGTGGTTGCCGACATAAAACACAGTTGCATTTTTATTTTCAATCAAATCTATCAGAGTCAGTCGCAAGGCTGGCTCTATTTCTTTTGGGGTATCTCTGTGACCGAAGAAGGTTACAGTTGCCATAAAACAACACCTCTTTTATGGGATATATCGCAATTATAGCACAGAAAATATATTTGTGCGATATATCCCACACGATTTATCGCAGATTTTTATAAACTTAAATCAACGATATATCGCAGAGGTGATTAGCTTTGAATGTTAAAAAAGCCGTTGAATTGAGAATTATTGAACTTTGCAATGAAAGAAACATCGCAATAAATGCCCTTGCAAATATTTCGGGTGTTTCACCCTCAACCGTTTACAGTATGCTTAATGAAAAAAGCAAGAATCCAGGTGTAGTTTCAATCAAGAAAATCTGTGACGGATTGGAAATAAGCGTCAGAGAATTCTTTGACAGCGATTTGTTTGATGATTTGGAACAAGAGATTAAATAAGTTTGCAGGAGATAAAAAATGGATATCAGCAGCATTTCTAACGAGAAATTAGTATCATTATATAGCGACATTATAAAAGAATTAAAAAGCAGGAAGATTATAAGAACCAAAAATGTTCTTGGAGATTTAGCAGAGTTTTTAGCCATAAAATATTATTGCGATACCCCAGGTCTTCCTAATTTGCAGGCTGCTCCTGTAGGCACACAGAACATAGATGCTATCAGCAGAGCCGGTGAAAGGTACAGCATAAAGGCAACCTCTGGCTCTATTACCGGTGCATTTTCGGGGTTAAATCCCAAAGGCAGCAACGAGCCAGATAAACAGAAATTTGAATATGTTATAATATGCAGGTTTGATGATGATTTTAAACTGAAAGCAATCTATGAACTTGATTGGGACACTTTCATTAAACATAAGAAGTGGCATGCAACAATGAAAGCGTGGAACCTGTCTTTATCAAAAGGTTTGATTGCCGACTCAAAAACAATATATCTTGCAGAAACAACATAACGAAACTAAAACCGCTCGAGTGTAAAAACTCGGGCGGCTTTTTAATAACTCACTTAATTCGGTTTGTGCAAAAGTGTGTGTGTAACCTATTTATGTTGGATGTAATGATTTGATGTCTAGAGGCGTTGATATATAAGGGTGCTTTTGCGGATTTTTTGAATCCGAATATAAGATGACCTTGAAGGCTAAAAACGAGGTTTATGCATTACACAGCCTTAAAAATCAAACATAGAGCAGTTCGGAGAAAGCGATTTCTTCGGCTTGAGCTTTGCAGGTGTTCATCAGACCGACCCATTTCATCTGGTCGGTTTCTTTTAATTTTTCGGTCACTCCTGCGGATTCGGCAATCTGTGGAATAAGAACATCAAGACGGTTTTGGATTGCTTCGTTAATTTCGGCACAATGTTCTTGAAGTTGTTCTCGGAGTATCAAACGGTTATAGAGTGCAGGTCTGTGGTCACGTAGATAATCACGGCGCATTCTGCCATATTTGCCGATAGGCGGTGACTGCTTGATTGTCAGGTTCGGAATGTAATAATTCCCAACTTTGGTGTAAGTAAGCTTGTTTTCCATAAAATCAATCCTTTCATTACATTAATTTTGATTGCAAGATAATATTATAATGTAATTACGGATTTGTCGAGGATGTCGATTAAAAGAAAAATCTCCTTGTAATTGGTAATACCATTTTACAAGGAGAAAGTGCTTTATTGACTGCAAGAAATATACATATAATTAAAAAATACTTCTTGATAACTCTGATATTTGTATATCTAACTCTCTGATTTCTTCATGCACTTTCATATTAAGTTTTAACAGTTCAAAATGTGTTGGCTTAAAATAATCTAGAATGCATTTGGAACTTGGACAATCTATATCTATATGTTCTACCTTTTCGTGTAACTCTTCAAATGAATCGATTAGTGCATTAGCATCGTAATCAAACTTTTCTTTGCAATATTCTCTTGGTTTAAAATTTATTGTTTTGTCAAATTGCTTTTGTAAAATTTCTGAATTTATAGCGTTTGAATGGACATGAACATCGTAAATAAAATTATATATATTTTCATCGCCATTAAATTTTTCAAATTTAAAGCGCGACAATTGATGATATTCATTTAAATAAAGTTTAATCATTATGCTTAACTCTTGCAACCATTCTTTTTTTGCAATAAGCTCTGTTGAGTTTTTTTGCTTTGCTCCACCAACCAAACATATAATTAGACCAGTTATCAAACCAGCAAATATATTGGCAAAAATTGAAGAAGAAAAATCGGCTTTAAACAAATGAAGCACAATAGAAACCAATAATGAAATCACGGCAAATACTGCAATAACTATAACTATTTTTATATGATAAAAATTACAGACGATTTTATTTTGTTTTTCCATTTTTTGCGTTTTTCTCATACAAACCTCTAAAATAATACAGCTAATTATTATGCGGACAGAATAATATTTTTTTGGATCTCTAGATACTCCCTTATATCAACAATATTGTCTTTTTTCTTAGGCTTGGACAATTTTACTTTTTGATTGTTTGCTTCAGCAAGTTTGTTTGTGTAATCGAACACACTAAAAATGATGGCGCTAAGTTTATTTGGTGACATCTTTATTGAAATTTTCTTTTCTTCAAGAGTATCTAAACTATGTATCAAATTATCTATTATTTCGTTATTGAGCGTTCCTTCTTTTATTGAGGAATAGTAAGATTCTAAACACTCATTAAAGAATACTATATCTTTCTTCTTTTTGTTATATACGACACAAGAAACGGTTATCGCAACACCCGTTCCAACGGCAAGAACAGAGCCTACAACAATAGATGTCCCCTTATGTGTTTTTATAATTTCAGCAGCCTTCTTCAAACCTGTTTCTGCAGCACTTTTGACTACAGGTAAGTGCTTTCTCACCTTATGTTCACCATCTTTTACTAATCCATAAAGTTCAAGAGTACCATTTAAAATATCAACATAAATATCGTCAGGGACACACACATTAATAGGAACTACTGCCACAACAAATATCCTCCTAACCTTAACAATTGTTATTTTAATTCTATCATAATTATAATATATTTCAACCCCAAACACAAAAACTCCCTCTGCTGTTTCCAACAGAGGGAGTCGGTTATATCAGATATAGACATCGACGGTTAAGTCTTCCCATTGATACGGGCGGAGATATTTACCCGTCGATTTTCTGTGTTTCAGAGCGTCACCGTAGCCGATGTCAACTCGTAAAAACAGGTCAGTCCTATTAACCTTTGATAGCTGCCTGAGCTGCTGCGAGGCGAGCGATGGGCACACGGAAGGGTGAGCAGGATACATAGTTGAGGCCGATCTTGTGGCAGAATTCAACTGATGAGGGATCGCCGCCGTGTTCGCCGCAGATACCATAGTGGAGGTTCTTACCGCTTGCCTTACCCTTTGCAACTGCCATTTCCATAAGAGCGCCAACGCCGTTCTGGTCAAGCTTTGCAAACGGATCGAATTCGTAAATCTTTGTATCATAGTAAGCATTGAGGAACTTACCTGCGTCATCACGGCTGAAGCCGAATGTCATCTGAGTAAGGTCGTTTGTGCCGAAGCAGAAGAATTCAGCTTCCTTAGCGATTTCGTCTGCTGTGATACAAGCTCTGGGAATTTCGATCATTGTACCAACTTCGTACTTAAGATCAACGCCTGCTGCTGCAATTTCAGCGTCAGCTGTTGCAACAACGATGTTCTTAACATACTTAAGTTCCTTAACTTCGCCAACAAGGGGAATCATGATTTCGGGAACAAGGTTCCAGTCAGCATGAGCCTTCTTAACATTGATAGCTGCACGGATAACAGCCTTTGTCTGCATTGCAGCGATTTCGGGATAGGTAACTGTGAGACGGCAGCCTCTGTGACCCATCATGGGGTTAAATTCGTGAAGACCGCTGATGATAGCCTTGATGTCTTCAACTGACTTGCCCTGTGCTTCTGCAAGAGCAGCGATGTCAGCTTCTTCTGTGGGAACGAACTCATGGAGAGGAGGATCAAGGAATCTGATTGTAACGGGGTTGCCTTCGAGTGCTTCATAGAGAGCTTCGAAGTCGCCCTGCTGGTAAGGAAGAATCTTTTCAAGAGCTGCTTCTCTTTCTTCTACTGTATCGGAGCAGATCATTTCTCTGAATGCAGCAATTCTGTCAGCCTCAAAGAACATATGCTCTGTACGGCAAAGACCGATACCTTCTGCACCGAGCTCAACTGCCTTTGCAGCGTCTGCGGGT
>JAFWYP010000007.1 GCA_017517665.1 Clostridia bacterium | reverse complement strand
GAAATTTGCCCGAAGCGTTAAGCTCCTTGACAACCTCTAAAAATCTTGAAACCTCAGGCTCATAAATATAGGAAATATGAGGAATGGTTTCCCAACTTTCGGAAGTCATGTTTGCAACAATTTTTCTCTGTATACCAAAATGAGTTTCTTTTGTAACTTTCATCGTCTTAGTCCTCCTTAGACTTTATACGAGGTAATATTATCATATCATACAGTTTTTATTTTTCCGAATCAGAATTAATATAAAATTAATAAATCACAAAATCCCCTTCACAAAATAAAATGAATATGCTAAAATATTATGACTAATTTTTAAGGAATGACGAAATGAAAAAGCTTTTTGTGTATCTTAAAGGAAGCAGGCTTCAATGCGTGCTTGCACCGATGTTCAAAATGTTTGAGGCAATACTTGAACTTTTTGTTCCTCTGGTTGTTGCATCAATCATTGACAAGGGCATTGGCAATTCCGATGAAAACTATATCATAAAAATGTGCGCTGTGCTCATTCTGCTGGGCGCTGTGGGTCTTGCATTTTCAATAACGGCGCAGTATTTTTCGGCTAAGGCATCAACCGCTTTCACCAAAAGACTCAGACACGCACTTTTCTCACACATCGGCAGACTTTCACACGAAAATCTTGACAAAACGGGCACATCAACCCTTATCACCCGAATGACAAGTGACATGGACAGCGTGCAAAACGGACTCAACCTCACTCTCCGTCTGCTTCTCCGTTCGCCTTTTGTTGTTATCGGAGCAATGATAATGGCATTTACCGTTGATGCAAAATCGGCAATCACTTTTGTTGTTGTTATTCCCGCACTTTCGGTTGTTGTTTTCGGAATAATGTTTTTCTGCATTCCGCTCTATAAAAAAGTCCGCAATGCGCTTGACAAGGTTCTCTGCACCGCAAGAGAAAGCCTCACGGGTGCAAGAGTGATAAGAGCATTCTGCAAAGAAGATGAGCAGATTGAAGAATTCAAAGAACGCAACGATGCTCTGACTGCAATCCAGGAATATGCGGGCAGAATTTCCGCACTTATGAATCCCCTCACCTGCGTAATCATCAACATAGGAATTGCCGTTCTGATTTATGTTGGCGCAATCCGTGTTGAAACGGGAATAATAACGCAGGGTGCGGTTGTTGCACTCTATAACTACATGTCGCAGATTCTTGTTGAGCTTGTAAAATTTGCAAATCTCATTATCAGCATCACAAAATCAGTTGCATGCGCAGGAAGAATAAGCTCTGTGCTTGACCTTGAAACCGAGGACGGAAACAAGGGCAATTCACATATTGACGAAAACAGCGAGAATATTGTCGAATTTAAAAATGTTTCATTTGCATATTCGGGTTCGGGCGAAAATTCGCTTGAAAACATAAGTTTTTCCGTTAAGAAGGGCGAAACCGTCGGCATAATCGGTTCAACGGGTTCGGGAAAAACAACTCTTATCAACCTTATTCCCGCATATTACAAAGCAACCTCGGGTCAGGTGCTTGTAGGAGGTTCGGATGTAAATGATATTCCGCTTGAAGAACTTCGCGAAAAAATTGCTGTAGTGCCGCAGAAATCGGTTCTTTTTAAAGGAACGGTCAGAAGCAATATGCTCTGGGGCAATCCCGAAGCAACGGATGATGAAATCAATTTTGCTCTTTCACTTGCTCAGGCATCGGATTTTATTGCCGAAAAGCGGGGACTGGATACTCCCGTTGAGCAGGGCGGAAGAAACTTTTCGGGCGGTCAGAGGCAAAGACTTGCAGTTGCCCGTGCACTTATAAAAAAAGCGGATATTCTTATCCTTGATGACAGCTCGAGCGCACTTGACTACGCAACCGATGCCGCAATGCGCCGTGCAATTGCCGAAAATCAGGGCAACAAGGCTGTGTTCATTGTTTCGCAGAGAACATCTTCAATTATGCATGCGGATAAAATCATTGTTCTTGACGACGGAATTGCTTCGGTAGGCACACACAAGGAGCTCCTTGAAAACAACGCTGTTTACAGAGAAATTCATCTCTCACAGTTTGACGGGGAGGAAAGTGCATGAAAAAGAAAATGAACAAGGGCACGCTCAAAAAAGTGCTTTTCTATGTCGGCAGATATAAAATACATCTTTTTATATCAATCATTCTTGCGGCGGCAAGCGTTGCCTCAAGCCTCTATATTCCCGTTCTCGCAGGCAAAGCGATTGACGAAATTGTTGCACCGGGTAAGGTTGATTTTGATGCACTTCTCCCCTTTCTTTACCGCATAGGCATTCTTGCTCTTGCAACGGGGCTTGCACAGTGGATAATGAATACTCTTAATAACCGCATAACTTTCAGAGTGGTAAGAGATATACGCAATGCAGCAATGAAAAAAATTCAGATTTTGCCTTTAAGCTATATTGATTCAAAACCGACGGGTGATACCGTAAGCCGAATCATATCCGACGCCGACCAGTTTGCAGACGGTCTTTTAATGGGCTTCACACAGCTTTTTACGGGTGTTATAACAATCCTCGGCACTCTCGGTTTTATGCTGTCAATAAATTATAAAATTGCAATTGTAGTCGTTATCCTCACCCCTCTTTCGCTTTTTGTTGCAAGATTCATCGCCAAAAAAACCTTCTCAATGTTCCAGATGCAATCCAAAACAAGGGGCGAACAGACCGCATTTATTGAAGAAAGCGTAGGCAACGGCAAACTTGTTACCGCATTTTCAAGAGAAGAAAAAACTCTTGAAGAGTTTGACGAAATCAACGAAAAATATGAAAAATATTCATGCAAGGCAATATTCTTCTCATCGCTCACAAATCCGTGCACACGCTTCGTTAACAGCGTTGTTTATGCAGCGGTTGGTCTTACGGGTGCGTTGGCGGCCGTGAACGGTGCAATAACCGTAGGCGGTCTTTCGTGCTTCTTAAGCTATGCAAACCAATACACCAAACCATTCAATGAAATATCGGGCGTTATTGCGGAACTTCAGAATGCTCTCGCCTGTGCAGAAAGACTTTTTGATTTGGTTGAACAGAAGCCGCAGACTCCCGACCCCGAAAACGCTCATATTTATGAGAATGTCGACGGTAATGTTACACTTAAAAACGTTGCATTTTCTTATTCAAAGGATAAAGAACTCATCAAAAATCTTAATCTTGACGTTGAAAAAGGCAACAGAGTTGCAATCGTCGGTCCCACGGGCTGCGGTAAAACAACTCTTGTTAATCTTCTGATGAGATTTTATGATGTTGACGAAGGTGAAATCAGCGTTGACGGAGTTGAAATCAATTCGGCAACAAGAGAAAGCCTGCGCAAAAGCTACGGCATGGTTTTGCAGGATACATGGCTGAAGGAAGGCACGGTGCGCGAAAACATCGCAATGGGAAAACCCGATGCAACGGAGGAAGAAATCATCGCCGCCGCAAAGGCTTCTCACGCACACAGCTTTATAAAACGACTGCCTGACGGTTATGACACGATTATTTCCGATGAAGCTTCGGGACTTTCGCAGGGACAGAAGCAGCTTCTCTGCATTGCAAGAGTCATGCTCTGTCTGCCTCCCATGCTCATTCTTGACGAAGCAACATCTTCAATCGACACAAGAACGGAAATCCGTATTCAGAAAGCATTTTCAACCATGATGGAGGGAAGAACAAGCTTCATTGTTGCCCACAGACTTTCAACCATCAAAAATGCGGATGTTATTCTTGTTATGAAAAACGGAAATATCGTTGAACAGGGCAGCCACACCGAATTGATTGAAAAACAAGGATTTTATTACGAGCTTTATAACAGCCGCACGGATGCAACGGCATGATATCAGGGGAGTGTTTACCGCTCCCCTTTTCTTTTTCCGAAAATCATTGACAAAAGCACTTTAATATGATAATGTAATAACACAATAATAAAATAAAGGAGTAAATATCATGAAAAAGATTCTCGCATTGATTCTCGCAGGACTTATGCTCTTCTCATTTGCTGCATGCGGCGGCAACACAGACAACGAAACAACAACACAGGCTCCCAACGGTGAAGCACCCAATAACGAAGCAAAAGAAACAGTTGTTGTAGGTTACACAATTTATGAACCCATGAACTATAAAGACGAAAACGGTAAGCTCATCGGTTTTGACACAGAACTTGCAGAAAAAGTTTTCGGCAACCTCGGCTATGAAGTTATCTTCCAGGAAATCGAATGGAGCAGCAAATATACAGACCTCAACTCAGGCACAATCGACTGCGTATGGAACGGCTTTACAGCTAACACAGCTGACGATGATGGCGTTCTCCGTGCAGAAAAGGTTGACTTCTCATATAACTACATGGAAAACCGTCAGGTAGTTGTTGTAAAGGCTGATGCAGGCATCGCTGCAGCTGCAGACCTCAACGGCAAGATGGGCGTTGCAGAAAGCGGTTCCGCAGGCGAAGAATATGCAAAGTCATTTGAAGGCACAGCATTCAAGGGCTTCATCAAGCAGACAGACTGCCTCATGGAAATCAAGTCAGGCTCAGCTGATTTCGCAGTTGTTGATGCACAGCTTGCAAAGAGCTATGTAGGCAAGGGCGACTATGCAGACCTTGCAATCGTTGACGACCTTTCAAGCGATGTTGAATTCTATGCAATCGGCTTTAAGAAGGGCAGCATGCTCACAGCTAATGTTAACGCACAGCTCGAAGCTCTTGCAGCAGACGGCACAATCGCTGCTCTTGCAGAGAAATACGGTGTTTCAAACACAGCTATCACAGATTTCTCTGATCAGAAATAATTTTAAAGATATAATTGGAGTTTTAAGATGTCCTTTTTAGAAGTCACGGCTTTTTTGTTCGACGGCTTTAAAATATCTTTGCTTATCTTTGCGGTGACGCTGCTTTGCGGCGCACCGCTTGGTTTGCCTATAGCCTTCTGTTCGATGAGCCGATTCAAAATTGTCAAATCAATTTCAAAGGTGGTTGTCTGGATTGTCAGAGGTATTCCTCTCATGCTTCAGATATTCATCATCTACTATGTGCCCGGTCTTTTGTTCCACTACCAGCTTTTCGGACAGATTGACCGATATATGTTTATCGAATACGGCATTGCCGATGCAGGCAGAATAACAGCCGTTCTCATTGCATTCACAATCAACTATGCCTGCTATTTTTCAGAGATTTACAGAGGCGGTATCGAAAGCATTTCCAAGGGTCAGTATGAAGCCGGATATGTTCTCGGTCTCACAAAATCCCAGATTTTCAGGAAAATCATTCTCAAGCAGGTTATCCAGCGCATCGTTCCGCCCATGTCAAACGAAATTATAACCCTTATCAAGGATACCGCACTTGCAAACTGTATCATGGTTTGCGAAATCATCAAGAATGCAAAAGAGCTTGCCGCAACAAAAGCTATGATATGGCCCTTGTTCTTCACGGGCGTTTTCTATCTTATATTTGTCGGTATTCTCACGGTCGTTCTCAACAAAGCGGAAAAGAAACTGAGCTATTTCAGGAGTTAAAATATGTCGATATTAGAAGTAAGCAACATAAAAAAGAGCTTCGGCAAAACCGAAGTTCTCAAGGATATAAGCTTTACACTCGAAAAGGGTGACGTTCTTTCTATCATCGGCTCATCGGGCAGCGGCAAAACAACCCTGCTCAGATGTCTCAACTTCCTTGAGATCGCCGATGACGGCAAGATTGTTGTTGATAATGAAGTTGTTTTTGACGGCAGCGACAAATCATATCTGTCCGATGAAAAGATAAGAGAAAGCAGACTTAATTTCGGTCTTGTGTTCCAGAATTTCAATCTTTTTCCGCAGTATACCGTTCTTGAAAATCTTACTCTCGCCCCCACCCTTCTTAAAAAGGGCGACGAAGTTTCAATAAAGAAGAATGCTCTCGAGTTAATCAAGAAAGTCGGTCTTGAAGAAAAGGTTGATTTTTATCCGTGCCAGCTTTCGGGCGGTCAGCAGCAGAGAGTTGCAATAGCCCGTGCGCTTGCACTCAATCCCAAGATTCTCTTTTTTGATGAACCCACTTCCGCACTCGACCCCGAGCTGACAATGGAAGTTCTCAATGTTATCAAGGGTCTCAAGGATTCGGGATGCACAATGGTTATCGTTACCCATGAAATGGCATTTGCAAGAGATGTTTCCGATAAGGTTATCTTCATGGACGGCGGTGTTATTGTTGAGCAGGGCAGTCCCGAGGATGTTATCAATAATCCTAAAAACGAGAGAACAAAGCATTTCCTCAACCGTTTCAAAGAAAACAGTTAATAATCAACCACCGATTTGCTGTTGCATTTCGGTGGTTGTTGTATTATAATGTTTTCATAAAAATAAAATCGAGGAATAATTATGAAATTTCTGATTGCATCCGATATTCACGGTTCGGAATTTTACTGCAAAAAGCTTCTTGAAGCTTATAAAAATGAAGAAGCCGACAGACTTCTGCTTCTCGGCGATATTCTCTATCACGGTCCGCGCAACGATTTGCCCGAAGGCTATGCACCCAAAGCGGTAATCGCACTTCTCAATGAAATAAAGAATGAAATTCTGTGCGTGAGGGGCAACTGCGATACCGAGGTTGACCAGATGGTGCTTGATTTTCCGATTCTCGGCGAATATGCAGTGATTCCCGTCGGAAACAGGCTTCTCTATGCAACCCACGGTCATAACTTCAACGAAGGTCATCTCCCCCCGCTGATGAACGGCGACATCCTTCTGCACGGTCACACCCATGTTCCGAAGTGCATTGAACACGAGAATTATATCTATATGAATCCCGGTTCGGTTTCGATTCCCAAGGAAAACAGTCACCACGGCTATATGACCCTTTGTGACGGCGAATTCCTCTGGAAAGATTTTGACGGAAATATCACAATGGAATATAAAGCATAAGGAGGATAAAAATGGAACTTACACAGACAAGAGAATTAAACGCAAAAGCAAAAACTTTCATGGTTCTTGCATTCGCATTTCTGACAGGCTTCATGTGGAGAGTCAGAGGCTCTCACGGCTGGGGCTCTATGTGGGGCATGTTTGCAGTCGGCGTTGCAATGGTGCTTTTCATCTTTGCATTCTTCGGCAACCGCAAGAAAATGAGCTATGAAGCCATACCCGTTGCCGTTATCCTCATGGGTATCACAAACGGCGGATGGGGCACACTCAACAGTCAGATGGGCGGCTATCTCGGAAGCACCGTTCCTTTCACGGGAGAAGAAGCTGTTGCAACGGTTGAAATCAGCCCTTGGTACGGCTTATGGGTAATGCTTCTTTTAGGCTTCGGCTGGATGCCTCTTTTCTCAATCTTTTTAGGCTCACTCTTCTCAAAAAGAGAATATAAAATTTCAAACTACATAGCTATAATCGCTGTTTTCTACGCTCTCGTTGCAGTGTTCATGTTCACCCTTTCGCATTTCATTGTTCCCTATATCACTCCGACTGCGGTTGATATGTTCAAGGAGGGTCTTGCAGATAAGGGCATCGAAATGAGTCCCATGATGTCATTCATCAAAAACATGGGTTCGGAAGCATGGTTCAAGAAAATCCCCTTCGGCAGAAATTACTATGCAAGCGTAAGAGTTATTTCATATTCCGCAGCCGCACTTCTGAGTTCACTCACCGTGCTTATCGCATTCCGCGACAAAATCACCGCTTTCCTTTCAACAGCAATCAATGTTATCATGGCTCTTTCGATAACGATTGCCGATGTGTTCCTCATCATTGATTCCGACAGAGGTTTCCTTGCAAAAGTAACTCCTCCCGCATTCCTTGCACAGGGTTCATGGTCGCTCTGGGAATACTTTACAGGCTTCCTTATGGGATTCGGAGTTATGCTTCTTCTTGTTTGTCTTCCCAAGAATATCACTCAGGGCGAAGGCAGATTTGAATACGAACCTCCGTTTAAAAAGCAGTGGCTTCACGGTGCATACAGCGCTGTTCTCACCCTTTTCTTTACATTCGTTTTAACAATCATAAGACCTCTCGGAATGAGAATTGCCGATATGTTCATTGAAAAAGGAATGCTTGAAGACAACGAAATTTATGAGATTATACTCATGATTGTTCTCGGGGTTATCGGATTCATTTTCTGCGCAATTACCGTTAACAAGAATATCATGAAGAAAGCTCTCCCCGTTCCCGTTCCCAAGAGAACAGAGGATTTCTGCATGACTTGGATTCCGAGATATCTCTTTATCACCGCACTGATTTATTTCTTTACATATGATGCAAGCTTTATTGAACTTGCCAAAAATCCCAAATCCGTTTTGAATATTACACAAGATGCGGGAATTGTTCTCGTTGTTCTCATGATTGCAAGCATACTGATTTTCAACGTATTCTATTCCTCGGCAAAAGAAATTGCCGCTGACAAAAAAGTCAGCAGCAAAAAATAATATTGCTTATATCATCGGCGCAGCCTGCAATAAAGGTTGCGCCCGATTTTTTTAATTCTGCTTCGCTGCCGTAGCCGAAAGTCACTCCGACACTTTCAACTCCCGCACCGTTTGCACCGTCGATATCAAAATATCTGTCGCCCACCATAAGAATTTTATCCTTGCCGATATTCAAAGCCTCCGCGGCATTGTTGATAAGCGAAGTCTTGCTCTGCGGTGTATTATCGGCAGATGGCGCGGAAATAAAATCAATAAGCTCACCGACATTAAGAAAATCAACAATTCTTATAAGAAAATTCTGCGGCTTTGAGCTTGCAATTCCCACTTTTATTCCTCTTTCATGAAGCGTTTTCATAAGAGGAAGTATTCCGTCATAGAGTTCAAACTCATATATTCCTTTTTCGGCATATTTTTCTCTGTATTTCTTAACGGCAAAATCGCTTTTTTCTTCATCAAGACCGAGTTCGCGTTTGAAAGAATCATATATGGGCGGTCCGATGAATCTGCGCAGGGTTGCGTTGTCGAGAGGTTCAAATCCGAGGCATTCAACAGCATACTGAATTGAAGAAAAAATACCTCTGCCCGTATCGGCAATCGTACCGTCAAAATCAAAAAGCACGGCATCATATTTTGATTTCATATTATCTCTCCTTATTCTGACTGATAATATTTTATCATAAATTTATAAATCTATCAATATTTTCATTTACATTATGCACATTATATGTTATAATATTTTTTAATTTTAAATACAAATCCTTTGAAAGGAAAGAAATATATGGACTATCAGTTTGCAAAGGGCGTTGCATCTCTCAAGCCCTCAATCATCAGAGAAATCCTCAAAAGCTCGGGAAACACCATTCCCCTTGCTGCAGGAAATCCGGCACCCGACGCATTTCCCGTTGATGATATCAAAAAAATTGTAGGTGAGGTTTTTGAATCCGATCCCATTCTCGCCTTGCAGTACGGTATCAGCGAAGGCTATGCTCCTCTTGTTGCAAAGCTTACAGAGCTTGCAAAAGAACGTTACGGCGTGGGTTCTGAAAACGACTCGCTCATTGTTGTAAGCGGCGCACAGCAGGTTATGAGCCTCACAAGCCAGTGCTTTGTTAACTACGGTGACTGCGTTCTTTGCGAAGAGCCTTCATTCATCGGCGCACTCAACTGCTTCAGAAGCTTCGGCGCAAAGCTTTCGGGCGTACCCGTTGACAGCGACGGCATCAACATCAAAGCTCTCGAAAAGAAACTGCAGACAGAAGAAAACGTTAAGTTTATTTATACAATCCCCAACTTCCAGAATCCTGCAGGCATAACAATGTCGCTCGAAAAAAGAAAAGCCGTTTATGAGCTTGCAAAGAAATACAGCGTTATGATTCTTGAAGATAACCCCTACGGCGACCTTCGCGTTTCGGGTGAGGATGTTCCCGCAATCAAGAGCTTTGACACCGACGGACTCGTTATCTATTCCGGTTCATTCTCAAAAATTGTTGCACCCGGCATCAGAGTGGGTTATGTTCTTGCACCGAAAGAAGTTATCGCAAAGCTTACCGTTGCAAAACAGACTCAGGATGTTCATACGCCGCTTGTTTCACAGCTTGTGGTGTATAAGTGGCTTACAGAATATGATTTTGAAGGTCATATCAACAAAATCAGAGAAATCTACAAGCGCAAGCTCAATCTTCTCTGCGACTGCATTGATAATGAGCTTTCCGATTATCTTACATACCACAGACCCGAAGGCGGTCTTTTCGTTTGGGCAAAGCTCAATGACGGCATTGATATGCTTGACTTTGTTAAAAAAGCAAGCGCCGCAGGCGCATCGGTTGTACCCGGCAACGCAATGATGGTTGACGGCGATGCTCCCTGTCAGTATATAAGAATGAATTTCTCAACTCCCTCCGATGAAGATATCGTCAAAGGTGTCAAGATTCTCGGAGAAGTTGCACGTTCAATATAAAGAGGTGTTATTTATGGAAAATACAACTCCCGAAAAAAAGCCGATAGTTTTAAGCATGATTCAGCCGACCTCAATTCCCACTCTCGGAAATTATCTCGGCGCGCTCAAAAACTGGAAAGCAATGAGCGATGACTACAACTGCCTTTACGCCGTTGCAGACCTTCACGCTTTAACAATTCACCCTGACCCTGCAAAGCTCCGCCAACAAATCATGGAAATGTATGCAATTCTTCTTTCAATCGGTCTTGACCCCGAAAAGAGCATTGTTTTCATTCAGAGTCAGGTAGCTGCACACGCAGAGCTTGCATGGATTCTTGATTGCTACACTCAGTTCGGCGAAGCTTCAAGAATGACACAGTTCAAGGAAAAATCGCAGAAGCACGCTGATAACGTTAACGTAGGTCTTTTTGCATATCCCGTGCTTATGGCTGCGGATATTCTTCTCTATCAGGCAAATTACGTTCCCATCGGTGCAGACCAGAAGCAGCATCTTGAGCTTGCAAGAGACGTTGCAACAAGATTCAATTCACTCAGAGGCAACACATTCACTCTCCCCGAGCCTTTCATCGGCAAGGTCGGTGCAAGAGTCATGAGCCTTCAGGATCCCACACAGAAGATGTCAAAGAGCGACCCCAATCCCAAGGCTTCCGTTTCGCTTCTTGACGAGCCTTCCGTTATTCTCAAGAAATTCAAGTCTGCCGTTACCGACAGCGAAGCCTGCGTAAGATATGCAGACGGCAAAGACGGAATAAACAATCTCATGGCTATTTATTCATGCTGCACGGGTCTTGACTTTGATGCTATTGAAAAAGAATTCGAGGGCAAGGGCTACGGCGATTTCAAGGTTAAGGTTGCCGAAGCGGTTATTGAAGAACTCCGTCCCGTTCAGGAAGAGTATAAGCGTCTTATCGCAGACAAGCAGTATCTTCTCGACACAGCGGCGGCAGGTGCGGAAAAGGCCGCACGTCTTGCAAACAGGACTCTCACCAAAGCAAAGAAAAAAGTCGGACTTTTGCTCGGTTAACAGCCGATAAAAGCAAGATTTTTGTTAAATACGACGAAAATGCATAAATATTCAGAAAATGCTTGATTTTTTGAATGTTCGATGTATAATTAGTGCATAAACAAACATAAAGAACGGAGAAATTATCATGAAAGAAATCAAAAAAGTAGTTCTCGCCTATTCAGGCGGCCTCGATACATCAATCATTATCCCCTGGCTCAAGGAAAACTATAACAACTGCGAGGTTATCGCTGTTTCAGGTGACGTCGGTCAGGGTACAGAGCTTGACGGTCTTGAAGAAAAGGCTATCAAGACAGGTGCTTCAAAGCTCTACATCGAAAATCTCCAGGATGAATTCGTAAGCGATTACATCTTCCCCACCCTTAAAGCAGGCGCTGTTTATGAGAAGGAATATCTCCTCGGCACATCCTTTGCACGTCCCATCATCGCAAAGAGAATCGTTGAAATCGCAAAGGCTGAAGGCGCAGACGCCATCTGCCACGGCTGCACAGGCAAGGGTAACGACCAGGTAAGATTTGAACTTACAATCAAGGCTTTCGCACCCGAAATGGAAATCATCGCTCCCTGGAGAATCTGGGATATCAAGTCAAGAGAAGAAGAAATCGAATACGCAGAAGCACACAACATTCCTCTTAAGATAAACAGAGAAACAAACTATTCAAAGGATAAGAACCTCTGGCATCTTTCACACGAAGGTCTTGACCTTGAAGACCCCGCAAACGAGCCTCAGTACAACAAGCCCGGCTTCCTTGAAATGGGTGTTTCACCTGAAATGGCTCCCGATGAACCCACATACATCACAATTCACTTTGAAAAGGGTGTTCCCACAGCTGTTAACGGCAAGGAAATGGGCGGCGTAGAGCTTATCACCTACCTCAATGAGGTTGGCGGCAAGAACGGTATCGGTCTTAACGACATCGTTGAAAACCGTCTTGTAGGTATGAAATCAAGAGGCGTTTACGAAAATCCCGCAGGTTCAATACTCTTCAAGGCTCATGATATTCTCGAAACACTCTGCCTTGACAGAGATACAATGCACTACAAGGAAATCATTGCTCACAAGTATGCAGAGCTTGTTTACTTCGGCCAGTGGTTCACTCCTCTCCGTGAATCCCTCGCTGCTTTCGTTGACAAGACTCAGGAAACAGTTACAGGTGACGTTAAGCTCAAGCTTTACAAGGGCAACATCATCAACGCAGGCGTAACTTCACCCTATACACTTTACAGCGAGGACTTCGCAACATTCGATGCAGACGAAGTTTACGACCAGAAAGATTCCGCAGGCTTCATTAACCTCTTCGGTCTTCCCATCAAGGTTAAGGCTATCCTTGAAGCTGAAAGAAACGCAAACAAATAAAATCAGATAAGAGCCGCCAAAACGACGGCTCTTTTTCCTGTAGGAGGAACAAATATGAAACTTTGGGCAGGCCGCTTTTCAAAAGAAGCGGATAAGAAAACCAACGATTTCAATTCATCAATAGCAACAGATTCAAGAATGTATGCTCAGGATATCGAGGGCAGCATCGCTCATGTTACCATGCTTGCGGCAAAGGGCATTGTTTCAAACGAAGATGCTGCAATTATTGTTGCGGAGCTTATTCAGATTAAAGCGGATATTGCTGACGGTAAGCTTCTCATTGACCCCAACGCAGAAGATATCCACACATTTATTGAGCAGACCTTAACAGAAAGAGTCGGTGCACCCGGAAAGCGTCTTCACACAGGAAGAAGCAGAAACGACCAGGTTGCACTTGACGTGAGACTTTATCTTCGTGACGAATGCGATGAAACATTGAAGCTTATCAACGAGCTTATTGATGCACTCACCGCAAAGGGCGAAGAATACGGCAATGCAATAATGCCCGGATATACACATCTCCAGAGGGCACAGCCCATTACTTTCAAGGCACATCTTCTCGCTTATATCGAAATGCTCAAGCGCGACCTCGGAAGAATTGAGGATGCAAGAAAGAGAATGAACTCCTCACCTCTCGGAAGCGGTGCACTTGCGGGCACAACCTATCCCATCGACCGCGCAATGACAGCTTCGATTCTCGGATTTGATTCATACACCGCAAGCACTCTTGACGGTGTTGCAGACAGAGATTTCTGCATTGAGCTTGCAAGCGCGCTTTCAATCTGCATGGTGCATCTTTCAAGGCTTTGCGAAGAAATCATCCTCTGGTGCTCATGGGAATTCAAATTCGTTGAACTTGACGATGCATTCTCAACAGGTTCGAGCATCATGCCCCAGAAGAAAAACCCTGACATTGCAGAGCTTGCAAGAGGTAAAAGCGGCAGAGTTTTCGGCGATCTCATGACTCTCCTCACCGTTATGAAAGGACTTCCCCTTGCTTATAATAAAGATATGCAGGAAGATAAGGATGCGATTTTCGATGCCTTTGACACCGTTAAAATCTGCCTTGTAACACTTGTTCCCATGATTGCAACAATGAAGGCTATTCCCGAAAACATGAGAAAAGCCGCAGCGGGCGGATTCATCAATGCAACCGACTGTGCAGACTATCTTGTTTCAAAGGGTCTCCCCTTCCGTGATGCATATAAGGCAACGGGTGAGCTTGTTGCTCTTTGCATAAGAGAAAACAAAACTCTCGAAACTCTTTCGATTGACGATTACAAAAACATCTGCGATTTATTTGATGACGGAGTATATGAAGCCATCAATCTTGAGAACTGCGTAAGACGCAGAGGTATGTAAAAACCGTAAAACACCCCCGAAAAAGGAGTTGCCTTTTTCGGGGGTGTTAATCACTTGAGAACTTTTTCGAGAGTCTTTCCGAGTATTTTTTCTTTGCATTCTTCCGAGATATCAAGACTTCTGATTCTTGCAATATCGGATTTGATGTGCTCAGGCTTTGAGTATGGAAAATCAAGTCCGAAAATGCTTCTGTCCTCACCCGTCTGTGCAATAACAATTTCAAGTTCTTCATCGGTAAGCGCCCATTCGTCGCCTTTACCCTTGCGGTTACCTACGCTTGTCCAGCCCGCAAAAACATGATCCTCTTCACCTCTCGAATTATTGCACATAACGGCAAGAGCATCCTTGAAGAAATGATATCCGCCGATATGCTCCATGCTGAATTTTAATTTCGGAAAATTCCAGGCAACCTCGTCAAAAAGCAAAACATGATTGTCCCGCAGTCTGTGCCAATGCATTCCCGAATGGAAAGAAAGGAAAAGTCCGAGCTCCTGTGCTCTTTCGTAAACCTTGAATGCATCTTCGCCGTCAATAACAAATTCCTGATAAGGCGGGTGAAGCTTTATTCCCTTGAATCCGAGGTCGGCAATTCTGTCAACCTCATCACGAAGATTCTGCGTGAAATCAATTGTACCGAAACCGACAAGTCTGTCATTGCCTTTTATCTGCTTTGCAAGCCATGTATTTGAGCTGCCCTCAAAGCCGCCCTCATGAAATCTGTCCGAAAACGGTGCAAAAGCAACCGCTTTGTCTATTTCGCTTTCGTCAAGAAATTCCATAAGCTTTTCAACGCAGCCCTCGGGTCTTAATTCCTTTGGAAAAATATGTGCGTGATTTGCAAAAATCATTTTTATCACTTCCTTGATTTTATAATAATTAAATCTTTTCTTTTTGTCAATAATATAATCGGGGTGATAAAATGGAAAATAATAAAGACACTTTATATCTTCTGCGCGAATGCAGCGCAGGCATCCGCATGGCGATTGCGTCAATCGACGATGTGCTTCCCTATCTTGAAGAAGGTGAATTGACTCAGGTTCTAAAAGAGAGCAAAACAGAGCACAAAGACCTTGAAAAAGACATTGACGATACTCTGCATAAGCTCGGATGCGACGGAAAAGAGCCTAATATCATGGCGAAAGGTATGTCAAAAATCAAAGCAAATGCCGAAATGGCATTCAAGCCCACAGCCGCACAGGCGGCAAGCCTTATAACCGATGGCTGCGGAATGGGCATCAAATCCATCAACAAATATCTTAACCAGTATCCCGCCGCTTCAAACGAGGTAAAACATCTCGCAACAAGAATCAGCGAGCTCGAAGAAAACCTTGAAAACACAATGCGTCCTTTCCTTTAAACAAAAGGCATCACATCTTTTTTATAGGTGTGATGCTTTTATTTTTTATTGACTTTATTATAAAAAATGATATAATATTTTATGAATTATTAACAGAAAAGGAAGGGATAATTATGAAAAAAATCTTATCAATCCTTCTTGCCGCTGTTCTTGCATTCGGCATTCTTATGCCTGCCTATGCAGAAACAAACGCAAATGAAAAGCTTCAGTTTGACAAAGACGGAAACTTCCGCATCATGCAGATTTCCGACATTCAGGACGGAACCGTTCTCACTCCCGCAACCAAAACATTCCTTAAAGAGGTTGTTATTGATGCACAGCCTAATGTTATCGTTCTCACAGGCGACAATATCTCCGCCGGCTCAGCAACCGCAGGCACTCATGCAATCGACCTCCAGCTTGTAAAATATGCTATCAGCAACTATATGTCCGTATTTGAAGAAATCGGCATTCCCGTTGCAGTTGTTTTCGGTAACCACGATGCAGAAGAAATCGTTACAAAGGAAGAACAGATGGAATTCTACACATCATACGACTGCTGCATTGCGGTTGATGAAGGCGAAGCTATTTACGGCTGCGGTACATACAATGTTCCCATCTATTCATCAGCAGATGCCTCAAAGGTTGCATATAACCTCTGGATGATTGACTCCAATATGTATGATGAAGACGGTTATGACCATGTTCATAAAGACCAGCTTGACTGGTATGTCAAAACTTCAAACGAACTCAAAGCACAGAACGGCGGAAAATCTGTTCCCTCAATGATGTTCCAGCACATCATCGTTAACGAAATCTATGATATCATCTTTGAAGTTTCCGAGTCAGAAAAAGACAAATACGAATATGTTAAGGTTGAAGAGGACGACGGAACGGTAAAATATTATGCTTTCAACCCCGACAACTATGTAACAGGTGAACTCAACGAAACTCCCTGCCCTCCCTCAAAGAACGGCGGTCAGTTTGAAACAGTCAAGAATCAGGGCGACGTTGTTGCAATGTTCTTCGGTCATGACCACAAGAATTCATTCGTTGTTGATTACGAAGGCGTTGACCTTGTCAACACTCCCAGCGCAGGCTTCGGTTCATACGGCGATCACGGCAGAGGCGTAAGAATTATCGACATCAAAGAAAATTCAACAGAATATGAAACCTCAGTTATCACATATCTTGATTTTTATGCAGATAACAACTATATGCTTGCTCAGTTTGAGCTTTACGGCAACGAATTCAGCGCAGGCGAAAAAATCCTTGCATTCTTCAAAACAATTATTTTCGGCATCGCAGAACTTTTCTGATAATATGCTATAGGGCACAGTCTATATAAACTGTGCCCTTATTTTAAATAAAGAGGTGTGAAAATAAAAATGAAAAAATTTCTGAAAGTCATAGCCGTCATTTTTGCGGTTATTGCCGTTATTTCGGCGGTAACAGCGGTTGCAAACACCGTTGTTGTCAATTCAAACATCAAAAGAGCAAAATCCTTTTCCCCTTCATATGTCAACGAATTAACATTTGAAAATCCGACCGACGGTGTGTGGAATATTATTTCCGACAACGGTCTTAAAGTGCTTCAGATTACGGATATCCACATCGGCGGCGGATGGCTGTCAATGAAAAAAGACAGGATGGCACTCAACGCCGTTGCGGCTATTATCAATGCAGAAAAACCCGATTTTGTTATTGCCTCGGGTGACATTGCTTTTCCGATACCTTATGCTGCAGGTACACTCAACAACAAATCGGGTGCAAGGATTTTTGCAGAGCTTATGGAAACTCTCGGAGTTTACTGGACAGCAACATACGGCAATCATGATACCGAAGCTTACAGCTATTTTGACCGTGAGGACATAACCGATTTTTATGAACAGTATCCCCACTGCCTCATGCGTGACGGTGCAAAGGATGTTGACGGCTACGGAAATCAGGTGTTCAACATAGTCAATTCCGACGGATTCATAACGCGTTCGATTTACACAATAGACTCTCATTCTTATGTTGACGGCGACTATCTCGGAATCATGTGGAAATATGATAATATTCATGAAAATCAGATTGAATGGTATAAAAATACTGTTGAAGAAAACCGTAACCATAACATGATGAAGGTATATTCTTCAAGCCTTACAACTCCTGTATATGATAATATCAACAACCTCAATCCCGCTTCAACGGTTATTCTTCATATTCCTCTCCGGGAATACGAGGATGCATGGGTTGAATATTCCGGAAACGGATATTCAGACACGGAAAATGTAAAATATAATTACGGTGCGGCAGGCGAAAAAGATGAGACGGTTTATCACGGAGTTTACGATGATAATTTCTTTGAAACAATGCTTGAACTCGGAAGCACAGACTCGGTTTTCTGCGGACATGACCACCTCAACAATTTCTCGTTGAACTACAAAGGAATAGACCTCAACTATTCCTACAGCATAGATTATCTTGCATATGCGGGTATTTCAAAGCTCGGCTCACAGAGAGGCTGTACCGTTATCAACATTGACGAAAACGGTGCAATTGAGTATGGTCTGGAAAACTACTATCAGGACAAATATCTCTCACAGTACCCCAAAGAAGAAGTAACTATGCAGGAGCTTGGACAATGAAAAAAGGATTGATTCTTGAAGGCGGTGCAATGCGCGGTCTTTTCACCGCAGGCATTATGGACGTCTTTATGGAAAACGGAATTGAATTTGATGCGGCAATCGGTGTTTCGGCAGGCGCGGCTTTCGGCTGCAACTACAAATCGAGGCAAATCGGCAGAGTGATAAGGTATAACAAGCGTTTTGCGAAAGACCCCCGCTTTTGCAGTTTCCGTTCACTTATCAGAACGGGCGACCTTTTCGGCGCGGAATTCTGCTATCACACAATCCCCGATACGCTTGATCTGTTTGATACTCAGGCTTATATTGACAATCCCATGGATTTCTACGTGGTTGTAACGGATGTTGAAACAGGAAAAGCGGTATACATAAATTCTGATGAAGCAGGCGACGATGCGCTCGAATGCTTCAGAGCCTCCGCATCAATGCCTGTTGTTTCAAAACCCGTTGAAATCAAGGGTAAAAAATATCTTGACGGCGGAATTGCAGATTCGGTTCCTATCCAGTATTTTGAAAGCATCGGTTTCGAGAAAAATGTTATTGTTCTCACCCGACCGAAAGAATATGTCAAAAAGCCGAGCACCGCGGCAAAAATCATGAAATACGCGCTTAAGGAATATCCGAATGTGGTCAGGACAATGAAAAACCGCCACATCGAATATAACGAAACTCTTGAATACATTGCCGAAAGAGAAAAATCGGGTGCGGCTTATGTCATCAGACCCGAAGCACCGCTTGAAATCGGCAGGGTTGAACATAATCCCGATGTTATGCAAAAGGTTTATGATATCGGACGCAAAACAGCAGAAAAACATCTTGAAAGCATAAAAGAATTCTTAAAATAACAATAACCCTTTGGATTCCGTATGAGAGAATTCAAAGGGTTATTAACATTTAATTACCTGTTACATGAACAGCCGCCGTTTTGCGCATGAGGACAGGTTTTGCTGTCGGGACATCCTATGCATTTCTGCCCTTTTTTCTTGGCTCTGAAAATATACAAAACAGCAAGACCGACTATAGCAATTATTACAATTGATATAATGATATTTTCCATATTTACTCCTGATTATTTAACGCTCATTGCGGTTTTCTTTTGAGCTTTAAGGGCTTTTTCTTTCTTTGCAAGGTTGTTTGAACGAATGCAAAGAGCGATGATAATTGCCGCAAACGCAGCAACCGCAACGAGTCCGAGAACGAATCCTTCGCCAACAGAACCGGTTGTAATAAGAGTTCCGGTTTGATAAACAAGATAACCCAAAGTAAATCCGGTTCCGAGCTGATATCCGATACCTGCCCAGAGCCATTTAGCGCTCTTCATTTCGCTGTTCATTGCACCGATAGCCGCAAAGCAGGGAGGAGAATAGAGATTAAACATAAGATATGCAAGTGCGGCTGCCTTTGAAATTGCCATAACGCCCGCAACTTCTGCGCCTGCGCCCTCCATGAGAGCGAGTTCTTCCGTGTCAATAAGATTTTCAAGACCCACAAAGCATACCGCAAGAGTACCGACGACGTTTTCCTTTGCGATAAATCCCGTAACCGCTGCAGCAGCAAGCTGCCATGAAAGAACACCAACAACGGGAACAAGCAGATATGCAAAAGGTCCTGCAATTGAAGCAAGAATAGAAGTGTCTGCCGATTCCGCAACCTTAAAGCTCCAGTCAAAAGTCTGCATAATCTGAACGGCAGTATTACATACAAGAATGATGGTTGCAGCCTTGACTATGTAAGCCCAACCTCGGCTGCACATGGATTTTGTTGCTCTCCAAAGGCTGGGAACCTTATATTCGGGAAGCTCCATGATGAAAAATGACTTTTTGGTTTTGTATCCGGTGATTTTATTGATTATAAGCGCACTGACAAAAATAAGCACGATGCCTGCAAAATACATAAGAGGTCCTACCCATGTTGCATCCTCAAAAAATGCACCTGCAAAAAGCGAAATTACGGGAAGCTTTGCACCGCAGGGCATGAACGGAGTTATCATAGCGGTTGCTCTGCGTTCACGTTCATTGCGGATTGTGCGGCTTGCCATAACGCCGGGAATCGCACATCCGATGCCGATAACAAAAGGAATAACTGATTTTCCGCTGAGTCCGACCTTCTTGAAAATGGGGTCAAGAACAACGGACACACGCGCCATATACCCACAATCCTCAAGAAGAGCAATAAGGAAATACATAACCATAACAAGCGGAAGAAAACCGACAACGGCAATAACGCCGCCGATTACGCCGTCTATGAGAAGCGAATAAAGAAGAGGATTGGCGTTTTCAAAAAATCCTGCCAACCAAGCCTGAAAGGTTTCAAGAAGAGTCACGAGGCCGGGAACAACCGTTCCGTTTTCAAATTCATAGCCTTCTGCAATCCACACACCGGGACCCGACTGTGAAATCCAGAAAACCGCAAACATAACAACTGCAAAAATCGGAATCCCGAGCAATCTGTTTGTAAGAACTGCATCAATTTTATCCTGAAAGTTCTTGTTTCTTGTAAGAACCTTGCGGTTTTCAACTTCCTTTACAACCTCATTGACAAATTCAAAGCGCTTTCTGTCAGCAAGAGCCACCGCCTTTTTGTCTGTAAGGTCAATGTCACCCTGAGAATAAGGAGATGTCTGTCCCTTGCCGTTTAACGAAACCGCCGTCTTGACCGCTTCGGATAGTCCTTCCGATGAAGTAGAAACCGTTTCGATAACGGGACATCCGAGCTTCTTTGAAAGAGCTGCGGCATCAATCTTTGTTTCTTTCTTTTTGTTGATGTCGGTTTTGTTCAGAGCAACAACAACGGGAATTCCGAGTTCAAGAAGCTGAGTTGTAAAGAAAAGGCTTCTGCTGAGATTTGTGGCATCAACTATATTGATAATCACATCAGGATTCTCATTCTTAACATATGAACTTGTAACGCTTTCTTCCTTTGTGAACGGTGACATTGAATATGCACCCGGAAGGTCAACGGCAATCAGTTCGTAATTTCCGCAATAACTCTTCTTTATAGGGTGTTCTTTTTTCTCAACGGTAACGCCTGCCCAGTTGCCTACCTTTTCGTTTCTGCCGGTAAGAGCGTTATACATAGTCGTTTTTCCGCTGTTGGGATTGCCTGCAAGAGCAATTCTCATCATAATATCCTCCTTCAATTATACAGTTAGTTTCAACTAACCGTATGTGAAAAGTAATCGGCAGACTACTTTTTATATCGCAATCAGATTTCAATTGCCTCTGCAAGCTGATTATCAATAGTGTATCTGCCGTCTTTGATTGAAAGAACACAACCGCCCTTTATACGGGAAACAACGGTAACCGGTTCACCGCTGTAGCAACCGAGAGAGAAAAGGAAAGCATCCAACTCCTCATCATCTGTTTCGATGTTCTGAATTATATATTCTTTACCTTCCTGAGCATCAAGCAAAGTCATAAAATTCACCTTGATTCCGTAAAAAATCATGCAGTTAGTTTCTTCTAACTGAATTTATAATAAATCTCCGATGTTGATTTGTCAAGATATTTAAAGGATAAAAATTCCTATGTAAATCAATTTCGGCAGTTTGCACAAAAAGTTAGTCTAAACTAACTGTTTCGGTTGTTTTTTCAACACTTTAAACAAAACAAATATTGCCTAATTATAAACATTTTGATATAATATAACGGTAAAGACTTCAAGGTCTGTATCATCATGCTGAAAGAGGTATAAACATGGCAAAAATTATCGGTGAAAAAATTCCCAATATCCCCTGGCAGGATAAACCCGAAGGATATCAATATCCCGTCTGGCGTTACAGCGGAAACCCCGTTATAACCCGTGACAATCTTTATATGGCAAACAGCATTTTCAATTCCGCAGTTGTTCCATACGGTGACGGCTTTGCAGGTGTTTTCAGGGTTGACGTTATGAGCCGTGACCACACACTCGTTGTCGGTTACAGCAAAGACGCAATCCACTGGGAGCTTGAAGAAAAGGTTATATTCAGAGGCTACGACCCAAGACTCTGCCTAATCGACGGCAAATATTATCTTTCATGGGTAAATCTTACTCCTCACGGCACAACAATCGGCATTGCATACACAACCGATTTCAAAGAGTGGACACAGCTTGAAGATGCCTGCTATCCCGTTGCAAGAAACGGCGTTCTCTTCCCCAGAAAAGTCAATGACGAATATCTGCTTCTTATCCGCCCCTGCGACAGAGGACATACCCCCTACGGCGATATTTTCCTCAGCCACAGCAAGGATTTAACCTATTGGGGCAAGCACAGATTCGTTATGAAGCCCGTCAAGAACTGGGAAATGACAAAGGTTGGCGCAGGCCCCACACCCATCGAAACCGACGAAGGCTGGCTTATGTTCTACCACGGCGTTCTCACAAGCTGCAACGGCTTTACATACGCAATGGGCGCGGCAATTCTTGATAAGGATGAACCCTGGAAGGTTCTCCACAGAGCAGACTGCTTCCTCCTTGCTCCTCATGAGCTTTATGAATGCGTAGGCGACGTTCCCAACGTTGTTTTCCCTTGTGCAGCTCTTGCAGACAGCGAAACCGGCAGAATTGCAATCTATTACGGTGCAGCCGACACAAGCGTTGCAATGGCATTCACAACCGTTGACGAAACAATCGATTTCATCAAAAAGAACGATTTGATTAAATAAAAACCAAGGGGTGTTATTATGAAAAAAGTGCTTGCTTTGCTCTCTGCATTAACAATGCTTATTTCATTCACGGCATGCGACAAAAACACGGAAGAAGAAACAACAACAGTTCCCGTTTCGCCATCATATTCACAGACCCCTGAAACAATTATCCCCGAAGATACAACCAAAACCGCAATCCCCGAAAATACGGATGTTGAAACTTCTGATGTAATAACGGAAACAACAACCGCTGCCACAAAAAACATTGACCCCTCTCAATGGACAAAGGAAGAAATCGTTGATTTCTATAAAAATGCGGCTGCAAAATCAAATCCCACCGCAAAATCAAGCCAGGTCATGGTGCTCAATAAACTCATCATCAATAACGGCGAGGGTGCGCTCGGATTTTTCACTAAAATCCTTGAACCCGCAATAAGGTCGGTTGTCAAAAAGAACGCTCTTGAATTTGACGGAATAACGGGCGGTTTTCATAATCTTTCCGTTAATGATGCAAAGAGCATCAAGGCATACAAAAGCGGCGAATATACCGTTGTTGAAATGACAATGAAGAATCAGACCGATGATATCCACGCCAACGAATACGAAGGCACTGTCGGTCATGCAATAACCGTTCTCGGCGATATCTCAAGAGTTATTGCGGAATTTCCGCAGTTTGATGTTGACCTCAGCAACGCAAAGATAGATATCCATTATGTCAATGCAAACCTGAAAGTAAAAATCAACAAAGACGGCATTATCGAAAAAGGCACATGGCAATACACCTGCGACCCCGATATCAGCAATGTCAAAATCAGCGGAATCAACGTTCGCACCGCAGATGCCGAAATTGACTACATAATCACCGTCGGCGGCGGATTTTAAACAAAATCACGGAGTGACTCACTAATGTGAATCACTCCGTTTAATAATAAAAAAACGCCGAAACCGAAAAGGTTTCAACGCAGCAAAACTATTCATAAAATGGAAATAACCCTTGACCGGTGTTTCTTTACACAACCTGTCAAGGGTTATTTCTGTGAATTCTTGTTATCTAACATCTTTGGTTAACCTCTCTTTCTGCGGTATTGTCCAATCTTAAATTATCCGATTAATTATTTTCGTTTCCTTTAAGACTGTCGGTTAAGACTTTCCGATTTCTTTTCTCTTGGTTTTTTATTTTGAAATCTTCATGTCTTAAGGTTTTTACCTTCTCATTGGTATCACCCTTTCCTTGACTATAATATAGCATATGTTTTTACGGTTTTCAAGACGGAATTTTGTACAAAGTTAACTTATTTTGATTGTATAAAACGTAGATTTTGGTTAATATGCTGAATTGATTTTCGTTTTTTTATTGACATTGGAAAAAGAATGTGTTATTATTATATTGTTGGGGTTTATAGAGACCCCTCTTTTTTTATTTCATGCAGATATAAAGAACGGAGTGTCTTGCTTTTGCAAGTCACTCCGTTTCAATTATTTATTAAGACTCGATTTCCTGCGCAAACTCAATTTCTTCCTTTTTACCGATGTTGTAGATAAACTTCATTGAAAGGAAAGCAATGAGTGAACCGACTGCAAGAACAACAAAATAAAGTGATTTTACATTCTCGCCGAAATCTGCAGGCTGTACGGCATTGTCGCCTTCAACAAAACCGATTGCGGAAAGTCCGAGCGCCACAACCGCCTGACCGACACCCTGAGCAAGCTTACGGAAGAATGAGTAAAGTGCGTAAAGCGAGCCTTCTTCGCTCTTACCGGTTTTTCTGTAGCTCATTTCAATGCAATCCGCAACAATCGCCCATACGGAAATCTGGAAGCCTGCATTGCCGAGATTAAGTCCCATAAGGCAGACAACATAAATAATCATGCCTTTTGAGTCGGGTGTGATGGGTACGAAAAACGAAACTATACCTGCAATCGCACCGACCAACATTGTTGTTACGATAACATTCTTCTTGCCGAATTTCTTTGTGAGTTTACCGATAAGTGCCATGAAAATAATCATGGGGGCATAGCTGCCTATCATCGCAATACCGATTTTTCCCGTATCTCTGAAGAAATATTGAAAAACCATGTTATTGAGAGCCATTGTTGAATTAAAAAACGCAACAGATGCAACGGTTGCAATTGTTGCACCGACCATTGCACGGTTTGTGAAGAATGATTTTGCGGAAGAAATAATCGCTTTGAATCCTACGGCATTTTCGCTTGACTCGTGGTTAACGCGCTCTTTGACAAGCTTTGTTGTACCCCAGAGAACAACGAGTGCGATTACGGAAAGAACAATTGCAACGGGTAAAAGAGTTTCGCCCTTGAGAATCTGCACTTCTTCACCTGCACTGTTTGCTGTTGTATTATATACTATTCCGGGCAGAACAATCATGATAACGATTGCGGGAAGAGCCGCACCGATGCTTCTGAAGGTTGAAAGAGAAACCTTTTCCTGCGGATTATCCGTAATAACCGAATGGAGCGAGCCGTAAGGAACATTTACCATTGTATAAGCAATTGACCAGAGGCAATATGAACCGAGACACCATGCATATTTACCCCACTGTGAAAAATCCTTGACGGGCGCAAAAAGCATAACATTGAAAATAACCAGTGTAACGCCGCCAAGGAGAATCCACGGCATATACTTGCTCTTTTTGCCGATTCTCTTTGTATCAACAAGATTGCCGATAATAATATCGTTGATTGCATCGAATATTTTGGAAAGCATGATGATGATTGCGTAAGCCTCTTCCCCTACGCCGATATACTGCATATAGAAAAGCTGCATAAAGGTTGATACAAGCTGGAAAGAGAATCCGCAACCCATATCGCCCATTGCATAACCGAGCTTGTCACGCCAGCCAAACGGACGGACAGCATTCTGAGGTGTTTTGACGGTGTTCATTTTTTCATCTCCCGATATGTTGATAATTAGGCAAGTGTTTTACATTCTTACCGATAAAACCATTTTATATTATATTTCAAAAAAAGGCAACAGGTAAAATAAGCAATAAAGCCGGAACGGAAATTAGCAGCCCATACCGATTAAAAATTAAGAACCATAACGATTGTTATGGTTCTTAATTGGTACGAGTGTTCATAAACGGATTCAATGAATAAATTGTTAGCGGCGGTTAAACACACATTGTTTCAAGCTATCATTAACAACTGAAAGTAATTCCAAATTATGAAAAACAATATTTTATCTTGCGAATTTAACATTGATACCGCTTGTGTTGAAGTAAAATTAACTGACGACTCAATGGTGTCAGTTTACTGCATTGCTGTTGAAAACAAATATGCAAACAATATGTATTAAGTACCGGGTGTAAAACGGATGTTATCAAAGCTTTCACGCATTTCGTCAACCGTACCGGTTGCGATATAGTAATTATATTCGCTCGGAACGAAGCTTCGGAAAGTGTTATGCTTAACAGCCGCAATATATGATGTTTGCGGTGCTACGGACGGGTCTTTATCTGTGGTGGTTTCCCTGGCCAGGACACCGGCAAGGAAATTTCCGTGGTGAGGCGTATAAATACCGATTCCGAAGCTGTCGTCAAACTCACCGATAAATGCCGACCAGTTTTCTGTTGCCTGGAAATTGGGGTAGCCTGCATCGGGCCAGAAAATGAGTTCGTTCTGATATGAGTAATTTTTATCTCCCGTCCAGGGTGCATCGCCGCCATAATAAACGAATCTGTTGAAGGGCTCTATGCAGTAAAAGGCGGGAAGCTCCTGAGTTGTGTAATATTCGGGATAACCCGAAAAATCAACGAATCTGCAGGCTATCTCAACGGCACCGTCGCAGATACTGTAGGTTGCCTCCATATACGAAGGGCTCATATCCGTCGCAGGCTTTGCCCAGTCAAGGGGTCTGCACTTGATATAGATATAGTCATCTCCCACAACAAGGTCAACTATTTTGCTGCTCTCGTTATACTGATTGCCGCCCTGCACGGGGTTATAATTCCACTTGTGTTCGCCGTACATGGCGCTCTTATAATCATCGCAATCAAAGGTGCCGTAGTAGGATTGCTGAACAAGTCTGCCCGTATCGTGACGGTTGATGAGATTAACGTTATTGTTGACGGATTTTACACCGTATCTCTCCGAAGCATCCGAATCAACCTTGGTTAAGCCGTCAACCATAACCGCCTGCACGTCGGAATCCAGGTCTTCAAGGTAATCCAGTGCGCCACCCCAGAGAAGATTGACACCGATTTTATATTCGCTGTTCTGAAGATAAACGTTTTTATCGGGTACCTCACGGTTGAACACGTCAATGCCGACAAGCTCAAACACCGCCGCATCCTTATCGAGAGGCTCAAGCGTTATTTTGCAAAGAGTGTTTGATTTGGTCTTACCAAGCACACCGTCAACAAAGCTGTAAAAAGGCTTTGTGCCGTCCGAAGGTTCAAGGAAGAATTCCTCGGAATACTGTTCACCTTTGAGCTTATATGTAATTACGCCTTTCATATATGCGTCGGATTTATAGTTGATGCCGTAATAATTGAACCAGCCGCAATCGGCATCGCCGAAATCAAACTCGGCTTTTTCCGATATAATACCGTTTTCAATTCCGCTTACAGACACAGCCGCAATTGCCTCAATTGTAAAATCCGTATCTGCTTTTGACGGCAGAAAACTGAAAAGATATGAGGGAAAAAGGAAAATAAACGAAAGAATAATGGAAAGAATTTTTTTCAAAGCAATCACCCTTTTATGATAATTTTAAATCTTTGCAAGCTCGTAATTCGAGAAACGGTAGTTATTGAATTGCATATTCAATATAACACAAAGCAATCTGATTTGCCAGCACTGTTTTTCATCGGATTAATCCGTATAAATAACCTGCGAGCCCTGCCAGGAAAGATAGTTTTTCTCTACACCGATTTCCTCAATCCATGCACGGACTTCAGGCGTCAGGAGCACAAGAGATTCATGTGAGTTGTTCCACACCCATGAAGGCGTAGGCCACAGGCAGATTTCGGGATCGACGGCTTCATAGAATTCTTTCGATACACCGGCCTGTCCGTGGTGTGACATTTTGCATATATCGCAATCCAGAAGCTCTCTGTATTCGGGGTTTGCAAGCACCTTGTTGCCTGAGCTTACGCCGGCATCACCCGTAAACAATATGCTTTTTCCGCCCAGATCCATACGGAATATCAAAGAGGCATCATTAACATTTGTGAAAGCAGGGTCAAAGGTGAAAAGCGTTGTTATTTTTGCAGCACCGATGTTGAAAACATCGCCGTCATTGATAATCTGAACTTTTTCGGGGAAAGCCTTACTTATTCTGTCAAACTCGCCCACCATTTCTGCACCTTCCGTTGAGTTAATGGAAGCGTAAAAGTCATATGGAGCGTATTTAAGAATAACCTTGTCAAATTTCACCTGATTTGTGCGGTTTTCAGCCACTTCGTTGAAAACCTGAACATGGTCCGTGTGGGGATGAGTCAGAAACCAAGCGTCAATTTTCGGCACAATCTGCCCCGTGACAGCCCTGAGGTACTGAATGAAGTAATCGGTTTCAAATTTATAACCGCCGTCAATTGCAATAACCTTGCCGTCCTCGGTTGTGATAATAAAGCTGTCGCCTATAGCGTCTTCAACCGATTTGAGCATATGTATTGCGTTTTTGTTCATAGTGTTGGGAACGCCCTCTTTTTTAACCACGAAGTAGTACTTCACACTTCCGAAAAACGCCCTGATTTTTGCAAACAGTTTGTCGAAGAAAGCGATGAATACATTGTCGCCGTTTTCTTCCTCTGCAGCAGATACAGCTGTCTGCTCAGGCTCGGCCTGAACGGCAAATGCAGGTACAGCACATGCAAACATCATAACCATTACAAGAATAATCGAAATAAATCTTTTCATATTAACCTCCGTTATATATTTGTTGGGTTAATTAGTGTGTTTTTACCAATAGGCACCTTAATTTTATCATTATGGTACAGAGAAGTAAATGACACATTTTAGTTGAAAAAGTGTCCTTATTCGCTGAATTGAATTATACCGCAATTTCTTATTTGGTAACCGTTTTATCTCTGTATTTTTTGGGAGACATACCATGAAATTTACGAAAAACACGGTGAAAATAGCTGATGTTTTCATAACCTACAAGCTGTGAAATTTCCGAAATTCCGAGATTGGTGCTTTCAAGAAGGAAACAAGCGTGAGATATTCTCTTTTCTTGAACAAGATCCGTATAGGTTTTGCCCGTCAGTTTTTTAATCTGCTTTGAAAGTGCATTGAAATCGTAAAAAAGCATCTGCGAAAGCTCTGTCAGGCTGCCGCCCGCAAAATGCGCCTCAATATAATTCAGCACATGGAATATAAGGCTGCTGTCGTCACCGTTATAATCAAGGTCATCAATGTGACTGAGGAGCTGAAGCAAAATAAGACCCATTGTTGTTTCGTTTATATTTCTTTGTTCCTGACGGTCATCAAGTAAATTCCAGATAAGATTTTCAATAAGATTCTGCACAGGCAGTACATCTGAAACTCTGAAATGAAGATAGCTTGATTTACCGTTATCGCCCCTCAAGCATTGAATTATAAAACTGTGCAACATTGATTCCTCGCTGTTCAGCATTTCAAGAGCTTTCTCGAAAAAATGAGGCAGAACAATGAAATTGAATGCTATATCCTGTTCGGTTGAGGGTAAGTTCTCCTGCTTGCAATTCTGGGTCATAAAAAGGATATCTCCCTCATTGAGAACAACGGTTTCATTGTTTATAATATTGGTTTTTGTTCCTTGATACATATAAATAATCTCAACATAATCGTGACTGTGTTCCGGAAAATGATTAGTATTTGTATCGGCTCTTACTGCAATAAGCTTTTCTTTTTTCATTAACTTGGAGCCCTCAATGATGATTCTCTCATCATCATTTTTATTTTTAAGCAAAAAGGATGGGTTTTTATATGTGTGCATAATAAGTCTTTCTATCAGGTCATCTCTCATAACAATCACCGCCTCTTACACACAGTATAACTAATTGCGGATGCTATTTCAACTCTTTTGTTGCAAATAAGGACACTTTTTCCTCTAATAATGACCTTTATTTTTCCTGTATAAAATGATAAAATCTAATATATAAGGAGTACAATGGAATAATTATTTTGGCAAATCTTGCTTTTGCATTGTTTAACAGCGGTAATTCCTGTATTTTCAACAGACTGCAATAAAATCAAGAAAATACAGAAAGATCAAGAATTGAATATTTTATCCGGGACGGAACTCATCCCACCATAGCGGGTCATATGATTATTGCGGAAGAATGGCTCAAAGCTGTTAAGAATGATTGATTTGAAAAAGAAAAACATAATCCCTTTACTCTGTGGGAATACAACGCAGGCACAAAGACTCTGTTCTGATCAGCATTGCAGCAAAAACCGTTAAAATTTTCAAACAACTATTTATTCAAATCACAGAAAGTCGGGTGAAATTATGTCAACAGAAAGAGAGATTGTTGAAACTACCGATAATTCCGTTCTCCTTAAAAACAGACGATTTGTCGGCATAAAAGAAACTGTTGCTTATGTTCTTGAGGATACTGCTCAGAGCCTGAATATCAACGATTTCAAAGAGCGATACATATATGATGTTGTCAAAATCGATTTCAGCTATCTTGCAATTCAGAACATTGTTGCAACTGTATGGGACACTTTCAACGATACCTTTATCGGCGTTATTGTTGAAAAGACCAGAACCCGTTGGGGTAAATTCAGACCCTATCTTCTTCTCGCTCAGTTTCCCCTCACTATTTTGGGATTATGGTATTGGTTGATTCCCTTTATCTTCCCCGATACTCCGGGAGATTACCTTCCCAAATGGATTTTCTATTTTGCAATGTCAATCATTACCGAAACCGCCAACACCTTCACCGGCATTGCCCGTTCAGGTTTCGGCTCAACGATAACGCCTGAACCGTTGGACCGTTCGAGGCTTATTGCGACGGCTAATCTAATGTCGCATTTCGTCGAAGATGTTCCGAGGCAGATTTTCGGTATCATCTATGACCTTGTAATCAACAACAAGATTAAGATAAAGCTTCCCAAGCTTTTCGCAACCTTCGGTATTTCATTTGCAGTTCTCGGTGCTGTCTTCTGCCTTTATTTCTTCCTCACTACAAGAGAAAGAGTTGCGCAGACCATTAAAAAACCGAGCGTAATTCAAGGATTGAAAGCTATCGTCACAAATAAGCCTATGTTTATTTGTGTGCTTTCAAATTTCTTCAACGGTTTCTCTGTCGGCACTGGCCGAGCAAACTTCTATATTGACGTTATCGGCTCTATCACCTGGCAAACCATTGTCGGTATTCCTGCCTTCCCGATTAAATTTATCAGCTACAGCTTCGTCGAGCCTCTCAGAAAGAGATTTTCAACAAAGGCTCTGTGGATTTTCGAAGATGCCTGGACTGACTTCCTGTGGTTGACTGTTTTCGGATTAGGTTCAATCAATAACAACTTCCAGAAAAAGCATATTATTCTGCCAATGATGGGTATTGAAGAAATCTTCGAAATGTGTGTTTACGGCTTAAGACGAGTTGTTCCCGCAGAAATTGGCAACGAAACAATGGACTACTGCGAATGGAAGAATGGCTACCGTGCAGAAGCTATGCTCGGTGTTGCACAAACAACAATCGCAAAGCTTCAGATGGCAGTTATGGGCAGTATTAACAGCCTCATTCTTAAGGGTATCGGTTACGTTCAGGGTGCTACTATCGGAACACAGAGTGACAGAACAAAATGGTGGATTTTTGCTCTTGGCACGGGTATTCCCCGCATCACAGGTGCTCTCGGTATAGTTCCCAAGCTTTTCTATCCCATCACGGCCGAAAAGCGTGATCAGATGTATGCTGAACTTCGCGAAAGAAGAAGCAGGGTTGCCGAAATGATGAAAACAGCAACCACAGCAGAAGAAATTGCGGAAATCGCAGATTCACAGTTTATTGTTAAATAATTTTAATTGCGGACTCTGTATATTAGGGTCCGCAAAATATATGGAGAGATAAATATGAAAACATTTTTATTTCAGGGTGATTCAATAACAGATGCAAACAGAGATGATGAGGAGCAGATCAATTCCGGCTTAGGCTGCGGATATGCGTTTTTTATAGCTTCTGAATTTGAAAAGAACAACAAAGATGAAATCAAATTCATCAATCGCGGCAAAAGCGGAGACAGAATTACCGATGTTTATGCCCGAATCAAGGAAGATATAATAAATTTAAAACCCGATTATATGTCAATTCTCATAGGTGTCAACGATGTTTCTCACGAACTTACTATGAACTGCGGTGTCAGTCCGAAAAAATTCAGAATGATTTATGAGATGCTCATTGATGAAATCAAAGAAAGCTTGCCTGAAATTAAAATTATAATTTTAGAACCTTTTATCTTAAAAGGTGCCTGCACAGAAAAATTATGGACTGATTTTAATTCCGAAGTAAGAAAAATGGCTGAAATATCAAAGCAAATTGCAGAAAAATTTGATTTTGATTTTGTTCCGCTTCAGAACAGATTTGACGAATTATCCGCTGACGGTAACACAGGTTATTGGACCGCTGACGGCATTCATCCCACTATCGAAGGACATCATATTATTAAAGAAGAATTACAGAAAGTTATTGGAAAACACATATAAATACTGTGTCTGAAAGACTATTGTAACAAAAACAAAGCTGAAAACGAAAGAATATCAAAAAATGAGCAATAATTCAATAAAGGCGGTGGTTGAATGACTGAATCAATCTGGAATGGCTTTAAGCGACTTGATTTTCTGTTTGAAGGAAGAGAGGCTGTTCTTGTTTTACCCGAAAATGCAAACGGAAACAAAAACTGGTTGTTAAAAACTGAATATTTCGGCGCTTTTCCGGAATTTGAAATTGAAATGGTGAAAAAGGGTTGGCATCTTGCCTTTATAAAAAACATTACCCGTTGGTGTCTTGATGAAGATCTTGATTTAAAAAAGCGTTTTGCCGCATATTTATCGGAAGAATACGGCTTATATAAAAAATGTGTTCCCGTCGGCATGAGCTGCGGTGGACTGATAGCAAGCAAATTCGCAGCAAAATACCCGGAATGTGTTTCGGCTCTTTATCTTGATGCGCCGGTAATGAATCTCCTTTCGTGCCCCGCCGGCTTCGGAAAAGCAAATAATGAAATGCTGCCGGAATTTATAGAAGCGACCGGCATGGATTTGTCGCAGCTTATCTGCTACCGAGAGCATCCCATTGATAAAATGCAATTGCTTCTGGAGAACGGGATTCCCGTTATACTTGTGTACGGAGATTCCGATAATATTGTTCCTTACGAAGAAAACGGTGCTGTTCTTGAAAAGTATTATCGGGAAAACGGTGGAATAATTGTTTCCGTCGGCAAAGTAAACTGTGCACACCATCCACACGGACTGGACGACAATACACCTATCATAGAGTTTGTTGAAAAATTTTCCGCATAACACCGCATTTTACCGAATGAGCATACGGAATTTTAATGTTTCGTTATAATTAAAAAAATAATCCGAAACTTTTACCGATTGGTGAAGTCTTCGGATTATTTGTTTTCACATACAAAAAATCGAGTGTTCACAACTTGAATCCGTTATGAACACTCGAGATGGCGCGCTGCAAGGGATTCGAACCCCTGACCTTTTGGTTCGTAGGGACACTCAGATAGTGGAATTGCATTCCATTTGGTGGAACCTTGCAGAATTATCTGACAAAAGTTCAGTTCAAGAAACCAAAAGGTCAATTTCTGCAAGTGTTGATATGCTTGGATTCATGCAAAAACTCATTTTTCGTCCGTTTGTTAGAATTTTGTTAGAACAAACAACGCCGTACTTTTGGCGCAGGATTTCCTGCAGAATATAATTCATCAAAAAAGCTCGTCTTTTGACGGGCTTTTCTCATATTTCAAAAGAGCCCACCCGAAGGTGAGCTCTTTGTTGATTGAGGTATAAACTTTAGAAATTGATTGACTGCTGAATAATCTTCGTCATACCAAACAGTTTTCTGAAGAAAGCGGCAAACTTATCAAAGAAACCTGCTTTTGACTTCATTGTCTGAGTGTCTTTGCTGATTTCGTTTCCGTTTTCGTCATAAACCGTTGCGGTAAAGGTTGTGTCACCGCTCTTGCTCGGAGTGATAGTGCAGGTTTCGCCGTTAGCCGAATAAGAGAAGTTGCCGTTGTCCGCCGTCCACTTGACTGTCCAGCCGCTCGGAAGGGCTTCGTTCATATCTGCGTGGAGAATAATGCTATCGCCGTAGCTGATGGTTGTGGTCGAAGGTTTGCGGATTGACATCTTGAACGAGAGTTCGAATTTTGCAGTAAATGAAAGGTTTTTGGCAGGCATGGTAGAAGGAACTTCAGAATCCCATCCTACAAACTTGTATCCGGGACGTTTTGTATCAATGTTCGGAGTAATAGATGCATATTCCTTAATTGTTTGCTTTGTCACCTTACCGTTTACATTCCAAGTGATAGTAAAATCGCGAGGCAAAACTTCAACCTCAATGCTATCGGAAATTGCAGTGCCGCTGATTGTAACGGTAACGGTTGCCTTGCCAACATCATTTGCAATTATGTTGCCGTTTGCGTCAATCGAAACTATGCTGTCATCAGATGAAGCAAACACAAGATTATTTGTAAAATTATCTGTAACCGTTGCGACAACTGTTGCTGTCGACTTGTTGAGAATCTGAGTTTTGTTCACATTCTCACCATTGATCATCATATTTACAGTAACAATTTTGCTTTCAAGCTTATCTCCGCACACCGTGCAGTTCTTTGCATATTCCTTACCGCCGATATATTCCCATTCTCCCTTGGTGTGACCGTTGGCCTTGATAATCTCTGTATAGCTATCACCGCAATGGCAGGTAAATGTTTTTATGCCGGTTGTTGTGCAAGTCGGCTCTTTGGTTACTTTAGATTCATGTGAGTGACCTGTTGCAGACACTTCATCATTAACGTATGTATCGCCGCAAGCAGAGCAAGTATAAGTTGTATAACCTTCTTTTGTGCAAGTGGGGTCGGTTACAACTGTGTCATAGTTGTGCCCGAGTTTAACAACTTCATCATTAACGTATGTATCGCCGCAAGCAGAGCAAGTATGAGTTGTATAACCTTCTTTTGTGCAAGTGGGAGCAGTTACAACAGCAACGTAATTATGACCGGGTGCTGTGATTGCTTCTGTAAACTCATAGCCACATACGCACTTGTAATTTGTGCATCCATCGTTTGTGCAGTTGCCTTCATCTTTTTCAACAACTGCCGCATATTTGTGAAGGCGGGTATGATTGTTTTCGCAATCAACATAGTTGGTTATCATATCAATATAACCCAAAACATAAGCCTTCATGAAATCATATTCATCTGTGCCGGGAGTGAGTTCAGGCTCAATCTCATCCCAAATTTCTTCCTGCTCAGCAATGATTTCCTCTGCATTTTCGTTAAGTGCGTCAGCATCCGCTTTTGTGATATCACCTACACAAACGTGAGCAGGGCCCAAAAGTGTCATAGTAAAATGATCAACTGTAAATTCGCTTGCGTAATCAATATGAAGAGTAAGATTTTCAGGTGTTTTGAAAATCTCATCGACACCTGCTATAATAATGTCTTCATCAACAAAAAGATAAAATGCCGTATCTACGCAAACAAAAGCAGTTGCATCAGCAATTGTTGTTACGCTGCTCGGAAGAGCATAGAATTCACGCTTGTTGTCAACCGGATATTTATAAAGTTTTGTTACCGCCTTGTTATAAAGCACTCCGTCAACCGCTTTGAAATTAATGCAGCTGTCGTTTGTAATAAACTCATTTACAGAAATATAAAGCAGGAATTCATCTGCATCCTCGTCAGAAAGATTATCTGAAATTGTGAGAGCAAAATCAGAGCAATCCGAGAATGCGAACGGATAGATATAAGTTGCAGTTGAGCGCATAGCATACGCTTCGCCCACAGATTTTGCAGGAGCATAAACAAGTTCAATGAATCCCTCTGTATAAACAACGCCGTATTCATCTGTTACGAAGTTGTTGTTATCAGCGGAAATATTGATTGTTTCAATATTTGAGCAACCCGAGAATGCACCATAATCTATTTCGGTTACGCTTGAGGGGATGTTTACTGTTTCAAGCTTATCACAGTAAGCAAAAGCAAACAAACCGATTGACTCAACACCTTCGAAAATTGTAACGCTTGTGATATCACTACCTGCAAACGCACATTCATCAATAGCAATTACAGGATAGCCGTTGATTATTGCAGGTATTTCAATGTCACCGCTTGCGTCCTTTGCCGCTGTGATAATTATGCCATTTCCATCAAACTCAAATTCATATTCAACCTTGCTCCATTGAGCAACAAACTCAAGAGATTCTGCAGGCATTGTATCGGGAACAACTTTATCCCAACCGATGAAGAAATATCCGTCTTTTTCAGGAGTGGGAGCAGTGATTGCATCATCAAAATAATAAGTATCTGTTGATATTTCGCCATCAACATTCCATGTTACATTGTATTCCTTCGCCTGCCACGTTGCAGTGAATACTAAATCTTCATCCGGAACTGTTGTGGAAATTTCAGCACCCCAATCTGTGAATGTATAACCAACCTTCTCGGGATCAGCAGGTTTAACGATTGTGTCGCCGTAATTGTATGTATCAACAGTTTCATTTCCATCAACAATCCAAGTTACAGTATGAGAATTAATCGACCATTCCGCAACAAATTCAAGATTGTTTGCAGGCATCGTTTCAGGAACAACCTTATCCCAGCCGACAAAGGAATATCCTTCTTTTTGAGGCTCGGCAGGCAGAATTATGCGATCACCAACCTTAACCTTTTCCTCGATTGCTTCACTGGCTGTAATCCAAGTAATATAATAATATGTATAATGTTTTGTTGCTTGGCTTAATAGAGAATTATTACTCCTAATTTCAATTTTCTCCCAGTCCCTGCCGCTTCCGTTATAATAAACATCTTTGAGACCGGTGCATCCATAGAACGCAGATTCGCCTATGCTTGTTACGCTGTCGGGAATTGTTATGCTCGTGAGATCGGTGCAACCATCGAACGCATATTTACCTATGCTTGTTACACCATTGTCAACACTTACAGATTTTATTTGTGAGATCCACTTATACCAAGGAGTACTTGTCTTTGAAGACCAATCTTTCATACCACCTGTACCATTGATTACAAGTTCGCCATCAGCATATAAAATCCATTCAAGATTTTCGCCACATCTTCCTTTTTGGTAATAAGGTCTTTCTGAGTTGCACTCAAAAATAATTATATTCGGCAAACTGTCATTATTTTCACCAACAGAAATAGCTTCCCATTGTTCGGGCGTCCCTGCATAATATATTTTTTCCAAACTGTCGCAATTTGAGAACGCAAGATAACCTATGCTTGTTACACTGTCGGGAATTGTTATGCTTGTGAGACCGGTGCATCCATAGAACGCTCTTTCGCCAATGCTTGTTACGCCACTACCGATTGTTATTCTTGTGAGACCGGTGCATCTGAAGAACGCACGATAACCTATGCTTGTTACACTGTCGGGAATTGTTATGCTTGTGAGTTTGGTGCATCCATAGAACGCAGAACCGCCTATGCTTGTTACACTGTCGGGAATTGTTATGCTTGTGAGACCATAGCAGTCCCAGAACGCAGAACCGCCTATGCTTGTTACGCCGTCGGGAATTGTTATGCTTGTGAGTTTGGTGCATCCATAGAACGCAGAAACGCCTATGCTTGTTACGCCGTCTGGGATTGTTATTCTTGAGAGACCAGAGCAGTAGTAGAACGCATATTTGCCTATGCTTGTTACGCTGTCGGGAATTGTTATGCTTGTGAGACCAGAGCAGTCGTAGAACGCATATTCGCCTATGCTTGTTACGCTGTTACTGATTCTTACTTTTTCGATATATGACCGATATGAATACCACGGAACGGATGAACCCGATATCCAATCATACATTTCACCTGAACCATTTATAATAAGTCGACCTGTATTCGTATCAAGAGTCCATGTAAGATTATCACCGCAAGTACCGCTGTAAGTTGCCGCAGAAGCCTTGGGTGTAAAGAGATTGAATTCGGGCAAGTCAAGCCCAACCAATCCCGAAAGCGGCGCCGAACCGAACACCATGATAACACACAAAACTGTCGCAAGAATCTTCTTAAACATTTTCATTTGTTTTTCCTCCGTTCTGAATTTCAGATTCTATTCTTTCTATTGCTTTATGATAAAAACGTTCATATTCCCCATCAAAAGGAATATCGTCAACGATAACAACGTTATATGACCGAAGCAAAGCCTCTTTTGCCTTGCCGAGCGGATGTTTTTTATCCTTCGGAACATAAAAATATATTTTCGTATCAGGAAAGTTTCGCTTTTTGCAGCAAATCAGCCACCAGATATCAGCTTCACTTAAATCAAGCCCGAATCCGAGAATATGCACGTTCTTCGCCAGAAACGAATCAACCCAGCTTTGTTCCGTTATTTCCAAACCTTGTTTTTTAACGTTTTATATCGTTTGATAAACCCTGATGTATATGTCTGAATTTCGCTGAGCAACTTTCCGTAATAATAATTGCCCATTATTACCGTTGACGGAGCTGTTATGTCGCCGTGAATATGCCATATCTTCTTATCGGAATTCTCAGGCTGATAATATCTGAACAAACCGAATTTATCTTCTTTGCCCTTACAGCCTTTGGTAAATTTGCGAATCTTTCTGTAACTGTAAAGAGATGGTTTGATTCCCGATATCTGTTCAAGTTCAAAAGTGTAATTCGCCGTTATAATATTCTCAATCGGCAAATCAAAGATTCGTCTTATCAATTCAGACTGCCTGTCAGAATTAACAAAATTCATATCCTTCGATATAAATTGCATAGCCTTGTCAACTCTGTCACCTGACAAAGCAACAACCTTCATCGGAAACGGCAAGTGTTCAACGTCATCAGCGGTCAGGCTTGATCATATTCCTTGGAAATCTTCTCAACAAGATTATTCCACGAATCGCCGTTAAACGCTCTGTTTATCCCGTTACCGAGAAACAAAACATCCTGCATTAAATCACATCCTGTTAAAAAAAGTAGACTTTATTTAACAATCATTTTTCTTGTTTATAATTATAGTATAGCACTTTGACTTGTAAAAGTCTACCGCAGGCACATGCTCTGCAAGTCAAATTTTCACCCTGTAATTTGTACATATTCAACAACCCTCCGAAATGTTTTGATTTAATCTTAACACTTCGGAGGTTTTTGCTATCTTTTTTCATCTGATAAAAGTTAATTTCATGAGTACATTCACACCCGAAAATCAACCTTGAATTTTTAGAGGGTAGGTAATGTGACATACTTTAGCAAAGAACACTTTTTGAATTTCCGCTTTTCAAAGCAAAAGTGTTCTGCAAAAACGCAGGGGAGGTCAGGCTGAGTTTTTGCAGAAATCGAGTTTTTCGCTATTCCCGCTTGAGCGTATAAAACGAGATTTTTATAGCCGACAGATAATTCTGAGTCTGAATATCAGTCGGCGTCAGGGTGTCCGCAGACAGCCTCTGCCCTCCGGCATAAGGAGCGAAATGGGGTTGTGCTGCGCGCAACCACTATTGAGTTATTGATTTGACGTGCAAACGCAAGAGTGCTTCTGAGCGAAGCATTGTGCCGGAGGTTTTACAGTTATCGGTCTGAACAATTAATCAGACAGAGCGATAACATTTCTTATGCTATGTTTTTCGGCATAAGAAATCAAAACCTCAAACAATGCAAGCGAAGAAAAACGATTGCATTGCAGGCAAATCAAAGAAAGGAGAACCCATGGCAAACCCCATAACGACCACATTTCATAAAGGCACAGCAGTTGCACAAGGGCACAATCGTCGTGACCCCAAATGCGTTGCAAAAGAAAAGCACATTGACCCCAACGGCGAATATATAGTGTGGGTTGACGAAGATGTCAGAAAGGCTTACAAGAGAATCTTTGATGAAGCTGTAAAAGAATATAATGCCCGTCAATCGGATTCGCGCCGTATCATTGATGACTATTATCGAAAAGTAAAAAATTCCAAGCAGCAGAATCCGTGCTATGAAGTCATTGTAACAATCGGTGACAAGGATACCCATCCGCCCGCCAGTGTTTGTAAAGAAATTTGTAAGCAGATTGTTGACGAATGGAGCAAGAGAAATCCCAATCTCATTCTGATTGGAGCTTTTTACCATAACGATGAGAGGGGAGCTCCACATTGTCATATAGACTATATACCAATCTCTTTTCAGAATTCACGTGGTATGAGCATACAGTGTTCTCATACCAAGGCGCTTAAAGAAATGGGTTTTCAAAACAAAAACGGTAAATACGGCGAGACAGAACTGACTCAATGGACTGACAGAGAAAGAGCTTATCTTGATGATCTCTGCAGACAGAGAGGTATAGAGGTTCATCATCCCGATGCAGGCAAAGGCAAGAAACATCTTGAAAAAGAAGCATATATTTTGACACAAAAGCTTGCCGAACTTGAAGCACAGAAAGCCACTGCTCAGAAACAAATTACAGCTTTGAGCAATGAACATTGTTTGCTTTTAAAACAAAAAGCAAAAGATGAAACAGAAATTGCAGAAATTGAAAAGAAAATTGCCGAAACCAAAGACACAAGCAAATACATAAATGATGCTATTGATTTTTATGATGCTTTTGTAAAGGTTAGCATTGATCACGAATTCGATCCTATGTTTGAGAAATATGAAACACTTATTAAAGAAAAAATCGCTGAAGAAAAAGCATTCAGCGAAACACACAATCATCAAACAACATATTACAACACACCAAACGATGGATACGATAGCAAAAAAGATCCGTTATCCATTGATTATGAACCTTAAAATTTCGCACTAAACCTGAGGATACGGGAACGATTTGATTTCACCCGTTTTAGTTAAACGAAAGCTCGCTTTCTCAGGATGAAAATGAAAACAACTCATTATGAGTTCAGATAGAAAATCCTCAAAAAATAATTTTATGAGGTATACCCGATGTTTGAAGAAAAAGAACTTCTGACCGTTAAGGAAACGGCAGAGCTTCTCGGAGTTTGTGAAAAAACCATTTACAAGCTCATCAATAACAGAACGATTTTTGTCCTTAAGGTGGGCAAAAATCTCCGCGTAGTGAAAAGCAAACTTATTGATTCACTCGGCACAAAATAACAAAATGGCTGAACGGAGATTTTCTTCGTTCAGCCGAAAATTCACAATTAATTTACTTTATACAGAGCGGTTTGCGCGCTATTCTTAAGTCAGAGTGACTTGATTTGAACTAAATACGCCGTAAAGGTCGTATTTCCGACCCATCGAAGCGTTTTTTTCTTCACCATACGTCAGTATGGTTTCATAAAAGAAACGCTCCGCTGAATCAAAACTGCGACCTTTTCGGTGCTTCGCAGTTTTGGAAGAGCAGATTTTTGTCACAGCAAGGCAAAAATCTGCAGGAATACGGGGCTATTTCAAAGGTTTTTAACGCAGATGTGGCGAAAATATGCCTTTCAAAACCGTATGGAGTTCGGATCAAGTCACTCCGCCAAAAGGACGGCGTTGTATAAACCGCTCAAAGGAGATGATTTATATAGGCGCTACAATACAGACCAAAGGCAACCACTATTACATTGTTGTAGACACTTATGACGAAAACGGTAAAAGAAAACCCAAATGGATTGCAACAGGTCTTGAAATCAAAGGTAACAAAAGAAAAGCCGAAGAAAAAAGAAAGGAGATCGAAAGGGAATACGAATTAAAAAGTAAGCTTGTTCCTTCCGACATTACGCTTGATGAATTGGCACAGAAATGGCTCAACGAGTATAAAAACGAAGTTGATATAATCACGTATGGCGGTTATGAAAGCATTGTAAAAGTTCATATCATTCCATATTTTGAAGAACACAAAATAAAGGTGAACGAGGTTACGTTTGAAACAATACAGAAATACATTGATGAGAAGAAGGTATCCGGGAACAAAATAACCGGCGAAGGACTTTCTCCCAAAACACTCAAAAGCCATATGACTGTTTTTAAGTTGATTTTTAATCTGGCAAGAAAACAGAAAATCATTTATGACGATTGTCTGGAATTCGTGAAACTTCCGACACTTACTCACGAAAAGGTTAATTTCTACAGTGCAGAAGAAGTTCAGAAGGTTTGGGAAGCGATTAAAGACGACAGAATCTTTCATCTGATTTATGCGACAATTTATTTCGGAATGCGCAGAAGCGAAGTGCTCGGACTTCGCTGGGATGCGATAGACTTCGAAAACAAAATGCTTATTGTCAGACACACGGTTGTGATGTATAACAACAAGGTTGTTGCAAAGGATTCAACCAAAACCGATGCAAGCAACAGAACATACCCACTGTCAGATGATATGATTGCATTCTTCAAATGGCTCAAAGTCCGCGAAGAAGAAGAAAGAATCGCTTGCGGTAAAGACTATATTGAAAACGATTATATCTTCAAATGGCCGAACGGCAAACTGTATGACCCTGACTATATTTCAAAACATTTCAAGAAGCTTTTGAAAAAGAATGATTTGAAACGTATCAGATTTCACGATTTGCGTCATAGCTGCGCAGCCCTGCTTTTGTCTGAGGGTCGTGAGCTTTATGACGTTTCTGAATGGCTCGGGCATTCCGATGTAAACATCACCGCCAAGTTTTACGGTCACCTTGATATGAAGAGAAAAAAGGATCTCGGCAACACTATCGGAAATTCCATAGGCTTCAAAAACGTTGTGTAGCTTGAGTCTGAAACACCTCTTGTTAGAATTTTGTTAGAAAAACAGCGTTTTTCAGACTTTTCACAAAGGGCATAAAAAAGCCGAAACTCCTTGATATACAAGGAGTTTCGGTATGGCGCGCTGCAAGGGATTCGAACCCCTGACCTTTTGGTTCGTAGCCAAACACTCTATCCAGCTGAGCTAGCAGCGCATATATTTAATTTGCGGTCTCTTTCCGACTGCCAAAGTATATTATCACATTCATCCGGAAAAATCAACACCAAAATTAAAATTTTTTGAAATTTTTTTATTATTTTTTCAAGGATATAAAAAAACAGCAGAAAATACAGATTGAAATCCGGATTTCCTGCTGTTTTGAACCTGAATTATGTTTGATTATGCTTTCTTTGCCTTTTTATTTTTGATAGCGTTTTCGATTTTGGGATAAACAGCATCATAAAGCTTTGCAAAGATAGCGAAACCGATAAGAGCGTAGATAATACCTACAACTGCACCGACGATAACATCTGTGGGATAATGCACACCGACATATATTCTTGAGACACCCATGAGGAATGCAAAAATGAATGCAGGAATTGCAACCCTCTTCTTCTTGAGAACCATTGTGATTGCCATTGCAAATGTAAATGCGGATGAGGTGTGACCTGAGGGGAATGAGAGCGATTTTGAGCTCATATATTCAACGATATCGGGCCATACATAGCCTGCGTTCCACTTTTCTGCGAAGCCGGGGAATCTGTCGATAGTCCAGTCAATCTTACCGAAAAGACCGACCCAGTCATATTCTCTGCCGTATTCTTCAAAAGCCTTCTGCGCAGCCTGAGGAAGAATTGTGAGGTTATAGGGACGGGGACGTTCCATGATGGGTTTGATAAGCTCATTGTTGAGAAGAGTCATAACAAGAAGCGAGCCGAGACATACAAGACCTGCTTTTCTTGTCTTTTTGAAGAACAGCATAACAACACCGAGAATAATGAAGAAAATGCCGTCATCACCGAGTGTTGTGATGATTTTCATGATAGGTGTAAGCCAATCCATTCTTACGAATTTCTCGAAGAACTCAAAAATGGCAAGGTCAAAATTAAGTATAGCTTCCAAAAAAATCTTCCTTTCTTAAAGTTTTTATATATTATCGCTTTTATCGGCAAAAAAAGCAAGAGAAATTTTAAATATTTGCAAATTTATTTCATTTCTGTCCGATTTTACCGCTATTGCATTTTATAAAAAGTTAGAGTATAATATATTTGTTTACATTAAAACTCAGATAAGGAGATTTTTATATGATTAATGTTACCGTATGGAACGAAGGCGTACATGAAAAACTCAGCAACGAAGTTGCAGGTGTATACCCTGCAGGCATTCACGGATGCATAAAGAATTTTTTGATTTCACAGGACGATATGACAGTTAAAACCGCCACACTCGCACAGCGCAAGTGCGGTCTTTCCGATGAAGTTCTTGATAATACAGATGTTCTCATCTGGTGGGGACATATGGCTCATGACAAAGTACCCGACAAGATTGTTGAAAAAATCCACAAGCGTGTTCTTGCAGGTATGGGTCTTGTTGTGCTTCATTCGGGTCATCACTCAAAGATTTTCAGAGCATTGATGGGCACAACCTGCAATCTGCGCTGGAGAGACGGTGACAGAGAAAGAATCTGGACAATCAATCCCGCACATCCCATTGCAAAAGGAATCCCCGCACACTTCAGCATTGATGTTGAAGAAATGTACGGAGAATGCTTTGATATTCCCGAACCCGATGAACTCGTTTTCCTCGGCTGGTTTGCAGGCGGCGAAGTTTTCCGTTCAGGCTGCTGCTGGAACAGAGGTCTCGGAAAGATTTTCTATTTCCAGCCCGGTCATGAAAGCAATCCCACATTCCATAATGAATACGTTCAGAGAATTATCATAAACGCTGTACGCTGGGCAGCTCCCATGCATTCCGTAAAAGAACCCCTGCCCTGCCCTGAAAAGAAGATTTCTCCCGAAGAAAGATACAGAGAAAGAAAGGCTAAATAATGGATACATTTAAAATAAAAAAGCTCCGCGAAAACGCTAAAATCCCGTTCAGGGCAACTCCCGGAAGTGCGGGAATGGATTTATATGCATGCATAGACGAACCGATAACACTTGAGGGCGGAGAAAAGGCGGTTATTCCCACAGGCATTGCCATCGAGCTTCCGAGCGCCGAACTCGGTGCATTTGTATTCGCAAGAAGCGGTCTTGCAATCAAGCACGGCATAGGTCTGCTCAATTCCGTCGGAGTTATTGACAGCGACTACAGAGGAGAAATCTGCGTGGGTGTTATAAATCAGCTTAAAGAAGCATACACAATTAATCCCGACGAGAGAATCGCACAGCTTGTTATCATGCCAGTTTCACTTGTCACGCCCGTTGAGGCAGATGAACTTGACGACACCGAAAGAGGCGAAGGCGGCTTCGGTTCAACAGGCAAAGCATAAATATGACGGTAATTTATGTTTTACTGATTTTTATTTTTGTCACCTCGGTATTCCTTGCGATTTACGGAAGCAGGGATAATTCATCATATGACGAGGATGCGGTTATCGTTCTCGGCTACGGTGTAAAGGGTCAAAAAATTCCTGCAATGCTGAAAAACAGACTTGATAAAGCAATTGAATATCACGCTGAAAATCCCGATGCAATCATTATTGTTTCGGGCGGCAGAGGCAACGAAACCAAGCCATCCGAAGCGTCGGTTATGGAGGAATATCTTCTTTCAAAAAGTGTTCCGTCAGACAAAATAATAAAAGAAGAAAAATCGCGTACAACCGTTGAAAACTTTAAGTTTTCGGCCGATTTACTCAGAGAAAAGTTCGGCATGGTTTATTCGGCAGTCATAATAACAAACGTGTTTCACATTTACCGTTCGGAGAAATATGCAAAGGCGGCAGGAATGAGCATAAAGCATATCGGTGCCGAAACAGTCAGGCACGATATACCGTGGATTTATATCCGTGAGGTTGCCATGCTTGTCCAGATGATTTTCATAAAAGGAAGGAAATTCAGATGAAAAAAATTATAAGTATCCTCTGCGTTTTTGCAGTTGTATTAGCATCGCTTTCCGTGCTCGGATTTGCAGTTGACACAAGCTATAAGCCCTATGAGGACAGTCAGTATTTCAAATACGGCGACTACGATATTCACTACAGAGTTATACCCGCAAAGGGTCAGCAGAAAGGCAGAATAATGATGCTTCACGGCTTCCTCTGCTCAACATATGCATGGCGCAACATGGCAGCCGAGCTTTCCGAAGAAGGCTATGAATGTGTGCTTGCCGATTTACCGAATTTCGGCTTCAGCACAAGAGAAAACGAAGACATGGAAATTGTTGACCGTGAAACTCTTATCACGGAGCTTATGAAAAGCATTGCTCCCATGAATGAGTGGATTCTCGCAGGTCACTCAATGGGTGGCGGTGTTGCGGTTAACATCGCAATCAACAATCCCGTAAAGAGCCTTCTTCTCTACTGCCCCGCACCCCAGAGCGAATTTCCCGAAGCGATGGAAGGTCTTATCACTTCCGCACCCATGAAATTTGTGATGGATACATTCTTCAATCACGGTACAAGAATTGATTTCCTTGTCAAGCTCGTTATTTTCTTTGCAACAATGGATTGGAATTTTGCAATGAACTATGATGTTTCGGGAGTTACCGGTGCCGTGCAGTATGACAGATTCGGTTCGGGTATGTGCGAAATGATGTATAATGTCAAACCCACTGACCTCGGAAACGCATCAAAAATCGCTTGCCCCGTGCTTCTCTGTCAGGCAAGCGATGATATCATTCTCAACGCATCAATGAAAGAGCAGATGAATTCCGCTTTCCCCGATGCTACAACATATACAGTTGAAAGCGTCGGTCATCAGTGCATCGAAAACAGAGCCGAAGAACTCTGCAAGGTTACTGTTGATTTTCTTGAGAAATAATTATTTTGTAAGATAATGAATTCCCACGGCTTTTCTTCCGCTATGAAGGCTTATCATGCATCCCGTAAATGCGGTTATGACCTGCTCAAAGCCTTTGTTTTTCAGGAGTTTTCCGATTTCGGACAGTTCGGATTCGGCAACTCCCGAATGATAGACAAATGCGGTTGAAAAATCAATATTACAAGCATTTTCAAGCTGTTCGCTTGCATATTGCAGGCGGACGGCTTTTGATTTTCCGATATATTTTTTAACAACCTCGATTTTACCGTTGACCATGGCTGCACAGGGTTTTACAGAAAAAAGATTTGCACCGAAAGCCTTTGCCGCAGAGCACCTGCCCGAACGGCGGAGAAAATCAATGCTATCAAGAAGATAACTGACTCTTGCATCGGGAATAAGCTGCATCAGATTTTTATATATTTCTTCCGCACCAAGTCCGTTGTCGCGCATTCCGCACCCTTTCAGCGCAAGAAGTGCAATTCCGCCGCCGAGGTTAAGGGTATCAATCACATAAACATTTTCCATTGCACTTGCCGCCATTTTTGCATTGCGGCAGGTTGATGACAATTCCGAACAGAACGAAAGATGCACAACAACTTTCCCATCTTTGGTATACCTTTCAAAAAAATCCGTATATTCAGCAGGAGGCACGGAAGAAGTTTTGGGGATTTTTCCCGTATTACCAACATAATCAAATATTTCCGATGCGGTAATATCAATGCCGTCCTTTTTCTCCGTGCCGTCAATTATAACATTCATCGGCATGATTTCGATTCCGTATTTATCGGCAATATCCTTCGGGATATCCGCCGCACTGTCCGCAGTAATTACAACCTTTTTCATAAACTCCGCCTTTTGGTTTTTTACTATTATCTGCTGTTATCAACTCATTATTCCGCATCAAATTCTATACCTGTGTAATAATGCTTCAGTATTTCGCGCCATGTACTCCCCTGACGTGCCATATAATCTGCGCCGTACTGGCTCATTCCCGCACCGTGACCGTAGCCTCGGCAAGTTACTTTAAATTTTCCGTCGGAATATTCAATATCAAAGCAGCAGCTTTTAAGACCGAATTCTTCCCTGAATTTTGATGCACTCACCTCGGTTGAACCGAGTCTGACTGAAATAACATAACCGCTGTCAGCCTTTGTAAGCTCGCCGACCCATTCCGCCGCATCTCCGTCAAGATTTATATCAAATTTCTTTGCAAGCTTCCTGAATTCGTTTTTTGTGAATTCATGAACAGTCATGTAATCGGGAGAAAGCTTATCCCCCGGACTTTCAACGCTTGTAAGATATGGGATATCCGTTCCCCACAGCGTTTTTGCGCTCTGCGTTTTTCCGGCGCTGTTTGAATGATAAACCGCAAGCGCGGTATCGCCGTTATACGTCATGAAATATCCGAAAACCTCATCGACGGCATCTTCAATTTTCTTTTCATAGTCATCAAAATTTTCGCCCCATTTTTCTCTGCGGCGTTTTTCGTCAATATATCCTTGATGTGTATCGGGGCTGTCTGTTATATCCGCTTCTCCGAGATAAGATTCTTTATATTTTTCGTTCTGTTCGCTGACCTTCTTTGCATATGTATAGCTTGCAACCGCCTGTGCTTTGAGAGCTTCCGTATGATAGTTCGCAGGCATTTCCGCTGCAACCGAACCGATGACATATTCGCGGAGCTTTATTTTTTCGGTTTTCCCCGTTGATGACGACATCACCGAAATATATGCACTCTCATCACTCTCTTGTGTCTGCACGGATATGACTTTCTTTGTTTCTTCATTTCCCGAAAAGGGATTTGCAAGAGCGGCAGCGGGACATAAAAGAAGAGAAAGTGCAATGATTATGAAAACTACAATACTTGCGTGCATTTTATTCATCCTTTCTTGACTTTTACCTTTTAAAGATATATAATAAATTAATTATATGATGGAGATATGTTTTATTTACAGAAGGAGGCGCATACTATGTCCACCATTGAATCACACGTAGCGGAACGTGACATTAAGAATTTATGCGATAAAATTCGCAAATATAACTATATAGACCCTGCAGATTTTGAGCGTTTCAACGTTAAAAGAGGACTCAGGAATTCCGACGGAACAGGTGTTATGGCAGGCATCACGGGCGTTTGTACCGTTGAAGGTTATTTTATCGACGACGGTGAAAAAATTCCCAGAGAAGGCCGTCTGCGTTTCAGAGGCATTGATATGGAGGACATCGTCAATGCCTGCGTTGCGGAAGACCGTTTCGGATTTGAAGAGGTTGTTTATCTTCTTCTTTTCGGTACTCTCCCCACAAAAGAACAGCTTGATAATTTCTGCGATATTCTTTCGGCTTGCCGTGAATTGCCCGATGATTTCATAGAAGATATGATTATGAAAGCTCCCTCGCCCAACATCATGAACAAGCTTTCCCGTTCAGTGCTTGCACTTTATTCCTATGACAATAACCCCGATGATATTTCGGTTGAAAACGTTCTTCGTCAGTGCATTCACCTTATCGCACAGATTCCCGCAATTATGGTTTATGCTTATCAGGTAAAGCGCAGACACTACTACCGCAAGAGTATGTATATTCATCAGATGAAACCCGAACACAGAACTGCGCAGACGGTTCTCCGTTCAATCAGGGCTGACAAAACCTTTACCGACCGCGAAGCAAAGCTTCTCGATATCTGCCTCATGCTTCATGCGGAGCACGGCGGCGGTAACAACTCAACCTTCACAACAAGAGTTCTTACTTCAAGCGGCACAGACACCTATGCATCAACGGCTGCAAGCATCGGGGCACTCAAGGGTCCCAAGCACGGCGGTGCAAACATCAAGGTTACCGAAATGATTGAACACATCAAAGCGGGTGTCAGCGACATCACAAACGAAGGTCAGGTTGCCGATTTCCTCACCAAAATCATAAAGAAGGAAGCAGGCGACGGTTCGGGTCTTATCTACGGCATGGGTCATGCGGTTTATACACTTTCCGACCCGAGAGCAAAAATTCTTAAGCAGAAGGCTCAGGAATTTGCGGTAAATACCGAATTTGAGGATGAATTTATTCTTCTCAACCTCATTGAACAGCTTACTCCCGAAATTTTCAACAGCCACAAGTCACAGAAGAAAGCGGCAATGTGTGCAAATGTTGACCTCTATTCAGGTCTTGTTTATAAGATGCTTGATATTCCGCCCGACCTTTTCACTCCTATTTTCACAATTGCAAGAATCGCAGGCTGGTCAGCACACAGAATCGAAGAGCTTGTTACGGGCGGCAAAATCATCCGTCCCGCCTATAAGAGCAATAATATCAGAAATATTTATGTCCCCATCAATGACAGATAAGAGGTAAAGAAAATGAAAAGCATAACAAAAAGCGGATTCGGCATCGGAATTCTTATTTTTGCTGCAACCGCAATTATTGCTCTGCCCGTAAGAACGCTTCAGTTTTTCACCGTTCTTGAAAGCAACACGGGATTTTTTGCCGAAAACGATTGGAGTGTATATATTCTTGCAACGGTTTGCGCTGTTGCAATTCTCGCATTCCTTATTCTCGGATTCTCAAAAAGAAAAACACTTGATTATTCACTTGAAGCTGTAAAACGTCCCGGTCAGGGAATCCTCGGTTTCACGGCTGCTATAGGTCTTCTTATGAATGCTGTTGATATTTTTGTTAAAATCATGAATTCCAACAGCTTTGCAGAAGACACCAAAACAACAAATCTTATTTTCGGCATGCAGGCAGTTTTTGCACTTTTATCCGCTATTTATTTTGTTGCACTCGGCACATCATATATCTCGGGCAAATCAAACGGCTCTGAATACAGACTTATTTCTCTCGCGCCCGTAATCTGGAGTATTTTCAGACTTATTTTCAGATTCACACGCACAATAAGCTACATAAGAGTTTCAGACCTCATGCTTGAAATGATAATGCTTGTATTCTTTATTCTGTTTTTCATGGCTTTTGCTCAGGTCAACTCAAGAGTTGATGCAGAAAAGAAAGAGTGGAAAATTGCTGCCTACGGACTTTCCTCGGCGCTTCTCGCTCTTCTCTGCTTTGTTCCGCGTTTCATTGTTATGATTACGGGAAATGCAAATCTTCTCCATGAGCAGTCACCTGCAGAATACTGCGATTTCGGAATTGCACTTTTCGTAATTTCAACCGTACTCACAAGAGTAACCGTTAAACTTCCCGAAAATACAACAACAGAGGAATAATATGTTTTTTCAGAATGTTCTCGTCGCCGGCGAACAGGTTGCAATTCTCTATATTCTTGTTGCAGTCGGCGCAATAGCAGACAAAATAGGAATATACACCGAAAAGGTTGCAAAAAGCTGCACAGACCTGCTGTTTTATATAATAACTCCCGCAGTTATTATTGAAAGCTTTTATAAGCTCGAATACAGCGCCGATACTGCGAAGGGTCTTTTCATTGCGATTATCTGCGGCTTTGTGCTTCACATTGTTTCGGCAATTATATCTTCACTTGTATTCAATCGCTGTGACAAGGATGAAGCCTGTATCTATAAGTATTCGTGTGCTTACGGAAACTGCGGATATATGGCTCTTCCGCTTGCAGGCGCAGTGCTCGGCGATGAAGGTGTATTCTATTGCTCGGCTGTTATTATTTCGTTCCAGATTTTCAGCTTTACCCACGGTATTTACACAATCACCAAAGGTAAAGACGGCGAAAAGGTTAAGTTCAGCATAAAAAATCTTATAGTCAATCCCGGCGTTATTTCGGTTATCATCGGACTTCCCCTTTTCCTTCTTTCGTTTGATATGCCCGATATAATCGCAAAGCCGATTAACTATATCGCAAGCCTTAACACTCCCGTTGCAATGCTGATTTTCGGAACTTATATTGCAAATACAAATTTTAAAACCATTTTCAAAAATTGGCGTATTTTTGCCGTTGCACTCGTAAAACTCATTATCCTTCCGCTTATTCTTCTTGCGGGATTCAGACTGGCGGGAATTGCAGGCACGCTTCTCGTTGCACTCTCAATTTCAGCAGGTGCACCTACGGCAAACAACACCGTTATGTTTTCCGCAAAATACGACCGCAACACGGGTCTTGCATCGCAGACCGTTGCAGTTGTCAGTTTTATTTCAATAATCACTTTACCCGTCATGATTGCTCTGGCGCAGTATGTGGGGTGACAGTTTGAACATATCGGAAATAATGATCGGTATTTCCCCACTGTGGGGAATATGTCCGTTTAAAGATTTAAGCAACTCTCTTATTAACTGCAGAGCAAAAAGCAGACTGCCGCAAAACTCAAAATCAGTTATCGTTGCCTGTTTTCCGTATCTTCTTGAAAAATCGGAATACAGCAAGATAAACATCTCCAAATATGCGGTTGTTACCGATTATCATGAGGTTGCATTGTCAAGGCTTGAAAAAGCGGTTTCGGAACTGAAAAAGCTTTTTCCCGAAAATGAGTTTTCGGCATTTGCGGATAATTCACCCATACCCGAAGTAACGGCAGCCTGTCTTTCAGGTCTCGGAGTAAGAGGCATAAATTCACTTCTGATAACCGAAAAATACGGCTCGTACGTTTTTATCGGCGAAATTGTTACCGACCTTGAGCTTGACCTTGAAAAGTGCGAGATAAATGAATGCCTCAAATGCGGCAAGTGTGTAAAGGCTTGTCCGTCATCGGCTATAAAAGAAAACGGATTTGACAGAAAAAAGTGTCTTTCGGAGATAACTCAGAAAAAAGGTGAGCTTACCGAAGAAGAAATCCGTCTGATGAAAGAATGCGGCTGCGTGTGGGGATGCGATATCTGTCAGGATATCTGCCCGATGAACAAAAATGCCGCAGTTACCGAAATTGAAGAATTCCTTTCCTCCCCCGTTTCCCATGTTACCGAAGGCTGTTCACTCGAAGGAAGAACATATGAATGGCGCGGAAGAAAGGTTATTGACAGAAACATTTCATTACAGAGGAGAGATAACACATGAAGCTTATCGTTGCTATCATCAACAATGACGACTGCCCCAGCGTTCTCAGCGAACTCACTCACAAAGGCTACGGCGCAACAAGACTTTCAACCTCAGGCGGCTTCCTCAAGTCCGGCAACTCAACTCTTCTTATCGGTACGGAAGACGAAAAGGTTGACGATGTTATCGAAATCATCAGCGAATTTTCACGCAAGCGCACGCAGATGGTCACTCCCTCACCCTCTTTCATGTCTGAGGGATTCATTTCCCGCGCAGTTGAAGTAACGGTCGGCGGCGCAACCGTTTTTGTTGTTGACGTTGACAAATTTATAAAACTTTAAAAAGGAAAATAACTGATGCTCACAGAAGGCTTTGATTTAACCAATTCCGTTGAAAAGTCAATATCCGCAGCCATGCACTCAAAGCGATTCCCCCATGCCGTTATTATCGAAGGCGGTTCATCGGAGGAAAGGATGAGTCTTGCCAAAAAAACTGCCGCGGCTCTTGTTTGCAGCGGCGGCGGAATCAAACCGTGCTTCAGCTGCTCCGACTGCAGAAAAGCTTCTGCCGATTCTCATGCGGACATACTCGTTTATTCTGTCGAGGATAAACCCAAGGCTTTCAAGGTTGACATCGTAAGAGAAATAAGAAACAAAGCATATATTGTTCCCAATGAAGCGGACAGAAAGGTTTTTATTCTTGAAAATTCCCACACCATGGGCAACGAAGGACAGAATGCCATCCTGAAAATTCTTGAAGAACCGCCTTCATATATAAACTTCATTTTGCTCTGTTCGTCAAAATCGGGATTTTTACCCACCGTGCTTTCCCGCGCAACGGTTTATAATCTTGGCGAAACCGCGTCGGAAGGCTCTCGCGACATTCCGTGGGAGGAGGTCGCAAATGCGGCAAAAAGCATCGCCGTTGCATCTGCGGCGCTTGACGATATAGAAATAATCAAAGCGGCGGCTGTTTTCGAGAAAAATCCGAAACTGCTCAAAGCCGCACTTCCTGTTATTCAGGAAATATATGCACAGGCAATGCGAAAAAAATATTCGGCATGCGGTGAAGAAAACGAGTTTTCACAAACCGTTTCCGAAATCGAACCAAGGCTCAGCAGACGCGCTCTGCTTGCTCTTATAGAAAACACGGATATAATCATGAATTCAATCCGTCTTAATGCAAATCATAATTTAACGGTTACTGCTCTTTGCACAAAATTGCGCAAAGCAGTCACCAATCAAGTATAAATCATATCGGAGGTAATTATGGCTGAGGTTATCGGCGTTCGTTTTAAAGAGGCGGGCAAGGTTTATTACTTTGACCCCGAAGGACAGAAATTTGAAAAGGGGCGTATGGTTATTGTTGAAACGTCCCGAGGAATAGAATGCGGTGAGGTTGCTCTGGAAAACAGGGAAATAAGCGATGACGAAATCGTGAAGCCCCTCAGAAAGATCATTCGTGCCGCAAGCGAAAAGGACATTGAGAAAGTCCGTTACAACAGAGAAAGAGAAAAAGAAGCAATGGTTATCTGCCAGCAAAAAATCGAGCAGCACGCTCTTGATATGAAGCTGGTTGATGTTAACTTCACATTTGATGACTCAAAGGTACTTTTCTATTTCACTGCTGATAACAGAGTTGACTTCCGTGAGCTTGTAAAAGACCTTGCAGGCATTTTCAGAACAAGAATCGAGCTTCGTCAGATAGGTGTGCGCGATGAAGCGAAAATGCTTGGCGGTCTCGGCATCTGCGGCAGACCCTTCTGCTGCAACAGCTTCCTTGGAGAATTCCAGCCCGTATCAATCAAAATGGCAAAAGAGCAGGGTCTTTCACTTAATCCCGTTAAAATCAGCGGCGTTTGCGGCAGACTCATGTGCTGCCTTAAATATGAGCAGGATGCTTATGAGCATCTGCTCAAAATCACTCCCAAACCCGGCGCAATAGTTGAAACTCCCGAGGGTGCGGGCATGGTTGTTGAATGCAGCCTTCTCACAGGCAAGCTTAAAGTGCAGCTTCACAACAACCCTGATGCACCTCCCAAATATTTTTCAAGAAAAGAAACCAAAACAGTCCGCGATGCAAAAATAAAGGTTGCAAAAGAAGAAATAGAGGCTTTAAAAGAGATCGAAGGCTGATTTTTTGTCAACATTTGTAATTTACATTAAAAACCTCTTGCAATTTTGAAATAATGTGATACAATGGTGTTGAAAAAAATATAAGGAGGACGGTCACAATGGCATACATCATTAATGACGATTGCATCTCCTGCGGCGCATGTGCAGCAGAATGCCCCGTTGAAGCTATTTCAGAGGGCGACGGCAAGTACGTTATCGACGCTGATGCTTGCATCGAATGCGGTGCTTGTGCAGACGCTTGCCCCGTTGAAGCTCCCAAGGCTGAATAATTTGCTTAAGGAACTTAATACTTAAAATCAAAAGATGCTTTGCAAATTTCGCAGAGCATCTTTTAATTTTATAAAATGTATGATATTATTATGAAAAACAATTCAAAGGGTGATACTATGAAAGCAAAAATTACTCTTGCAAAAGAATTCAGGATAGGCGATATCGACAAAAGAATTTACGGTTCATTCATTGAACATCTCGGAAGAGCCGTTTACGGCGGAATTTATGAGCCTGGTCATCCCACTGCGGATGAAAACGGTCTGAGAAGAGATGTTATCGAGCTTGTTAAAAATCTTAATGTTCCCGTTGTCCGTTACCCCGGCGGAAACTTTGTTTCGGGTTATAAATGGGAGGACGGCGTGGGTCCTGTCGAAAACAGACCGAAAAGACTTGAGCTTGCATGGGGTACAACCGAACCCAATTATTTCGGCACAAACGAATTTCTTGACTGGTGCAAAAAAGCAAATGCTGAATGCATGATGGCTGTTAATCTCGGCACAAGAGGCCCCGAAGAAGCAAGAAATCTTGTTGAATACTGCAACCATAAGTCGGGTTCATACTGGTCGGACCTCAGAAGAAGCCACGGTGTCGAAGATCCTCACAACATAAAGCTCTGGTGTCTTGGCAACGAAATGGACGGTCCCTGGCAGATGGGCGCAAAAACTGCTTTTGAATACGGAAGAACCGCACTTGAAGCTTCCAAGCTCATGAAATGGACTTCTCCCGGAATCGAAACCGTGCTTTGCGGTTCATCGAGCAGAAATATGAGCACCTTCGGCAAATGGGAAGCAGAAAGTCTTGAAATTGCTTATGACAGCATCGACTATGTTTCTCTCCATCAGTATTACGGCAATCACGATGACGATGTTATGAGCTTTCTTGCAAGAACGGTTGAGTTTGACGACTTTATTTATTCGGTCATCTGCATCTGTGACTATGTAAAAGCAAGAAAGCGCTCAAAGAAAACAATCAACCTCTCTTTTGACGAATGGAACGTGTGGTATCACTCAAACAACACACCCTATGAAAAATGGAGCATTGCTCCTCCTCAGCTTGAGGATATCTATAATTTTGAAGATGCACTTCTTGTCGGCTCGCTTCTCATAACTCTTCTCCGTCACTGCGACAGAGTTAAAATTGCCTGCCTTGCACAGCTTGTCAACGTTATCGCACCTATTTTCACAAAGACGGGCGGCGGTGTGTTTGAACAGACAACATATTTCCCCTTCATGCATCTGTCAAATTACGGCAGAGGCAGCGCTCTTCTTCCGCTTGTTGACTGTCCGAAATATGACTGCAAGGCATTCACCGATGTTCCGTATCTCGAAACAATCGCAACATATGATGAAGAAAACGAAGAAATGACAATTTTCTGCGTCAATAAAAGCCTTGACGAAAGCATGATTCTTGATGTCAATATCATGGACTTTGACGGCTACAGACCCGTTGAATTCATTTCAATGGACGGCTATGACAAAAAAGACGAAAACACCTTTGATAATATAAAAGTCAAGCCTCACACAAATCCTCTTCCCTCTGTTGATGACTCAAAACTTGAAGCTGAACTCAAGCCTTTCAGCTGGAACGTTATCAGACTTAAAAAACAGTAAAATAATAATACCGCAGGCTCTCACGGGTCTGCGGTTTTTGTTTGTTCTATCTGCATAGGATGCTCTTTTCCTATATTTTCAAGGCACTCGAATTCTCCCGAAAATCCGCCTTTACCGTCAGCTGTTACTTTTGACTCCGATACTTCAAGATATCTGAATTCCTCCGCGCACATATCCGCAAAGCGCATGAAACCCACTGCATTCTGCTTTTCGGGCGACAGAGGAATCTGAGCTTCTTCAAAAAATAATTCCGTGCATTCGGTTATGCCGAAAGGCAGAGTCACTCCGTTGATTACAATCTCGCTTTTCTCAAAGCTTGAATTTTCTCTGTTTATTACTCCGAGAGGAATATTGAATGAAAGAAAATTTATGATATATCTTTTTTTGATTCTTGCAGGCTTCCTGGCATTCAGCTTTTGCGGCTGTGAATAATTCATGCTCCTGCTTGTTTTTGCAACAACATATCCCTTCGCTTTGCAAAAGCTGACTGTGAGGTCGCCATTTTCCTTTATACCGCTTATCAGCAAATCACCCTTCACAACCGCGTTGCCTGCCTCCTGCTCCGCCGTGCCGTTAAACGGTCGGATTATCGTAATTATCCCATCTCTCGCCGCAACAATATCCGCAGGGGTATCGTCATTTTCTATCTCGGGCGATTCGACCGCCTCTCTTACCTCAATCACAGCCTTGCTTCCCGAAATATTGATATTCAGCCATGAAAGCTCATCCAGCTTTTCAAGTGCGGCAAGCTCGGTTGTTTTTATATCCGTTCTTTTGGCGGAAGCACCCTTTCTGATGCCCAATTCTTCAAACACCCCGAGAATTCTCTCCGAAGGAACATTGTTGTTTCCGATAACATCAACGCTCCATATCCTTGTTGAAAGAATAAGAAGCAATGAGGCGCATAAAAAACCACCCACAAGAATTCCGACTCTCCTCTTATGCTTGTTCAGAAAAAACGGCAATCCGTGTTTTCTTTTAATCCGTACTTTCATGCCCGATTTGCGTGAAACTGAACGGATTTTTTTATAGCTTGCACAATCCGTGCAAGCCGATATCACTCCGTTGGTATTTCTTAAATTCCAAAGAATTATTTTGTTCAGACGGCACAGATTGAGAAATCTTTCGGGAAACCCTCCCCGTGCCGTAAATCTGACATATCCCAATATAAATCTCACAAAATTAACAAACAGCATATTTACTCCTAATTGCAGAATTCCACGCAGGTAATTATTCCTTTTATTATCGCCTGACTGCCCTGCATGGATATTATCGTCATGTCGCATCCGCACAGTTTCACCGTGAGCTTTCCCGTGTTCAGAGCAATTGTTTTTTCGCTGTATTCAAGCACGCCTCTGCAGCCTTCCACAATAACTTCACGGTTTCCCGACATTTCAATATGCGCATATCCCGAAACGGTATCCGTCGGCAAATCCAGATTTTGACTTATTGAGTTTATTATTCTTTCTCCTCTGTTTTCACGGCAATTTCTTTTTCGCATAGACATCCTCCCCCGATTCATATAAATAAACTGCAACATATAAATATGATTATTATTCATTAAAAAGAACATCGGGAGTTGAACGGATTGAAAATCAGAAGGAATATCGCCGCTTTCACGGGAATTACAGCATTCATATTCATGCTTGTTTTTGCAAAAGAATTCAGAACGGGCTTTTCAACGGGACTTAAAAACTGCGCTGAAACAGTCATCCCTTCTCTGTTTCCGTTTCTTATTGCCGCATCGCTTGCGGGAAACGGTGAATTTTCTCCGAGAATCAGCCGTTTTATTTCTCCTGTTACGGAATTCCTTTTCGGACTTCCTTGCGAATGCTTATCGGCGATAATTCTCGGTCAGCTCGGAGGCTATCTTTCGGGAGCAAAAACCGCGCAGTCATTATGTGCATCGGACAGAATCTCCGTTAATCAAGCAGAAAAACTGATGTTTTTCTGCATAAATCCGGGTATCGGTTTCACGGTTAATGCGCTGGGCAGTATAATGCTTTCATCAAGAAGCTCGGGCAGAATTATATTTACATCAATCTGCATTTCCTCTTTAATTTGCGGTATAATTTGCCGGTTTCTGCCGTGCAGAAAACATACGGCTATAAGAAAAGAAATCAGATATCCGACTCTTCCCGAAGCGATTGTAAACAGCGTTTCCGCAGGAACAATTTCAATTCTCACCGCCTGCGCATTTGTATGTCTTTTTTCGGGTATCACAGCGGTCATTGACGCTTATGTCACGAATGAAAACATAAAGCTTGCCGCGATTTGCCTGCTTGAAATAACAAACGGATGTGTTTATGCATCAAAAGAGATGTCGCTTCCGTTCATTTCAGCGATATGTGCATTCGGCGGTCTTTGCGTACATATGCAGATTTTTGCGGTTGCGAATAATTTCAGAATACGGATTTTACGGTTTTATTTATTCCGTGTGCTTCATGCAGCACTCGCTTTCGGAGTGTGTACCTTCATTCTTTGGCTGTTTCCGAATGAACAGCAGGCTATGGTAAATGTAACTCCCGAAGCGGCATTGTGGTCATTCTCCGCACCTGCATCGGTTTCCATGCTGTTTTTATCGGCTTTATTGATATTAGACCTTGATAATATATATAAAGTATGGTATGATTAATCAGTATGAAAGGATGTAGGATAAATGAAAAACAAACTTCTTGAGAAGAAAAAATATCCTGCCGCATGTGAATACTGCAAACACGGTCGGTTATCCCCCGATGAAAAGTCCGTGCTTTGCATAAAGAAGGGCATTGTTGAGCTTGACAGCAAATGCAGAAGATACGCCTATGACCCTTTAAAACGCAGACCGAAAAAACCGCTTCTCATTAATAAAGCTGACCCCTCGGATTTTGAACTTTAAGAGGTAAGACATGAAAACAATCAAAGAATTTATTTGCAATCCTCTGCCCACCCCCAACTGCCATGCATCAACCGTTCTTCCTCTTCCCGACGGCACGGTTATATCCGCATGGTTCGGCGGCACAAAAGAGGGCACGGGAGATGTTAACATCTGGTATTCACGCCGTGACAATAACGGCTGGAGCGAGCCTTGCTCAATAAGCTACAACAAAAACATTCCGCATTGGAATCCCGTTCTTTTTCTTAAAGAAAACGGCGATGTTGTGCTTTTCTTCAAAGTCGGAAGAAAAATCCACTCATGGAGAACCTTTTTCAGCGTTTCATCGGACGGCGGAAAAACCTTTTCAAAGCCTGAAGAACTCGTAAAGGGTGACAGAAGCGACGGCAGAGGTCCTGTCAAAAACAAATGCCTTCGTCTGTCAAACGGCAGAATTCTTGCGCCTGCATCATATGAAAACAATGGGTGGAACTGTTTTGTTGATATTTCCGACGACGACGGTGTAACATGGAGAAAAACTCCGAAAATCAGAACCGAACAAGCTGTTCCTATTTTCAACAGACAAAACAGCTATACTTCAAACCTCATTCCCATGATTCAGCCTACATTGTGGGAATCCGCACCCGGCAAGGTTCATATGCTAACAAGAACCTCTGTCGGCAGAGCATACAGAAGCGATTCCGATGACTTCGGAGAAACATGGTGCGAAGCATACCGCACGGATTTATGGAACAACAACAGCGGTCTTGACGTTGTCAAAACACCAAACGGCGACCTTTATCTTCTTTCAAATCCCGTTGAAGAAAACTGGGGTGAGCGTTCACCGCTTACTCTTCAGAAATCAACCGATAACGGCGCAACATGGGAAACCGTGCTTATTCTTGAAGAAGAAAAGAAAGACAGCGAGTTTTCCTATCCCGCAATCGAATACATGGGCGGTTCGCTTTATCTGACCTATACATACGAACGCCTTAATGTTGCATTCTGGAAGATTGATTTATAATTTCTGTTCATACAAAATTAAAACAAATAACACACGGTATCAATAAACCTCTGATATATTCTTGGAGGTTTAAATAAACACAAAATACAAATACTAAAGGAGCAAAAAAATGAAAAAAATTCTTTGCCTTGTCCTTGCTTTTGCAATGGCACTCTCACTCGCAGCCTGCGGCGGTAACACCAATCCCGAAACACCCGAAGTTCCCGCTTTTGAACTCACAGGCACTCTTGAAGAAATCGCAGACAAAATCTACGCAAACGAAACAGTCACAGACGAAATGGCAATTATGCCTGCAACAGAAATCGCTCTTGATGACATCGACGGTCTTACTTATAACCTCGGCGTTGCATCAGCAGAGGCAATTGAAAGAGCTGTTATCTCAGAACCCATGATAGGCTCAATTCCCTATTCACTCGCTCTCGTTAAGGCTAAGGAAGGCGCTGATATCGACGCACTTAAGAACGAAATCCTTAATGGTGTTAACTACAGAAAATGGCTCTGCGTTGCAGCTGAAAAAATCGCTGTTGTTAACTGCGGCAACGTTATCATGATGATAATGGCAGGCGAAGAAACCGTTGACGGTATTCTCGCAGCATTCTCAACAGTTTGCGAAGGCAACGCAACAGAACCTCTCACAAGAGCAGGCGAAGTTCAGGAAGATATCCCCTTCGGTGAACCCATCGAAGAAGATATGCCCGCTGCAATGCCCGGCGAAGATATGCCTCTCGGCGACCCCATCACACTGGAATAATTCTTTGAAACAAAATCAGGCGGGCTTGTTCCCGCCTTTTTTTATGAAAGGATTTCACTATGCTTTTTTCAAGCTTAACCTTTTTATTCATCTTTTTACCGACGGTAATCGGCATATATTATATTCTGCCGATGAAAGTCAAAAACATCTGGCTTCTTTTATCAAGCCTCTTTTTCTATTTCTATGGCGAGCCGAAATATCTTATATTGATGATTTCGGTTATAACATTCAGCTATATTTTCGGATTGCTTACCGACCGTGCAGAAGGCAAAGCGCGCCTTACACTTACTGTTCTTTCGGTTGCGGTCAGTCTTTCTGCGCTCATTTTCTTCAAATATACCGACTTCTTTATCACAACCGTAAATTCCGTTTTCAAATCGGATATCGGTCTTTTGAAACTTGCGCTTCCCATAGGCATAAGCTTCTATACCTTTCAGGCTATCAGCTATAACATTGACGTTTATCGCAAGGATACACCCGCGCAGAAAAATCCTTTGAGCCTTGCGCTTTATATATCGCTTTTCCCTCAGCTTGTTGCAGGTCCCATTGTCCGCTACACGGATGTTATGCACGACCTTAAACACAGAACGCACTCCGCCGAAAAATTTTCACACGGCATAAGAAGATTTGTTATAGGCCTCGGCAAAAAAGTCATTATGGCAAACTCTCTGGGCACACTCTGCGAAACATTCCGTGCCGCCGATGAAAAATCAACTCTCTTTTTCTGGCTCTACGCAGTTGCATTTGCCCTGCAGATATATTTTGATTTCTCGGGCTACAGTGACATGGCAATGGGTCTCGGCAAGATGCTCGGATTCAGATTCATGGAAAACTTCAATTATCCGTTCATTTCATCATCGGTTACCGAATTCTGGAGAAGATGGCACATTTCACTCGGAAGCTGGTTCCGCGACTATGTTTATATCCCCATGGGCGGCAACAGAGTAAATAAGCTCCGTTTCCTGTTTAATATTCTCACCGTCTGGTTTCTTACGGGCTTCTGGCACGGTGCAGACTGGACGTTTATTCTCTGGGGACTTTATTTTGCGGCACTTCTGCTTTGTGAGAAATTAGTTTCAAAGAAAATCAAGGACAGAGTTCCGAAAATCATCAGTCATATTTATCTGATATTTGTTGTTCTTATCGGCTTTACAATCTTCAACTCAAACGGAATTTCAGGCATGGCTGACGACCTCAGAGGTATGTTCACATCGGCTTATCCCCTTTCAAACACCACAACTCTCTATTATCTTCGCAGTTATGCCGTTATGCTCGTTGCAGGTGCAATCGGTGCAACACCCTTGCTTAAAAATCTCTGCAAAAAAATTAAAGAGAACAGCATCGGGGATAAGATTCTCACAGTCGCAGAACCTCTGTTTATCGCCGTTGTTCTTATAATTGTCACGGCATATCTCATTGACGGAACTTACAATCCGTTCCTTTATTTCAGATTTTAAGGAGGCATTGTTATGAAGAAATTAAGAAATATTCTGTGCATTGCCTTTTTTGCGATGTTTATTTTTGCAATATCAGCATCATTCATTTTTAATGAACCGATTTCCGTTCTTGCTTCGGAACGCAGAAAGGCGGCACAGTTTCCCGAATTTTCAGCCGAGAAGGTTATCGACAAATCGTTCTTTGACGGCATTGAGGATTATCTGACAGACCAGTTTCCTCTGCGCGACAAATTCAGAGAAATAAAAGCCGCCGTTCAGCTTAAGATTTTCAATCAGAAGGATAACAACGGCACATATTTTGTTGACGGTCACATCTCTGAAATGGAAGAAACATTGAGCAAATCTTCGGTTGAAAATGCGGCAAAAAAGATAAATGCAATATACGAAAAATATCTCAGGAATAAAAACAACCGTGTTTTTTACTCGGTAATTCCCGACAAAAACTATTTTCTTGCAGAGAAAAACGGATATCCCTCATACGACTATCACAAGATGACGGAAATTCTGAATAACAATATAGAAAACATGGAATATATTGATATTTTCGACTGTCTTACAATTGACGATTATTACAAAACCGACTCTCATTGGAAGCAGGAAAATTTATCGGCTGTTGTTGAAAAACTCGGCGAAAAAATGGGATTTGATGCGATTGAAATGAGTGAATACACGCCGGAAAATCTCGGAGATTTCAGCGGTGTTTATTCTTCAAGGCTTGCACTCGGATTTGACCCCGACAAACTCATCTGCATGAGAAATGAAGCTACAGATTCCGCAGTTGTTTATAACGTTGAAACACAGAAAGAGCATATCGGCGTTTACGATACCGAAAAAATGAAGAAAAACGACAAATACGATGTTTTTTTCTCGGGTGCCGTTCCGATTATAACGGCTGAAAACCCTCTCAATCCCGACGGAAAAGAGCTTGTTATCTTCCGCGATTCCTTCGGTTCATCACTCTCCCCTCTTCTTCTCGGAAGCTACGGCAAAATAACTCTCGTTGACACAAGATACATTTCATCGCAGATTATCGGAAACTTTGTTGATTTTGAAAATTGCGATGTTCTCTTTATCTATAACACACAGCTTCTCAATCAGAGTTCAATGCTTAAATAATTGTTGACAGAGAATATAAAAAGATATAAAATATTATGGTGAAAATATTACCGAACGGAGTGTTAAAATATGGCAGTTAAAAAGCTTAAGTATTTTGCAGGCGGCAAATGGCTTGATTCTTCCTGCGAAAAATATATGGATGTTTATAATCCCAGCACGGGTGAAGTCATTGCACAGACTCCCTGTTGCACAAAAGACGAAGTTAACGAAGCTATTGCATGCGCTAAAGAAGCATTCAAGAGTTGGTCAAATGTACCCGTTATGAAAAGAGTTCAGATTGTTTTCAGATTCCGCGAACTCCTTGAACAGCACATGGATGAGCTTACCGAAATCTGTGCAAGAGAACACGGCAAGGTCTGGAGCGAAGCAAAGGGCGATATCCTCAAGGTTAAAGAGCCCGTTGAGCTTGCTTGTTCTGCTCCCTCACTTCTCATGGGCGAAAGCATGAGAGATACATCATCGGGCTATGACACCACTCTTTACAGAGAACCTGTCGGCGTTTTCGCAGGCATCGTTCCCTTCAACTTCCCCGGCATGATTCCCATGGGCTGGATGTCACCCCTCTGCATCGTTTGCGGTAATACAATCGTTCTCAAGGCTGCATCAATGACTCCCATGACCTGCATGAGACTTGCAGAGCTCTGGCAGGAAGCTGGTCTTCCCGACGGCGTTATCAACATCGTTACCTGCTCGAGAAACGAAGCAGAAATCTTCATGGACCACCCCGATGTCAAGGGTATCACCTTTGTCGGTTCAACAAGCGTTGGTCTTCACATTTATTCAAGAGCTGCCGCAAACGGCAAGAGAGTTCAGGCTCTCTGTGAAGCAAAGAACCACGGTCTTGTTCTTGAAGATGCCGCACTTGAAAGAAGTGCAAGAGGCATTATCAATTCATCATTCGGTTGTGCAGGCGAACGCTGCATGGCTCTCCCCGTTATCGTTGCTCAGGAAAGCATCGCAGACGAACTTGTGGGATATCTTGTTAAGTTCGCAAAAGAGCTTAAGCTCGGTCCTGCTTATGATAAAGAATCAACCCTCGGACCTGTTGTTACAGAGGCTCACAGACAGTCCATTCTCAAATGGATTGAAAAGGGCATCGAAGAAGGCGCAGAGCTTGTTCTCGACGGCAGAAATCCCGTTGTTCCCGGCTATGAAAACGGTTTCTATGTAGGACCCACAATCTTCGACCACGTAACAGAGGATATGACGGTTGGTCAGAGAGAAATCTTCGGACCTGTTCTCTGCGTAAAGAGAGTAAAAGACTTTGAAGAAGGTCTTGCAGTTATGAACGCAAATCCCTTTGCAAACGGCTCGGTTATCTTCACACAAAGCGGCTACTATGCAAGAGAATTTGCAAAGAGAACAGACGGCGGCATGGTCGGCGTTAACGTCGGTATTCCCGTACCCGTCGGAGTGTTCCCCTTCACCGGTCACAAGCAGTCATTCTTCGGCGATCTCCACTGCCTCGGCAAGGACGGCTTCCGTTTCTACACAGAAACAAAGGCTGTTACAACCCGTTGGTTTGACGAGGAAGAAATGAAGGCACAGACCGTTGATACCTGGGACGGCTCAGTCGGCGGAGACCTTAAATAATATAAAAAATCAGCTCCGTATTCTCGATGAGAATACGGAGCTTTATTATGTTTCAATTAAAAATCAACCTTAAGGTCATAGTAGCAGCACTTGAAGAGCTTTTCCATTTCTTCCTGAGTGGGAATACGGGGGTTGGAGCCTGTGCAAGCGTCACCGATAGCGTTCTTTGCGATTTCGGGAAGTCTCTCAAGGAATACTTCTTCGGGAACAAAGCCCTGTTCGCAAGGATAGCTGTCCGCGCCATAGTTCTTGATGCACTGAGGAATATTGAGCTTATCGTTCATACCGCGGAGATATGCGATAAGGAGCTGAACCTTCTCTTCAACGGTTTCGCCGCCGAGGTTCATCCTGTCTGCAATCTTTGCATAACGCTTTGCAGCTGATTCAACCTTTGCATTGAATTCGATAACCTTGGGAAGATACATTGCGTTAGCTGCACCGTGGATGATGTGTGCACCGTTGCCGTAGTCAGCGAATGCTGCGCCTGTCTTATGAGCCATTGAATGAACAATACCGAGGAGAGCGTTTGAGAATGCCATACCTGCAAGGCACTGTGCATTGTGCATCTTTTCACGGCAGCCGTTGTCGCCGTTATATGAATCAACAAGGTTTTCCTGAATCATTTCGATTGCATGGAGAGCGAGGGGGTCTGTGTAGTCGCAGTTTGCAGTTGAAACATAAGCTTCAACAGCGTGGGTCATTGCATCCATACCTGTGTGAGCAACAAGCTTCTTGGGCATTGTTTCTGCAAGCTCTGAATCAACGATAGCAATATCAGGTGTGATTTCAAAGTCTGCGAGAGGATATTTGATACCCTTTTCGTAGTCTGTGATAACTGAGAAAGCTGTAACTTCCGTTGCTGTGCCTGATGTTGAGGGGATAGCAATGAAGCGAGCCTTCTTGCGGAGTTCGGGGATACCGAATACTACGCACATTTCTTCAAATGTGATTTCGGGATATTCATACTTAATCCACATTGCCTTTGCTGCGTCGATGGGTGAACCGCCGCCAACTGCAACAATCCAGTCGGGTTCAAACTCAGCCATAACAGCTGCGCCCTTCATAACTGTATCAACCGAGGGATCGGGTTCAATGCCTTCAAAAAGCTTAACTTCGAGGCCTGCTTCTTCAAGATAAGCCACAATCTTATCAAGGAAGCCGAACTTCTTCATTGAGCCGCCGCCTACGCAAACGATAGCCTTTTTGCCTTTGATTGTCTTAAGTACCTCAAGAGAACCCTTGCCGTGGTAAAGGTCTCTGGGGAGAGTAAATCTTGCCATTGGAATCATCCTCCTTATTTTTATTATAAATTTATTATAACATATCTTTCGGATAAGTACAATATAAATATTTTTTACCGATAAAAAAGGAGAGCCGCTAAGCTCTCCTTAAAATATTAGATCAATGAGAATAAAGTCAAGATCATGACAATGGGATAAAGGTTGATTGAATACCAGGGGATTTCAAAAATCTCATCATCAACCTCATATGAAATTATCTTAATTCTTGTTGTAACTGCTTCGCCTTCTGCTGAAATAACTGCGTCAACAAGAATAAGTTCATCGCCGAGGAAATAATATTTATATACTGTACCGTCTGCGTCTGTGAATTCTTCGATATAATAGGCTTTATCGCCTTCGGTATGCTCATAGGCTTTTACGAAATCCAGACTGAATTCGGTGGGCACTCCCTCGGGAATTTCAACCATAATTTCACCGAGTCCGGAAAATTTCACATGAAAAATCGGCATATCGGGATTAAAAATTATCAAATCTTTGCTGTCGGTTATAACTCTGACTTTACTTCCGTCAAGTTCAACTTCAGCTGCGGCTTTGTCGCCTTTGGAATAAACTCTCTCTGTTATGGATGAATATCCGTCACCGATTGTAATGTCTGATACCATACCTGTCACGGCATGAGCTTCGTTATACCATTTTTCGGCTTTGGTGGGTTCAGCTTCCGTTGCAGAAGCACTCACGCAGAAAATCACTCCGAGAATAAGTGCAAATAAAATCGAAACAAGATGTTTTTTCATGGTTGTTCCTCCTTTTTTAATTATCCCGAATCGGGATATATAAATTATACCATAACGGTATAATATTGTCAAGAATTAGTTTGAGGGTTAATATGAGATTAAAAGAATTGAGAATAAGCAGAGGCATTTCCCAGCTCAAGCTTGCACTTGACCTTAATATGAATCAGAACAGTATAAGCCGCTATGAAACCGGTGTGAGGCAGGCTGACTATGAAACGCTGATTGCCTTTGCCGATTATTTTAATGTTTCTGTTGATTATCTTCTGGAAAGAACGGATAATCCGACATTTCTTGCAAAATAATCACGGCAGAATTCTGTTTGTTGTTATATATTCAACACCCAATGCACAAAGAATATCCTTCGCAGGGAGTCTGTCAACAGTCCATGCGGCGCAGATGATACCCTTATCCTTAACATCGTCAACCCTGAAAAGGTTGGCGAAATTTTTATGGTTAAAAGCGATTGCCGTGTTATTTTCTTCAGCAAAAGCTATGCTTTCATCGCTGATTTTTGAAACAAGATACCAGAGTTCAAAATCCGAATCCGCATTTCGTAGTGCAACAAGTCTTTCGCTGTTGAAATCAATTATAAGAGGTTCATTTTTGAGGTTTTTACTCTTCACAATTTCAAGCAAAGCCGCCATATCCTCGGAATTTCCGCCCTTGACTTCAATCATGGCACGCATCGAATATTCCTCACAGATTGCAAGAGCTTCTTCAAGCGTTGCAATCTTAAGGTCGGGATAGTTATCACTGCCCTTGCCTGCATCAATTTTAAGCTCCATGATTTCGGCATAGGTGAAATCACTTACTTTTCCTTCTCCGTCGGTCATTCTGTCAACGGTATCATCATGCATGAGAATCCATACGCCGTCTTTGGTAGGTGCAATATCAAACTCTGCGGCATAATATCCCGCTTTTCCCGCTTCAACTATTGCAGGTGCGGTGTTTTCGGGAGCAACATTGGAAAGACCGCGGTGTGCAGTAAGATTAACGGTTTTATCCGTCAAAGCCGATATACTCAAATCTGCGCTGATGGTCGGGAATACATCTTCAACCGCCCAGAAAAATCCGATCAAAACAAACAAGATGCCTAAAATTTTCAAAAATTTTTTCATAGCATACCTCACAGAAAAATTGCCCGTCAAAGCGACGGGCAGATATTTTTATTTGTTAAAATACTGTGGAAGGAACTCCTTGTGTGCTTCCTTAAGCTCGTTGAAGCACTTAACGGTCTTTTCGTAGTCACCTACGAGAGGATGAACAAGCAGACCCTTGATTGCGTAATCGTCGTCGCCTGTGATTGCAGCTTTAACAGCATACTTTTCGTATGTCTTGACAACTCTCATAAGACCTACGATATGGTCATTGATTTTTTCTGTTACGAGAACGGGTGTTGCGCCGTCTGCACCGATAACTGCTGCGATTTCAACGATATCATCGTCAGCCATAAAAGGAAGAGTGCCGTTGTTCTTGATGTTAACAACGTGAACATCCTTCTTATCGTTTGCGATTGAGTCAATGAGTGAAACAGCTGCAAGCGAATACTTGTGACCGCCTCTCTTATCGAGAAGTGCAGGCTTTGTAACGATTTCTTCGTTCTGATACATTTCAAGAAGCTGCTCTTCGATTTCCATGCAGACCTGAGCTCTTGTCTTGTCGTCTTCTCTCTGATGAGCAAGCTTTGCTTCACGGCAGTAATAATACTGGAGATATGATGAAGGAAGACCCTGAACGGTCTTAAGGCAGTCGATTGAGAAGCCGTCATCCTTGATATTTGCCATAACCTTGGGAGAAAAACCGCTTTCGATAAGACCGGGAAGAAGCTCCTCGCCGTTCTTCTTAACGGAGGTAATCCAGCTCAGGTGGTTAAGACCTACATATGTAATCTCGCTGTCTTCGCCTGTGATTTCCTTGACATCGTCAAGCATATCAATGGGAACGTTGCAAAGACCGATGTTCTTGACATTGGTGTGGTTAAGAATAAACTCAGTGATGATACCCGAGGGATTTGTGAAGTTGATAAGCCATGCATCGGGGCAGATAGCTTCGATTCTGTCACAGATATTCTTGATAACGGGGATTGTTCTCTGTGCCTTGAAGAAACCGCCGATACCTGTTGTTTCCTGACCGATGAGATTATATTTCTTGGGGATGCTTTCGTCAAGATGACGGCAGGGAAGCTTACCTACACGAATCTGTGTGACAACGAAATCCGCGCCCTGAAGAGCTGTATCAAGGTCATCCGTAAAAACAACCTCGCAGTCGTCACCGACATTCTTGAGCATTCTTACGCAAAGGTCGCCAACGATATTTCTTTTTCTTTCGTCAATATCCATGAAGGATATTTTCTTGAGCTTGAGGCTGTCCTTTGCCTTAAGGAATCCGTCTACAAGCTCGGGGCAATATGTACTGCCCGAACCGATTACCGCAACATTAATTTCTCTCATTGTTATCTATCTCCTTATCCTGCATAATCCTGCATAATCCAGTTGATGCATCCTGTTACGGGAAGTGCATCAAGCTTTATGAACCTGAGCTTCTTGCCGCTGAATTCTTCAGCCTTTGAAAGAAGCATATCAAGATAAAATTTGTTATCAAGCTTAACGTTGATTGAACCCGAAAGAACAACCTCAACCTCGCCGTCACCGAAATCGAGTTCGTTAGAAAGAGCCGCAATAAGCTGTGCGCCTCTGACTGCCATTCTTTCGCAATAGTCACAAGCGGGTTTGTCACCCTGCTTTGCAGCTTCAAAGAAGAATCCGACCATGTTTCTGATATGCTCTGCGCCGTCTTCGCCTTCGATTTTTTCGATAAGACCGAGAACCTCGCCTCTGTCCTTAAAGCCGTATTTTTCCATAACCATGGGAGTGATGAGCGTTTTTTCAAGTCCGAGGAAAAGCTCGTTATAAACAAGTCTGAAAGCTTCGATAACGATGTTGCCGCCGCCCGAGATATCACCCGAAAAATCGCCGAGACCTGCAAGCTGAAGCATCTTGCCGTCAAGACCGATACCGTTGCAGCAAACGCCCGTTCCGCAGTTGTAGCCGATTGCACTCTTACCGGTTGCGCCTGCTTTTACAACGATAAAGCCGTCATTGAAAACTTCAAAGTTATCAAGACCCTTTTCACGGAGCTTTCCGCACATTATATCGTACTGATAAGGATGGTCGATACCCGCAAGACCCATAAGGGTAAAGCTCACATCCGCAAGCTTGATACCTGCCTTTTCGCAAAGCTCATTGAGTCCATTAATAATAATATCGCTTGCACCGTCAAATGCGGTTTCAAGATTTTCATGGTTACTTCCTGCACCCGTTACGGTTTCAAGCATATTCTTGTTTTCATCGAAGAGAGCAAATGCGGTTTTTGTTCCGCCGCCGTCAACACCGATATAATATTTCATATCCGTTTCTCCTTAATTATTCAAAAAATTCATTACATACTTCGTCAAGGCAATATTTGCCGCGTCTGATGGGTTCTCTGTCTATCCACATACCGTTGGTAAAATCGGGGAATGCAACGGGTGCGCTTCCGAGTGCAATTGACTGCTCCGAAAGGCAGGTAACAGCCATCATAACCGCTGTGTCATAAACATCAATGGGGGGCTTTGCATCAAGTCTTACACTCTCTGCAAATGCAGAAAGAACAAGGTAGTCCATACCGCCGTGACCTGCGTGAACGCCGTCTTCCTGATACTTCTTCCAGAGGGGATGCTCATACTGTTCACGGTAGCCCTCGAAATCATCGGGATGATGCATCCAGTCGCCTTCTTCATGCTTTGTCTGGCCCTCAATATAAATTGATTCGCCGTCTTCCATGTAGATGCCCTTTGTACCCTGAACACGGTATGCTCTTGAATAGTGTCTGGGAAGTGAGCAGTCGTGAGTGAGAACAACGGTTTCACCGTTTGCACACTTGAGCATTGTGGTTACGATATCGCCTTCATTGAAGCTGTAGTTTGCAAGGTCGTAATCTTCGCCCTTATTATTTTTAATCCATTCGTTGAGACCTCTTGACTTGCTTGCCATTGAAACAAGAGAAACAAATCTGTTGCCTCTGTTGATACCGAGAACCTTGGTGATGGGTCCGAGCTGATGGGTGGGATAAAGCTCGCCGTTACGAAGCTGGAAATTGAAGAGTCTGCCGTGTCTGTTTTCTCTGCCGAGGCTGATTTCGTCACGAAGGTCATGCTGATATCCGCCTGCCATATGTATGATTTCTCCGAATACGCCCTGCTTTACCATGTTGAAAATAGCCATTTCGTTTCTGTCATAGCAGCAGTTTTCGAGAAGCATACAGAATTTTCCTGTTTCTTCACTTGTGCGCACAAGCTGCCAGCATTCTTCGATGCTTGCGGCACCGCCGACTTCCATTGCAACATGAATACCTGCTTTCATTGCATCAACGGCAATTCTTGAATGGGTAATCCATGTGGTTGCAATATATACACCGTCAAGATTTTCTTTTTCAAACATCTCTTTATAGTCAAGGTAGAAGTTTGCATCCGTGCCCACTTCTTCCTTTACTATTTCAGCGCCTCTTTTGGCTCTGTCCTCATATTTATCACAAACAGCGGGAACTCTTACTCCGTCACATTTGAGAAGCTCACGGAGCATACCCGAGCCTCTGCCGCTTGTGCCGATAATACCGATATTAACAAATTCTTTCATAGCAATACCTCTGTAAAAATAAAAGTAACCGTCGGACATTCTCCGACAGCTACCATTATAAAACAACTTTTTAAAAAAGGCAATATTATTTAAAATATCTTTTAAAATGTTTTTGCCATTTCATGAGATAAAGGGTTATCATTTTTGTGAGTGCGATATCATACATGATAAAAGCAACCGTACCCATGCCCAAAAGCAGAGGATATGCCATCATTCCGAATTCTTCGGTTTCATCAATGGTAACACCCATAAGCTTTATCATCAGATAATACGAAACAGCCATTGTCGATGCAAAGGTAAGTGTTTTTAATATCCAGCCGACAGCGGAGGGCGTTTTGGCTTCGATAACGGATTTGAGTATCGGATAATAACCGAAGAAGGCAAGATACATAACGGCAACCTCTTTATCGGGAACAAGAAGCATTCCGAGAATTGCAACCGTGCAGTAAACACCGAAAGCCCATTTCTTATCTATTTCAATAACAACAAAAACTATAAACAGACCTGCAACCGCAGGAAGCGCATATGTTAAGAACGGAATTATCGCAACCGAAATCATCAGAACGAGCGATACCGCCGCAACAATTCCTCCTATGGCGCATTTTGAACTTTGTTTCATAATTCAACCTCAATCAGCAGCAAGGTATAAGGTCACCGCCGAAGCATTCGCAGCAGCAGTCGGCACAGATAAGACCCGTACACATATCGCAGCCCGAGCAGCCGCCTCTTTCTCTTTGTCTGCGTTCGGTTTTATATCCGCCCGAACGGGCATTGTTCACCTTGTTGAATGCCATTTTATATGTGTTGTTTGACGGGTCAAGATTGCTTGCGGTTGCAAAATTATTTGCTGCCTCTTCAAGCCAGCCTCTTTTTTGCTGAATTGTTCCTTTAAGATAATACCATTGCGCATCCCTGCGGTATTCGGGAATTCCGTCAAGAATAACCTGCGCATCCTCAAGCCTGCCCGAATTGATTTTTGCCCTGATATCGGAATAATCGGCTCCGTCAGACTGTGAAGAATATCCGCCCGATGAACCACCCATGACAATTGCATCATATGCGGCATTTATTTCGTCAACCATATACTGATTATTGCTTTCCTGATATTTTCTGAGCAATTCACGGTAAGCGGCATTGACCTGCTCCATTCCCGCACCCTGCGGAACTCCGAGAACTTCATAAGGATTTCTCATTAATATCTCACTCCACGGTATAAATATTTTTCTCTTCCGTTTCGGTCCTGTATTTTTTCAGCACTCTTTCCCTGCTGAAATCCAGGCCTTCAAGAACTGTATTTTCAAGTATATCCTCAAAGCGTTTCTTTTCAAGCACATCAAGCGCATCAAGTGCGTTTGACTGCGTGAGATTGAGCATACCCGTAACCCTTTGAGCAAATTCTTCTTTTATACTTTCGTTTTTTATTTCACGGTATTCCTGAGCAAACGGATTAAAGCTGCCGTTTTTCAGGTCATCCTCAAGGTCATCCGCGGCATCGAGGATATAGACATATCTGCCGACCATGTATCCGAGGGAATAAAGAGCATTTTTTCTTTCACCGTCAAAGCCGAGTGAAAATATCTTTCCCAGTGCATCGGCACTCGGATGTGTCGCTTCGTCAATTCCGACACCGTTCTTTTTCTCGGTTACGGACTGATTTTTCATTGATTCTCCGATGATTTTATCAATATCGGGTGCAAGATGTTTTGCCTTTTTATACATGAGAAAAACAATCGGATAAAGGAGATATGCGATTATTTTTGACTTGACTCCCCCGTCATGCATATTGTCGAGGATTTTATAAAACACGGTTATGATAACCGCATGGGAACAAAAATCAAGTTCTCCCCTGCTTTGGCATATCATGCATTTTTTTGCGGGATTATACGGACAGCTTTTTTTCACAAATGAACAGCCGTTTTCCGCCGCTGCAAGACGAAGCACAGCCGCAAAGGCGAAATCATAGCTGAGGAAAAGCTGGGCTATCGGAGAATAATTCCTGCCGAGTGCTCTGCAGAGCGAACAATATATTCCTCTGTAAAGCTCATAATCCTTCATTTTCATTTCAGGCTTGAAGGCTTTAACGTATCCGAGCAATCGCAACCCTCCGATAAACTGTTATATGTCTATTATATTTTATATTATTTTTTATTGCAATCGGTTAACATATTGTAAACTTTTTCACAACAAAGCGAAAAAGCACCTCCGAAGAAGTGCTTATCATGTGAATTATAACACCACAGCAAACTCATTTTCACCTTGCGAAAGTTCAATTTCTTTATCCGCATATCGGAACACGGCTTTTATTCCCTCGGGAATTGAAATTTTAAAATTCACCTTACCCGAATTATTCTCATAACTTACCGAAACAATGCCTGCAGGTGTTTTCATGCTTCCGCGCATTCTTCCGAATCGTTCAACCGACTGCGGAGAAATAACAAGCAAGCTGTAGCCTGCGGTGTTTTCCGACTGTTTTATTCCGAGCAGATATTCAAAAATATATGCAACAGTTGACCCGAACATCGGATGGCTGTGAGAACGGCTGCGGTTGCTGTCCCAATATTCGTGGAACGAGGTTGCGCCGTTTCTTCGCCAATGCTCATATCCCTGCTCACCGTTGTTTGTCATAAGGTCAACAGCAAGGTCACTGTTACCCTTCTCAAAAAGCACACGGGTAACAATATCCGTTGCAAAAATGCCCGTATCATAATATCCGAGCTTTTTATAATAGCTGACCATATTTTTATAGGTATTTTCGTTGCCGAGTCCGAGGTCAACGGCAAATGAATTCGCGCCCTGAACATTCATAACAAAATTATCGTCAAAGGTGTTGAAATAAGCCGCTGTTATTGCACCCTTGCGGAATCTGATTTTTTCTTCGTATTCCGCAACATCTTCTCTCTTACCGATTATCCTTGCAATTTCACACATACGGTTAAGAGACTTAACCATAAAATATGTATTTACCATCGGTGCAGGAAGAATAACCTGCTGATTATGAGAAGTGATATCTCTGTCGGGATAAAGAATATTCGGTCCGCACCAGTCGCCCAGACACCACTCGCCTTTTTTATCGCTTGTGACAAGTCCGTAATCCGAATGCGATTCAAGATAATCAATATATCGGCGCATATTGTTATAATATCTTTCGAGAATGCTCTTATCGCCGTAATGCTTATAAAGCTGATAAGGCACTTCGACAACGGCGCATCCCCATCCGCCGGGTCCTCCGCCGCTTCGGATATAGGGTGCGGTATACTGAATATGACCGCTTGAAACATCCTGACTGTCTGCAATATCCTGCATCCATTTTTCATAGAAATCCCTTGCATCAAGCACCGATAAAACCGCATGGCAGGTAACCTGACCGTCACCCGTATAGCCCCTTCTTTCAAGGTGGGGACAGTCAGACGGATGACCCGTATGCATATTGCAAAGCATGGTATGAATGAAGGTTTTATAAATCCAGTTAAGTGTTTCGTTGTCGCATTCAAATGTTGAGGAAACGGGCACATCCGCATGAACAACCTTGACACATTCGGGGACTGCATTTCCGATAACCTCAAAATATCTGAAGCCGAACCATGTGAATTCAGGCTGAACGGTTCTTTCTTTTCCGTCTGAAACAACGGTAAACTGCTGACCGTGAACGTGGGTAAGCTCATTGTTTCCAGATATTTCTTCGGCAAGATTAACTGTTATTTTTTCGCCCTTTGCGGCATTTACCTTAAGCACGGGATAACCCGTTGTGTTTTCACCGCAGTCATAGATTATCCCCGTTTCGGTTTCCGCAATTTCTTTAACGGGAAGAGTTCGGATAAGCTTATCCTTCGGACAGTCGGTTGAACAGTATTCGGTTTCGAGGTTTTCCGTAACAACGGCATTCGCCCATGAATAATCATCAAAATCCGAATCAAAACAATCTTCATAATCCGAATAATCCCAATGCTCGTATCTTGTAAAATTATAATCTTTAACCATGCTTTCAGCGATACGGCAGGTTTCGTCGGAAACAAAATAGCGAACACCGTTTTCATTCTCCGATGTTATGCAGTAAATTGCTTTCGGAAGTCCGAATGCGCGTTCATCAAATGTATACCAACCGCCACCGTAGTGGATAGCGATACTGTTTTTTCCCTCTTTCACAAAAGGGGTTATATCAAAATGCGGCACATAAATTCTGTGTGCGGAAATAATCTCGTCAACGGGGTCGCAGGTTGCCTCAAAATCGGAGGAAAGAGGCAGAAATGTGTCGGGATTTATACATTCTCCGTTGATATAGCATTTAAAAAATCCCAAACCGAGTATATTAAGAGTAACTTTATCGGATGTTTTTGCCTCAAAATATCCTCTGATTACAGAAAAGGTTTTTGCTGTGCGATTTTCCGCGCCTATCCATTTTGCATTATGGAAATAATGTTCACGGGTCATTCGGCATTCTCCTTTCGGAACAGTATAATCAAAGTATAACATATCAGGAAAATTTGTCAAAAGAAAAATCCCCGTTCTTACGAACGAGGATTCCTGGCTGGGACGGCTGGATTTGAACCAGCGAATGACAGAGTCAAAGTCTGTTGTCTTACCGCTTGACGACGCCCCAATATACAGTTTATATTAAAATACGCAAAGCACCCAGCTTTGCGTAACTTCAATCTAAATGGGGTGGCTGATGGGATTCGAACCCACGACCTCCAGGGCCACAACCTGGCACTCTAACCAACTGAGCTACAGCCACCATTTGGAAACTGCGGCTTAAAGCCGCAGTTCTGGCGCGCTTGAAGGGACTCGAACCCCTGACCCACTGCTTAGAAGGCAGTTGCTCTATCCAGCTGAGCTACAAGCGCATATGGAGCGGGTGATGGGAATCGAACCCACACGACCAGCTTGGAAGGCTGGGATTCTACCATTGAACTACACCCGCATATTCGGAACGTCAGCTATTTTAACATATGCTTTGGGAAATGTCAAGATAAAAACCAAAAATAATTGCATAAATTTTCAGGGACGATGTGTGCATCGTCCCCGCATAGCCACAATATTCATTCAAGTATTCCGATTATTCTCCTGAACTCTTCACTTTTCTTGAATTCTTCGGAAAGATTGTAGCTGTTTTCAAAGTGATTCTTCATTCTTTCGCACATGGTTTTGCCGTATTTCGTCTTTTTATAGACATGACCCTTCATGATAAGCGAACCGTGTTCTGTTTCTTCGGGCATTCCGTCATGTTTTTTTGCCTCTGTTGCGCATTTTTCAAGGTATTCAAGCGCCTTTGCTTCGTTGCCGGTTTCAAAATAATGTCTGCCGAGGTCGCCCCATGCATAAATCATGGAACGGTAGCATTTGCCGTAGTTTCCGTCATCATAAAACGTTTCAACCATCTTTATGACTCTTTCTGTTGCTTCGATTTCATATTCAGACGAAAACTTCTTTTTATAGTAAATTTTGTTGCTTACCGTACTCATAAGAAGCAACATTTCGTTTTCAAGAGCTTCGTTGCAGGCTTCGTAATGCTCTTCATCGGGGAGATTGATTATTGTCATTATATAATCTCCGCTGTCTGTCATCTTCGGCATTTCCTTTGCCATTTCACGGGTTTTTTCCGTGTATTTCTCTTTTTTTGTTTTGTAACAAAGAGTATTATAATACATACAAACAAGCCGTTTTGCCCACATTCTTATGGTGTCGTTTGTGCAATAACGGATAATACTTCCGTAAATCTTTTCAACTTCTTCGAGAATAAGCTCGCTGTCGCTGTTTATATTTGATTTTGTTGAAATGAGCATTTCAAGATAACGCACGATAAGACGGAAATCTCCCGGAAATTCCTTGACCGCCTTGGACATTCGTTCATAAACATAGGGTGAATCCTTAAGGCGCATATCATTATATTCGCTGATATATTCCTGAATTTTCTTTTCCTTGAAGGTTTCATCAAATCCGAGTAATTCATCATAGCTCACATCAAAAAATGCAGCAATTGCAGGAAGAAAGGTTATGTCGGGATAACTCTCCCCTCTCTCCCATTTGCTCACACTCTGAAATGTTACACCCAAAAAATCCGCAAGGGTTTCCTGAGTAAGCTCTCTTTCTCTTCTGAATCTTTTGATGTTTTCACCGATATAAATCATGTTTACGCCACCTTATTTTTATTTTGCCGGCCGGCTTGTCTATATAATAATCCATTCCGAAATCAAAAACAATAACGGCATTATTGAAGTCTGCTCAACCGAAAAGCGAAATTTTCGACCCGATTTTTTTCTGTTATTTTAATTTATGCATTGTATTTTAATTATATTAAGGTTATAATTAATCAAAATTGGAAATCACACCCGAAAGGATGATTATATGCTTGCAGAAAGACAAACGGAACGCATGCTGTCAAAGCTCAGAAGATTTGAGACCATTCTTGACCCCATGCTGTTCAGAAAAGTCATAAAATTAGATAAGGTTCTTGCATTTGAAACGTTGGAAAGATACTACGAAATTCCCGATGATTCTCTGTTCACTCCCGTTGAAAGCGGTTGGATATGGGGTGCGGAGGAGTCATTTTGCTGGTTCAAGGCTGAATTCACCGTTCCGGAGGATCTTGAAGGAGAAAATCTCTTCGTTATGCCTCACACAGAGGGCTACGAAACTCTTTTATGGGTAAACGGCAAACCCTTCGGCACATTCGCAACAAAAATCGTTTTCACGGGTCACGGAAATCACTACTGCGACCTTCTTAAAATGAACGTCAAGGCAGGCGAAAAGATTGAAATTGCACTTGAGGTTTATGCAGGTCATACTCACTACGGAAATCAGCCGTTGCAGACCGACAGACTTCTCAAAGAATACAGATATCATTTTGACGGACTTGATATCTGCGTAAAAGACCCTCTCATTCAGGATTTCTATTTTGACCTGAAAGTTATCAATCAGCTTGTTGAAACTCTGCCCGATACTTCGTTCAGAAAAGGCGACCTTATCAACGCTCTTTATGAGGTACACAAGAGAGTTTACTATGCATATGACGATGTGGATGATGAAACATTCAGAGAAGCAATAAAGTCCGCTTCTCCTTTCCTCAAAGAGGTTCTTGCCGTCAAGAACGGTCCGGAAGCTGCAAAGGTAGGCATCATCGGTCATTCGCATATGGACACCGCATGGCTCTGGAAATCCACGGAAACCATCAAAAAATGCGCAAGAACATTCTCAAATCAGCTTGCACTCATGGAACAGTATCCCGAACATCTCTTCATGCAGAGTTCGGCTTGCCATTCCGACATGATTCTTGAACACTACCCCGAGCTTTTTGAAAGAATCAAAGAAAAGGTGCTTGAAGGCAGATATGAACCCAACGGCGGTGTGTGGGTTGAATGTGACTGCAACATCACCTCGGGCGAATCGATGATAAGACAGTTCCTCTGGGGTCAGAAATTCACTCAAAAGCACTTCAATTTCACCTCAAATTGTTTCTGGCTTCCCGATACCTTCGGCTACAGCGCCGCTATTCCCCAGATTATGAAGGGCTGCAAGGTTGATTATTTCCTCACAACAAAAATCGACTGGAACGATGCCAACCATTTCCCTTATGACACATTCTATTGGCAGGGAATCGACGGCACAAAGGTGTTCACCCATTTCAACACCACAGCCGCATGGCCCACACCGCGCTGTTTCCACGAAGCGGTAACAGGCGATGTCAAAGAATATCATTCGCTCAACGAACGAAGTGTTACAAGAATGCGTTATGATGCATTCGGTCACGGCGACGGCGGCGGCGGCCCCCAGTATGAGCAGATTGAAATTGCAAGAAGAATCAAGGACCTCAACGGCTGTGCAAAGGCTAAATACATGAAGGTCGGCGATTTCATGCAGGAGCTTGAAGCTGAAGCAAAAAATCCCAACACATACACAGGCGAGCTTTATCTTGAGCTTCACAGAGGTACCCTCACAAATCAGCACAACATAAAACACAACAACAGAAAAGCGGAATTCGCTCTGCGTGACCTTGAATTCCTCACTGTAAACAAAGCGGTTAAGAACAGCGAAGTTGCAAGCGACGAGAAAATTCGTCCTCTCTACAAAGACCTGCTTCTCAATCAGTTCCACGACATTCTTCCCGGCACCTGCATCAACTCCGCACATAAGCTTGCACTTGAACAGACAAGCAAGGTTCTTGAAACCGCAAACACTCTCATCAAAGAAACGGTTACGGGCAAAGGCGATTATGTAACCGTTACAAATACTCTTTCATTCGACAGAAATGACCCGATTTTCATTGAATGCGAAGAAGGATATATCGCAGACCTTACCTGTAAACAGCAGACATATAAAAACCTCGACGGCATAAACATTCTTATTCTCAGCGGTCTTACCGTACCTGCATTCTCAAGCGTAAAAATCAATCTTATCAAGGGGAATGCAGACAGTTCAAGTGAAATTGCCGTTTCGGAAAACAGCATTTCAACGCCTTTTGCAAACATTAAGTTTGATAAAAAAGGTTATATTGAGTCACTCGTTGATAAGCGTGCAAACAGAGAAATCCGCGGCGGTGGTTATCCTCTCAACGCTCTTATTACCGCAGAGGATTTACCCTCCATGTATGACAACTGGGATGTTGACGCTGACCTTGAATGCAAATTTGCCTACAATTCCGTGCTCTTAAGCAGAGAAATCATTTCTCACGGTGCGGCGGCAGTTATCATCAGAAGCAAGTATCAGATAACAAAGAAATCAACGGTTACTCAGGATGCTTTCTATTTTGCTGACAGTGCGGAAATCAGATTTGACACCGTTATGGACTGGCAAGATAACCACCGTTTCCTCAAGGCGGCGTTCGACACAAATATTTACAACAACTTTGCACGCTTTGAAATTCAGTACGGCAATATCATGCGACCCACAACGAGAAACAACTCTGTTGAAAAAGCGAAGTTTGAGGTTGTTAACCATAAATATACCGACCTTTCAGAAACACGCTTCGGCGTATCAATTCTCAATGACAGCAAATACGGCATCAGCGTTGAAGGCGGCAATCTCCGTCTTTCGCTTCACAAGGGCGGCAACAGACCCGACATCGAGGGCGACAAGGGCATCCACAGAACCGTTTATTCCTTCCTTCCCCATGACGGCGGATTTGGCGCAGAAACAGTTATCAGACCTGCATATGAACTCAATATCCCCGTTGTTGCAGGCAAGGGTGACTTTGAGGCTATTCCTCTTGTTATTCCCGAAAAGGGCAACATTATCGTTGAAGCAATCAAGCCCTGCGAGGATAACGAAAAAGCTTTCATCGCAAGACTTTATGAGGCAGAAGGCACTCACACCAACTGTACTCTTAAATTTTTCGAGGGTGCAAAGAAGGTTGAAATCACCAATATGCTCGAAGAAGTTGAAGCCGAGCTTTCAGGCAATTCACTTTCTTTCAGACCCTTTGAAATCAAGACAATCAAAATCAGCTATTAATCTCAAGGAGGGTTTATGTATAACACGGTGCTTTTCGACCTTGACGGCACACTCACAGACCCCGGGACGGGAATAACAAATTCTGTTGCTCACGCTCTGAAAAAATACGGTATTGAGGTTGAGGATAAAAGAGAGCTTTATAAATTCATCGGTCCTCCCCTTCATGAGTCGTTCATGAAATACTACGGCTTTTCAGAGAAAGAAGCTGAAACGGCTATTGTTTATTACCGCGAATATTTCCGCGATACGGGAATTTTTGAAAACGAGGTTTACGACGGCATTGAAAATCTGCTGAAAGAAATAAAAGCTTCGGGCAGAAAAATTATTCTCGCAACCTCAAAGCCCGAGGAATTTGCGAAGAGAATTCTTGTTCATTTCGGTCTCGACAAATACTTCGATTTTGCTGCAGGCGCAACAATGGACACTTCCCGAAGCAAAAAAGGCGATGTTATTGCTTATGCACTCAAGGAATGTGGATGCTCCTCTAAAAATGCCGTTATGGTAGGCGACAGAATGCATGATATTCTCGGCGCAAAAGAAAACGGTCTTGATTCAATCGGTGTGCTTTTCGGTTACGGCAGCAGAGAAGAGCTTGAAAATGCAGGTGCGGATTATATAGCAGAAACAGTTGATGACATAATCAAATTTATTTAAGAAAGGAACATAAATATGAAAGAAATCTTTTTCTCAAACTTACCTGCAGGCATTGCGGTTATCGGTCTTGTGCTCTATTTCTTCGGCATGGCAGTTGTTTTTATCACAAATCCGATAAAGAATGCCGAAAGCTTTGCGGTTAAACCCGTTGACAATGCAGGCAAAACCGAAATACGCGTTTATTACGGCGGCATTTCCTTTGCTCTCGGCGCTTTTCTTCTTTATCTCACACTCACACTCAAAACTCCCGTTTATTCTCTTGTCGGCGGTCTTTTCTTTGCAACAACCGTGCTTGTGACGAGAACGATTTTTCTCTGTGTTGACAAAGGCTGGAAATGCCCCTATACCAAGCTTGCAATTCCTGCAGAATCAGCTTTTGTCGTTGCACTCTGGGTTTGCTATTATCTTTCAAAAACACTTTATTAAAAAGTTTAAGGCGTGGTAATCATACCACGCCTTTTTTCATCCAGATATGAGGACAGCCCTCATCAAGTTCAACCTCTCCGAAAGCGGTAAACCCGAGATTTTCATAAAATGATTTTGCACGGCACTGAGAATGAAGCATGAGAGTTTTTCCGCCTGCACTCTTAACATAATCAAGCGCTTCTCTCACAATCTCTGAACCCATTCCCCTGCCTCTGTATTCCTTTAATACCGCAAGTCTGCCGAGTACATAAGAATTCATTTCTTCACTCCAAAACACTCTGCAGGTTGCAACAGGCATTCCGTCATCGGTTTTCATGAGAATATGCACAGCTTCTGCATCAATTTCGTCAAACTCATTTTCAAATCCCTGCTCTTCAATAAAAACCTTAATTCTTATGTTATGAGCCTCTTCAGGGAGAAATTTCTGAATTTCCGTTTTCATATCATTCAAACTTTATACCCGATATTTCACGGATTTCTTTCATTATTTTACTGACCTGTAAAGCTCTTTTACTTGTCAGAGCATAATGCTCATCATCGGGATTTGCAATGAATTTTTCAAAAGCTTTTGCCTCATATCCCATGAGCTTTTCTTTCGGCACATCACCGATTATTTCGGTCTTATTCCCATCATTATCAATGATATTCATATTGATAAGCTTTGAAATTGATTCTATCGTTATTGTTCCCTTATCGCCGAAAATCTGCGAGCCGAGTCTGTCCTGACCGAGCTTTGAATATGTTAAATTCACAAGCTTATCGGGATATAAAAGCGCCGCATTTCCGCTGCCGTCAGCACCGCTTTCCATGAAAGAGGCGCAGGCGGTTATTTTTTCGGGCATACCGAAAAGGTCAAGCGCGGGATAAACACAGTAAATCCCCAAATCCATAAGACAGCCCGTAGCAAGCGCAGGATTAAAAATATTCGGAAGCCTGCCCTCGAGATATGCGGGATATTTTGATGAAAGCTGAGAAAAATCAAAATGAACGCTTGTTATTCTTCCGATTTTTCCGATTGCCTCTTTGAGCAAATTCCTTGCGGGATTGAACATATACATTATCGCTTCAATATAGACAAGACGGTTTTTCTTTGCAAGTGCCTGCAAATCTTCAAGCTCCCCGGGTTCAACGGTTATCGGTTTCTCACAGATAACGTGTTTACCGTTTTCGAGCATGAGCTTTGACTGCTCATAGTGAAGTTTGTTGGGGCTTGCGATATAAACCGCATCAAAATCACCCATTGCAAACTCGTTTATATCGGTATAAACCGTCGGAATTGCATTTTCTGCCGCAAATTTACCGCCGCTTTCTTCCGTTCGGGAATAAACAGCCGTGAAATCAGCATTGCAGAGCATTCTTGCACCGTCAATGAATGATTTTGCTATCCAACCCGTACCGATCACTCCGTAACGCATAAATCAAAGCTCCTTTGCCATGGCAGTTCCGTTTTTAAATGCGTGAAGAACCTTAAAACCGTTCTTTTTATAAAAATTGATGCCTCTTGTATTGCTTGTGCCGACGATAAGCATAATCGCTTTTGTGCCGTGTGTTTTCTTCATATGCTCGGTGAGTGTTGATATCATGCGGCTTCCGTTACCGTTGCCTCTGAACGGTTCGTTGATATCAATATGAAGGTGTGCGGGATACTTGAGCGAATAAACCGCATGACCGATTATCTCACCGATTGCATCGCGGTAATTCGCCATACCCGTTTTCTTTACCTTCTTAAGATAGGGCTTCATATTCTTTATGTAAGTTTTGAAGTCTCTTGCGCCGAAAACATAACCCTCTGCCGTGTCGGTTTCTTCGTTTACAAGAATAAACACATTCTCGGGCTCCTGCTCAAGATAATAATCACAAAAGGTAAAAAGTATAAAATCTCGCATATTCGGGTCTGTTGATGCTTCAATCGGACCCGTATTTATGCACACCTGACGGACATCTTCAAAATATTTGGGTTCATAATTTTTTATCACAACCATTTTTATTCCCCCTTAAATCTCAACTTCAAACTCTGCTTCGCCGCTGAATGCGGTTGATTTTCCGCCGTAAGCAAAAACAGCATTGATGTTCGGGTCTGCATAAACCCTGACTGTTGCTTTGTTGCCTTTTTTAACATAGTCAACGGAAACGACTCCGCTTTCGGTTGTAAGGTGTCCCTTCGCTCTGTTCATACCGTCAACAAAACATGGTGTTATAACAACATCCTTATACGCTGCACCGTTTTCGGACTGACGGATACCGAGAAGATATGTAAAAAGATATTTCGTTACCGAACCGAACATGGGATGGTTTCTTGAATCCGCACCGTTCCAGTTCTCCCAGAGAGTTGTTGCACCGTTTCTCTTCATATAGGCAAATGAAACATCCTTGTCGCTTGCAAGAAGGTCAAAAGCAATCTGCCCCTGACCGTTTTCAAACAAAAATCTCGGCAAAGCTTCGGTTACAATAATACCCGAGTCAAACATTCCGAGCTTTTCATATTTATCAAACACTTCCTGCTTCGCTCTTTCATCGCCCAGACCTGTCTGAAGTGCAAGACAGGATGCACCCTGAATATCGCCGCAATAGGTGTTCTGATGAGGGCTGTAGTAAGCAACATGGATTGCCCTTTTAACCTTTTCTATTCTCTCGTTAAGATGAGCAGCTTCCTGCTCCCTGCCCAGAATCTGAGCAGCTTCGAGAGTCTGCTGCATGAATCTTACATAAAGGCAGGTGTTGACATAAACTTCAGGGATTCTGATTTTTTCGGGAGGACACCAATCTCCGAGACACCATCCGGATTCTTCCTCACGGTAAACAAGACCGTTTTCGCTTCTGTTTTCAAGATAGTCAAGGAAATGAAGCATCTTCGGGAAAAATTCATCAAGAAGCTCTTTGTCGCCGTAAATTTTATAGAATTTATAGGGCACTTCAATCATTGCACCGCCCCAGCCTGATGGACCGCCGCCGCCGCCCATCCAGGGAGCTGTGTGAGGCACATGACCCGAGTTCTTACACTGACAGTCAGCAATATCATAGAGCCATTTTCTGTAGAATTCCCTGCTGTCAAGAAGCATCATGCCAGCTTCGCAGCAAAGCTGACCGTCACCCGTATATCCGAGTCTCTCACGGTGCGGACAGTCCGAAGGCACACCGGTGTGCATATTGCAAAGCTGGGTTTTTATGTATGCATCATAAAGCCAGTTAAGATTTTCGTTATCGCTTTCAAACGATGATGTTACGGGACAATCAGAATGAACCACATCAACTCTGACGGGTTCAACATCGCCCTCAACTCTGAAATAACGGAAACCGTGCCAGGTGAATTCAGGGATATATTCACGGTCACTGCCGTCGGTTATAAATATATCGGTCTGATAACCTTCTGCAAACTTGACTCCGTAATAAGGTCTTTCGTCATAGATTTCCTCGGCATAGCTGACAACGATTTTCTTTCCCTTTTCGCTGCATTTAAAAACAGCATATCCTACGGTGTTTTCGCTGACTTCATAAAGCTTTGTTTTTCCTTCATCTTTTATGAGCTTCGGTTCGAGCGAACGGATAACCTTATCGGAGGGTGAAAACTGAATCTGAAAATTGCTTTCGGGTGCGGGAATAACCGTGCTTTCGGAAAAATCACTTCCGCTGTAACCGTTTTTGTCAAAGCCGTCGGGATACAGTGAATAATCATGTTCCTCACCCATATACAGATTGTTTTCAAGAATATATCCCTTGCGTGTCAATGTTGTTTCATCGCAAAGGATATCTCCGCTTTCCTTTTCAATGACATAGCAAAGCTTCGGGGTTCCGAAAACAACATTTCCCTCCGCCATTCTCTTGTTCTGATTATAGTAACCGTTACCGAGCATAACGGCAAGAGTGTTTTTGCCGTCAAGAAGATAATCGGTTATATCGTATTTAACGGCATAGATTCTGTATGAAAACTCACTTTTAAGAGGAAAGTTAAGCAAATTGAGGTCTCTTTCGCTGTAATTGGTTGCATTGGGAGTAAGCAAATCCTCGCTGACTTTTTTTCCGTTGATATAAAGATGGAAAAATCCGAGACCGCAGATAGTAATTACCGCTTTTTCACCCTTTAACGCATCAAATTCCTTTCTGAAAAGAGGTGAATCGCTGTCTGTGCATTCAATCCATTTTGCACCTTTGAAAAGTTCGTTGCTTGTCATATTATACCTCCATTTCCGAAAGCTCGTTATATCTGGAATTTGCTTCTTCCCATTCATCCATCAGAACAAGCTGGTTTTCGGTTGCTTCATCAAGTTTACTTGTGTATTCGATGATTTTTTCGTAATTTGCCGCCGTTTCGGGTGATGAAAGAATTGCATTATATTCAGAAATTTCTCCGTCAAGACGGTCAATATCAGCTTCAAGGCGTTTGATTTTGCCCCTGAGCTTGTTCATTTCGCTGTCGCGTTCTTTGCGAAGCTTATAAAGATTAACCTTAATCTCTGCTTTTTTCGGTTTTTCTTTTGACTGTGCAAGAACCGCATCTTCATAGTCATTGTAGTCACCGTCAAATTTATCAAAACCGTTTTGGGTCATGCGGTAAATCTTGGTTGAAAGTTTATTTATAAAATATCTGTCATGAGAAATGCAGATTATCGTTCCGTCAAAATCGGAAAGCGCAGCTTCAAGAACTTCTCTTGACGGAATATCAAGATGGTTTGTGGGTTCATCGAGAAGCAAGACATTGGAACCCGAAAGCATGAGCTTCAAAAGACAAAGCTTCGCCTTTTCTCCGCCGCTTAATGTTCCGACATTCTTGAAAACATCGTCTCCTCTGAAAAGAAACAATGCAAGATAACTGCGTACCTTGGTTTCGGTAAACAAGCGGTGTTCATCCCATATTTCGTCAATAACGGTTTTTTCGTCATGCAGGGTTTCAAGACTCTGGTCAAAATATCCCGTTTTGACGTTTGCACCGAAAACATAATTTCCCGCATCCGCAGACTGCTGACGTGTCAGAATTCTCAGAAGAGTTGTCTTGCCGCAGCCGTTTGCACCGAGCATGAAAACACGCTCGTTTTTAAACACCTGCATATCCGCATCAGAAAAAAGACATTTTTCGCCGAAAGACTTTGCAAGTCCCGTAACGGTCAGAACATCGTTTCCCGTTTCACAGACAGGAGTGAACTTCATACGCATTTTTGAAAGCGGCGGATCGGGAACAACAAGCTCCGCTTTCTTCTTTTCGAGCATTTTTCTCTTGCTCTCTGCAGTTATAAAATTTCTTTCGCGCGCAAACGAACGCTGCTGTTCAATTATTCCTTCAATGCGTTTTATTTCTTCAAGCTGATTTTCATACTGTCGTCTTTCGCTTTCAAGACGTTCTTCCCTGAGTTTGAGATAAGTCGAGTAATTTCCTTTTGAGTAATGACATCTTCCGTGAGAAAGCTCAACGGTTTTGTTGGTTACCTTATCAAGAAAATATCGGTCATGGGAAATAACAATAACCGTACCTCTGAATGATGACAGGAATTCTTCGAGCCATTCCGTACCGGCTATATCGAGGTGGTTTGTAGGTTCGTCAAGCAAAAGAACCTCCGACCCGCTTAAAAGGAGTTTGCACATACTCAGCTTTGAACGCTGCCCGCCGCTTAACTTATCGCAAGTCAAAGTGAAATCATTTTCAGTAAAACCGAGACCGAGAAGTGCAGCTCGGGTTCTGCTTTTATATGTCAGACCGTCCTGCTCCTGAAACTGCTCATGGAGTCTGTTCTGCTTTTCAATGAGTTCATCGGTGTTTCCGATATGAGCATCAATTGAAACCGCAATTTCTTCAAGCTCGCGTTCGATTTCCATGAGTGGCTCAAAGATGCTCAGAGCCTCATCGTAAACCGTTCTGACAGACCCATGGCAGGCATGCTGTTCAAGATATCCGATTTTGGTTGTTTTGGAAACAAAAGCTCCGCCTTCAGTCGGTTCAATTTCTCCTCTTATAACTTTAAAAAGAGTTGTTTTACCCGTACCGTTTGCGCCGATGAGTCCGACAAAATCACCCTGATTTACATCGAACGAAACGTTTTCAAACAGCACCTTACCGCCAAAGTCAATTTTTAAATTCTGTATGCTTACAATAGCCATTTTAAGTCCTTAATAATTAGATTCTTGTTTCTATAATTTCCATTTTTCCGCTGATTTTATATTCGCCTGCATTAGCAGGGATGAAAATGCTTTCGCCCTTTGTGAGCGAAACTGTTTCTCCGCAAACCTCAAGAGTGCCGTTTCCGTCCATGATAAGGTGTGAAACAAAAGAATTTTCGTCGGCAACACCGCTGATTTCGCCGTTCAAATCAAGCTTCCAGACCTTGAAAAGAGGACAGTCGGCAAGAAGTCTGCGTTCGAGCATGTCAAGGTCTGCACCTTTACAAAAGTCGGGCTGTGTGTATTTTTCAAGCTTTGTAACCGCTGCGCCGTCTTCAACATGGAGTTCCCTTGGTTTTCCGTCGTTTCCGACTCTGTTATAGTCATAAATACGGTAGGTTGTATTGGAGCTTTCCTGCACCTCGGCAAGTAGTATACCTTTACAGATAGCATGGAGTGTTCCCGACTCAATAAAGAAGAAATCTCCCTTTTTAACGGGTACTTTGCTCACATAATCGGTAAGTGTGTTATTCTCAATTGCCGCTTTGAATTCTTCGGGAGTTATTTTATCTTCAAATCCGAGAATAAGGTATGCATCCTCCTCGGCATCAATGATATACCAGCATTCTGTTTTGCTCTGACCCCTGCCGGTTTTCTCGCAGTATTCCTTTGTGGGATGAACCTGCACGGAAAGATTATCCATTGCATCAATGAATTTTATAAGGATTGGAAAATCAGAAAAATTCTCTGCATTTTTACCGCAAAGTACGGGATTTTCTTTTACAACATCTGCAAATAATTTACCTGCGAATTCGCCGTTTACAACCGTACTTGAACCTGCCTCATGGCATGAAAGCATCCAGCCTTCTGCAGCATTATTTTTTTCGGTTTTAACGCCGTATTCTTCAATAAGCTTTCTTCCGCCCCAGATTGTTTCAGATACATAGGGATTGAGTTTTATGGGATATAAGTTCATTTTTATTGCCTCCGAACAAGTTTTTTATCTTATCTGTATTATTCTATCATATTTGTCCAACAATTTCCATAGAATATTTATCGGGAGGACTGAAAATATGGAAAAAACTTTAAAAAATGCGAAGATTTTTTACTATGATGTTATAAGAAAGCCCGTCACACCCGTGACAGACAGCCTTGTTATGCAAATAAGGGATACTTCACAAAAACTTGAAAGTGCCTACAGTCGTTTTGAAAATGAAACAAACGAAGATTTGCTTGACTCTATCATATATGAAATTCAGTCTCTTAAAGCACTCTATCGCTATCTTTTGAAAAGAGCAAAGGAATGCGGCATAGAATGTGCTGAAATCTCTGTTTTCGGCAGGGAGGTCAGTATATGAATTTCGCTTTTGTTTCTGCATCTGTTATAAGCACGGTTTGTGTTCTGTGGTGGATGATTAAAAGCGAAAGAGGCGGATTGAGCTTTATCAAATCCGCCTTTCAGGGACTTGCAGGCTTGTTTGCCGTAAATCTCGTTGGGATGGTAACAGGAGTTACAATTGCAGTCAACTGGTACAGTATAATCTCATTTGTTATTCTCGGTTTACCGGGAGTTATAGGCGCATTAATACTTAATCTTATATTTGGAATATAAAAAACGCCGTTTTATCTCAAACAGGTAAAACGGTGTTTTTGTTTTAAAAAAAGAGCAACCCGAAGGTTGCTCTCAAAAATGGTTTTTTAATTATTCGTTGATTTCGATAACAACGCCTGAACCAACAGTTCTGCCGCCTTCACGGATAGCGAAGCGGAGACCCTTTTCGATAGCGATGGGAGTGATGAGTTCAACATCCATGTCAACGTTATCGCCGGGCATGCACATTTCTGTGCCTTCGGGAAGGCTGATTACGCCTGTAACGTCAGTTGTTCTGAAATAGAACTGAGGACGGTAGTTGTTGAAGAAGGGAGTATGACGGCCGCCTTCTTCTTTGGTCAGAATGTAAACTTCAGACGTGAATTTGGTGTGGGGGTTGATGGAACCGGGCTTTGCAAGAACCGGACCTCTTTCGATCTCTGTTCTCTGAACGCCGCGGAGAAGAGCACCGATGTTGTCGCCGGCCTCGGCATAGTCGAGGAGCTTGCGGAACATTTCGATACCTGTAACGACGG
>JAFWYP010000001.1 GCA_017517665.1 Clostridia bacterium | reverse complement strand
GTGACTACCGCAGAGTTGCCCTCTACGGCATTGACAAGCTTATTGAAGAAAAGAAAAAAGATAAAAATGCCCTTACAAATCACGCTTTTAATACGGAGCAAATCCGTCTTGATGAAGAGCTCTTCCAGCAGATAACCTTCCTCGGTTATCTCAAGGAAATGGCGGCTATGTACGGCTTCGATATCAGTCAGCCCGCATCAAATGCACGCGAGGCAATCCAGTGGACATATTTTGCATATCTCGGCGCAATCAAAGAGCAGAACGGCGCAGCTATGTCACTCGGCAGAGTCAGCACATTCTTTGATATTTATATCGAAAGAGATATCGAAAACGGAATTCTTACCGAAGAAGGTGCACAGGAGCTTATGGACGATTTTGTTATGAAGCTTCGTATTGCACGCCATCTTCGCACACCCGAATACAACGAGCTTTTCGGCGGCGACCCGATGTGGATAACAGAAGCAGTAGGCGGCATGGGTGAAGACGGAAGAACTCTTGTCACAAAGAACAGCTACCGTATGCTCAACACGCTTTATACCCTCGGTTCATCTCCCGAACCCAATCTCACCGTTCTCTGGTCAACATCACTCCCCGACGGATTCAAGAAATTTTGCGCAAAGGTTTCAAAGGATACAGACTCAATCCAGTATGAAAACGATGACCTTATGCGTCCCATATACGGTGATGACTACGCAATTGCCTGCTGCGTTTCCGCAATGAAGGTCGGCAAGCAGATGCAGTTCTTCGGCGCAAGATGTAACCTTGCAAAGCTTCTTCTTATCGCTATTAACGGCGGTTACGATACAACAAGCGGTATTCATATCGGTCCTCAGATGCCCGTTTTAAGCGGTGACAAGCTCGATTATGACGAGGTTATGGAAAGATTTGATATCTATATCAAGTGGCTCAGCAATCTCTATGTCAACACCATGAACATCATCCATTATATGCACGATAAATATGCCTACGAAAAGACCCAGATGGCTCTTCACGACACTCAGGTTGAGCGTTTCATGGCATTCGGTATCGCAGGCCTTTCTGTTGTTGCCGACTCACTGAGTGCAATCAAATTTGCAAATGTTATTCCCGTTAAGGATTCAAAGGGATTTATTTCCGAATTCAAGACAGAGGGCGATTTCCCGAAATACGGCAATGACGATGACCGCGTTGACCTTATTGCAAAAGACATGGCTCACCGCATGATTACCGAGCTTCGCAAAACTCCCACCTATCGCCACGCAATCCATACTCTTTCCGTTCTCACAATCACATCAAATGTTATGTACGGCAAGAATACAGGTGCAACGCCTGACGGCAGAAAGGCATCCGCACCCTTTGCACCCGGTGCAAATCCCATGCACAACAGAGAAGAAAACGGTGCTCTCGCATCGCTCAACTCCGTTGCAAAAATAAGCTATGACGACTGCCGTGACGGCGTTTCAAATACTTTCTCAATCACTCCCGAAGCACTCGGAAGAACAGACGAAGAAAGAGTTGACAATCTCGTTTCAATTCTTGACGGTTATTTCTCAAAAATGGCTCATCATATCAATGTTAATGTTCTTAACCGTGAAACACTCATGAAGGCATACGAAAATCCCGAGGATTATCCCAACCTCACAATCCGTGTTTCAGGCTATGCAGTTAACTTCAACAAGCTTTCACGCGAACAGCAGAGAGAAGTTATCAGCAGAACATTCCACGAAGCGGTATGACGGGAAGAATACACTCGATACAAAGCCTTGCAGCCTCGGACGGTCCGGGGCTGCGTTTTGCGGTTTTTATGCAGGGCTGTCCCCTGCGATGCGGCTGCTGCCATAACCCCGACACATGGGATTTCGGCGGCGGAAAAGAATACTCCGCAGAAGAAATCATACAAAAAGCTTCAAGATATAAGAGCTATTTCGGCAACAAGGGCGGAATTACCGTTTCGGGCGGCGAACCTCTGATGCAAGCAGATTTTGTCAGAGAAATTTTTGAGCTTTCCCATAAAGAAGGCATCAACACCTGCCTTGACACTTCGGGATGTATTATGAACGATGACATCAAAAATCTTCTGAAGCATACCGACAGAGTTCTGCTTGACATAAAATATACCGACGGTGAATTATACAAAAAACACGTCGGCTGTGAGATGGAAAAAGCAATTGAATTTCTCGCTTATCTGAACAAAGAAAAAATCCCCGTTACACTCCGTCAGGTTATAATTCCGACACTCAATGATAACGAGGACAATGTTAAAAAACTCAAGGGAATTGCAGATAAATATGAATGCATTGATAAAACCGAGCTTCTGCCGTTCAGGAAGCTTTGTCAGATAAAATATGACAACATGGGAATAAAATTCCCGTTTGCCGATATCCCTGAACCGTCAAAGGAAACTATGGAAACTCTTGAAGAGATTTTATAAACAACAAAGGATGTACCATTCTGCGGTACATCCTTTTATCATTTTTATACAGACAGCAAACCTGCGTCAAGAACAAACTGCGAGCCAGTTGCATAGCGAGCCTTATCACTTGCGATATAGTCAACAAGGTGTGCAACGTCTTCGGGTTCGATCCAGGGAACAGGAAGAAGGTTGCCTGCAGAACGTTCTGCAATTTCAAGGGGTGTTGAGCCTTCAAGCTCTGCAAGACCGTCATTCATCGGAGTATTGACACCTGTGGGATGAATACTGACAACGCGGATGTTATGGGGTGCAAGTTCGATTGCCCACGCCTTTGTGAGACCTGTGAGACCCCATTTTGAAGCGGTATAATGTGAAAGTCTGTTGCCGCCTCTGAGGCCCATAACAGAGGAGTTATTGATAATAACGCCGCTCTTTGCCTTGATCATATGAGGTGCAACTCTGCGTGTTACATTGAAAGGTCCTTTGAGGTTGATATCAATCATTGCATCCCATTCTTCATCGGTCATTTCAGTTATAGGAGCATATGCACAGATACCTGCGTTATTGAAAAGAATATCAATCTTGCCGAAGGTCTTGATTGCTTCGTCAACAGCTGCTGTTACGGAAGCATCGTCTCTTACGTCGCCTGTTGCGATAACTGCTTTTCTGCCGAGAGCTTCAATTTCAGCCTTGAGGCTGATAAGCTCATCGCTTGTGCCGAATGAATATGCGGGATATTCAATCTTCTTTGCAACGTCAAATGCAACGATATCCGCACCCTTTGCCGCAAGTGAAAGAGCAACAGCTCTGCCCTGTCCGTGTGCCGCGCCTGTTATAAACGCAACCTTGTTATCAAAATCACCCATTTTAATTATCTCCTTTTTTCTGATAGTTTATAAGAACTTCATCAAGGGGAACTCTTGCAACGGTATTGAAAAGGTTGGTTGCATACATAATTCCCGCAAATGAAATAAGAAGCACGATTTCTTCAACCGAAAATCTTTCGGCAAGAGCTATATATATTTCTTTGGAAATATGGTGAGGATCAGATGTTATAGCCGCACCGAATTTTGTTAAAAGCTTTTCTGTTTCGGTGAGTGTGGGATTATCGGGGTCATCGCCCGAATCAACAAGAATTTTTCTGAAAAATGTTGAGCAGATGAGGCAATCGTTTCCCGTTGAAATTGCAAGAGAAAAGATTGAAATTGCTCTTTCTCCGATTACGGGTACAAGCTGATCATAAAGAGTATACCATTCCATATACGCTTTGAAAGCGGGAACGTTATGAAGAAGAGTGCGCTTCATGTTGGTTATTCTGCCGTGCTTTGCAATCTGGTCTTCATATTCTCTTCTGACTTCTTCGCTTGCACCTTCATACTCTGTCATAGGTAAGTAAGCCATGATTTATCTCCTTTATATTTATTATCTGTTCATTGCACTGCTGTTCATAACATAGTTAAGAATGTGCATTGCATTCTGCTGAAGCTCGCCTACGGTTATACCGTTTTCGGCGGCAACACCCTTTTTGATTGTTCCGTCGGGCTTTCGGACACCTGCTCTGTTACCGCCCGGCATAAGAACATTTACGCCTGCACGGACTCTGTAAGCTTGGTCCTTGATTTCGGGAAATTCGGGTGACTTTGATGAACGCATCCACCAATCGGTCATGATGCTGCCTGTATATCCCCATTCTTCACGGAGAATACGGATACAAAGTTCATAGTTATAATGACCCCACACGCCGTTAATCTTATTATAGGATGTCATTATATTCTGCGGATTTGCGGTTTTAACGCATATTTCAAAGCCTTTGAGATAAATTTCACGCAGCGCTCTTTCGGAAACTCTTGAATCGTTATAAATTCTGTTGGTTTCCTGATTGTTGCAGGCAAAGTGTTTGGGACAAGCCGAAACTCCCGCAGACTGAACGCCTTTTACAAATGCCGATGCCATAACACCTGTTACATAGGGGTCTTCGGAGAAATATTCAAAATTTCTGCCGCAGAGAGGACTGCGGTGAATATTCACACCCGGTGCAAGAAGCACATCAGAGCCGACTCTGAGCATTTCCTTACCAACCTCGGCATAAAGCTTTTCAACAAGTCCGGGATTCCATGTGCAGGCAAGCTCCGTTGCGTTGGGAAGAAGAGATGCACCCGAGTTTATTCTGATACCCGAGGGTCCGTCGGTTGTTGTAACGGCGGGGATACCCTTTTCTCGAAGCGAGGGAAGAACACCGCCGAATGTGCCTGCATTGCCTGCCGCACCGAGAGGACTGTTCATGACGTAGTCGCCTCTGCTGATTGCTTCAAGCTCATCAAAATCAAGCTGTGCAACAAACTGCTGCATGGTAATTTTACCGTTTTTAACATCTGCAAGCTTATGTCCTCTGTCACCCGTCTGCAAAAGTGTTTCGGGAAGATTATCGAGAATAATCTGTTTGAGGTCATATTTCGCGGTATTGACGGGAACTTTCTGAACCGCACCGTTAATAAACTTGATTCTGTCAAAACTTTCTGCAGGTGCGCAAACCTGCTTATATCTTTTTACAATCTGACTCTTTTCCTGCTCATATTCACAGCAGAGAGATGCTGAACGCACATCCGTGCCGAGATAGATTTTATATGTACCCTTTTCAAGAATATAAGCATATTCGAGTTCATCATCATACGATGCCATATCTTCAACAGCAAAAGAAAGGATAATTTTTTCACTTTCACCGGGCATAAGATTCTTCGTTTTTGCAAATCTTACAAGCTCTCTTGAAGGCTTGCCGAGCCTGCCGCAGGGTGCTTCATAATAAAGCTGGAGAACTTCCTTGCCCGAATAACCGCCGATATTTTTAACATCAGCACTTACCGAGAGATTGAATCCGTCACACTTGCATTCAATGTTTTCAACAGAAAACTCTGTATATCCGAGACCGAATCCGAAGGGATAAAGAACCTTGTCCTTTGCAAAGGTTTCAAGACCTCTGTAGCCGACATAGACATCTTCGGTATAGTTATTGAATTTCTTATCGCCGAAATCCTTGCTTGAAGGGTAATCGTCAAAGCTTTTGGCTATTGTATCTGTCAGCTTTCCGCAGGGCGAAACTTCACCCGAAAGAACATCTGCAATTGCATTGCCGCTTTCCATACCGGACTGCCATACATAAAGAATTGAGGAAATTTTATCGCCGTAAGCATTGATTTCAGCCATATCCATAATTCCGCCGCAGTTGAGAAGAAGAACAACCTTATTGAATTCCGAGGTAACTGAATCAAGAAGCTGTTTTTCTATATCGGTAAGATAATAGCTGCCCTTTTCAAGCTTGTTTTCTCTGTCCTCGCCTGCCGACCTGCCGATAACAACAATTGCGGTATCGGACATTGAAGCGGCTGTTCTTGCCATTGAAAAATCAACGGGCATTTCGTCATAGCACATGGGCCAGTTGCCCCAGAAACCGTCATCAACGGGATTTGCCTCGCTCCATTTTTCATACGTTGTTGCAAGAAGCTCGTTGATTTTGATTTTGCCGTTATTTCGCAGACCTTTCATAAGACTGACTTTATAAGGCACTTTAACATCGCCGCCCGAGCCGTAGCCGACATAGAAATAATCGTTCTGCACTCTGCCGAAAACGGAAACAACTCTGTCCTCTGTTATGGGAAGAACACCGTCCTTGTTTTTGAGCATTACAATGCCCTCTGCACCCGTTTCGCGGCAAAGCTCAATTATTTTCTTGTCGGGAACGAAATCCTTGCCGAGTGAGCCGTCGGAGGTACCCTGAGATGTTGCGGCGGTAACAAAGTTCACAACCTTACCCACCGTTCTGAATATCTTTTTCTTAAGTTTACTCATTTCATCACCCCGAAAAAAATTATAATTCGAACTGTTTTCTGTCCGCTGTTATTATTCCGTCATTAACATTAAGGCGGCAGATTCTTGCATTTCTTCTGTCACCGCTGAGTCCGTCTGCCTCTGCGTTTCTTGCATGATAGATTGCATACCAATGACCTTCATGCTTTATCATTGAATGGTGTCCAGTACCTTCCTCCCATTCGTTGCTTCTGAGAACGGGAGTATATGTTTTATCGTCGGGATATTTCTCAAATTTTATCTTTGTGAGGTCCGGTTCATCGGTTTTTGCTCTTGCATAGCCGATAAAATATGTTTCGTTTTCATAGCATGAGCCGCTGTACATAACATACTGCCAATCGCCCTCTTTGAAATAGAACGCACCCTCGATTGTGTGCCAATGAGTTCCCTTTTTATACCTGTCTCTGCAGAAGATTTCCTCATCAATCGAAGGAACAACAACGGGAACAGGCTTTCCCTCGGGAGTTTCGGGGTCAAGAAGGCGGTCAACGACGATAATTGTACCCGGTCTTTCCGCATCAAAAACATTTGTTGAATAGAAGATAAACAATCCGTTTTCATTCTTCACAACATGGGAATCTATGGAGAAAGGATGAAGAAGCTGTTTCGGATTCTCAAAAGGTCCGAGAGGATTTTTGCTCGATGAAACATGCATCGCCTGATGATGTCCGCCCTCATCGGGTGTATCTTCATCAAATTCAAATGAGCAATACATATAAAATGTGCCGTCAATTTCTATAACAGAAGGTGCCCAGTAATCATAGACATATGATTTTGTGTATTCAAAAACCCTGCCTTCAAACTTCCAGCCTTCTGCAAGCTTATCGGATGAGTATGCATAAATCCCGTCTTTTCCCGTTGTATAAATATAGAATTTACCGTTTGACTCAAGAATGAAAGGGTCTGCCTGACCGATATACTTTTCTTTGTTTATTTCAAGTAACTGCATAATGCACCTCTTAAACTACATAGTCCACAGCAACGCTTGATTCTCTTACTGCGTGCATATGAGTCTTCACAACAGAACAATGATAGGGGTCATTCTGATAGCTTTCAAGCGCCGCCTCATCATCAAGAAGCACCTCAAGAATGAGGTCATAAGAGCGTTCCGAATGAAGAAAGTCAATACCTACGGTTATGCCGCGAAGCTGGGGAACGTTACCCTGCATTGAAAGAAGAACTTCCTTTGCCTTTTTGCATTCAGCAAGGCTGTTATCCTTGAGTTTGAAACATACAATGTGTTTAATCATGCTTTCATTCTCCCTGAAGTCAAATTTTTACATTCTAATTATAACACATTACTTTATATATATCAACAAAAAACTCCCGAATTAACGGGAGTTTCAGCATCATTTTTATTTTGCTTTTGCTTCGCAATAAATGCAGCGGTAGGTTTTGGTTTCGGAATCCGTAAGCTTGAAAATATGGGGCAAATCCTGCTCCGTTGTTGTTATGCATCGAGGATTCTTGCACTTGATAACATCTTTAATCTGCTCGGGAAGAGTAAGCTTTTTCTTTTCGCAAAGAATGCCGTCTTTAATGATATTGACGGTGATATCCGAATCAATATAACCGAGAACATCAAGGTCAACCTGCATATCCGAGTCAATTTTGATAATATCCTTTGAACCCATTTTCTTGCTGTGGACATTCTTTATGATTGCAACTGTACAGTCAAGCTTATCAAGCTCAAGGTGATAATAAATCTCCATGCTGTTGCCCGCTTTGATATGGTCGATAACAACACCGTTTTTGATTGAATCAATATGCATTATTCCACCTCCAGAAGTTTGAGAATGAGAGCCATGCGGATGAATTTGCCGTTAAGCACCTGTCTGAAATAGCACGCTCTGGGGTCGGAGTCAACAGAAGTGTGAATTTCATTGACTCTCGGAAGCGGATGGAGAATTGCAAGGTCAGGCTTTGCATTCTGAAGCTTTTCGGGGGTAAGAATATAGCTGTCCTTAAGTCTTAAATAATCCTCTTCGTTGAAGAAGCGTTCGCGCTGAACACGAGTCATATAGAGGATATCAAGCTTCGGCATAACCTCTTCAAGATTGGTTGTTTCGGTATATTTCATACCCTCATGTGAAAGAATGCCCTTTTTAAGATAACCGGGAAGAGTAAGTTCCTCGGGCGAAATAAGCACAAATTCAATGCCTGTGTATCTTGAAAGAGCTTCAATAAGAGAATGAACGGTTCTGCCAAATTTGAGGTCGCCGCAGAAGCCGACTGTCATATTATCAAGCCTGCCCTTTTCACGCTTAATGGTGAGAAGGTCGGTAAGGGTCTGGGTAGGATGATTGTGTCCGCCGTCACCTGCATTGATAATGGGAACGCTTGATGCCATTGATGCAACAAGGGGCGCACCTTCCTTGGGATGGCGCATTGCAATTATATCCGCATAACAGCTTACCGTTCTTGCGGTATCGGCAACGCTTTCACCCTTCGCAGCAGAGGATGAATTAGCCTCGGAAAATCCGAGCACCTGACCGCCGAGTTCATACATGGCAGCCTCAAAGCTCAGACGGGTTCTTGTTGAGGGCTCGAAGAAAAGAGTTGCAAGCTTTTTATATCTGCACTTATCCCTGTATTTAACGGGATTTGTAATGATATCCTCTGCAACGGCAATAAGCTCGTCTATTTCGTCAAGTGAGAGCGAAAGAATGTCTATAAGACTTCTCATTTTGCTCCCCCAATCCAGCTTTCGTCGGAGGGGTTGTTTCTGAAAGCTATAAGGCGTGCAACATCTTCGGGCTTGATATAACCGATTTCTGCTGCAACTTCAGCAATAACATCAAGATTTGTAAGGCTTACATTTTTAACATTTGCGGCTTCGAGTCTGTCAAGACCCTTCTTCATGCCGTAGGTGAAGATGCTTGCGATACCGAGAACTTCTGCACCTGCTTCACGGAGAGCTTCTACAACTTCAATAACGCTGCCGCCTGTTGAAATAAGGTCTTCGATAACTACAACCTTCTGACCCTTTTCAAGCTTACCTTCAATCTGATTGCCTCTGCCGTGGTCCTTTGCGCCTGAACGTACATAACCCATGGGCATATCGAGCATATGAGCTGTGATAGCTGCATGAGCGATGCCTGCGGTTGAAGTGCCCATAAGCACCTCTGCTTCGGGATAATACTTTTTAACTGTTTCTGCGAGACCCTTTTCAACGTCTGTACGTACTTCGGGTGCAGTAAGAGTCAGTCTGTTGTCACAGTAAATGGGGCTTTTGATGCCGCTTGCCCATGTGAAGGGTTCTTCGGGACGAAGAAAAACAGCACCGATTGAAAGTAAATCTTTTGCAATAATCTTTTCCATATTATAAATCCTCCTGAGAAATTATTAACCAACAAATTCGGCAACGCATCTTCTGTAAGCCGCTACGGGGTCTTCTGCTGCTGTGATGGGTCTGCTGACTACAATATAATCCGAACCGAGTTCCTTTGCCTTTGCGGGAGTTGTAACTCTTACCTGGTCACCGACATCGCCGTCTGCAAAGCGTACACCGGGAGTAACCGTCAGGAACTTTGCACCGCAGCGGTCATGAACCTTGCCGGCTTCAAGGGGTGAACATACAACGCCATCAAGACCTGCTTTTTCAGCATTTGATGCATAGTGCATAACAACCTCATCAAGAGGCTTATCAATAAGAAGCTGCTCTCTCATTCTTTCCTCGCTTGTGGAGGTAAGCTGTGTAACGGCGATAAGAAGAGGTCTTGTGCCGTCGGGCTTTGTGAGACCTTCGATTGCAGCCTGCATCATTTCTATTGTGCCGCTTGCGTGAAGATTTGTCATATCAACATCGAGGTTACTGAGAACACTCATAGCCTTCTTAACCGTGTTGGGAATATCGCAGAGCTTGAGGTCAAGGAAAATCTTGTGTCCTCTCTCTTTGATTTCTTTTACGATTGAAGGTCCTTCAGCATAGAAAAGTTCCATGCCGATTTTAACATAAGGCTTTTCTTCCGTGAACTTATCAAGAAAATCCATTACTGCCTGCTTGCTGCTGAAATCGCAAGCAATGATTACATCTTTACCCATTGTGTGCACATCCTTTTATATCATTTAAATTTTTAATACCGTATTTTGCCATGACTTCAGGAAGCTCATCTATGATTTCCTTGCAAACATAAGGATTGACAAGATTTGCCGCACCGACTTCAACGGCTGTTGCGCCTGCCATGATGTATTCGATAACATCTTCCGCATTTGAAACACCGCCCATACCGATGACGGGCACTTTAACTGCCTGACTGACCTGATAAACCATTCTGATGCCGACAGGTTTTATTGCCGCACCCGAAAAACCGCCCATTTTATTAGCGATAACGGGTTTCTTGGTTTTAAGGTCTATTCTCATTCCGAGAAGTGTATTTATAAGGCTTATACCGTCTGCACCTGCTTCCTCGCAAGCCTTTGCGATTGAAACTATATCGGTAACATTCGGTGAAAGCTTGATGATTACAGGCTTTGTTGTTACCGCCTTAACAGCTTTTGTTACCTCTGCCGCAGCCTCGGGAGAAGTTCCGAAGCTCATTCCGCCGCCGTGAACATTGGGACAGCTGATGTTAACTTCAAGCCAGCCGACCTGCTCCTGCTTATCAATTTTTTCGCAAGTGTAAGCATATTCTTCAAGCGAAAAACCGCTGACATTTGCCATAACGGGTTTTGAAAAACATTCAGCAAGCTTCGGAAGTTCCTCACTGATAACCTTTTCTACACCCGGATTCTGAAGTCCTACGGCGTTAATCATGCCGCTGTCGCACTCGGCGATACGAGGTGTGGGATTTCCGAAACGGGGATCTTTTGTTGTGCCCTTGAACGAGAATGTACCGAGGCAGTTAATATCGTAAAGCTCTGCGAATTCATAGCCGAAGCCAAACGTGCCCGAAGCGGGAATAACCGGATTATCAAGCTCAATTCCGCAAAGATTAACCTTTGTATTTACCATATTATTTCCTCCCTTTCAAGCACGGGACCGTCCCTGCATATTCTCTTGTAGCCGTACTTCGTTTTGCATGAGCAGCCCATGCATGCGCCGAAACCGCAGCCCATTCTTTCTTCAAAACTGTACTGTCCGCTTGTTGCGGCAATTTTTTCAATTGCTCTGAACATGGGCATGGGTCCGCAGGTGAAGAAATAATCATATTCAAGGTCTTTGAGTATATCGGTTACAAAACCCTTTGTGCCGTAAGAACCGTCAACGGTTGAAACGCATACTTTTGCACCGAGTGCCTTGAATTCTTCCTCATAGAATATTTCATCTTTTGTGTTAAAACCGAGGATGACTGTTACATCCTTGCCCTCGGAAAGAAGCTTTTTGCAAAGATTATACATCGGGGGTACTCCTACGCCGCCACCGATAAGCACCGGTTTTTTTCCGCTTTTTGAGGTATCAAAACCGTTGCCGAGACCGCAGAGAATATCGAGGCTTTTGCCTTCTTCAAGCTTTGCCATAGCCTCTGTACCGTGACCGACAACCTTATAAATAATGGTTATTGTTTCATCATCATAATCACAGATTGAAATGGGTCTGCGGAGATAAAAGCCGTCAAGAAGAATATTGAGGAACTGTCCGGGCGCGGTAATATGAGAAGTTTCGCCTTCAAGTTTCATTTCATATATGTCCTTGGTCAAAGGCTTGTTGCTGAGGATTTTATATACACCTCTGTTCATTATTTATCCTCCTTTTTCCATGCGATTTTTCCGTTACATACAGTCATAAGGCATTCGCCGTATACTTCATATCCTTCAAACGGAGTTGCTCTGCCTTTTGAAAGAAAATCATCGGGATTAATTATATATTTTTTGTCCAAATCAAACACGGTAAAATCAGCGGGCATACCGTTTTCGAGTGAGCTGTTAAAGCTGAATCTTTTTGCAGGATTTATGCTCATAAGCTCAATTAATTTATCTAATGTTATGATGTTTTCCTTAACGAGATATGTATATAGCAGCGGAAATGCGGTTTCTATTCCGACAATACCCATTGCGCTCTTTTCAAGACCTCTGCCCTTTTCTTCTGCAGAATGAGGTGCATGGTCTGTTGCAATCATATCTATTGTGCCGTCACAGATGCCTTCAATAAGTGCAAGTCTGTCGCTTTCGTCACGAAGCGGAGGATTCATTTTGAATCTGCCATGCTCCTGCAAATCCTTATCGCTGAGAATAAGATAATGCGGTGCGGTTTCGCAAGTTACATCAACACCATCTGCCTTTGCTTTTCTGATAAGCTCAACGCTTTCTTTTGTTGAGATATGGCAGACATGGTATGCACAGCCCGTTTCCTTTGCAAGCTTCAAATCGCGCTCAATGGGTTTCCATTCGCTTTCGGAGCAGATTCCTCTGTGTCCGTGTTTTTCGGCATACTTGCCCTTGTGGATATATCCGCCTTCAAGAAGAGAGTTATCCTCGCAATGAGCAACTATCATTCTACCAAGCGACTTTGCCTTAAGCATTGCCTGTCTCATCATTTCTTCACTCTGAACACCCTTTCCGTCATCGGAAAAAGCACAAACATTTTCAAGCATCGCATCCATATCGGAAAGAGCCTGTCCGTTCTGACCGACGGTTATTGAACCGTAGGGTTTAACGTTAATTACGGCATTGTTATTTACAAGCTCAAGCTGAGCATCAAGATTCCCTTTGTTGTCGGGAACGGGATTGAGATTAGGCATTGAGCAAACGGTTGTGTAACCGCCTCTTGCACACGCTTTTGTTCCCGTTGAAACCGTTTCTTTATAAGAAAATCCCGGCTCTCTGAGATGAACATGAACATCAATAAAGCCGGGAAAAACAGCACAATTATCAAATTGAAAAACAGTACCCGAAGCACCGCCGAAAACGCCGCCTGAAACAGAAATATCTACGGGCATATCCTTACCGTATTTTTTGCATCCTTTAACAGTAAAACTCATAGTCTTTTCCTTTCATCAATACTCTAATAAGTATAACAATATCAATAAAAAAAGTCAACATCTATAACAAAAAATAAAGTATAGTTTTTACTTGACAAACGGCGATTGTTGACATAAAATTATATATTATTGTTTTTAATAAACAGGAGGATGGATTATGGGAATGACAATAGGTCAGAAGCTGATTAAGAGCCATCTTGTCAGCGGCGAAATGATACCCGGCACCGAAATCGGTCTCAGGATTGACCAGACACTAACTCAGGATGCTACGGGTACAATGGCATATCTTGAATTTGAAGCAATGGGCGTTGAAAGGGTACGCACAGAGCTTTCCGTTTCATATATCGACCACAACACTCTTCAGAACGGCTTTGAAAACGCGGATGACCACAGATTTATTCAGAGCGTTGCAAAGAAAAGAGGTCTTCTCTTCTCAAAGCCCGGCAACGGTATCTGCCACCAGCTTCATCTTGAACGCTTCGGCAAGCCCGGCAAAACGCTTATCGGCTCGGACAGCCACACACCCACAGGCGGCGGTATCGGTATGCTTGCTATCGGTGCAGGCGGTCTTGACGTTGCAGTTGCAATGGGCGGCGGTACATACTACACAACAATGCCGAAAATGACACTTGTACGCCTTTCGGGCAAGCTTTCACCCTGGGTTGGTGCAAAGGACATCATCCTTGAAGTTCTCCGCATCATGAGCGTTAAGGGCGGCGTAGGTAAAATCATCGAATACGGCGGCGAGGGTGTAAAGACTCTTTCTGTTCCCGAAAGAGCAACTATCACAAATATGGGCGCAGAGCTCGGCGCAACAACCTCTGTTTTTCCCTCAGACGAAATCACAAAGGCATTCCTCAAGGCTCAGGGCAGAGAAGAAGACTGGACAGAGCTTCTCCCCGACGCTGATGCGGAATACGACGAAATCATAGATATCGACCTTTGCAAGCTTGCACCCATGGCAGCTATGCCTCATATGCCCGACAACGTAAAAACCGTTGAGGAAATCGGCAACATTGAAATCAGCCAGGTATGCATCGGTTCATGCACAAACTCATCTCTGCTTGACCTTCTCAAGGTTGCGGCTATACTCAAGGGCAAGAAGGTTGCTCCAAACGTAAGCCTCACCATTTCACCGGGTTCAATGCAGGTTCTCAATATGCTTTCACTCAACGGTGCGCTTTCCGATATCCTCTGCGCAGGCGCAAGACTTCTTGAATGTTCATGCGGTCCCTGCATCGGTATGGGTCAGTCACCCCAGTCAAAGGGTGTTTCACTCCGCACCTTCAACAGAAACTTTGAAGGTCGTTCCGGCACAGCGGATGCAGGCATTTATCTTGTAAGCCCCGAGGTTGCGGCAGCATCGGCTATCACAGGTTATCTTACTGACCCGAGAACACTCGGCGAGATGCCCGAAATCACAATGCCCGAGCGTTTCATCATCAATGATAACATGATTGAACTTCCTGCAAGTGTTGAAGAGGCTGACAGCGTTGAAATTAAGTACGGCCCCAACATCAAGCCCTTCCCCACAAGCGTTGAGCTTCCCGAAAGCATCGAAGCACCCGCTATTCTCAAGGTCGGTGACAACATCACAACAGACCACATTATGCCTGCAGGCGCAAAGATTCTCCCCTACCGTTCAAATATTCCTTTCCTTTCAAACTTCTGCTTCAAGCAGTGTGACGAGCATTTTGCAGAACGCTGCAAGGCTGCAGGAAAAGGTTTTATCATCGGCGGCGCAAACTACGGTCAGGGTTCATCGAGAGAACACGCTGCACTTGTTCCCCTCTATCTCGGAATCAAGGCTGTTATCGCAAAATCATTCGCAAGAATCCATTGCGCAAACCTCATAAATGCAGGTATTATGCCTTTCACATTTGCAAATCCCGATGATTACGACAAGATTGACACCGATGATATTCTCGCACTTAATAATATCAGAGAAAACATCAAGAACGGTGCAAAGGTTGTTCTTGAAAACGTAACCAAGGGCGAAAAATATGAGCTTTCATATGATTATTCCGACAGACAGACAGCAATGATTCTTGACGGCGGACTTCTCAACTACACAAAGAATATCGGCAAATAAGGAGACATAAAAATGACTGAAGTACAGATTAAGGCTGCTCTTGAAAAGTTTGAAGCTCTTATCAGAGAACAGGACGCAAGAAGCGAAGCTATAAAACAGCAGGGCGATTTCATCGACTATTCAACTCTTGATAAGCTCACAATCGGCGTTTGCGGCGGCGACGGCATCGGCCCCATCATCACAAACGAAGCTGCAAGAGTTCTTGAATTCCTCCTCAAAGAGGATGTTGAAGCAGGCAAAATCGAGTTCAAGACAATCGACGGTCTTACAATCGAAAACCGCGTTGCCGTTAACAAGGCAATTCCCGATGACGTTCTTGAAGAACTCAAAAAATGCCCCGTTATTCTCAAAGGACCCACAACAACTCCCCAGGCAGGCGATCCCTGGCCCAACATCGAATCGGCTAATGTTGCAATGAGAAAGGCACTCGACCTTTTTGCAAATCTCCGTCCCGTTAAGGTTCCCGAAGAAGGCATTGACTGGACATTCTTCCGTGAAAACACAGAAGGTGCATACGCAGTCGGTTCAAAGGGTGTTAACATAACAGATGACCTTGCAATGGACTTTGTTGTTACAACAACAGAGGGCACACAGAGAATTGCAAGACTTGCATATGACTACGCAAGAAGAAACAAGAAGGACAGAGTTTCAATCATTCAGAAGGCTAACGTTATCAAAACAACAGACGGTAAATTTCTCAACCTCTGCAAGGAAATCGGCAAGGAATATCCCGAAATCACAACCGATGAATGGTATATCGATATCACAACCGCAAAGCTTATCGACAAGAAAAGAAGAACAGACTTCAAGGTATTCGTTCTTCCCAATCTTTACGGCGATATCATCACAGACGAGGCTGCTGAATTCCAGGGCGGCGTAGGCACAGCAGGCAGCGCAAACATCGGCAAGAAATACGCTATGTTTGAAGCTATCCACGGCTCTGCACCCAGAATGATGAGAGAAGGCAGAGGACAGTATGCAGATCCCTGCTCAATGCTCAGAGCAGCCGTTATGCTTCTTTCACACATCGGCAAGCAGGCTGAAGCAGACAAGCTTGAAAGAGCACTTGACATCTGTATGTACGAAGAAAAGAAACTCAAGATTACGGGCAGAGCCGACGGCGCAACCTGCGAAGACTTCGGCAACTACGTTATGGAAACTCTCACAACTCTTTAATTTAAACACACAAATACAAATCCCCGAGAAGGCTCAAGACCTTTTCGGGGATAATTTTCATTTTATTTCTTCCACCAAATCTTCATCAACAAAACCGATATAGTTCTCGGTAACAACCTTTCTCCCTTCAAAATCCCGTATCGGAGAATAAAACTTTTCATTCTTTGACAATGTACCGATAACTGTAAATTCATCCGAAGAATATCTATTGTTTTTTATTTCAGCATCCGAAACAGCATAATAGTTTTTTTCTGCGTTTTCAGGCAAAATATATGATATCTCGGTACTCTTCATATACATATTACCGTTATCATCTATAGCAATTGTATATATCCATTCTTCAAGATAGCCTTTAGTATACCAGTGAAGATTTTCAAGGCAATCATTTTGTTTGGTCAAAAAATTATAATTACCCATATAACATCCAAATGATCCCGAAACAGCCCTGACAATATATAAACCGTCTTTTTCCTTAACATCACACATATAAGGCATTCTCGTCTCTTCGCCACCAAACTCATTAACACCGCACACAACTAATTTACTTTCGGGCAAATAACAAAATCTGTAATTATATTTATAATCAAAATCTGCAAACGGATGTTTTTCACTGTTAGCAATTACGCTATACTCCTCAAAATCGCCCTTGTCTATTACCCCTGCATTCGGTCCGAAAAGCTTAATCAGATACTCATTTATTTTAGAAATATCTGTAACAAAATACTCATGAAATTTATTCTCTTCGCTATAACTCATCATTTCTGCCTGAGCTTTTTTAGCTTGTTTGCTTTCAAAATCATATCGTTCTATCCAATATCCGATTCTCGATTCATTACCGAGAAGCACATCGTTTAAAATTACATTTGCAGAAGAATCCCATTTATCATAATCTTCATAACCGAATTCCATCGGAATTATATCTGATAATTTTAAAAGCAATTCTTCATCAAATTTTTTCTCGAAATCGGTTTTATTGATTTTGTATCTGTATTCTCCGTCATCAATTATTATCTCGCTGGCCTTTGCATGAGTCACAGGCTGTGTAGTTGTTATTTCTTCTGTTAAATTTTCAGTTTCTTCGATTAAAGCATCGGTTATTGTTTCAGATGCATTTTCAAAAACGGTTGTTGTCTCACCTTCATTTGAAATGTCTTTTGCACAGCAATTCAAAACTCCAAAAAAGAAACAAAAGATACACAAAACAGCAATTATTCTTTTCATATTTACACCTCCGTTTTTTCTTTAATTTAATTATAAAGCAAAGAAATTCAAACTGTCAAATTACAAATAATTACACTATTATTACATTTGTGTAACAAAAAACTCAACTCCCGAGAAATCCCGAGAGTTGAGTGATTATTATTTATTGATTATCGGTGTTATCACGGGCTTACCTTCGCGGTCAAGCAAGGGAGTAAGACCGCCTGCATAACCGTTGGCAACGAAGAGATAATTAACTCCTGTTTCTTTGTCAACATATATCATCGCTCCGCCTAAATCCTGAGAATAAACCTTTTCAAATCTTTTCTCTTTAGCCATAATCGCACCTCATCCTACGGAGTAATCGCTTGCCAATTCAAGATGTGCGCTGTCACCTGAGCCTTTAAGTCTGTAAACATGCTCTCTGGGAGGGCAGAACATTTCAAGAGTTCCCTTTTCAGCACCGCTTACCATGAGCATAAACTGCGTGATTGCGGGAATGAGAAGCGAGAAATATCCTTCATGTGTAACGCTGTTCCACATTGAGAAAGCGAATGTTGCGCAGTTTCCGCCGAAGCCCCAGTAGTTCGGATAGCTGAGGAGTCTGTTATGAAGTGTGTCAAGCTCATCGGCATCAAGCTCGGTGGATTTTGACCAAACCTTATCCATGCGGTTTTTGGTGTTTTCTTTGTAAGCCTCTATATTATAGTATATTCCCCATCCGTCATTAACGGAGAATGAAAACACGCCGACGGAAACACCTTCACCGACGGGCACTTCATAATGACCTACCTGAATAGGTTCATCGGAATAATTATGGACATAAATCCATGTGTGTCCCGAAATCGGCCATACATATATAGCGCTGCAAATCGAAAGAGTTGCAACGGTTTCGTCATTGACAGCTTCTTGCGTTTCTGTTTCATCAAAAAAAGCTTCTTCTTGAGTCGGGTTATTTTCTTCAATAACTGCCGTTGTCTGTTCAAATTCTTCAGCCGCAAACGCAACGGAAGGAACGGTAAAAACAATGGCAATTGCCATTAAAACAGCAATAATTTTTTTCATTTTATCACATCATTTCTTTTTTATTACAGCGCCTGCAATACCAGCCGCAACGGCTGTGCCCGCAAGAACTGCCGATTTTGTTTTTTCAAGCTCATCAGCATCCCAGAAATATCTCATTTTTGCGCCGATTCCTCTGCCGCAAAGATCTGCGTAGTTAAAGAAATAAGTCATGTAATTTTCGGGGTCTCTTTCATCAATTTCAAAGATTCTGACTCCGCGCATTGTTCCGCCGTAGCAGCGGAAAGAAGCACATGAAGTCTGAATAAAATCTATACCTTTATATTTACCCTCAAAACAGTTTACATGGTCATGACCCGAAACAATGCCTTTTACATCTCCGCATTCAAGAGCGGCATCAAAAAGGCCTGCCGACTCCTCAAGAATACTCGGATATTCGAGCATCGTTCCTCTGGCAATATCAGGTCTGAGTCTGCACCAGCCTTTTTTATGGGTCAGAACAGCACCCGTATCATCAGGTCCGCACTGCTCAATAAGATTTGTAATTTCAGGAAGAGGAATATGCGCAAACATAAGAGATGGAACAGGATTTCCACCGTTTTCTTCCTTAAGCTTTGCAGATGTTTCCTTATACCATTCAACGGTTTCGGGCTTTATTGCGGTATAGCATTTATCTTCAAATTTGTCATGCCATGCACTGTCAAGCATCCACAGATTGAACTTTACCTTTTCGCCATCACTTGAATAAACGGGAATATTGTATGTGTCGCAGTCAACCTTGCCATTACGTGTATTCATCGGCAGACACATTGAATAGCTTCTGTAAATATCCGCCTGTTCATCCTTTGAAACAACATTCATATCGTCGTGGTTGCCGTAAATCATCGCAAACGGAATTTTTCTTTTTTCAAGAGGTGCACAGATATGATGAATGGATTCCTTCATAATCTGCAATGTTGCCACCTTGCCGCTTGCAATCTGACGGTTTCCGAAACGGGCATCAAGCAGATGATTTCCGAGGATATTATCGCCCGTAAACAGAACAAGGTCGGGTTTTAACAAATCATAGGCATTATCAAGCATTTTAACCATCGCTTTGCGGACATATTTCATATCCTGCGTATCGCTGACCTGCATGATGATAAGCTTTCCCGATGAATTGAATTTTACTGCATTGGTATTTTTCATAAAAACCTCTTATTTGCCTGCAAGGCGTTCTTCTCTTTCAACAAGGAACTTTGATTTTCTGGGAACAACAAATGTCATGCCCTTTTCAATAAGCTCAAACGAAGTATCGGTTATGAATTTGCATTCGCCGTCGACGTTTACCGCTGCAGGTGAATCGCTGTGAATGGTAAGCTTCTTGCCTCTCTTGAAGGTTGTGATATCCCAGTCAAGATGCTCGCCTCTCTTATATTTATTGAGGAGAGTCACAAGCTTTGCTCTGCTTACACTCGCTTCAACAATAACAAAATCAAGAAGTCCGTCATCGGGCTGTGCAAGAGGTGCAGCCATAAATCCGCCGCCGTACCATCTTGAATTTCCGCAGAAGCAGAAAAGACAGTCCTTTGAAACAAACTCATCATCGTCAATTGTGATTGTGAATTTATTGTGGAACTTTCTCATAATCGCATAAATGCAGCCGATATAATATGCACCCTCACCCGTTACAAGAGGAAATTTTTTGATTTTGCCCTGCATTGCACAAACCTCGGCATCCATACCCATGGAGCACTGGTTGATTGCAATTTCATTGCCGCACTTGATAAGGTCAAGCTCAACGGGAACACCTTCAATCTGGTCTTCAAGCTCAAGGAATTCCTCCTGAGTACCGAAAAGACGGATAAAATCGTTACCCGAGCCGAGGGGAACAACGGCTACCTGAACATTCTTATAGCCGTATGCACCGTTTACAACATCATAGAGAGTACCGTCACCGCCGCAGGCATAGAAACGAATCTCTTCGCCGCTTTTTGCCCTTTCTTCAACATATTCGATGCCGTCGCCCTTCTTCTCGGTGATGTACATTTCATAGTCAAGGTCATATTTTTTTGCAACAGCTTCAATTTTTGCTTTAATGAAATCAAGTGATTTTCCCTGACCTGCCGCAGGGTTGATAACAAAAATGTGTTTCATTTTAAATCTTCCTCCCAAAATTACTTGAAATACATAAATAACTGGCATTTTATCATGCCGTTATACAGTTTTCTTCTCTTATCGGCTTTTCTTCCGAAAGCCTTTTCAAACTCCTCATCGGGGCTTATGATACTGTAAGACCAGCCCTTTTTCTGTTCAAAAACCTTACCCATGGATTTATATATTGCTTCGCATTCGGTGATATCGAGAAGTCTTTCGCCGTAGGGTGGATTGCAAATAACCGTACCTCTGTCAGACTCAGGTGCAAACTTCGCCACATCGGCAACCTTGAAGGTAATCTTATCCGCAACGCCTGCCCTCTGAGCATTAACCTTTGCAATTTCAATCGCTTTTGCATCAAGGTCGGAGCCGTATGCCATGAAATCATCGCAGGGTCTTACAAGGCTTCTCGCTCTTTCTCTTTCTTCATCCCAGACATTTCTCGGGATAACGCCGAATCTCTCCGCCGAAAAGCTTCTGTTTATGCCCGGTGCGATATTCGCCGCCATCATTGCACCCTCAATAAGAATTGTTCCCGAGCCGCACATAGGGTCATAAAGCTTATGATACGGTCTTAAATGAGACAGACTGCAAAGAGCTGCTGCGAGTGTTTCTTTAATCGGCGCATCGTTTGCATCAAGACGGTAGCCTCTTTTATGAAGTCCATAGCCCGAGGTATCAATAAGAAGGGATACCTTGTCCTTCATAATGGAGAACTGAATCTGATGAACGGGACCCGTTTCTTCAAACCATTCAATTTTATATTTTGATTTCAGTCTTTCAACAACCGCTTTTTTGATTATTGCCTGACAGTCACGGGTACTGAAAAGACCGGAATTGATTGAGTAGCCCTTAACGGGGAATGCATCAAGAGCACCAATCCATTCTTCCCAAGGAAGTTTTTTTGTTCCCTGAAAAAGCTCTTCAAAGCTCCTCGCTTCAAATGAGCCGACAAGAATCTGTACTCTTTCCGCAAAACGCGAACAGATATTGACTCTTGCAAGTATATTTTCATCGCCGCTGAAAAGCACTCTGCCGTTTTCGGCATTGACATTATCCGCACCGAATTCTTTAAGCTCTCCCGCGATAAGGGATTCCATACCTAAAAGACACGGTATTACAAAATCAATTCTCATCAAAGTTCTCCTAATTCTCAAAAAATGGCGGGAACCCTTCTGATTCCCGCCAATATTCAATCAATCATAATTCCGGTATATGATTACTCAATCTCAGGTGTGATAAGACCGTAGCCTCCGTCATTTCTCTTATAAACCACGCAGACTTCTCCGATTGATTCTTCAATAAACACATAGAAATTATGGTCTACGAGATTCATCTGGAGAATTGCTTCGTCAACGGACTGGGGCTTAAGGTTTACGGTTTTCTTTCTGACAAGCTCAAAATCAAGTTCTTCCGCAACCTCCGCTTCGTCTGCAAAAGCATCAAAGTTTCCTGCACGGAGTTTCTTTTCAATTCTGGTCTTGTTCTTTCTTATTTGCCTGATAAGGGTGTCAACACATTTGTCGAGAGCTTCGTTCATGTTTTCTGCTCTCTCCTGAGCTCTGAAAATCATACCGTTGTTCTTTACGGTGATTTCAACCGACTGTGATGACTTCTCAACAGTTACCGTAACTTTCGCCTCCGCATCGGAGCCGAAAAAGCGCTCAATTTTGGCGAGCTTCTTTTCTGCATGTTCTTTGAAAGATTCTCTGGGTGAGCACTTGCGACCTGTAATTGTGATTTTCATATAGTCATCCCCTTTTGTAGCTATTGAAGTCTTTGACTTCATCTACATTATAGCACATATGCACAAAAATTGTAAAGGGGTTTTTGGGATTTTTATTATTTTGTATAAATCTAATTAACAATTTGTTCAGATAACCATGCTTTTATGGCGGGTAACATGGCATCCGACATTGATTGCAACGGGCAAACCTGCGATATGAGTGGGCTTTGCTTCTATGGCAACGCTGAGTGCAGTAGTTTTACCGCCGAATCCTTGCGGTCCTATATCAAGAGCATTGACCCTTTCAAGAATTTCCGCCTCCATTGATGAATAAAACTCATCGGAATTGCTTTCGCTGACATTTCTGCAAAGTGCGGTTTTGGCAAGCAGTGCACACTGTTCAAACGTGCCGCCTATTCCTATGCCCAACACCATCGGAGGACAAGGATTGCTTCCTGCCGTTTTAACCGACTCTACAACATAATTGATTATATCCTCTCTTGTTGCCGAGGGTGTGAACATCTTAAGGCAGCTCATATTCTCGCTTCCAAAACCTTTTGGGGCAACGGTAAGCCTGATTTTATCGCCGTCAACAATGCGTGTATGAATAACTGCGGGGGTATTATCACCCGTATTGACTCTTCTCAAGGGATCTTTTACAACCGAGCAGCGCAGATAGCCTTCGGTGTATCCTCTGGACACCCCTTTGTTGACTGCTTCTTCAAAGCTGCCACCGACAATATGAACATCCTGACCGATTTCGGCAAACACAACCGCCATTCCCGTATCCTGACAAATGGGAATATCAAGCTCCTTTGCCGCGGTAAGATTATCGGTAAGTGTTTTCATGATACTTGCAGGCAATTCATCGCATTCACAGCCTGCACAGTATTCAATTCTTTCTTCAAGGTCATGCGGAAGCTGTTTGTTGGCAAGAATACACATATCGCGTATCGCCTGCTCAATTACTGCCGCTTCTATCTCACGCATTCCATCACCTCTCAACAAAAACTGCGTGAATATCAAAAAACGGAGGCACTGCCCCCGTTTGATAATTACTTTGCGCCTCTGCGGGAATAACCTGCACTGCCTCTTTTTGAGTCACTTGCTCTCTTGAGATCGGTCATTTTTTCATCGCTTACAGCCTTGAATCTTGCCATCATATCTTCAAAAGACTGCTTTTCACCTGCAGGAGGAGCTGTGCTCTTCTGACCGTTCCATACATTGGGAGCCGAACGTCTTTCGCCTCTGGGCTTCTGGGGAGGTCTCTGAGGACGCTGTTCCTTTTCCTTGGGCTGCTCTGACAGTTTTCTGATTGAAAGACTGATTTTTCCTTCGGGCGAAACGGAAATAATCTTCGCCTTTACTTCCTGACCGACGGAAACGTGCTCTCTGATATCCTTGACATAATTTGGGGCAACTTCGGAAATATGTATCATACCCGTTTTTCCGCCTTCAAGCTCAACAAAAGCTCCGAAATCGGTAAGCCCCGTGATTTTTCCGCTTACGATTGCACCTTCTTCAAATTGCATACAGTGTAGAATCCTTCCATAAATAAAGTGATTTTTATAAACAAACTGAATAACAGTTTAATATACAGATGAATCGTAATAAACTCTTTCGTCAGGCTTTGCATAGCCATACTGTTCTCTTGCGATTTTTTCAATATAATCCGACTCGTTGCCTTCTTCAATAAGACGCTCAAGCTCTTTGTTATCTTCTACCTGCTGATTATATTGAGCTTCAAGGTCATCGCGTGTATTTTCCTGTGCACGCACCTGCATCTGAAGGCTGAATATAGTTGCAACAAAGTAGCACACAAGGACAAAAAAACATGCCCAAAGTATGACACTGTGTTTTCTTTTTTGATTATTCTTAACAGCCATTTATTATTTATCCTTATCAGAAATAATATTTTCTATATAACCGTTAAGATTATACACCATACCTTTATGTTTTTGCAAGTCATATTTTGCTTTTTTCTTAAATTTTCTTATTATTTTTCGGGAAAATAAAGCAATTTTTTTGAATTTACTATTCAACAGGTTAAAAAGCCTCAAAAAAGGTTTAAAAATTGCAGTTAATGCCCTCCTTGCAAACGAAACTGTCGCGTTACTGATTCTTAATGATATTTCTCCTAAAGAAAAGTAATATATTAACCAGCCGAGCGCTTCTCCAAGTATAACATATAGTCTGATTTTTCCGCTGTCAACCACAAGATTAAAGGAAAAGAAAAGAAAAGCGCAAACCAAAAAATACATTACATCCATAGAAAATGTAAACATCGGAGAATCTGAAATTATCATTCTGACTGTACGAAAAACATCGTACAGAATTCCGAGAATAAAACCGAATCCGAGCGCAAGAAGAAATATTTCCGTCTGGACCGAAAGTCCCTGAATATAATCCATTTATCTGAAAACCCTGCTGAAAAATCCGCTGTTCTTCGGTGCCTCATCGGAATAGATAAGAGCCGCTATATTTCCCTCCACCGTTAGCTCTCCGACCTCAACACTGAGCCTGTTGATATGCAGATTGCTGCCTCTGACAGTCAGTTCACCCATATCGGTAAAAATTATTACTGTCTGCTCATCAAAGCTGTCCACATCGGACACACCTGAAACCGTGAGCAGTTTTCTGTCTTCAAGAACAAGATTGTGCGGCATTGACTGAATTCTTTTTTCTTCTGCCATATAAAAAACCTCCCGATTTTGCATATTTATAAATAATATGCTTCGGGAGGATTTTTTATAACGGTTTGAACATGGTTGCGGCTGTTTCTTTTGTAGCGTGTTCGGAAACGCTGAGCACCTCGAACTTATTGGTGTTTGCACCAAAGGTAATCTCAATTATATCTCCGACCTTCACATCATAGGAAGCTCTTGCAACCTTGCCGTTTACCGTCACATGCTTTGCATCGCAGGCATCGTTTGCAACGGTTCTTCTTTTGATTATTCTTGATACTTTAAGATATTTATCAAGACGCATATTACCACTCCGTAATAAATCAGGATATGAAAAAGGGCTGCAGTTAAGCAGCCCCGTTTTCAGTAAAATTATTTCGCAATCTTTGCCTTGAGAGCTGCGCCAGCCTTGAAAGCGGGAGCCTTTGTTGCGGGAACAGTAATTGTTTCGCCTGTTCTGGGGTTGCGAGCTGTCTTTTCTGCACGTTCGCGAACTTCAAAAGTACCAAAGCCGATAAGCTGAACCTTTTCACCTGCTGCAAGAGCATCAGCAACTGCTGCAAATACAGCGTTAACTGCCTTTTCAGCGCACTTCTTTTCAATTCCTTCGTTCTTTGCGATTGCGTTTACGAGTTCTGTCTTATTCATTTTTCTTACTCCAATCTTTTGGTTTTCTATTTTATAAATACAATTAAGTATTCATATTCAATTTATGATTTTTGCTTCATCCCAGAGCTTATCAAGCTCTTCGAGAGTTGAAGACTTCATATCAATTCCGCGCTCTTCAGCAAGCTTTTCAACCTTTGTGAATCTTGCAAGGAATTTATCACTTGCAGCGGTAAGAGATTCTTCCGCGTCGGATTTTATAAATCTTGAAACATTAACGGCAGAGAAAAGAACATCTCCGAGTTCTTCGGTCATATTTTCTCTGTCGTTATTTTCAACAGCCTGACGGAGCTCATCAATTTCTTCCTGAAGCTTATCAAGAGCACCCGATACATCACTCCAGTCAAAGCCGACATCTGCCGCTTTTTTCTGAAGCTTCGTTGCACGCATGAGAGCGGGAAGCTCTCTCGGAACGCTGAGCATTGACTGAGTTGTTGTTTTCTGACCCTTGGTTTTTCTTTTGATATCGTCCCAATTGGTCAGAACATCTTCAACACCGGAAATCTTTGTTTCTCCGAAAACATGGGGATGGCGTTCAATAAGCTTTTTGCAGATGCCGTCACACACATCAACGAAATTGAAAACACCTTTTTCGTCTTCCATGCATGAGTGGAAAATAACCTGCATAAGCAAATCGCCGAGTTCTTCACAAAGAAGCTCATTGTCCTGCTTATTGATTGCTTCGATAACCTCGTAAGCTTCTTCAATAAGATTCTTTTTGATGCTTTCGTGAGTCTGCTCTGCATCCCACGGACATCCGCCTGGGGCACGGAGTAATTTCATTATCTCGACAAGGTCATCAATATTATATCTTTCCTTGCGTTCAAAATCAACCATTTTTCTCACTCCCAAATATGTGCAAAACCTATTTTAACCTAAAAGTCCGTATTTTTCAAGGGTTTTTGCAATTTTTTCTCCTTTTGGCAAAACAGAAATGTCTTCACGGGCAACTCCTTTGAGGAGAAGAAGTGAAATTGCATATACAATAACCGCAAGTCCTACGGAAATAACGGTTGAAACCGTACCCATATTGAGGATGCTTTCGGTGTTGGTAACGGGGAAAATCTTTGAAAGAAGTCCGTATGCAGCAAATGCCGTAACACCGCAGAGCGCGGCACATATAAGAGGCTTAACGAGAATTGATGTCCAGTTTACCTTTACCTTTGAAATGCGCAGAAGCGATGTGAGGTTACATGCAACAATAACAACATAGAAAAGTATTGTGCCGACCACCGCACCGTAAACGTTGATTTTGGGATTTCCTACAAGAACAAAATTGCAGGTAATCTTGCAAATTGCACCTACAACAACGGATTTGACGGGAATATCTGTTCTGCCGATTGCCTGCAGCATATTTGTGATTGGCGTTGAAACAGCCATAAGAGCCGTTGCAATACCGTAAGCTACCATGATGGGTGCAACGACGGGAATGGCATCGGAGCTTGAACCTCTGCCGTAGATAAGCGTAAGAAGCGGTGTGGCAAGAGCTGCCATACCGAAGCCCGCAGGAAGTCCGATAAGCATACAGATTCTCAGAACAAGCTCAATTGTTGACTTTGTTCCTTTCTTATCCTTGACTGCCCATGCGGCGGCAAGTGCTGGAAGTGCACTGATACCGAGCTGAAGAGTGAGGTTAGGGATAAGATTTCTGAAGTCAAGAGCCATTCCGTATGAACCCCAGAGATATTTTACTATCTCTGCGGAATCGCTGATATTGATTCTTGAAAGTCTTACAGCTTCGTTTATAGCCGCGGAATGCATCTGCAATACCGACGCAGAATCCGCTTCGATTGCGGATGTGAGTCTTGACTGGATTGTTACGGTGTCAACAAGGTTTGTTATGTTTAGAATAAGAGCGCTGACAACCATGGGAACAGCGATTTTTATCATCTCTTTCGCAAGGACATCCGAAGGAGATGATTTTTCGGAATTGACAAGCTGAGTTCTTGTTATGCCGTCACCTTTGATTTTATAGTAAATCGTAAGGAATACAGCCGCAGCAACAGAGCCTATTGTAACACCCATGACGGCACCTGCTGCCGCCCAGGGAGTTATGACGCCGTTTGCTTCCGCAAGACTCGTTACCTCGTTTCCGAAAACAGTTGCGGAAATGTTGCCTGAAGCGAGCATTCCGCTTTCATACTGGCTCATGCCCGTCTGCGTAACGAGCTTTGCGAGAATAAGACCGACAACAAGCTTTCCGAGTGCTTCAACGACCTGTGAAATTGCTGTGGGAGTCATATTTCTCAGACCCTCATAGTATCCTCTGTATGTTGACATATAACAGCAGAAGAATATTGAAGGAGCAACGCAGAGAACAGCGGGAAGACTGCGGATATTGGCAACGAAACGTGCATAGGGATATGCCGCTGCAAGAAGAATGAGAGTTCCCGTAACACCGACAATAATGAACAGACGCTGTGAAACCTTGCGAATCATTCTCGGCTCTCTGTAATTGCCGAGAGCTATATTTTCCGCAACCATTCTTGAAACCGCAACGGGCAGACCTGCCATTGAGATTGCAAAAATCGGGGTATAGATTTCGTATGCGGAATTGAAGTAACCTCTGCCTGCCGCACCAATCATATCGGTCAGCGGAATCTTGAACAAAAGACCGATAACCTTAACGAGCAAAACGGCAAACATGAGCATCATTGCGCCGTTAAGCACCGACTGTTTCTTTTCTGTAGCCAATCGGCTCACTCTCCTTTTTCTTTTATATTACATATAGTTTCATCCGGTAAATTCGCGAAGAAGCGAATTCTCGGGAAGAATTGAGTAATCTGTATTTCTGAAAAGACCTAATTTGTCAATCATAAGCTCCGCTTTTTCTCTGTGTTCTCCGTCTGTCGCGGTTCTGAGAAGCCTTATCGCTTTTTCGGAAAGAACGCAAGGCTCACACGGATGGAAGGAATTAAGTTTTATATCCGCATTTCGTTCATACGGAAAGAGATATTTATCCTCGCCGCGCATAACGCTCTGCCAGATTTCAAAGGTTCTGTCAACCGAGGTTGAACGGAATGAATAATCCCTCACCATACGTCTGACAAAACGCAAATCACGCTTTGAAAAAAGCACATCTCCGTTTTCATCATATACCCTCGACGATACGCTGACATAGATTCTGTAAAGGCTTTTTTCATCAAGAGTTTCGGTAATAACAGGATTAAGAGCGTGAAGCCCTTCGACGATTATAACACCTTTTTCCGAAAGTTCAACCTTTTTTGCGTTATTTATTCTTTCGCCCGAATGAAAATCAAACACGGGAAACTCCGCCCTGCCGTTTTTCAGAAGATTGCCGAAGCATTCATGCATAAGCTCAATATCAAGAGCCTCTACACACTCGTAATCGGGTTTTCCGTTTTCGTCAAGCGGATATCCGACCGACCTCGGATGATAAAAATCATCAAGAGAAACCGTATATGCAGCCGCACCCATACGAACAAGCTTTTCCGAGAGAAGCCTTGCGGTTGTTGTTTTTCCCGATGAGCTCGGACCCGCAAGCATAACTAATTTTCTGCTCTCATCGCTTAAAATAATTTCTGCCGTTTCAGACACCCTTGCATGGTAATCCGCCGAACAGTCAGAAAGAAATTTACGCGGTTCAAGAGCAAGTCTGTTTATTTCATTAAAAGTATAGATTTTATTTACTGACTTCATACCAATCATATTAATCACCCTATAAGATTTAGTATGACAAATAAAAACTCTTTATTCCGTTTTTGCGTTCGCTTATTTTGTCAAAACCGGAAATATATTCATACGGATATTTATAATTAAAAATTCTTTCAACATTATTTGTTTCCTGATTGCAGAGTTTCGTAACTCCGCCTGCACCGACTGCAAGCACCGTATGGCATTCTTCCATCATGAAAACATTATAAAGACATTCTTTGCCGACCTTGCACCAACCTACGTTTTCAAGATTTCCGACACACTTGCTCTGCCTGTACATATAATAAGGTGCATATCCGCTTGCCGTAAGTCTTTCGGACGCATATTCAAGCATTTTTTTCGCTTCGTTGCCCCCTGAAACACCTGCTCCCGATGCATTAAGCTCGGAGGAGCGTTTTAACGCAAGGGTATGTACCGTTATATTTTCGGGTGAAAGAGATATCGCCGTATCAACGCTTGAGCAGAAATCCTCAAATGTTTCATCAGGCAGACCTGCAATCAAATCCATATTTATGCTGTCAAAGCCGTAAGCCTTTGCAAGCTGATATGATTTCACCGCCTGCTCAACGCTGTGATTTCTGCCGATTAACTCCAGCGTTTTCTGATTGAAGGTCTGGGGATTTATGCTTATTCTTTCAACATTGTGAAGCTTCAGTATACGGAGCTTTTCGGGGGTTACGGTATCGGGTCTGCCAACCTCGACCGTATATTCACGCAAATATGAAAGGTCAAAGGATTTCTCAATTGCACCGAGAAGTCTGTCCATTTGCGGAGCTTCAAGCACTCCGGGAGTGCCTCCGCCGAAATAGATGCTTTCAAGCTTCAGACCAAGCTCTTTTGCGATTTCTCCCGTTATTTTTATTTCATCCGCAAGCTTTTCGAGATACTCGGGCAGAAGCTTTCGCGCGTTTGCATTTGCTATGGAATGGGAAACGAACGAGCAATAGCTGCATCTCGTGGGACAAAACGGAATGGAAACATAAAGACTGAACGAGTTGTTTTCCGAAAGAGCCACTATCTTTTCTTCTGCAGCCGCAACGGTCTGCGCAAGATTTGCTTTTTCTTCGCTGACGAGCAAATCACGGGTAAAATATTCCATCGCACCCTCTGCGCCCATCTGCTCGGTAAGACGAAGCATAAGCTTTGAAGGACGGACACCCGTGAGCACTCCCCACGGAGGAGTATAGCCCGTTATATCGGAAAGCAGGGCAAAAATAAGCTGTGCCGTTTTAAGCTCACTTTTATCACGGAGTTCATCCTCCGAAGCGACAACCTCGGCTTTTTCCGATTTTGAAACACCGTCTATATGCGCTTCAACCTCGATAAGATTTCCGCCGTCAACGGGACTGCATTTCGTGACAACCGTTTTTTCATCTTCGCCGTCATCGCCGTAAACTATATTAATTTTTTCGTTCGGGAAATACACCCTGCACAGATTTTCGCATTCATAATGGAAATCGTGCCCGAAAATTCTCAGTATCACTTATCTGACCATCCTTCTGATATACCAATTGCGTGTTCTTTCTCTTTCAAGAGTGGTTTCTCTGTTGTGACCGGGATAAACTTTATAATCACCCTCAAGTGCGATAAGCTTTTTGAGAGATTCAATCATTTTTTCATCGCTGCCGTCCCAAAAATCAGTTCTTCCCGCAGTCATGCAGAAAAGAGTATCTCCGCTGAAAATAACTCTGTCATCTTCAAGAATATAGCATACGCTTCCGTTGGTATGACCGGGAGTATGCATAACCTTTATTGGGGAATCTCCGAGCATTATTATATCGCCGTTTTTAACAATGATATCGGCGCAGACAGGCTGATGAGGCTCGGGGAAATTGCCTTTTGCAAGACTCTTCTCGGGGTCAAGCAGATGCTCTTTGTCTTTACCGTGAATAACGACCTTTGCGCCCTCTTCATGCTGCAGACCGTAAACGCCGCTGACATGGTCAAAATGTCCGTGAGTCAGAAGCACATATTTGAGATTCACATCTTCTTTTGCGAGTGTGTTTTTGATTATATCGCCGTACCAACCCGGGTCGATAATTGCGGCATTGTTAGTTGCTTCATCAATAATCATATAACAATTTGCAAATATTTCATGCTCAAGCTGAATCTGAAGAATTTTCATTTTTATCCCTTCTTATCCCAGATATCCGTATCCATAACGATTGTTACGGGTCCGTCGTTTTCGATTTCAACCTTCATGTCGGCGGCAAAAACACCTGTCGCAACCTTCGATACACCGTTTTCACGAAGCTTTTCACAAAAATATTCATAAAGTCTGTTTGCTTCTGCGGGAGGTGCGGAATCGGTGAACGAAGGACGGTTGCCTTTTTTTATGTCTGCGCAAAGGGTAAACTGCGAAATAACGAGAATTTCGCCGTTTATATCCGTAACGCTTAAATTCATTTTTTCGTTTTCGTCTTCAAAAACGCGGAGTCTTGCAACCTTTCCCGCAAGCAATTCCGCCTGCAACTCGGTATCGCCGTCCATAACTCCGAGAAGAACATTGAAGCCTTTTCCGACGAATCCTTTAATTTCACCGTCAACGCTGACGGATGATTTGTTTACTCGCTGAATAACAGCTCTCATTATACACCACTTCTTTCAATGCTCAGCACACCGTCGATTTTTTCAATTTTTGAAACAAGAGAATTGAGATGTTCAACACCGTTTACTGAAACGGTTACCATAACAACAGCTCTGCCGTCTTTCATGTTTCTTGTGCTGATATCGTTAATCATGATTCTCATATTTGCAAGCAGGCTTGAAACATCGGCAAGAAGACCGATTCTGTTAAGGCAATAAAGCTGAAGAGTGCACTTGAAGTCCTCGCGCACTGAGCTGTCCCAATAAGCGGTTATCCATCTTTCGGGCTCTGCCGATTCGCTTATATTTTCAGGCACGTTCGAGCAGTTTCTTGTGTGAATCGAAACACCGTGTCCTCTTGTTATAAAGCCGATGATGTTATCACCCGGAAGCGGATTGCAGCAGCGCGAGAATTTGATAAGACAGTTATCAATTCCCTCAACAATAACACCTTCCTTGCTCTTCGTCTTTTTCTTGACGGGAGCAACGGTAATAACGGGTTCTTCCGTTTTATTGAGCTTGCTGTAATCTTCGCGGATTTTCGGCATAAGGCGCATAAGCGAAATACCGCCGTAGCCGATTGCGGCATAGAAATCCTCAACACTCTTGCAATGCTGTCTTTCGGCAATTTTCATTATAAACTCATTGTAATCAGCCTCGGAAAGACGGATGAAGTTGCGCTTGAATTCGCGTTCAACCTGATTTCTGCCCTCAACAATATTTTCTTCTCTGCGTTCTTTTTTGAACCACTGTCTGATTTTGCTTCTTGCCTGACTTGTTTTGACAATATTGAGCCAGTCACGGCTGGGACCCTTACCCTGCTGGGAAGAAGTCATAATTTCAACAATTTCGCCTGTTTTTACTTTATAATCAAGCGAAACAATTCTGCCGTCAACCTTTGCACCGACCATTTTATTGCCGACTGCGGAATGAATGGCATATGCAAAGTCGATAACCGTAGCACCCGAGGGCAGGCTGAAAACATCGCCTTTAGGAGTGAATACAAACACCTCTTCGGGAACAAGGTCACTCTTGATTGTTGTTACGATATCCTCAACATCCTCGGTATCGCTCTGACTTTCAAGAAGCTGTCTTATCCATGCAAGACGCTCTTCAAACTTATCCGTTCCGTTAATGCCGAGTTTATATTTCCAGTGCGCCGCAATACCGTATTCCGCAGTATGGTGCATATCCCATGTTCTTATCTGAACTTCAAAAGGAATACCCTCTTTGCCGAGAACGGTGGTATGAAGCGACTGATACATATTGGGTTTGGGGGTTGAAATATAGTCCTTGAATCTGCCCGGTATGGAATTGAACATATCATGAATAATACCGAGGCAGTTATAACAGTCAATTACCGAATCAACAATTATTCTGACTGCGTAGATATCATAAATCTGGTCAAAGTTCTTATTACCCATATACATCTTACGGTAAATACCGTGAACAGATTTAAGGCGTCCGCTGACCTGCGCATTCGGAACAACGGTTCTGACTCTCTCTTCAATTCTTGCCTGAATATCGGCAAGGAATTCATTGCGCGTTTTGCTCTGCTTTTCGAGAGATTCGCCGATTTCATTATAGGCAACAGGGTCAAGATAGCTGATTGCAAGGTCTTCAAGTTCTTCCTTTATGGGACGGATACCGAGTCTGTGAGCAATAGGTGCATAAATTTCGCTTGTTTCTCTTGCGATTTCCCTGCGCCTTTGCTCGGGTTTGAACATAAGAGTTCTCATGTTATGAAGACGGTCCGCAAGCTTTATGATGATAACGCGGATATCCCTCGACATTGCAATAAGCATCTTGCGGATATTTTCCGCCTGCTGTTCTTCCTTTGTAGGAAGCTGAATGCGGACATTTTCGCCGTCATCATTTTTTGTCTGAATCTGAACTCTGCCGATTTTCGTAACTCCCTCAACAAGCTCCGCAACCGTATCGCCGAATTCTCTTGCAACATCCTCCTTTGTCATATCGGTATCTTCAACCGTATCGTGAAGAATTGCCGCAACAATGGAAGCCTCATCCATACCGAGACTTGCAAGTATCAGCGCAACGCTGAGAGGATGAATTATATAAGGCTCGCCCGAAAGACGCTTCTGGTCCTTGTGAGCCTGCGCCGCCATCCGATAAGCTTTGCGGATGTGGCATATTTCATCATCCGTACACTCGCTTTTAACGAGCTTGAGTATCTCCTGCATACACTCATCGGGAGTTTCAAATGTTCTGTTTGTCGACTTTAAAATTTCTTTCATAAAAACCCCTCATCAACTCAGGAAACTTCTTATCCTCTTCATTATTGCGGAATCCTCAAGATTAACCTTCGGAGGATTTTCGGGAACACGGACCGTTCCGTAGCTGTCCGTTTCAAGTATTCCCATTTCAAGCATTATCTCAATAACCGCACATATTTTTGCAAGGTTTCCGCCGTCGTCTCCGATGCGCACGCAAACGGCCTCGCAGTATTTATCCTTAAGCGGTTTTTGCTTTATTGATTTGTAAACTTCAACCTGAAGCTGTCTGTCGGGAAGAAGCTTTGCGGCTTCTTCCGCTGAAAGCGTTTCTTTGCGTGAAAATTTATCAAAAAGTCTAAATGAATCAAGAACCTTTTCTTCATTTGTTTCCGAATGCTTTATACCTCTCACGATAACGGATATTCTTGTGTCACCGTTATAAATATTTTTGTCAAGATTAACGGCAAGGTCAACCACGTCGCCTCTGTCAAACGGAAACAGCTGTTCACGCATTCCGAAATAAACAACACCCGTTCTTGTTCCGTTTTTGGAAACAACCATTCTTATGTGCTTACCTTCGGAAACGGACACGATATCTTCAATACGGACTCCGAAAAGACCGAAGCAGGGCTGAGGATTGCCTGCACCGAAGGGCTCAAGAAGATTCATCGAATCGAGGATATCAAGACTGATTGAGCTTGGAAGCAGCTTGCAGTCGATTTTCTGAACGGCAAACGGCATTTCCTTATCCTTGGCATATTCATTTATTTTCTTTCTGAAAGCTTCTATATCGGATGATTTAAGACCTATTCCCGCTGCAAGAGTATGTCCTCCGAAATGGTCAAGTGTATCGGAAGCATATTCAATTGCATCGTAAATCGAAAATCCTTCTATGCTGCGGCAAGAGCCTTTAGCGTTTTCGCCGTCACGGGAAATAACAATGCTCGGTCTGCCGTATTTTTCGGTTATTCTTGCGGCAACAATACCTATAACGCCCTGATGCCAGTCTTCACCGTCAACAACAATAATCTTGTCATTTATTATATCAGACTCAGACATTTTACGTTCTGCGGAACGGAAAACCTCTGTTTCCGTTGCCTGCCTCTCTGCGTTCATCTTCTGTATTTCATATGCAACAAGCTCTGAAATCTTATCATCATCGCATAAAAGAAGCTCAAGCGCTTTGTTTGCAGAACCCATTCTTCCCGCCGCATTGATTCTGGGGCACACCATAAACGCCGCCGTTGAAGCGGTGAAAAGCTTATCGGAAACACTTGCGGATTCCATAAGAGCATTTATGCCCGCACGGGGATAATCGTTGAGAATTCTGAGTCCTCTGCGCACCATAGCGCGGTTTTCACCCGTGAGAGTAACAACATCGCCGATTGTACCGAGAGCAACAAGGTCACCGTACTCTTCGATAAGGATATCACCGTAGTCGCCTTCAAGCGCACAGACAAGTTTAAACGCAACACCTACACCCGACATCTCTTTGAATGTGCTGGGACAATCGGGTCTGTGCGGGTCAACAACAGCATATGCATCGGGAAGAACGTCTCCGACTTTATGATGGTCTGTAACAACAAGGTCAATGCCGAGTTCTTTCGCTCTCTTTGCTTCTTCAATCGCCGAAACGCCGTTATCAACCGTAACAATGAGTTTAACTCCCCTGTCGGCAAGTTCTTCGACTGCACCTATGTTAAGGCCGTAGCCCTCGGTGAGTCTGTCGGGAATATATCGGATGGCATTTGCACCTCTTGTTTCAAGATAAGAATAGAGAAGTGCCGTTGCGGTAACGCCGTCTGCATCGTAATCACCGAAAACGCATATAAGCTCAAAATTATCTATCGCCCTGTTTATTCTTTCGGCCGCCTTGCTCATGTCCGCAATCGAAAGCGGCGAAAGAGTAAGCGGTGCTTCATAATCAAGAAAATCATTTATTTCATCTATGTTATCAAAGCCTCTTGAGGTAACAAGCAATGCGGCAAACGGGTCAATATTAAGATCCTGAGCAATCTGCGCCGCAAAGTCCTTATCGGTCTTTGAAACTATCCACTTCTTACGTTTCAAAATCTAATCATCCTTTTAAAATATCTCAATATCTGATTATTATAGCAGTTATATATAAATTATGCAAGATATTTTTATAAATAAAAGCACCTGCAATACGCAAGTGCTTCCGAGATTACTTGTTCATGAAATCAAACAGACCGTGCCAGTCATCACGGCTGAAATAGTGGTTTCCTCTGCGATAGCAGAAGCCTAAATTTCCGTCATTGAGATATTTATCGGGATTCAGAAAATCTCCGTCGCCGTAAACAAAGCCTTTTTTACCGTAAAGCTCATAAACCTCCGATGCCGCCGCAGTGCAGAGAAACTGACTTTCTGGACCTGCCCAGATATCGTTTTCCGCAGAAGCGATATGAACCCTTCGCGGTGCAATCAGAGCATGAAGAAAATGCTGTTCAAACGGAGTTTCATTATCCTTATCTCTGAAATTCTCATAATTCTTGCAAAACCAGAATTCAAATCTGTCAAGAATATCACCGATTTTTTCACTTTTCGGATGCTTACCTCTGTTTAAAGAATCGCCGCTGCAGCCCGAACAATTTGTGTGTACAACAGCAAAACGTTTGTCAAGCGCACCTGTTAAAAGTGCCGTTTTTCCGAGTCTTGAATGTCCGCAGACACAGATATTTTCTTTGTCAATTTCATCTCTTGTCTGAAGAAAATCCATAACTCTCATCGCCGCCCATGCCCACATGGCAATCTTACCCGGCGATGTTTCCGAGCGTTCCGAATCCTTATATATCAAGCCTGCAAGACCGTTTGTGAAATCGCTGTCATCACTCGTGACATCCTGATAGCAGAAAGATGCACAGGCAAAACCGTTATCGGCAATTTCCTCCGACGGCATATATTTATCCGGCATATGGGGTCTGAAATTTATATGTACAAAGGCTTTGAGATTACGGGTATTTGACGGATAAACATAATTCACGGGGAATGTAAATTTTTCGCCGTAAACGATGCACGAAATTGCAAGTTCAATATGAACAGCCTTACCCGCACAAAATCTGTCATCAATATTTTTAATTTCAAATTCAACCGATTCGGGTGCTTCGGGAAGATAGCCGTATTCACATTCAAGCATTGCTTTTTCAACTTGGGGACGAACGATATTTTCCCATTCTTCAACGGTTTCCGCCCTTTTTCCGCAAAATTCAAGCGCCGAAGGAACAGCGAGTTTTTCAAGCTTTTCTTTTATATCTGCTAACATTAGTATCACACTCCATAGTTAGATTATAAATATTCCTGAGCGTTTGTCAACACAAAAAGACCGCACCACACGGTACGGTCGCTCTATTTCATATTCAATTTTACTTTTCCGCCCACAGCCGCTTGCCGACAATCATATGCATAATTTGCTTTAATTGCAGTTTGACAAGCTCTTTGCAGAAAAAATCAATTTATTCAATCTGATTCTGCTTTCAAAAACTGCTTAAATCATCTGTCGGATTCAACGGCTGCGAGCTGATGTTCTGCAAGGTACATCGGGTATCGCCGCCTTTCTATTATTCACTTTGACAATTTTTTGACCTGTGACTTACAATATATGGTCAAGAGGGATTCCAAGAGATAAAAGCATCTGAATTCCATGCATTTTCACATTAATTCACTAAAAATTCTTCGGGGAATTCAAGCCTTTTTTGATTTTCTCTTGTTTCTTTCCTCGCCTATAATATAGCACATTTTTTGGCAGTTGTCAATATAATTTTCATAAAAAGTTGATAACTTTTATATATTTTTCACTTATCGTTATTTCCTATTGACTAAAGCCGCAAATGAGGTTAAAATATAGACAATGAAACAGAAAGGACATAGTTTCAATGAATAACGAAGAATACACACCCGATATAGTAAGCATAGTTGACGAGGACGGAAAAGAGCATATTTTTGAAGAACTTGACAGAATCGAAACCGATAAAGGCAGATACGTTGCTCTTCTTCCCCTTCCCGAAACTCCCGACAAAATAACCGAAGACGATAACGAACTCATCATTCTCAAGGTTATGGAAGAAAAAGACGAAACATATCTTTGCCCCATCGAAGATGACGAAGAATTCAACGAAGTAGGTCAGGCATTTGAAGAAAGACTTTCCGAAATGTTTGACTTTGAAGAAGAATAATATAATTCCCACTCGCCGAAAGCGAATTTCACTCAGACAACGTCTGGATTTCATTTTGTAACACAAAAATTTACATGCCGAAGGCATATTTCACTTTTGCAAAGCAAAAATATAAACACCCTGCCTTGTGCGGTAATTTGCAGTCAATATGTAACCCAACACACAATAATAGGGAGCCTTGCTCCGATGGCGGATTGCAGACCTCCCGCTTTTTAAAGCGGACGAAGGGAGCGTGAAAGCATTGGGCGGCACCCACCTGCTATAAGAGCAGGTTACAATCGGCTGCATTCGGCTTGGCGGGGATATTTATGTAAAAATACAATTCAGAATATACCCGGAGGAATCAGAGGTGCAGAAGCTTTTTAACGCTGATTTGCTTGATATAATACCCGTTGAAAGAGGCTTCGTTTATGCCTGCAGAGAAAAGTCTCCCGAAGGCGAGGACGCAGTTGCTTTTTATATATACAATCAAGAAATTGATATATTTGAAAAAATACCCGTACTGACTTACATAAATGCAAAGCTCGGTGAAAACGGTGCTGTAATTGCGCGCGCACTCGGGGATTTTGTTACCTGCAATATCATAAATCTTGCAGGTAATACCATAGCCGCTTCTTATTCCGACGGCACATTGAGAATCGTTGACGGCAACGGAGAAATAACCGGAGAAAACAAGGTTGAATATCTCGGAAATCCCGCTTGCTCGCCCGCCGCAAACGGCATGGATTTATGGTTTGCCGTTCCCGATTCAAACGCGATTATCAACTATTCCGTAAAGCATGACAGAATCGAATTCCGCATTGGAAGCCCCAAGGAAAAGGCATTTTTCCATCCTGTTGATGTTTCAGTTTACGATAATAAACTGTTTATCTGCAACGCAAACTCCTATAAAATCAGAACCATTGATTTCAATAACTATAATGTTGCAGATTACTGCATTTTCAATGAACCCGTTTCAAAATATTTCAGAGTTAAAGACGTTGAATATGCCGTTATGCGTTCGGGAGTTTACTGTTTATGATTTTTACCTGCACGGATGTGCAGGTATTTTTTTGTGCCGTTACAAATGTAACAGTTGCAAAAAAATATTGATTTTTCAAATTTAGCGTGATATCATATTAAAGAAAGATTAACATAGGAGGGATATCATGAAAACAGCACTCGAATACAGCAGCAGTTTTGATATCAAAAAGCTCGGCAAATACGCAGTAAAGAACATCACACGAATCTGCAACGAAATCGGACCCCGCAAACCCGGTTCTCCCGAAGAACTCAAAGCTCAGAAGCTTATGGCAAAAGATCTTGAAAATTATTGCGACGATGTCCGGATTGAAGAATTTACCGTTCACCGTCAGGCATTCATGGGATTCATTCCCTTCACTGTAGCCTGCGCAGTCGCAAGCGTTTTTACATATGCATTTGCAACCCCGATTATTTCTCTTATTCTCGTTATTCTCGGATTCATTCCTCTTCTGCTTGAATTCGTTATGTATAAGCAGTTTGTTGACCCTCTTTTCAAAGGTCATCCCAGCCACAATGTTATTGCAAAAAGAGAACCCAAGGGTGAACTCAAAAAGCGTTTTATTATCGTCGGTCATGCAGACAGTCAGTTTGAATGGACTCTCAACTATCTCCTCGGCGGTGTAGGTATGAAGCTTGTTCTTATCCCTGCCGTTGTAGGTCTTGTTGCAGACCTCATCATTGCAATCATCGGCATCATCTGCGCAGGTACAAACGGTGCACTTGAAGCAGCCGAACCTCGTTGGCTCATGATTCTCGGCTTCGTTGTTGGCTGCGTATTCATTCCCTTCCAGCTCGGTTTCCTTTTCTTCCAGAATCCCATAAAGAGCGTTCCCGGCGCAAACGACAACCTCACAGGCTGCTACGTTGGTATGGCAGTTGCAAAAGCAATGGCAGACACAGACACAAGACTTGAAAACACAGAGCTTGTTGTTATCTGCTCGGGTTCCGAAGAAGCAGGTCTCAGAGGCGCAAAAGCATATGTAAAGGCTCACGAAAAAGAACTCAAGGATGTTGAAACCTGCGTTATCGGCGCAGACACATTCCGCGACCTTGAAACAATGGCTGTTTATGACAGAGACCTCAGCGGTACTCTCCAGCATCATTGGGGTGCAAAGCACCTTGTTCAGAACGCAGGCAAAAACTGCGGCTATGACCTTAAGTTTGAATCAATTTACATTGGTGCTTGCGATGCAGCCGCATTCACACAGAAGGGCATCCCCGCAACAGGCTTTGCCGCTATGGACCCCACTCCTCCCCGTTATTATCATACAAGACTTGACAACGCTGACAACCTTGTTCCCGAAGCAATCGAAGCAGGTATCGAAATCATGCTTGAAGCTGCATGCATGTATGACAAGGAAGGACTTCCCACAAAGTAAATATAACCAAAAAACCGCCGATTTTTTCGGCGGTTTTTTTATTGAATTCTGTTATATGTTTATGATATTATTATTTTAATAATTTAATAGGTGAAAGGGGCGTTTTTATGCATACCATAAAACCTCATATTCTCAAGGATGATATGTATTTTCAGCTCAAGAATTACTGCATCCTTTATAAAAAAGATATTCCCGTGTGGGAATATACCCGCGGAATGTTCCTCGGCGACAGCTATGAAATGGAAGATTTCAAGGGTAAAATCAAAAGCGGCGATATCTGGTATGCCGGATATGATTCAGCTCATTTTTTCAAGGCAAGTATAACCGTTCCCGAAGAAATGGACGGACTTGAGCTGCGCGCAAAATTTGCCGTCGGCGGTGAAGCTCTCGTCAAATGCAACGGTCATTATATTTCGGGCTGTGCTTCAAGAGACTCAATACCCGACAGAACAGAGGTTGCTCTCGGCATTCATAAGGCGGGAGAAGTTCTTGAATTTGAAATCGAAGCAACGGTTGACTCCATGAGCTTCTGTGATGCCGCAATGGACGGTGCAAAATATGCGGAATGCCGTTTCGGCGAAACCTGCATTTTCGTTGTTGACAAGGAATGCGAGGGTTATTATATTGACCTTCAGGTTGCATTCCAGGCTCTTGACTATATTAAAGACGAACACATTCACGCAAAGGTTTACGCCGCTGTTGATGACAGCATGCACATGGTTGACTATGACTTTGACGAAGCAAGAGTCAGAGAGTCAATCCATGCCGCAAGAAAATATTATCTTTCAAAGATAGCTTCCATCGACTGGTCGGCACAGAGCAAGGTTATTCTCACCGGTCACAGCCATATCGATGTTGCATGGCTCTGGAGAATTCAGGAAAGCATCAGAAAGAGCGCAAGAACATTCATGAACGTCACCTCACTCATGGACGTTTATCCCGAAATGACTTTCGGTCAGAGCCAAGCGGTTCTTTATCAGATGATGAAGGACCATTATCCCGAAATCTATGAAAAGATCAAGGAAAAGGTTGCAGCGGGTCAGTGGGATATCTGCGGTAACGTATGGGTTGAAGCTGATACAAACCTCGCTTCGGGCGAAGCACTTATCAGACAGGTGCTTTACGGTACGGAATTCTTCAAAAAGGAATTCGGCAAGGTATCAAAGACATACTGGCTCCCCGACTGCTTCGGCTTCACATGGGCTCTTCCCCAGATTATCAACGGCTGCGGAATGCAGAATTTCATCACATCGAAGCTTTCATATAACGACACAACAAAATTCCCCTACAGCATGTTCATGTGGCAGGGAAACAACGGCGACAAAGTTTATGCCCATCTCATGCGTCCCGCATATAACTGCCATTATAATGTTGAAGAAATCATGACTGTTGACAAGGAATGCAACAATAAGAACGAACTGAACACCGCCATGAGCATGTACGGTTACGGTGACGGCGGCGGCGGTCCGACAAGAAACATGCTTGAAAGAGGCAGACGCCTTCAGAATTTCCCCGGTCTTCCCAAAACGGAAATCGGTCATGTTGATGACTTCTTTGAAACATATAAAGGTCATGAAGATGAGCTTCCCGTATGGAACGGCGAAATGTTCTATGAAAACCACAGAGGAACATTCACAAGCCAGGCATTCGTTAAGAAGAACAACCGCAAGGGCGAATACCTCTTCACAAGAGGCGAAATGCTTTCCGTATTTGCCGAAAAATTCCTGGGCAAGGAATATCCGAAGGAAGAGCTCGAAAAGGGCTGGAGAATCCTTATGACCAACCAGTTCCATGACATTCTTCCCGGTTCTTCAATTCACGAAGTATTTGAGGATTGCCGCAGAGATTATGCCGTTATGAATAAAATCGGCGAAGACATCTATAACGGTGCGCTCAAGGCTCTTTCAGGCGCTGTTACTGCAGATAAAAACAGCATCACAGTATGGAATCTTACCAATGCGAGAAGCTATGAAGCTATTGAGGTTGAGGGCGTTCCCGAAGGTATGTATGCCGCAACAAAAGACGGTCTTTCGCTTCCTTGCACATATGTTGACGGCAAGTTCATTTTCCTTCCTGACGAACTTGAACCCATGAGCTGCAAGACCTTCGTTCTTAAAGAAGGTGAATGCATCTATTCACCCGTCGAAGTTCAGACAAATCTTCTCGAAAATGCGGTTCTCCGTGTTGAACTTGACGAAAGCGGAATTATCACAAGCATTTTTGATAAACTCAATGACCGTGAAAGCCTTGACGGCAGAGGCAATATCCTCACCATTTCACTTGACAAGTGTGTTCACGAAACCGCATGGAATCTTGAGCTCAACTATCAGAAGAAAATGTGGGAGCTCAAGGCTGACAAGATTGAAGTTATCGAAAGCAACGCTGTCAGAGGCGTTATCAGAGTTACTTATACTTTCAATAAATCAACCATCACTCAGAACGTTATCCTTTATCAGAACGGCGAAAGCGTTGTATTTGATACAACGGTTGACTGGCATGAGAGCGACAAGGTACTCAAGGCAGGCTTCGATGTTTCCGTTATTGATACCGATGCAACATACGATATCGCTCACGGTGCAACAAAGAGACCCACTCATTGGAACACTCTTTATGACCTCACAAGATTCGAGGTTGCCGCACACAAATGGGCTGACCTTTCCGAAGGCGGCTACGGCTGCAGTATCATCAACGACTGCAAATACGGCTATGACATCCACAACAGCCACATGAGAATCACTCTCATGCGCGCACCCACCTGTCCTGACAGAACAGGCGATCACGGTATCAACACATTCAAATATGCTTTCCATCCCCATGCAGAGGACTGGAGATACGACACCGTTCAGCAGGCTATCGCATTCAATGTTCCTCCCGTTGCTGTTTACAATGCAGAAACAAACGAGGGCGTTATTGACGGCGAAAAGAGATTTATTCTTGACCTTGATGACAATGCCGCTATCGACTGCGTAAAGAAGGCTCAGGACGGCAGAGGCTATATCATCCGCATTGTTGAAGAAGAACAGAGAAGAGGTCTTCGCTCAATCAAACTCGGATTTAACGTTGAGAAGGTTTATGAATGCAACATGATTGAAGAGGATAAGGAAGAAATTTCCGTCACAGATAACTCATTTGAATTCATGCTCAAGCCCTTTGAAGTCAAAACATTCCGTGTAATTTAACAGAAAAAATCCGCCGAGGTTCATCTGAACTTCGGCGGTAATTCTTTATTTATAAACGAACTCGTAGACCTTTGCCCACGAACGTACTCTCTTTGCGTTATACTTCTTGGGCATCATTGCGCAGGCTGCAGCAGCCTTACCCATTCTTACACCGCAGGCAATAATCTTTTTGAGAAGCTCGGGGTCCTGGCAAACCTGCTTTGCCTGATTGATAAGTGCTCTCGGGTCTATGTTCACACTTCCGAGACCGGTAAAATCTGCGCCTATTGTCATCAAATCTTCGTTGAGAATGCCGTTATCCATAACGTAATCAACTTCTTCGGGTTTAAGGTTGAGAAGGAGAAGCTTTCCGCAGGCAAGCGGTGCAAGACCCGCACCGAGTTCTTTATAGTATCCCTGCTGATATTTCCAGAGTGTTTCGGCAGTGAATGCCTGCTTTTTATCGGCAATAACAGCATTGGCAAGAACTCTTGAAGCCTTAAGACAGTTTGCAATACCTGAACCGATAAGAGGAACGGTCATGAATGCGCTGTCACCGATAGCCGCATAACCGTCAGCAACCATAACCGAAAGCGGCTGACGCACGGGAATTTCAACAAACTGACCGCCTCGGATAATTTCTTTACCGAGTCTGGGATTGGTTTCACGCAGGTAATCCGCAAACTCCTCAACATGTTTGATATCAAAGTCCTCAAAACGACCCATAAGAAGATCGGTGTGGTCATCTTCGGAAGCAATCCAGTTAACTCCGAGCTCACCGCCCGCAAAAAGCATAACCTTGAACTTTGCCTCAACCTCATCATCGCAGGCTTTGTTGAAAAACGCTCTGTAAATAGTTATCTTTTCGTTTCTTGCAACTTCTTTTTCAATTCCGAATTCTTCGGGAAGATTCATTCTCACGGGAGAATTCATGCCACACGAATCAATAATCAAGTCGCCGTAAATATCGCCTTTTTCGGCTTTGATACCTACAACTCTGTTGCCGAGAATTATCGGACCGAGAACCTTATGTTCATATTCAATCTTAACACCGCATTCAATAGCATGCTTTATGAAATGAGCATAGATATCTCTGCGTTCCATCTTGATTTCGAGCTTTTCCTTGGGAACATGTTGACGCAGACCCGTTTTCATTGAAGGTCCGAAGAAAGTCATATCCTCTTTATATTCAAATTTATCCTTGGGGGGCATGGGCATTCCTGCAACCGCAAGTGCATCGGGTGCAAAAATATCGGTCCAGTCATAACCGAGAGTACCCTCTTTTTTCTGTTCATAAACAGTAACATCAAATCCTGCTCTTGCAAGAATTGAAGCAACCGCAATACCGCCGTGACCCAGACCTGCAACAATTATTTTTTTGCCCATATTAATCTCCTCTCATCTTTGCATTATTATATAATATTTTATCATAGAAAAAAGAAAATATCAATGTGACAAATGTAACAGTCTGCATATAAACAAAAGGGTCGATGCAAGCATCGACCCCTACGGTTATTTTATTTGATAATTTCTTTTGCGCTTGCGGCAAGACCTGCAAGACCCTGAATATCGCTGGGAATAATGAGCTTTGTTGCCTGACCGTCTGCTGCGGCTTCAAAAGCTTCAAGGCTCTTGATTGTGAGGTAGCCCTGACCGGGTGCAGCCTGATTGATAAGCTCGATAGCCTGTGCTCTTGCCTGCTCAACCTTAAGGATAGCTTCCGCTTCACCTTCGGCTTCTCTGATTTTTGCTTCCTTGATAGCTTCCGCAGCAAGAATTGCACTCTGCTTTTCAGCTTCCGCAGCAAGAATCTTGCTTTCCTTCTGACCTTCGGCAACAAGGATTTTGCTTGCCTTTTCGCCTTCTGCGGTAAGGATAGATTCACGGCGCTGACGCTCTGCTTTCATCTGCTTTTCCATAGCATCCTGAATTTCCTTGGGAGGAAGGATGTTTTTGAGTTCAACTCTGTTAACCTTGATACCCCAGGGGTCTGTTGCTTCGTCAAGAATGCCTCTGATTTTTGCATTGATAACATCTCTTGAGGTGAGAGTATGGTCAAGTTCCATCTCACCGATGATGTTACGAAGAGTTGTTGCTGTGAGATTTTCAATAGCTGAAAGAGGTCTTTCAACACCGTATGCAAAAAGCTTTGGGTCTGTTATCTGGAAGAAAACAACGGTATCAATCTGCATTGTTACGTTATCCTTTGTGATAACGGGCTGGGGCGGGAAATCAACAATCTGTTCCTTGAGTGAAACCTGCTTTGCAATTCTTTCGATAAAAGGAATTTTGATATGAAGACCCGTCTGCCAGGTTGTTCTGTATGTTCCGAGTCTTTCGATAACATACGCCTTTGACTGCGGAACGATTTTGATGTTTAAAACAACAATCAGAATAATGAAAAGTGCGAGTAAAATCAAAATGAAGCCGCCTAAAAATTCCATAATCAAATCCTCCTGAATTCTTATTTATTTTGAGTTAATTCTGCGCTTTTACAATGAGCTTTACGCCTTCGATTTTTTCAACGGTAACGCGTTCATCTTTTCTGAATACCGAGCCGTCCGATGAACGTGCTGTCCACGTAACACCGTTGACGTGCACCTGACCTTTGCCCTCAACGTTGTCAATATCCTCTGTGACAACAGCTGTCTGCCCGATACATCGGTCAGCATTGGTCGGCTGAACGGTTTTGTTCGTAACCTTTCGCACGAGAGGACGGGTTGCAATAAGGGCAACAGCTGAAACGGCAATAAAAATCACCCACTGCAGCCATTGCTGTAAACCGCAAAGCTCTGCAATCAACGCTGCCGCCGCACCTGCGGCAAACCATATTGTTACAAGCTGGGCGGTTACCGCCTCTACGATGATAAGCACTACGAGCAGAACAATCCAGAAAATCATCATTGCATATTCCATAAATTCTCCTCCTCTATAGTATTGCTCAGATATCTGAGCTTGAATATATTTTATCACTTTTTATTTTAAAACACAATAGTTTCCGATATCGCAAAATGAATTTTACAATTTATACATAATTTAATCAAAAAGAACAGATACGGTGTTATAAACGAATTCTGCCGTCTGTCTGAAAAACGGTTTTGATAATATTTTATAAAGCCAATCGGGCAAGTTGTTTTCAAATCTGCTTTCAAAGCCTTTTTCAATAAAACCCTTTGCACCGCTTGCATCACCGTTATTTATCATGATATCAAATTCCGAAACACAGAAAGGATTAAGGCTTCCGAATTCAATATAGCTCACCGTTATGCGTGCCGCTGCGGTGCTTACCCTCGGAACCTCGCCGCTGAACGGAATTTCAACTGACTCTCCCGCTTTTATTGTTCCTGCGTCCGAAACATCAAACTTCAAATTCACACCGTCGGAATTCACTGCAAATATTTTTATGCTTCTGTCGGATGTTATGTTTTCAATAATGAGTTTCTTATCCGCAGATGAAAGATAGCCTGTTTTGTTGTTATCAAATTTCACATGGACGCTTCTTGAAGCGTGGTTTGAATATTCAAACTGCGGATAATCGGGATTCGAGTATATATCTGTTATCTCATCGGTAAGCAAAAGCTTTGTAACAAGCGAACGGGTATATTCTTCATAGTAATACTGTCCGTGATACTGACCGTCAACAAACCATGTGTTTTCGGGAAGATACGCACTTGAAGCATCAATTTCCATTGACGGCGAAATATGATTATGTTCAGGATTCGAGCAGGTTGTTTTAACCCCCGTATAGCCGTCAGCAAATCTCATTCCGAGAGGTGCGCAGGTTGCACCGCTTACTGTATAAGCAGGAAGAACAACATCGCCGTTATGTTTGCCGCCGAGTGCAAGCTCACTGCCCGTTGAGCAAAGGATTGCAACGTCAACACCGTTTTTCTGCATATCCCTGAACATCCGGGGAATTGCAGGTCTGATTTCATAGTGAATTCTATCGGTTTTTTCTATGAGTGCCGCGCTTTCAACCGGATCAAGGAAATCCACTTTGAGTTCGTCATACAAATCTGCCGAACAAAGTGACCATATACTTCCCCAATATTTCAATGCACTCATCATTCCGTCGCTTGCGCTGCAGAATATTGCATTAATCTTATCGAACTCCGCATTCTCAAACCATCTTGCAACATCACCCTCACCCGAAAGCACGGTTTCAAAAAACATTGCTATATCGCCTATCGGAAAATCAATGTTGCCTCTCAGAATCTTATCGGGAATATCCGTGCCTCCGATTGCAGGAACGCTTGTTATATATTTGCTCACGGAAGAATCGCCGTAAAGATAAATATATGTTGAAGAAATCAGACCGCCGAAACTCAGCGAAAAAATCCTTACTTTATCCGAATTTGTATACGCTTTGATATCCTCAATAAAATCGTTGAGCCTGTGCGCATTGGTTATTGCATCAAGACGCGAATCATACTGAAACATGAATATTTCCGAAGGGTCATAATTCTCTGCAAGATATTTGCAGAATTTCACCTCATACATATATTCTTCAAAGCCATTTTCAAGCATATAAGCAATATTTGAGGTTTCGGGATTATTGGGATAATGCGAAACATTATAAACCGAAGTGCCGTCGGGATTCATGCGGAGTTTTTCAAAAATAACGCTTGCACCGTCACCTACCGTTTCACCGAATTCATCGGTTTTGCCAATAAATGTACCTGCAAGAGTTTTGAGAAACCTTGGCAAATCGTCTTTTATTGTGTCTAAAATTTTATCGGCTTCGGGGATCCAGAGTTTTTCTTCATTTTCCGTGCCGTATTCATAATAAAGCGGTGAACACATGAAACCTGAAATAAGAACAATCGGATCATCGTTCTTTTCTGAAGCATAAGCAACTCCCCAAAAAAACGAAACAGATATCACGATGCTCAAAACAAAAGCAATTATTTTTTTCATATATTCATCCCCTTTCTCTGATTAAATTTTATCACACACAAAATTATGTTTCAATAAATAATTTTTAAATTTTCATTTAATATATTGTTTTATCCAAAAATATGTAGTATTCTTTTTATATAATTAATCTCCGAAGGGAGTTTTGTTTGTGAACGAGATTTTTGATGGCATTCCCCTTCCCGAAAAAGAAAACCCCATTGAATATTACTGCGCAAGAGGCGCATATATGCTTATTTATGACAACTGCACAAAAGAGGAATATGAAAAAGAATGTGCAGAAGCAGAAAAATGCGGTTTTTCACTCTTTGACAGCTTTGATATCAAAGAAAATTACCACAAAACCTTTTTCAAGGATAAGATGCTTCATATCTATTTCTGCGAAAACGAGAAAAAGTTGCGCATTGTTGCAGACCCGACAAAAGAACGTTACAACACCGCACCCGAAAACAAGGGTGATTTCTGCAAAACAACTCTCTGGCAGTTTGAGGTTGACCACGCACTTATCGACTGCGGTATGTGTTATATTGTCAGATGCTCAGACGGCAGTTTCTTTGTTATCGACAGTGCGCACATGTATTCCGTCAATGATGATATAAGAATCATTGAATTTCTCACAAAAATAAACGGCGGTAAAAAACCTGTTGTTGCAGGCTGGTATTTATCCCACGCTCACGAAGACCATATCGCAAAATTCCTTGATGTTATCGAATATCACAAAAAAGAAATCGACATTGAAACGGTTTATTATAACTTCCCTGATGCCTACCACAGAGATTATAAATTCTGGGGCGAATGCAACCTCGGAATGGCACTGCGCTTTGAAAGAGTTATGAACGAAAATCCTGACATAAAGAAGATTAATCTTCACACGGGTCAGCGTTTCTTTGTGCGCAACCTTGAATTTGTCACTCTTTGCACCCATGAGGATGTTTACCCAAATTCGTTCAGAGATTTCAACAATTCCTCGACGGCTATTATGATGTTTGCAGAAGGAAGCAAGGTTTTATTCCCAGGTGACTGCTCTGCAGAAAGCGACAAAGTTCTTGTTGGCAGATACGGCGATTATCTGAAATGCGATGTTGTTCAGATGTCGCACCACGGTCATTCGGGCACCTCTCCCGAATTCTACCGCCTTGCCGATGCGGAATGCGTTTTATTCCCTATAACGGAAATCAAATTCTACGAAGAATTACCGAGGCAGGAATCAAACAGAGTTGCAATGGATATTGCAAAAGAATATCATATCGCATCAAACGGCACGGTTGAAATTCCCCTGCCCTATATTTACGGACAGACAAAGGGTTTGCCCGATGAAACATTTGAAGATTTCAACGGAATTTTTAATCTCTGGAGCTATGAATATACCGACGAATACAAAGAAAAGCTTTATAATGAATTTTTGGAAAGAAGCAAAAAATAAATATACACATCAAAAGAAGGAGTTACCTCTTTATTGAGGCAACTCCTTCTTATTATTTTTAAAATATTCTGTTCACCGTTTCTGCGAAATTTTCTTTAGTACAGTAAATCTTTTTAAACTTACCGTCAACATACTTTTTGATTATCATACCGTCATAAAATTTGTTTCTTATGTTTATGCAAAGCTTTTCCGATATACCGCCATTTATATATTCAACCTCATAGCCCTTTATTACGGGAATAAAATGAATATCGGTTATATTGTCGTTCGATTCAAAAAAGCTTTTTAATTCCTTCAAAAAATAAGTGCATCTTTCGGAACGGTTATAAAAATCTTTGGTAATCGGAAGCTCACTCATAATTACACCAAAGGAACAGAGTGGTCATATACGGGATACCACTTTGATGAACCGTAGTTTCTTGCTCTGAAAAGAACTTCATCCTCATAAACTTCCATCTGGAAGCCCATACCGCCCCAGGGCACACCGTAACGGTTGATAATCATATAAGTGGGAAGATTGATATAATTAACGCCGTTATGCGTTTCAACGCATGAGAAGCCGAAAACATTTTCAACAAGAGGTCCGTTGATACCCGTATGAACATGACCGCTGATGAAGAACACGTTTTCATATTTTTCAAGGATAGCCTGAACAGCATCGCTGTTGTCATCAAGTCCGCCGTCGGGATAGATAATACTCTGACCGTTCACACCTTCAACGGGTACATGGCAGATAACAAACATCGGGAGACCTCTGTCGGCTGCTTCCGCAAGAGAATCGTCAAGAAACTGAATCTGCTCGGGAGTCATATCGGGACAATCCCATGTATCGTCGCCGTCATCGCAGAGAACAACGAATCTGTAACCGTTGATATCGGTTTTATAATAAGCTTTCTCAATCGTTTCTCCGTTGGGATTAAGCTCATTGAAGGTCTTGATGAAATGCTGTCTTGCTTCTTCCTGAGTGATATCTTCAACATGACCTACATCGTGGTTGCCCATTGCGATAACCCAGTTTTCGGCGCCGTCGCTGTCAGCCATGATTTCAAAAAAGCTTGTCATTGAAGCACTGTCACCGTAGTTAGTGAGGTCACCCGACACAATCAGAGCATCAACGGTATCAACCGAGCGCTCAATATCATTAAGACCGTTTGCCCATATCCACTCGCCGATGGGCCATTCCACGTCGATGTGAATATCGGAAAGTATCGACGCATTAAGAAGGCAGTCCTCTCTCTGCGTTGCAAGCTCAAGAATATCCATGCTTTTGAGTATTTCGCTGTTGGGGAATACTGTGAGAAGCAAGGAAACAATAAGCGTTATTACTGATTTGATCGCTAACCACATATTAAATCATCCTTTCTTTTATATCATTCATGCGTGAGCCAGAATTCGCAGAACATAACGCCCATAATCGGTTCGCTGAATTCAAGGTCAACGCAACCGTTGTGAATAACCTCTCGTGGAATAATATATTCTGCGGTTTCAAAATCGGGTGCAAGCATAAGACGGTCATATTCTTCGTCTGTTCTGCCTCCGAACTGAGCACCTTCATAAATAACAGCACCGTTCGCTGTTATCTTATGACCTTTGAGCGCGGCATTTTTCTTGCTCATAAAACTGATTTTCAGTTTGTAATCGTCGTCAAAATCAAGTCCGCCGACCTTGCACTTAAAGGTAAGATTATCATAAACCTTGAACATAGCCGTAGGCATCGCGCCCGTGTTCACATTCGGTCTGTCGCCCTGAAAATTCATATAAATTTCACCAGTCTGGGCAACTCCGCATTCATCAAGACCGTTCAAAGCAACGGAGAAATAATATTCGTCACTGCGAACCTTGTTGCGGTTGATAACAGCCTTCATTGTTCCCTCGGGATTTTCCTTATCCGACACATAATCAATTCTTCCGAGAAGCCATTTTCTGTCCGTTACGGGCAAATCCATGGTTTCAAGGATTGCGCCTCTCTCCCAGTTATCGGCACAGTAATTTTCAATATCGCTCTGCAAGCCGATAAGCTCAAACAGCTTCTTTGCAAGGAGAGTTATATCATCACGCTGTTTTTTATATTCCGCATCAAAATCCGTTTCAAGAATTACCCTTGCGGTATCAAGTCTGCCGTTATTGATTTCTTTTTCGGCAAGCTTAATGAGGTCAAGCTCAAAAATTCTTCTTCTGCGGATAACCCAATCGCATTTTGCACGCATGAGAAGCTGGAGAAATCTCCAGTTTTCATTGAGGAAAGGATAATCCGAAGAAAGTTCCTCAAATGTTTCGAGGGTTCTGTCGATGGTCGGATTTTCGGCAGGGTCACACTGCCAGTTGAGTTCAAGAGCAAAAATACCGTCGGCAATTCTTTCGGCATCCGCACCGTAGAAAAACAGTCTGCCGTAGTCAAGCAGAGTTGTTCGCAAATCACAATCGGGATTATAGTCCATATCTGCCCACACGGCTTTGTTCACATCATCCGTTATACCCTCGGAATAGCTGACAGAACCCACCACATATCTGCGTGTAAGACGGTGAATCTGACGGTATTCGCGGGGTCTGGGATTTGTGCATTCACGGCTGAGTCCCGTTGTTAAAGCAAAATGCCAGTCATCCCTGTCAAAATGCACGGGATATTCACATCTGACATTATGAGTGATATCGGGGTAAAGTCTTATCGGATACTTTGAAGGAAGTCTGCGGCGGAGGGTTTCAAGGTCAAACGCATGATTCGGACCGTGGATTACGCCGTCAATCTCCTCGGGTAACTTTTCCATTTCTTCAATAAATTCTTCACCCCATGTCGGAATCGAATGTGGCTGCTGTGCAGAGGGCCACATCTGAGCGTTCGGGTGAGATTTTTTGAGTGCCTTGGATATCGCCTTACATCTCTTGATGAATTCATCGGGATAAAATTCACCGGGGTCGCCTCCGGGCGGAAAAACAACATCAAGTCTGGGGACTGTTTCATAAAGCCTTCCCCTTCTTTCAGCCGCTTCTGCCACGGTTTCACCGTCATTATTCGGATGCCAGAGAGAAACATCAAGGTCGAATTCATCCGCCATTTCCGTTGCTTTGACAAGAAACTCCTCCTCGTCATACTTCATGAGTCTGTTTCTCCTTGAAACACCCTTTTCATAAGGGATGTGTTCAACGGTATTCGAACCGAAAAACATCATATCAAGATAATATCTGCGGTAATCGTCATATGTCCATGCGTCATAGGTGTTGGGAGTTGTTCTGTAGCCTACCTGATGACCTCTTATGAGCTTGTCTGCGCGGTATTTTCCCGTAATATCCTCCGCAAGGGTCGGAACTCCGCAAACCGGAACAAGCTTGCGCAGGAACATTCCGAAGCCGTAAATAAAGCCTCTGATACCGCTTGCACAAACGGTAACTGCAGTATTGTCAACAACGATATCAAAGCCGTCTCTGTGAATTTCAGAATCTGTCAGAAGTCTGAAATTCGCTGAGTCTTTTTCGGTAACAATATCAGGAACTTCATTTGTTCTTATTCTTATTTCTTCCGAAAAGAGCTCTGCCGCCTTATGCGCCTCGGCTGTATCAGGATAAATATTTATCTTCTTGAAATCAATCATTGTTATTCTCCGTATCTGCAATCAATTCCTGTTTTTTCGCTTCAGACCTTGAGTTTCTGTGCTGTTCAAGTTCAACAAGCATTCTGTCTTTTGTTTTGCCGTGAACATTGAAAAGAAGAAGCGACAAACCGTAGCCGAATCTTGCCGCGGCAGGCGCAAGACAGAAGATGCCCCAGATACCCTGAAGCACTTTCGGGTCTTTATGAGGAACGATATTACCATAAATATCCTTCTGCGGAGTGAACTTAATCCAGTCAAAAACAACACCCGAAAGAAGAGCATGAATGCTTGAAGAAAGCTTGTTTACGTAACCCATCGCCGCATTTACGATGCCTTCGTTGCGTATGCCCGTTTTCCATTCAAGATAGTCATACATATCACCTTTAAGAAGAGGATCACAAACACCCATAATATGATTGGGAAGTCCTGCAACGGTGAGTCCTACGGTAACAATAACAAAATCAAGCCAATAATTGCCCGTGGGTTTGTATCCTATAAAATAGAGAAGTGTATAAGCAACGCCGCTGAATACACCTGCGGAAACAGCAGTTGTTCTGAGTCCGAATTTTTTAATAATTGAAGGGGCAACGGGAGTGATTACATAGTTCGGAATACCCGTAAAAAGGCTGCAGAGAAGTCTGTTGGAAAGCTTGCCCGTGCAGTTAAGCCAGAAGAAGTCCTCGGATGCGCCGCCAACGCTCTTGATACCTCCGAAAAATCCTGAAAGGAGCAAAACAGCAAGCGGTCTGCAGGTCAGAATTGATTTGAGCGATTTAAGAATGCCTGAGTTCTGCATTTCTTCTTTTGTTGCAATGGAAACTCTTTCTCGCATAACAAAAAATCCGAAAAGTGCGCCTGCAACAGCAACAAGGACAAAGAAAACCGAAAATCCCGAATAAACCTCCGGCTGTGTTACTGCATTTTTTGTTACACCCGGCACAAAGTCAACAAAAACAGGCACAAGTGACGGAAGCCACGTAAAAAGATTGACAAACTTCTGCGTTGCAATGAGCGTGCCTCGTTCATTCGTGTTCGGAGTTATGTTATAAAGCAACAATTCCCAGCCGCTGAGATATGAAAAACCGATACCGTAAATAATAGTTGTGACAAGAGCATAAATGAATTTCTGCGTACCCGAAAAATCACCGGGTACCATATAGAAAAGAATTGATGAAATTGCCCAGAACGGCATGGGAAAAATCAGAAACGGACGGAGTCTGCCCCATCTCGTCCTGCATCGGTCGATAACAATTCCCGAAATCGGATCGTCAAGAGCATCCCAGATGGTTGAAACAGTTCCGAGCAAACCAAACTGTTTACCTGTAAGACCGAGAAAGCTCATCATAAAATACTGTTTTGTTGAACCGATAAAGCTTGTCAGGTTATTCAGTCCGTACGAAGTCAGAGCAAAAGCAGCAATTTCCCTCGGTCGGACATATTTTTTCTCTTCGCGATTCAAAGCCTGCTCTTCAATAATCTGAGCAGTATTTGTTTCGTGCGACATCAAATCATCTCTCTTTCCTGATATTATTTAACCAAGTAATATATATTCTTATTAAATAATAACATATAAATTTTGTCAAAGTCAATCAATGTAAAAATGATTTCAATTACTTACAAAAACGAACTAATATTTTTATGCAAAATGCAGTATAATAATATTGTTTTAAAAATTTTTTAAAAAAAGTATTGACATTCTGACAGATTCGTGTATAATTATAAAGCACTTCAAAAACAGATATCGCGGAGTAGAGCAGTTGGTAGCTCGTCGGGCTCATAACCCGGAGGCCAGAGGTTCAAGTCCTCTCTCCGCAACCAATAATCACAGGTCATCGTCAGATGGTCTGTGATTTTTCTTTTTGTAATATATCAAAAGCCTCCAATGCATGGAGACTTTTTTCATTTATCTTGTATGGATTTGTCAGATTACGGTAACAGTCCGATTATCAGAAAGCAAACATAAATCTTCCGCCGGGAGCAACGTCTCCGTATTTATAAAAATCCATAATATCTCCGTCGATCTGCATATTGTCGGAAAGCTTGAAATTAAAATGAATTTCCGTTCCTTTTCCGAGTCCGAGTGCCTCTCTCGGCACAGATATCTTCATAACATTTCCGTCAACGATGTACTGCGCTGTCCCTGTATTTTCAAAACTCCACCCACCGGTTGAACGCTCAACACTCACCGTATTTTCAGTTGCGCTGTCACGGTTGATTATGTACTCAAAGCCTTCCCAATTTTCTGTTTTACCGGTGGAGTCCGTATCCATGAGAATTCTCATCCACGACGGATCATCGTAAGAAGTAATTGCATCAACCGTTTCAATCCTGAAGTAGATATTCTGACGGTCGTACGTCACCTTTACACTTCTGAAATCATTACGCATCGTATCGCTTTCATAGTGAAGTCCTATCCAACCGTCTGCATCGCGTTTCTTTGTACTACCGGTATAGTGAACATATTCATTCTTTACACCCTGCCACTGTGTGTCCGAACCAAATATGTTTATCGTCTGACCGCCTTCGGTTTTCATCGGCTCTGTAACACCCTTGAATCTGCGGATATTTGCACAGAGCTGATAATAATAATGATCCTTGAGTATACCCGCCGCAGGTTCAATGTCACGGCTGTATTCATCGCTGAACTGATCGGGAAAGGCATTTTTTGTTCCCTCCCACTCTTTCCATCTGCCGGCAATCCATTCATTCCAACCTGTTACAAATATAAAATCGGGGTCACATTCAATTGCATAATCCCACTGCTGTTGGAAATTAAGACCGTAGAGCATACAGTTCTCTGTTGAAGAATCTACAGTTATAATTTCATCGCCTTTTTTAAAACTGTATGAATAATCACCGTGAGTAAAGCTTCTTCCCTGAACGTTTTTACCGCTGTTCATCGCAACAAGCTCACCGTCTGCAGCATTCTGTGCAACAGAAACACACATCTGCTCAACACCGCCGAAAAGTGACGTGCCGAACTTTGTCTGAGCATAGTCACTGCACCATCCCCATGTTTTGTCAGTTATCGGATAGTTGCCATCAAAATACGTCGGTTTGTTTTTTCTGAAGGTGAAGAAGTCAAGAATTTCCTTGTCATAATCATCAATCTTATCAAGCGAATCCTTGTGTGCCATTATAAGAGGCTTATCGTCCCACATAAACCAAAGGTGCTTGTATCTGCCTTTTGAATATATTCTCTCATAGAGATTATGGAGAGATATTCTTGAATTGTCATCCGTGCCGAAAGGCAGCATAAACGCAATCTGCGGAACATTAACACCGTCTTTGATTGCCTCGTCAAAAACTCTGAAAAGTGCTTCATAAGCCGAATCCCATGTATCCGTGCCGTTAGTACAGTCAAAGATAATTACATCAACACCTGCATCAGCAATCATTTCAGCGTGTTTTCTGACCACATATTCGTCAAGGTTCTGATAATAACCGTAAAGCGGCTCGTTCCAGTAATACGGCTTGCCGTCCGGTCTCTCTCCCCACGCAGGATGGTTATAATCGTTGAGAGCTTCGGGATTTTCAGAAAGAATTTCGGTTGCATTTTCAGCCTCAAAGCCGGAAGCAAAATTCGTATGCCATATCCAATAAAAAAGACCTACAAACTTTTCACCATCGCGTTCCCCGACTTCCTCATATGTTGGCAGACTTCTGCCGAGACCGTCAACAGCCACCCAAGTGTCAGGGCGCACTTCTCCATAGTAATTTTCATTTATATTATCAGTACCGAAAAGGCCGATACCTATCATCGATGGCAACATAAAAATTGTTGTGAACACAGAAATTATCGCCTTTAACACTGTTGACATAGCAAAACCTCCCACCAGAAAATCAAGTGTTACCAGTATTATAATTTAACTGTTCATATTTGTCAATTTCAGGTCAGACTCATAATTATTTTGATTTATAATATCATTCACAAACCAAAAATCAACTGAACATTAAAGTGTAGCTACAAAAAGTTGTCAACATTTTATTTTAACGGTATGCACAAAATGGATGAACCACCTGTTTTTTCGCTGGAAATACGAATTATCAGGTGGTTTTTGCATGAAATCTTCAAGTTTTTAAGTATCATTGCAATTAAAAATAATATCACTTTAACAATTTCATTTCTTTTTTCAGTCGGGCATTATTCAAATCTTCCCACAGCGGCATAATCAAACCGCCTTTTAGTCTCATTGCAGCTTCGTGCATGGAAGCGTAATAAGCAACTCTGAAATCCGCATATTCGGATAATTTGCATTTCTGTTTGTAGGTTTCATACAGACCGTAAGCATCGCCCCACATATTGCGAAGCTGAAACAAATCATATTCTCTGTCTGACCAAAGACTGCCGCAAGGGTCAATAAAAGCTGTGAGTTCCAAAGTTTTGGGGTTAGCTATTATGTTCATTATATTGAGGTCGCCGTGTATGAGTACGGGATTTGTTTTTTCTTCGGGGAGAGAGTTAAAAAGTTCTGTTGCATCATAAAGCAGCTTCAGCTTTTTCTTGCTGAACTTTCCGTTTTCGGATAATTCTTTCAGAGCAGCGAGCCAAGGCTCCTGCTTTTCTTTTTTATAGTATTCAAGCCAAGTGTCATAAACGGGATCTGACAATGAACCGAATTTATCATTAGTAACACTGTGCCACTCAAGCATGCCCGAAATAACATCGTCGGCAAATTTCTGTTTCTGACTTTTGCTTTTTAATAAAAATGCAGGGTTTAGCACATTCTGTCCTTCAACAAAAGTCATAGCCATTATTGCCGTTTCATTATCTTCATGAGTAAAAAGTACCTTCGGCATTTTTACGCTTGTGTTTGCGGAAAGAAGATTGAGCTGCTCTGCTTCTTCATACTGCGAGCCCTGAACTCTGTATGCTTTAACGGCAATTGTTTTGCCGTCTGAAAGGACTGTTTTATAAACTCTGCCGAAGCTGCCGCCGCCGATGAATTTTATATTATCCGCTTTCTTATCAAGCTTTTTAGAAATAATCTGAAGTAAAACGGGCATTAAATATTTATCGCTGTTATCAAGAATTTTCATCGCTGTTCCTCCATAATTCTGCTTTTGACAAGGTTATATGCCGTTTTGCTTTCGGGTAAAAACGAAAACAGTTGGAAGCAATGGCACATACCCTCAAATTTATGAAGCTCGGCATCAACGCCAACGGTTTTCAGTTTTTTATAAACTCTGTCGCTGTCGCTTTCATCAAGCTCCGCAGTTCCGCATATCAGAGTGACTTTCGGAAATTTTTCAAAACTTCCGAACAACGGTGAGATATACGGATCGGTTCTGTCAACATTCAGAACATACTTTGATATTCTTCTGAGCAAGTGAAGACTATCTTCAATCTTTTTATGTTTTGCAATTCCGTAAAACGGGTCTGTGTATGCATTTGTGATTCTTGAATCACCGCTTGATGTTGCATCCGCCCACAGCGAAAAACAGACGATGTGATTCGGCATGGGATAGCCGTTATCACGAAGCCACAAAGATGATGTCATTGCAAGGGTTGCACCTGCGCTGTCGCCGATAAAAACAATATCGGAATTTTTGACACCTTCATCAAGCAGATGAAGATAAATCTTTACAACATCGTGCATCTGCGACGGGAGCTGATGTTCGGGGAATCTTCCGTAATCAACATTTATAACCGTTGCACCGCAAAACATTTTGCTGTATTTTTCGGCGAGCCTGCGGTAAAAATCATTCAGTTCGATTTTAAATCCACCGCCGTGAATCATAAGTATAACTTTTTCTGTTTTGCAATTACGGTTTATGAGCTTTTCATATTTCACATCGTCGGTTGTATGTTTTGAATGGATAAAGTTTTTTGAGGGCTTGTATTTTGATTTTTTATCTTTCGTCAGCTTTGCCGCATTGTCGGACAGCTTTGAACTGTCGGACAACGGCGAATGAAAAATCAAGCGCAAGGTTGACATAAATATTTTTGAAATCAGAGATTGCATAATATCACCCGTATTGTCAAATCTTCATATGTTACACAAGACTGATTGTAACCTTTTCTCCGTTTTCGCCGTCAACGGAAAGGATTTCTCCTGAAAGCCCCGTTTTGACAGCGTTTTCGATTGTGTTTGCCTGAGCGCCTGTAATGCCGCCGAATGCACTGCCTAAATTCAGACCGAAACGCATAACGGTAAGCGGTATTCTGACGTTTGAAACTTTACCGTTTTTATCGGTTGTGATAAGCAAGGTTGTTGCCTTCTTGCCGGTAAAAACAGGTTCCTCATATGCAGTTTCGGGTTCGGCAAATGTTTTTTCCTCTCCAACATTTTCGGTTGCGGAAGCGGCGCCGAGCAATTCATCAACGCTCATTCCGAAAATCTTTGCAATTGCGGGCAAAAGTGAAATATCGGGGCAGGATAAATTATTTTCCCATTTCGATACAGCCTGAGGTGATACTCCAAGGTTCGCTGCAAGTTCCTCCTGAGTCATTCCTTTTGCTTTTCTTTTTTCTGAAATATTGTTTCCGAGATTCATGATTCATTCTCCTTCAAATTTTGATTCGGCTTGCTTTCGCCGATTTCATTGTTGCAAATCCCTTCGGTTGAGTCAACAAACGAAACGTTGAAGCCGATAAACTAATGGTTGTTTTCGGGGTATCAACCGTTGGTTGACTGCTCTTTCCCGAGCTTTTTGGCGTTTTGCGCCCTGATTTTCTTATAGCTTTTCACGGTATTCAATATGTATAAAACAAAACACAGCAAAAACAGAGCAGCAGGAAGAAGATAAATATAATTTTTCGATGAAACCACAATATAGGTCATTATTACGAAATTTATAAAATGCAGAACACAGCAGAAAACATTTAATATAAATTGTTTTTTATTTTGCTCCACATCATTCACCTTACCCTTTCACTTACAAGACGAATAATAAATGGGGTTGGTCTGCTTTTTTATAATGTTTTTTATTCGGGAAGTTTATCGCAGAAAAGCATTGTTGTGAGTGCCGCCTTTTGTTCTTCGGTCGGGAGAGCGAGCACTTCCGACTTGAGAAGCTGCTCAATAACGGTCATTCTCATTCTGCCGTTTGTCCACTTTGCTTTGCAGGCTGTTTTATGAAGCGGAAGCATATGTCCTGCAACGCAGTCTTTTGTGAGTTCATAATATTCTTTGCAGTATTTTTCAAGCTTCTTTTCAAGCTTTTCGTCGGGGTCGGGAATAAGACTCATAAATTCATCACCGCCGTAAGTGGAAACTATCATCGTGACCTTATCCTTGCCGCCGTCATTAACAAGATAACCTTTTTCATAAAGTCGCTGATATTTTTCAAGAGACACGTCATTCTTGCTTATTCTGCCTGAAATGTGTTCATACAGACTGTCAAAATCGCTTTCAAGACTGTCACGCCATCCGCCTGTACGGCTGTCATAATATGTATCAAACTGCCATGCACCGGTTGAGTATTTCTCATTCGTCCTCGTCATGTCTCCGCAAGTGTTGTAATGCCGGTTACGGCTCAGGTCGAAATCAGGCTCAACCTCGGCAACGGCAACAAAATCTCCGCCGTCTTTTCTTTTTACGCTGTATTTATTAAATTCTTTCCATATTTCGATATCCATTGATTTTTTGCCGACGGCAAGAATAACCGCAGTCCACAGAAGAAGATTGATGTCGTTATCGGGAATGTAGATTTTGCTCATATCAAGCTTTTTAACCGCTTCAAAAACAGAAGGAATATATTCTTCACAGAGAATTCTTGCGTATTCTTCGTTGAGAAGCTGCTTTTTCCTGTCGATTTCATCCGTGGTTTCGGTGATATAGATATTTGTTCTGTATTTTCCGCCGCCGAGTCTGTCCATAAAGCCGTATTCTTCAAGATTGCGTACTTCATCTTCAATGAATATCGGTGAAACACCGAGCTCTTGTGCAATTTCATTGACGGTTTTGGGGGAATGATATGCCGCATAGGCAATATTCTGGGTAAGGCTGTTGCGAAGAAAATCTGATGTGTCACCCTTGCTGCCTACAAATCCGCTGTGACCCATGTTTATAAATTTAACGGGATTAATTCCGAGTGTGCCGGGAGTTCTTTTCATTTCGATTCCTTCTTTCAAGCTGTTTTTTGCTTCATAAAGATGCCATTTGACCGTTCCGAGAGGGATGGAAAGCTTTTCCGCAATATCGCCGAGCTTCAGATTATCATAATAATGCATGACAACGATTCTGCGCTGAGTTTCCGAAAGATAAGCAATCTCACGTCTGAGATTTTTCGCTTCTTCTGCATCGATTAAATTCTTTTCATAATCAACGCTGTCAGGCAGAAACACCGAATCAATTGCAAGGTGTGCACTCTCCTTGCGTTCGCCGATATATCTTGCAAAAACGTTGCAGGCAATGCGGTAAATATAGCCGTTAACGTTTGCTATCTCATCCGCTTTCAGCAGTGAGGAATAAACCTCAAGCGTTATTCTCGAAGCAAGCTCCTCTGCTTTATCAATGTCTGTCATTTTCGAAAGAGCAAAGCCGTAAAGCTTTTTGTAATATTCGGTGATAATTTTGTCGGCTCTTGATTTTTCCATTTTACGCATCCTCTCTGAGCGTTTTCGAATATATAGTGATACAGTTTGAAAAAAGGTTGGAAAAAATATAAAAACTTTTCTGAATATATTTTACAAGATATGATAATCAAAAGCAATGTTTTTCATTATAAGAAATAACAAAGGAGCTGCTCCAAACAAGAAGCAGCCCCGATTAAATCTTTCACTTGAATTTCACTGTGATTTTATGGTTACCTGTGCCTGTTTTGATTTCGATATGGCTTCTGCCTGTTTCTCCGAGAGGAATTAACTTATATTCACCGTCGGTTTCAATGCTTTCAATCTCTTTATGAGCAAAAACAACAGTAGGAACATCATATTCTTTATCCTGATTGAATTCAAGCATAAAACTGTTGTTCTCTCTGTCGTGACGGTATTTTACGATATCGCCGCAAACAGCAACGGGGAACGGTCTTGTGAGATGCTTGAAAAACGGCATGTCAAATATAAACATATCCATAAAAAATGTATAAAATGCCTGACTCCATTGATTTTTGTCAAAATAATCAAGCAGAAAATCAATATGTTTAAAATAATTCTCACTATTCGAAATAGCGCCCCATTCACCAACAAGAATCGGAACATTCCATGCTTCCTGAGTGTTTTTCTTTTCATCAAAAATTGTCTGCACTCTCGCATCGCTCGGGAAATCATATGCGGGAGTATCAACCATAAGGTCATATCCGTGAGGAGAATAGCAAAGCTTTTCTTCACGCTTGCCGTCATAGTTTACGGCAGGCATACTGAACGGAATGCTGATGTTGGTATAATAGCAGCTTTCAACGATTATAACGCCGTTATCGGTAACTTCTCTTATTCCTTTTGAAAGTTTGTTGATGAAATCGTAATAAACGCCCTCGTCGAACTTCTTTTCAAGCGGAAGGCCTGCTCTTGTGACCTTCCTGAAAAGGTCGGGATCTTCAAATGGCTCAAGAACAGCCGGCATATCTTTTTTCAGCAAATGCTTGAGCATTTTCATTTTTGGGCAGCGCTTATCCGTAATTATCGTTTTGGCAAGACTCATAATAAGCGTTCTGAACATCTTGCCGCCGTCGCTTCCGGGGAAAGGCTCGTTGAAAAGGTCAAATCCGAAAAGAGCAGGATGGTCTTTGACTCTTTCTGCAACATGCTTCCACATATTGATAAAATATGTCTGCAAACCGACTCCGTTTACCTCTTTGTTTGCCCAGAAGTTGTCAAAACAATTGTGAACAACCTTGCCCCAGAAATATCCCGTTGCCCATACAAGCTTGTTCTTTTTTAACTTTGCGCCGTCAGTAAGAGAAGCCCATTCAGGTGCACCGTCCGAACCGCCGACGGGTCCGTACAAATCCTGATGCATATCAATAAAAACATACATTCCGTATTTATGGCACACATCCATAAAATTCACAATTTTGTCGATATATTCCTCATTGTATTTGCACGGTTCGGGTTCGATTGCTTCCCAGGTTACACCAAGTCTTATGATATTAAAGCCGCATTCGCTCAATTTACGCAGGTTGAGTTCTGTGTATTCGTTTGGGTTTATAAAGCAATACTTCACGTTTTTATCGGTATAGTTTATACCGTTAAAAATTCTGTGTCTGCCATATTCATCAACAAAACGTTTTCCGTTAACTGATATCCTGTCCATAGCAACCTCCGAAACCATATAATTCAATTATATTCCAAATTGACATTATTGTAAAGTTTTTGTGTTTTTTGATTATATAGTGATGCATTCCGAAAAAAGGTTGGAATATTTTTGAATTATTTTTTTGCTTTCTTGTATTCACCGAAAACAGTATCGTTTTTACCAATATTCTTGATGCAGAAAAAGAGCATATAAATATCTGAATGGCACATAAAACAAGAATCAATAAGCAAGAATACTGCACAAAGTCTGACAATTCCACTTGTAAGAAAAGAAAACAGACCGAAGACAGGAATAAAAACAATCAAAGGAAGTGCAAGACTTATAAGTATTTGTGAACGATTAACGCTACCGTTATAAACCGAAAAATGATTTCTGAAAGATATAATACATTTTCTGTCAAGTCTGCCCTTTGAAACGGGAATCAGATGAAGAAATTCTCTCATCGGAGCAATTATTAACATAAGAATAATTGCATTTAAAGCAAGAAGCAATATTATTTTGGGGATGCCAAAAGCCTTGATATCTTCGGCAAAAACTCTTGAAACGCCAATCAATACGGCAACCATAAAAGCCTGAGAATATGTGCCTGCAAGGCGAAGCTTCTTTCCGATGATTTCTTTGTCATACCATTTGGTATAACCGTTTTCTACGCTGATACCGTTGGTTTCATAATCGTATGTTGCATTCTTTGAATATTTCATATTTAACCCTCCTGTTTTGTTATATATTCAAAACATTCTGAATATTTTTCGTTTTTCAATATTTCGTTACGGAGATTTTCGGGTGCGGACGCGGAAAGAAAATCTTTAAGACCGTCTTCCGCTATTTTGGGAAATCCTCCGTGAGAAACAACCTTTGAAAACAGCGGTGAAGAATAGCTGTATTCATCAAGCTTACGGATTACTTTATATGTCTGATGATGGTCAAAGCCTTTGTCGAAATATTCCATAGCCTTTTCAATATCACCGCAGCTTGCTTCAAATATCGCACTGCAAACATAGAGGTCGCGCACATTTGTATGAGCAATTCCCAGTCTACCGTCATCAAACAGTTTTTCATAAAACTCAGCAAGCGCAATCATTTTCTGAACGCTTATGCCCTCTTTAACAAGAGGCTTTTTTGTTGTAACCGCTGTCTGGATAAGATTTTTCAGCTCATTCATAACGGAAATTATCGCTTCGCCGAGATAACGGTCACGCTCCTCATCTACCGTAGCATGGGGCATAAGGCATTCACGGCTGACAAAAACCGAGTTCTGCTTTTCGGCAAGAGCCTTTGCCTTATCAAACTGACCCATTTTCGAATAATCTGCAACCATAATGAGTATCACGGCATTTTTTTCGGGAAAAGAGTCTTTCAGTTTAAGCAATTTTTCAAAAACAGACATCGCTTCCTGCCAGAAATAATTACTGGAAGCATACTCGGTGTCGATCGAGCCGTAATCGGAGTTTTCGCTCGTCCAGCCCTTCAGACCGTGCATCTTCCAGCCGTGTGTGTGAAGTGCAAATCCGAGGTTAATCAACAGTCGGTGTTCCGTCGGGAATTCTTCAACTGCTTCACGGAGCATTTCAACGCATTCTGTCAAGTCTTCATTTGAATTTATCGCTCTTTGCGATTTTTCGAGTATTTCACTGATTTTGGTTTCACGGTCTCCGTCATAACCGAAAAGCTCGTCAATGGAAACGTGAAAGAAATTTGCGATTGCAGGAATCATTTCTATATCAGGATATCCTTTGTTTGCCTCCCATCGTGAAACTGCCTGGCAGGTAACTCCCAGTGCATTTGCCAGATCTTCCTGCTTTCTTGAATCTCTGCGCCTGAGTTCACGGATTATATTGCCTATTTTTATATTCACGGTGCATCCCTCCGTTGTTTTGTTTTCAATTTCATTATAGCGACACTCAACAGATAATTCAATAATCAATTCATTGTTTATTAATCAACTATTAGTTTATCCGATTTTATTGTGCAAACAAATTTTCAGTCAGCGAAATATATAAACGCTGATAAATAACACACAAACATTCAGACTGATAAATACCTGTTCAAAACAACTATCGGTGTCAACTTTTTGTCAACATTTCATTTTAACGGTACGCATGAAAAATAATGAACCACCTGATATTTCCGCTTAAAATGCGGTTTATCAGGTGGTTATTAGATGAAATTATTCGATTTTTGCGGTATAAAAAATGACTCTGCAACTCATAACCCGGAGGTCGCAGGTTCAAGTCCTGTCTCCGCAACCAAAAAACACAAGTCATCGTCAGATGTCTTGTGTTTTTTCTTTTTCAGGGCAGGACTTGAAGGACGAGCGATACAGAACAACATTTCAGCAATTTCACCAAAATATCATCCGTTGCTTTGTGCAATATCTGCAAATTCATTCCTTGACATCAACTTAAAAATAAGTATAATTGTCTGACGGTAACGAAAATATTTTAAACACGGATAGTTCAGAGGTATATATGCAGAATTTTGTCACATTAATCGGCCACATGTTAGGTTTTGTTTCAGTAGGTTTGTTTTTTTATTCTTATCAGCGCACTCAAAAAAGGAAAATAATGATTATTCAGACTGTTGCAACAGCATTGAGTTGTGTACAGTATCTGCTTATAGGTGCTTTATCGGGTTTTGCTTTAAACATTGTGTGTATTATCCGTAATTTTACATTCTATTACCGTGATAAAAAGCAAGGTACAGACTTGGCATCACCTATTCTTTTTGCTTTGTGCATGGCAGTAGTAAGCTTTTTTTCATGGGAAGGGATCCACTCACTGCTGATAACGCTGGGACTTGTTGTTAATACTATATGTATGGGTATATTCGATGCAAAAAAATTCCGCAAAACAATACTCATCTCATCGTCACTGATTCTTATTTATAATATTTTTGCTTCCTCATATAGCGGCATTTTAAGTGAATCCATATCACTTGTTTCGGTTATAATCGGAATCATCCGCTACAGAAACACACAACAACCGATGGAAACCAAGAAAACAATTGCGGCTTAATAAATTTCAACATTGCAATCTTGCAAACAGGACAGAGGACAGTTCTCTGTCCTGTTTTTTTATAAAACTGCAACGCTCGGTGTTTGAATACTGAATTGCATCAAAGTATTTAATTTTATTTACATTGCGCTGACTGCATGCCTTGATATATAAGGAATTTCACAAGTTCCTTATGGGTAACCGTACCAAAAAACGGCTTGCATGGTAATGAATGAACCTATGCAAGCCGTTTTTAGTTCTTTAATGAGTTGATAAGATTTTTGTTCTTGTCAGCCGTTCTTTATATTTTCGACAATAAATTCAACCAAAAGCTTGAACCAGCGTAAAAATGCGTTAATGGCGACATTGAGCTTATCGAAAAACGATGAGGGTTTATAAACATCAGGATTAGAATTCCAATTTTCGGTGTGGCAGTTTTCTTCAGTCATGGGGTAAAGCAAATCAGCTTTAGTGTCATATACCATAAACTGACTGTATGGGAAATCATTAATAGTCAGCTGTCTGTCAGCGGATGCAACCTCATAAAGAATTTTCATCTCATAAGTAGTCCAATTTGAATGGCTTGAGCCTTTAATGAACCATGTGCTGTCTGGGGTTAAGCATGTAGAAGCATCAATAAGTTTGTCGGGAGAAATGTAGTGTTCCTTACCTTCAGCGGTTCTTTGAGCGATATATTCGTCAGAAAGTGTTTCATAAACGTCTGATGTTGTCGCACCGAAGGATGAACGCTTAACAGAAGCGAATTGATCAGCGACCATATCTGAACTTGCACAGATAGGTATTATCTGATATCCGTATTTTGAAATGACGCCGAAATTTGCTCCGCCATCCTTAATCTTTTGAATGAGTTCCGGAACTCTTTGACGAACCTCTTTGTCATAATTGTCAAGTTTTTCAATGAGTCCTGCATATTTTATTCTTTTTTCGCTGCCTTCTTCACCAAAAACATAATATTTTGCCAATTCGTAATCCTCGGGCGATACGCATCCCCAATAGTTAGGCCATGTATAGAAAGTTGAAAGAGCAAGAGCTGAGGTTGTACCTTCAACAAGTTTGTCATAAAAAATATTTTCAGTTGTACTGATAACGCCTTCAAGAATACCTGTCTGAACCAGCATATCAATAGTTTCCGTTATAAATTCGTCAATGCTGAACAAGCCGAGCCCTTCAACATCTTGCAGAATTCGCATAAGAGCAGGTGGATCAACATCAAATTTTGCGCAAATAACCTCGCTCAGAATTTCTGCCCCGCCAACAACACTGCCGTCCATTCCGATGCCCTGAATATCTTCAACACCGTATTTTGAAACATAAGCCATTACGATGTTGGTGCCGAGACAGGTTGCCGCAATGCCAACCTTTTCGCAGCCTGTTGTTCTTTTGATATCCTTTATAAATGAGTTGAATTCATCGGCAGTTTCCATGGGATCCAATCTCCAGTCATAATGGAACCAATAGTCATTCCACGAGAAATACCCTTTATTACCCATCTGATTGTTATTTCTTTTGTTTTCCATCTGCTTTTTACGGCTTTGAGATAAACCGGAATTGTTGGTTACATTGCCGTTTTCATCAAGCAAAGAATTTGCAAAAATTTTACTGATTTCTGTTTCAAGACCGGCGTAAAGGTCATCCCAGTTATCTGTTGCCAAACCCTTGGCAATTGCCGGAAGCAAGCTTTCTGCCATGGATTTGTATAATTCGCTGTTGTCTGTACCGCCTTCATTATTTCCCGACACAAGTTTTGCTATATCGCGATAATGAAAAATCTTATTGCCTTCTGCATCATAAAGTGCTTCACCGTCGCCCGAAATGCGGATAACCGGAATCTGGCTTTTGCTTTCATTTACATCAACCCATGAAAATGCAGGTGCCATGAGGCTGAACACAATCACAACCGAAAGAAATAACGAGATAAATCTTTTCATAACATAAACTTCCTTAAAGCAATTGTTAAAATTTAAATCGGAATAAAAGTAATCGCATAAAAACGATTATTTTTTATTTTTCAGATTATATTTATTGTAATCAAAATAAAAATTCTGTCAACAGACATAACATTGCTGATGACTGCAAGCATTGACATATAAGGAGTTTATTACACCCCTTATATAAGCACCCGTACCAATAATCACAGGTCATCGTAATATAATCTGTGATTTTTCTTTTTCAGGGCAGAACCTGAAGGACGAGCGAATCAAATCCTGTTTGTTATCCGCACAAAAAACGCCAGCCATCCTGACGGATGGCTGGCGTTTTTCTTATTTGTTAAGTAAAGCTATAAGTTCATCCATAGCATCAAGAATTGCTCCTGCCGCTTCGGGTCCGAGAGAGTTTGTTTCTTCATAATGCTCTCTGCCCGACTCATCAATTGCGTTGTTGAAATAGGGCAGCCACTCATGAAGATAAAAATCGTTTTCGGGGATTATATATCCCAATTCATCGTTGCAAAGACCGAGAACAAAATTATGCTCACAGCGTGACATTTCAGAAAGCGACTTGTATTCAGCTTCCGTGCCGTTTGCAGCTTCTTCAGCAGAAAGGAAGTTGCCGCTTTCGAGTTCGGGAGAAAGCTCGCCCGGAATCATATAGACACCTATCTGTCTGTTGCCGAGTTCCATATATGAAACTTCCGTGATGATTGAGATGTTTCTGTCTTTGTCTTTGGCAACATCATTGTTGAGAACTCCGAGAAAACGCACAAGCAGAAGTGCTGTGTTATCGCATTTTATTTCCATCGCTTCGGTTTTGATGTTGATTGCAGACTCAAGCGAAATTTCGTTGTTTATGCTCATAACAGCTTCACCGACATCCTCGCCGAATTCCTTGACATATTCAAGACCGAGCTCAAAGTTACGCAGAACATCATCGAGTTTTTCGCAGGTGATAAGTCCGCCGATAGCGCCGTTTATGAAAACAACGTTTGCGCCGCCAGTCTGTTCAATCATTTCCTTTTCCATATAAGCAGGAAAATCAGCGCTGACAACGGTTGTTCTTGCACCGAGACATTCGGCGTGGCATGCCATATTTACTATATAAGTATCGTTGCTGCCGTCTTCAGGGTCAAAACGGATTCTTGTGATTGTTGCATCGTAATCAACGGGGGTTCTTGTATCGGTCAGAAGCCCTTCCGTTTCAGCTGTGCCGAAATAAAGGCTGCCGTCTTTTCTTGCGTTGTATGAATCAATAATCGCTTGTGCGTCAGGTCTTTGAGACGGTTCATAAACTCCTCGTTTTTGCCGTCCGAGAAGAAATTCTTGCCCCAAAGTCCTTGCGTATCAATTGCGGAATGAGTGTGGGTTGCGCAGATGTTGATTGATTTGATATCGGGAATTTTGCCGCTTTCGATAACGGCTTTTCTGATATCGTTGATATCCTTGCGGCTGATGCCGACACAGTCGACAGCACAAATAACAACTCCGCCTCTCCCGCTGTTATCGTCAAGATAAACCGCCTTGGCATGCATATCATCAAGCACTGATTTTGCGGGATTGTTTGTGTTGTAACCGGCGATATAATAATCTTCTTCGGTGATATCATCGGGAGTAAGAACTTCCTTTGCAAAGCCGACAGTCCATTTTTCGCCGTTATAAGAAAAAAACTCATCGCCCGTAAGCATATATTTTGATGTTTCTTCAATTGTTGTGTAAGTTGAATTCGGAACAAACAGAATTATCAGGGAAAGTAATCCCGAAATAATACCTCTGACCAATTCGGGAAGCTTCAGAAAACGCAGAAATTTCATTTATTTAACCTCCAAAAGTTCAAAGAATGCTTTTGAAAATGCGGTTGCACTTCTTGAACCGGTTGAAACGGTTTCTTCGTAATGGCCTTCTTCGTTTGAAGCAGAATAATCATTATCGGGAACAATATAGCCTACAGCATCGTTGCAAAGTCCGAAAACAAGAACTTCATCATCTTCATCAAAGCAGGCAGCGATGCCTTCATAAGGATATTCCGTGCCGTTGTATGCTTCATCAGCCGAATAGAATCCACCGTAAACAAGCTCGGGCAGAACTTCACCGGGAGCTTCAATAATCTTTATGTTTTTACCTATTTCAACATAACCGATTTCGCTTGTGAGATATATCTTTCCGTCTTCCTTGAATGCCTTGACGTTGCAAAGCTCTGCACTTTCCGCAAGGAGGAAAATGAAGTTGTTGACTTCAAAATCAACCTGAGCGTGTTTAACGTTGAGAACAGGCTCAACAGCCTCGCCTTTTTCTGCAAGCTCATAAAGAATATCTGCAACAATATTGCTGTATTCCTTCATTTTTTCAAATGAGGTGAGTTCTTCGGGAATACCGTTTTCAACACCCATATCCGCGTGAATTGCACCGCCGATTGCACCCTGTATAAAGATGAAGTCTGCGTTCTTTTCGGTTGTTACTTCTTTCTCGATGTAATACGGAAAGTCGCCCGAAAGCTCTGTGTTGCTCCATCCTAAGCTGATGGGATGAGCACCGAAATTTGCAATATATATTTCTTTTTTGCCTTCTGAATTGGGAACGAAACGGAAAAGGTGTATTTTTTCATCAATTGAATACGGGGCTCTGCCGTCGGAGAACATTTCCGGACAGGCCTTTGACGCATAATAAAGCGTGCCTTCGCTTCTGTTATTATAAGCTTCTCTGATTGCATCGGCTGTTTTCTGAACAACGGAATCAATATATTTCTGATTTCTGCCGCTTTTGGGAATATTGCCCCAAAGACCCTGAGTATCAATTGCGCTGTGGTTATGAGTTGATCCGACGTCGATGCTGATAAGCTTGCCGTTACCTGTTATATCGGCAAGTTTTTCACGGATATCCTTGATATCGGCATTCATAAAGCCGACGCCGTCAATCCACGCAAACGCTGCGGCACCTCTGCCTGAATTATCGTCAAGCACAACTGCTCTTACGCACAAATCGTCAACAACGCCCGTTGCTTCCTGAGCAGGGAATTTGAGGAATCCGCCGAGAAAATATCTTGTTTCATCGATATCTTCGGGAGTCAGCACTCTGCGTGCAAAGCCTGCCGACCAGTATTCGGCACTTGCTTCATCAATAAACTCTTTGTTTCCTTCAATGAAATTTTCCGAAATTGCCGTAACGGGTCTTTCGTCATAGCCGATTTTGGTAAGGCTTTGAAAAACCGCACCGAGAAGAGTCGGTAAACCGACAAGCACCGCCATAATTGCTGAAATCCATCTGATAACAACTGCCATTTTAATTTCTCCTTTTTAAATGAATTTTTGCAGATTTTTGAGTTCTGCATGGATATTGACATCGTTTGAAAGCTTTGCAGGCATTGACTCGTATTTTTCTGCGAGTAAAGATATTTCTGAAATCAACTCTTCATTCTTTGTTTTTATATATTCAAATATCTTGTTTATGATTTCACACGAAACAAAATATTTTTCCGACCATTTTGAAAGTTCGCGGCAAATGGGTAAATCCTGTTTGAGATAATCTCTGCACGCATTCATTTTGCCGAGATAGTTTTCTGCAAGAGCAAGAGCTTTTTCCGGATTGCCTGATTTGAATGCAGTTTCAATTTCGTCAAACGCTTCATACATACGCCTTGAATTTGCATCTTTAAGACATGAGGTGTAAAGATGATCGGCAAAGATAATGAAATTATCTGCATTTTCTTTTCCGACAACCTGCCTTATTGCGCTTTCCCATGATTTCTGCGGGTCGTAATTTTCGCTGTCCCACAGATAATCCGCAAAGGTAATCAGCGGGATTTTCGAGCATTCGGCATATTCCATGCAGTTTGAAATGATACCCTCGGAGTATTTATACAAATCGGGGTCACGCCCGATAATGGGAGAAATGTGCATCTCGTTAAACATGGAGCAATCGTTTACGGGATAATTATCCCAATAAAGCGGTTTGTGAAATGTATTCTCAATGAACCTTACCGCTTCAGGACTTGTTAATTCACGGGAGCAGATATCTCTGCCCGTCCAGAAAACGGAAACAAGCGTCGGAATATTTTTGCCGAGTTTTGAAATGTAATATTCACTGCCTTTTCCGTGATAAAGAGTGGGACAAACGGTAAGATGTATTGAAGAATCAATTTTTTTCAAAGCGGAGTAATATCTGTTTATCAATTCAATATGTGCATTGACCGTTTCGCCGAAAACTGCCTTATCTTCTTCAAATACAAGTTCCTCATCAATATCATCGAGCAGAAGACCGAAGCAGCGTATTCCGATTGAATAAAGCTGTTTTGTTTTATTGATAAGAGTGTCAAATTCGGCATCGTCGGAATATTTCATTGAAAGACCGGGAGCAATGCACCAGTAGAAATTCATATAGTATTCTTTTGCGCAGTCAACAAGTGCTTTCAGTCTTTCAAGTTCATCTTCGGGATAATTCTCACGCCATTTCTCCCGATGATACAAATCATCTTTAGGTGCGTAATAAACCGTATTCATTCTGTTCTTTGCCATAAGCTTCATAACGGATTTTCGGTTTTCATGACTCCACGGTGTACCGTAAAATCCCTCAATATAACCTCTTACGGAAAAAGACGGTGAGCATATAAATTCTCCGTCGGAAACGGTGTTTTCATCAATACGCTTTGCAAGGTCGCAGAGAGCATAAAACGCACCCTTTTCGCAGGAGCAATAAATTTTCACTTCTTTACCCGAAACGGAAAGAATATATTTTTCGTCGGCAACTCTGTGAGTCTTTTCGCAATAAACAACACGCTTTGAATTCTCATAAATAATTTCAATGTTGAATTTGTCTGCCGTATCTCCGAAAAGCTTATAAAAAACAGCTGCGGGATTTGATTTGCCATTCATATTAATCCCTCCTGATATTAATAATACAATATTTTATAATGTTTTACAATTATCAAATCGGTACATATTGCGCCTTGATTTTTATGCATTTTAATGATAAACTTTCCTTGAAAAAGGGATGTGATTAAATGAAGATAAGACCATATAAAGCAAAAGATAAAGAAAATGTGCGTTTTGTATGCCTTAACAGCGACGGACCCTGCAAAAGCTCAAAAAAAGCAAAAAATTTCACACTATCCGTTTACTGTGACTATTATATTGAAAACGAACCCGAAAACTGCTTTGTTGCCGCCGATGAAAACGATAAAGCGATAGGTTATGTTATCTGCACGGAGAATTTTGATGTTTTCAAGGAACGGTTTGTGAAACTGTATTATCCCAAAATCAAAAACTGGGAATTCCGCCGCAGAAAATCGGCATTGAGGTCAATTGTTCCTCACGAAAAATATAAAAAGGATTATCCTGCACATCTTCACATTGATGTTCTTCCCGAATATCAGCGCATGGGACTTGGACACAAAATGACGGATGCCCTTCTTGAACACCTGAAAGAAAAAGGGGTGAAGGGTATTATGCTCACAACATGGATAAAAAATGAAAAAGGCAGAGGGTTTTACGATAAATACGGCTTCACTCTGCTTGAAGAGATGAAAAACTGTGCCGTCTACGGATTGAAGCTTAAATAAAAATCACCGACAAATCTCAGAATCGAGGTCTGTCGGTTTTTTGCAGTGTTACTTAACAGCAGAGCGAATGTTCCAGCCGTTTTCTTCAAGAAGTTTCTCAGATTTTTCGGTTGTACAGCCGAGAATTTCGGTAACAATTCCTATCATTCTTCTTCGAAGTTTTTGGTTTGTGGGTTTAAGATTAATCATCATGTTTTCATAAACACAGCCGCATTTTACCATGGAAGCGGTTGAAATCATATTCAGGATTATTTTTTGTGCCGTTCCTGCCTTCATTCGGGTTGAACCCGTGATAACCTCGGGACCGGTATCGGCGCAGATGTCAATATCTGCAACTTTACCCAGTTCGGTATCGGGGTTATTTGTGATTGAAAAAGCCTTTGCGCCAAGGCTCTTTGCATAATTTACAGCAGAAACAACATAAGCCGCCGATCCCGAAGCTGAAATTCCGATTAATATATCTTTGTTGCAGAAATCACGGTTTTTAAGGTCATCAATGCCTGCCACGGGATTATCTTCTGCATTCTCTGCCGCCTTGAACATACATTTTTCACCGCCCGCGATAATTCCGTTGAAAAGGTCATAAGGCACGCCGAAGGTTGGCGGACATTCCGCCGCATCGCACACGGCAAGCCTGCCCGAAGTTCCGCTTCCTATATAAAAAATCCTGCCGCCTGCTTTTATGGCATCAGCAACCTCATCGCACACAATTGAAATCTGCGGCAAAGCAGCTTCAACAGCAAGAGTCACCTTGGTGTTTTCGTTGTTTATTGTTTCAAGCATTTCACGAGTTGACATTTTATCTATGCTGTATGTATCGGGATTACGCATTTCGGTTTTCAACATATTTCTGTCCTCCTTGCCGCAATTGAAATTGCACCGTTTACCATAGGTTCATCAAGAAATGTGAGCAAAGCTTCTCCTTCAAGATAATTCATCAGGAACGGATATAATATTTCTTTTTGCTTGCATAATCCGCCACAGGCAACAATTTTACCATCGGATTTTTCAAACAATATTCGTGCGCCATTGATGATTTTTGCTGCCTCATAAGCATTACGGTCAATGATTTCCGAAGCGGTTGAATCACCGAGATTAAATGCCTCAAAAACAAGAGGAGCGAAAGAAGCGATATATTCTGCACCGCCGCTGTATATTTCGGCAACTGAATCTTCAAGCTTTTTACCAAGCTTGTTTTCAATAAGTTTCAGAATTGTTTTGCTTCCGCCTCTGCCGTCAATGAATTCAAATGCCGAATTGAGAGCATCCGAGCCCAGATGGAATCCGCTCCCGCCCTTGTCAATCATATATCCCCGTCCGCCTGTGCGGTGAAGTTTTCCACCTGAACGTGCATAAGCAACAATGCCCGTTCCCATTATAACAGCCACTCCGTTTTCACCCTTTAATGCAACCTCAAGCGCAAGATCAATATCACTCCCGCAATCAGATGAAGCAAAGCCAAACTGTGACAAAAAGTTGCTGATAAGTTGCTGGTTTTCTCCTGTTTTCCCACCTGCAACACCTGTAAAAACAGACGTTTTGCCGATATCGAATCCTTCACATATTTTTATTATACCTTCATTAAGAACAGCACAGGTATTTTCAATGCCGATATTGACGGGATTTGAACCGCCGAGAGTAATTCTTCTGATTTCTTTTCCGACTGAATCCGTCAGCAGAAACTCGGTTTTTGTTCCGCCGCCGTCAATGCCTAAAAGATATTTTATATTTTTTCCGATCATCAGATTCATCCTTATACCGTCTTTTATTTGTTTGCGCGTCGAAGCACCGTTGTTGCAAATTTATTATATCTGCAAAACCATATTATGTCAATTTACGGTTTATCTGTTTTACATTACTGTTTTTTAATATGCTAAAAACATTGTTGAAATAAGTTTCAGATATTGACCTCTATACTCTGATTGATGTAGAATATAAAACAGAATAAGCGTTTATGACACGATGATTACGGAATATTAAAAATGTGCAAGGAAGGTAAAATATGAAAGCAGCAAAACAAAAAGTTCTGTGCGGCGCAGATGTTGTTGCAAAAAACGGCTTTGATTTTCAAGGAGAATGCGGACTTATTACTAATCATACCGGTGTTCTCCGTGACCTTTCATCAACTGTAGATATGTTGAAAGAAAAGTGTAACCTGACAGCTCTTTTCGGACCCGAGCACGGAGTCAGGGGAGATGTGCAGGCAGGGCAGAATATAGTTTCATATGACGATAAAAAAACCGGACTTCCTGTGTTCAGTTTATACGGTGACGATATATCGGAAAGCAAAAAAAAGATTGCATCTCTTGATACCGTGATTTTCGATATTCAGGATGTTGGTGCAAGGTTTTACACCTATGCTTATACCATGACAGACACAATGAAAATTTGTGCCGAACATGGTTTGAAATTTGTTGTTCTTGACCGTCCGAATCCTTTGGGCGGAGTAAAAGCAGAAGGAGCTATACTCGACAGACAGTTTTCCTCATTTGTCGGAAGGTTTCCCACGCCGACCCGTTGCGGTCTTACCATCGGTGAATTTGCTCTTATGATGAACGAAACGGAAAACATCGGCTGTGACCTGAATATTATTCCGATGGAAGGCTGGAAAAGGGATATGTACTACGATGATACTGACCTTGTTTTTATTCAGCCGTCGCCAAATATTCCGACTGTTGATACGGCTTTTGTCTATATCGGAACCTGCATTTTTGAAGAAACAAATCTTTCCGAAGGCAGAGGCACAACAAAACCTTTTGAAATGATAGGCGCACCTTGGCTTGACAGCAAAGCGGTTATCGAAAAAATGAGACAACAAGAAGGCGTTATTTTTAGGGAATGTTCATTTACACCGACATTTTCAGACTATAAAGACAACTTCTGCCACGGCATACAACTCCATGTTACCGACAGAGAAACCTTTTCGCCTTTTGCAGTTGGAATAAAACTGCTCGATACAATTAAAAAAATACATTCCGAGCTTGAAATTGAACCGTCTGTTGCAAAACTCATCGGCACAGATAACATCTTCAGACCCGACTTTAACCCCGATGCTTTCATTGCAGAGGAACAACAAAAAGTTAATACTTGGCAAGCAATCTCAAAAAAATGGCATCTGTATTGATATTGACATCAAAATCAAAATTGCGTTTCATTGCTGTTGACTGTAAGCCTTGATATATAATAGTTTTGCCATGCCCCTTATAAGTACCTGTACCAAAAAGCAGATAACGTCAGGTAACTGTTTTATTTCATTGATCAAACAATTTTCGAGAGGATAATATGGATAAAAAAGAGATTGCCGCTTTCTTTGATTCTTTTGCGGGTTCGTGGGATTCGGATATGAGTAAAATTCAATGGAAAATTGATAAAATACTTGACACAGCCTGTGTTACGGAAGGAAAAACCGTTCTTGACACAGGCTGCGGAACGGGTGTTCTTATTCCCGATTATATAAGCAGAAAAGTCAGGAAATGCATCGCCGTTGATATTTCTGAGAATATGATTAAAATTGCAAAAAGCAAGTTTTCGGAATATGAAAATATTGTTTTTTTGTGTGCCGATGCAGAAACTTACGAACCAGGCGAAAAATTCGACTGCATAGTTATTTACAACGCATTTCCACACTTCGCAAACCGAAAGCTGCTATTTAAAAATCTATCGGAACATCTTAAAGAAGACGGCAGAATAACCGTTGCCCACGGAATGAGCAGAGAAGCTCTCATAAAACACCATTCGGGTAAAGCACAAAAAATATCCTCTGTTCTTCCAGAAGCTGATGAATTGGCAGAAATAATGAAACCTTATTTTAACATTGACACAAAAATTTCAACAGATGAAATATACATTGTTTCAGGCAGAAAAAACATATAAGAAAGAAACCACTTCACATCCGTGAAGTGGTTGTTTTTATTTATCTGCCTTGTTAAAGTGAAGCTCTTTCATGCCCTCAACTTCATCGCAAATCGCTTTGAGGTTGCATGTCTTGCAATCAAAAACTATGTTATTCATAACATGATTGAGCGTTTCTGCAATAGCATAATTCTTTTCAGCAATTCTTTCTGTTTCGGGATAATCAGCTTCAGATGCGGTTATGAATATCACCTTTACAGCCTTTACCTCAGGAATTTCTTTATATTTATCAATCAGCAACGAGCCGATTCCGCAAAAATCAGCGCCGTCTGCAATTGCTTTTTTTGAAACACGGACAGCTTCTTTATGTGATCGGGAGGTGCTTCGCATCATATATCCGTCGGGGAAAGTATGATATTTCACATAATCAATCTTTTTTATCAGGTTATATTCCTTTTGTTCATCGCCGATATTATCAATCTGCACAAGAGTGATGCGCGCAAATCTTCGGTTATCTTTGATTTTATCAAGGTCATCTCCGATCAGAATTATACCGTCAGAAACATCTGACGAGGTAACAAGATTGAAGCCGACTCCCTCAAGTTCAAAAGCTGTATCCCGCCTCATTATTATCTGACTCTCACCGCAATCCTTCCAAGGTGTGCCTTTTGGAAATTCATTTCCCAAAAAATCCGATGTCAGTTTTTCGGTTTCAAAAATCAAAGAATCAAAAAAATTCATCAGAGTTTTCTATCCCTTTTCATAGTGTCATAATGCTTGCCGAGAAAGTCATAAACCTTGCGGATAAGCTTCATATCAAGGTTGAAGAAGTAGATCGTGAAAGTTACAACAAAAAGGGCAAGAACAACACCGAGAATTATTAAAACAATTTCCATATTATTTATCCAGACCTTTCTGACGTGCATATTCAGCCGCACCAAGTGCACCCATGAGCTGGGGGTCAGTTGAAAGCTCAACGACCTTGATTTTAAGCACCTTTTCGATAGCTTTCTTGAGGCCGTCATTCTTTGCACAGCCGCCTGTGAGGGTTATACTGTCGGACGCGCCTGCTTTTTTAGCCATAACAAAACATCTTTTTGCAACGGCAAGCTGAATACCTGCGGCAATTTCATCCATGGGTTTGCCTTCACCGACGAGTGAAATAACTTCACTTTCAGCAAAAACGGTGCACTGCGCTGTGATGGGAATTGTATTCTTTGCCTCAAGTGAAAGCTTTGAGAATTCGGGAAGAGTCATTTCAAAAGCATTAGCCATTGCTTCATAGAATCTGCCCGTACCCGCAGCGCACTTATCGTTCATTGCAAAGTTTTTAACGGTGCCGTCGGTATCAATTGAAATACCCTTGACATCCTGTCCGCCGATATCAATGATAGCCTTGACCTCGGGGTTTGTGACATGAACGCCCATAGCGTGGCAGCTGATTTCCGAGATGTTTTCATCTGCAAAGGGAACTTTGTTTCTGCCGTAACCGGTGCCGATAAGGTATGTAAGCTCTTCTGCTGAGCCGAGTCCGTCAACCTGCGCAACCGCATCATTCAGAGCGATTTCAGCACTTGCAACGGGATTAATTTTGCTTCTGTTTGTAACGGCGGCAACAATTTTTCCGTTTTCATCAAGAATAACGCATTTTGTATATGTTGAACCGACGTCACATCCGCCGAAATATTTCATAATATTACTCCTTTACCAAGCCAAATCGTCTTCAAAATCCATGAGAGAGGGGTCAAGAGGCTCCTCCTGAAGAACGGTCTGCATATATTTATTAACCTGCTCACGCATATCGCGCCTTGAAATTGTTCTGGGGTCCATCAGATCCTGCTTGACCCAGATAAAATTGATATTGCGCTCTCTTGCCTGGTCATCAAAGATGCCTGCGAGACCGTCCATGCCCTTGCATGAAATCTGGTCATACATAATAACCGTATCGGCATCGTATTCCTCTACAATTCTCCAGAGCTCATCAACAACATTTCTGTAGCCGCCTTTGGTATGCTTACGCATGATTGAACGCTGATATGTTTTTGCAACATCCCTGAGAGCCCGTTCTTTATCTTCGGTATCATATTTGATATAAGAAATCATCGTTTCCATATCCATAACAACATTCATGCCCCAGCAGTTTTCAAGCCAGTTCGCAAAACTTGTGTAATAGTTAGCGGGGCAACTCCAGACAACTGCACGGTGACGCATTTCTTTCGAAACGGGTTCTTTATTCTCATAGCCCTTCATCATGAGTTTATTGACTTTTTTATCCACTTTAAGGAACCGTTTATCAACACCGCCCGAGAGGTTAAAATAATAAATTCTGTAAAGCCAGAAAGCTGCGCCCGTCATCTGCGGATATTTTGTTTTATTGATATCCCATTTTTCGAGCTCGTATTCAAGCTGTTTATTCGAATTTTCAAGTGCCTCAAAGAAGACATCCCAGTCAAACTTTTCCCCTGTCTGTTCTTCAATAAATTTTATTAATTCCTTGACTTCTTCAACAGCATATTCCTGAACATCCTCGTCGTTATAACGAAGCGGAATGTTGAAAAGATGAACGGGAAGCTTAAGGCGTCTGTCAAGAAAAGTTGAGTTCATAACAGAGCCGTCGCAAGGCATATTGGTTGCAACCATGCAACAACCCATTTTGGGATAATCGTCATCAATTGCAACGCCTGCTTCCGCACTCGGAAGAGGACAAACATCAGCGGGTACACCAAAGCTTTCAGTAACCTCAAGGTAAGGCGGAGTTATCTGCTGGTCAACCATTGACGTGAGGATGATGGGGATTGTCTGAAGCGGAATAACCGTAAGATTCGGGAATCCTGAAAAAATTTCATTCGGAATAATTTCATCCGTAAGAACTATTTTCTTTGAAAGTTTGTTTTTGGGGTTAATTTTTTCATCCGCAACAAAAGAGGTGTGAATAAGCCCCGTTGCGTGTTTTACAATCATATTGAAATGAAGGTGAACAATGCGAAGATGCGTGCCTCTGAGACCTGCGGTATGCCTGTCAATAAAAGATGGAGTCGAAAGATAAGATGCCATCCAGCGATACTTCCAAAGACCCCTGACCGTTGATATCGGAGCTTTAAGTACCATAACAATCATATCTTTCCATGTGACAAGCCAGCGGTAATAATCATACATTGTATCCTTGAATCCGCGCCATTCTCTGTGTTTGAGAATCGCTTTGCGGTCATCGGTATAAAGCTTACCAAGATCAGCCATTTCCTTTCGCCTGCCTTTCCTTCTGGATTTTCTTGATTTCAAGACTTTCAACAAAAGCCTGAACGCGGGTGCGCAACTGTCCCGAAGCCGAAGCGGTGTACTGCCTGTCAACCGCCGCAGTGGGCACTCCGTAATCGTTGCTCATAACATAAGAAGCAAGAGCTCTTTCATAGCCCCAGTATTCGCAGAATTTGAGCTGCTCATACATAACACCGTCTGCATGATATTCATCAACAAGATGCTTAACAAAATCTCTGCGTTCCTGCACCTTTTCGTGGCTCATATATCGGGGGCACTGACTTGTTCTGAGATAATGCAGACAAATCTGCGTTAAAACATCCTCATCGGGATTGATTTTAATTTCTTCTCTGCCGGGCATGGAGCCGAAACAATATCTGTCCGCAACAACGAGTGCACCGCTGTCTTCGATAAGGGCAGTGAAATCGGGGTCATCCATTTCCGAGCCGACAACAACGATTTTTGCTCTGAAATTCTTTTTTGCATCGGGTTCGCGGGTTTTGAGCTCCTCTGCAGTTTCGCGAAGCATGGGAAGAATAAGAGACTTCGGGCAACAATATGTAATAAGGCTTAGAATATGGTATTCATAGCCTGTTATTCTCGGATTATCTTCTTTTCTGTAATTGCCGATTTCAGTCATAATGCGGCAAACTTCGTTATGCTCTTCAACTGCTTTGAGAAGAGCCGCATCCGATGTATCAACGCCATAAACCTCTGCCATTTTATTGAGGATTTTGTTTCTCGTCTGCGTTACATAGTGTTTAACCGTGTGGTCAGCAATCTTAAACGGCATATCAAGAAAAGTCAGAAAAAACTTATCGTTTTCAACAAGATTGAGCAGTTCAAAATGCTCAGCGGCTCTGTTCATTTCCGAGCAGGTTTCGCTTGCAAGAAGAGCATCGAGGAAGTTGTATCCCCCTTCAATTGCGCGCTCCAATATCGCCTTTGAATAGCCGCAAAGGAAGTTGCTCATATAATAAGTTGCAATATCCATCGAGCCTGTGCGCGGTGCGCGGAGTCTTACGGAAAAACAGTTTCCGCAATTAAGCAAAACCTCGGGAATATGATAGCAGGTATAACCCAGAGCTATTCCGCCGTCTGCCTTTGCTTTCCGGACAAGTGCATTATTTGCTTCCTGAAGCAAATTTTCGAATTCATAAAGATGCTTTAAATCTCTCACTTTAAAATCTCCATTTCAACAAGGGCTTTTCTTGCGCCCTCAACAACATTTGAATCATCGGGCAACTTCGTGATATCCTTACCTTCAATATCGTAAATCGCAAGGTTTGAATCCGTGGGGATATACGATAAAACAGGTATTCCGTTTGTATCAATATAAGGAATAACACTTTCATCGGGAATTCTGTTAACAATTGCACCGATTTTTTTATACATTACAAGCTCATCAGCAACGCTCTTGATTGTTGAAATAACCTGAGTACCTTTTTTGCTTGCATCGGTAATAAGAAGAAGATGTGAAACCTTTTCCATAACGCGGCGGTTTATCTGCTCAATACCCGCCTCACCGTCAATAACAACATAGTCAAATTCATTTGAAAGAATGCTGATTACTTCTTTAAGGTAGGTGTTGATTTTGCAGTAACAGCCTGCGCTTTCAGGTCTGCCGACGGCGATAAATGCAAAGCCGTCCGTTTCAACAAGAGCATCAAAAATCTTATAGCGTGCATCACCGAGAAGCTCAATCGCCGCCCTCGTCTGACCGTCCTCAACGGTTTCTACAATTTCCTTGCGTATATCATCAATCGTCATTTTAACATTGATTCCAAGTGCGGTTGAAAGACCTACCGCAGGGTCAGCATCAATGGCAAGAATCTTTTTATCGGGATAAACCTGCACAAGAAGCTTGACTATTGCGGCGGAAATTGATGTTTTTCCCACTCCGCCTTTGCCCGAAAGAGCAATTATAGTTGCGTTTTCTTTCATTAAGTGTCACTCCCAAGTTGATAATATATATATTATAACATTACTGTACAATATTTTCAAGGATATTAATTACTATCGTGAAGCACCGGGCAACATCTCATCAACGCAACAAAAAGAATAATTGAACATAAATGTAAACATTTGGCAACGGATTTTTTGCAAAAATTTTCACCACAGGGCTGACACATAAAAACCACCGATTTTCCTGCTTTCTCGCAAAAAACACGGTGGTTTGTGCTTATATAAAATTTATATCAGAATATATTTTTCACCTGCTTTTGTTTCGAAAGAAACGGTGTAGCCGTCTTTTTTGAAAGGAACTTCCTTTTTATCCGATTCTCTCACAACACTCTTTATATCGGAGCATTCAACATTGCATATTCTTCCTTTGAGACTTTTGATTTTCAGAGAGGTTATCTGTTTATTTTTAAGCTCGGAAGAAACAAGAAACGCGCCGTCTGCACGCAGATTTTCAAAAGATGCAGAACTGTTTTTGTTCCAGCAAGGGAAGAGCCTGATAACGCCCTCATGGCTTTGCATGAGCATTTCGTTAACCGTTGCAGGAACCATAGTAAGATGTTCGATTCCGCCGCCATGATGGCGGAAAAGTCTGTTCGGGAGTCCGAATTCCCTGATGTTCTGCTTTATGCCTTCAATGAGAAATCCGGGGTCAACTCCGATTCTTGCACCCGCGGGAAGATATGAATTCGAGCCGTTATCATCAAGGCGTCTGTCATTGATAAAATATGTATTCTTTGCAATTTTCAGCAGCTTTTCGCCCGATGAAAGTCCAATCTGAGAAGCAGGATAAATATGCTGAAGCCCTACGGTATTATCATCTCTCCAGCGTATGCCTCTTTTTGAATAACGGAAGCATTTTTTGCCGTGCTTTATGAAGGTCGGGAAATCGCTTAAGTTCTCATTGATATCCTGCCATACGGGATATTTTTCGGAATTAAGACCCAGTTCCTTTGCCATATCATAAACTGCTTTGAACAGAAGTTTGACAAGTCCGAGAGAGTTAATTGCATTTACGGCTTCAATCTGTCCCTTATGAGTGATATATCTGAATTTTTCGCCGCGGTAATAAGGAATTTCATGCGCCGCATCGTTTTTGATAACATATCTGCCCTTTTCTTTGACAAGATAATCTTCCCAGAAAGCGGCTGTGTTCAATACAAAATCATAATAATTTTCAAGCGCATATTCTTTGTCATAGGTTGAAAACCAATGCATAATCGGAATTACGCAGGCATATGCGGCATGGCTTTTCTGACCGAGGAAAAGTATGCCGTGTTCCTTGCAGTCCTTCTGAGTATAAACATCAAGCGCCTTCGGTCCGAAGCTTACGGGAAATGCATAGCCTCTGCAGCCGAAAAGCTTTGCAAATTCTTTTGCATTTTCAGCCATATCGTTAACGGGAGCCATGTAGCCGTCAAAAAGCTCGGGGTGATTTGAAGAAAACACACAGTAATACGGCGCTTCATAGTTATAATTCATGTGATAATCCCCTGCCCACGGAAAAAAATCATCAGTTATGAAGTTGCCGAAAAGTCCGGGCGGAAATTCCTTGTTGCCCATACAGCCTGCAAGGTGATAAAGGCTTGAATTATAAAAGCTTTCGATTTCTTTATCCTCAATGGTAACCTTTGAAGCGGAGAAGAATTTTTTCCATTTTTCTTCCGTTCTTGCCTTGTCGGCTTCATAATCGCAATTCATCGCCATGGATATACCTTTGTCGGTATAGTCGGCATCATCAAAATTCGTGACAGCCGAAATGCAATAACGCACGCTATTAAAGCTGTCGGATGTGCTCTCGTCAATCTTGCGGCAGCAAAGAACAACCGCCGTTTCACGTTCAACCTCATCACCGTCAAATTTTCTGACAAAGCACTTTACTCCGTTCTTTTCAAATTCGGAATTATCCGAACCGCAGGTATCGGGAAGCTCAATATCAACTGTCGGGAATGCTTCCGTATCGGGTGCTTTTATCTGAATATAAACGATGTTTTCAGGTGCAATAAACAACTCAGTTTCCGTGTTTGCGAATCTGCATTCAAGAAGCCCCTTGTCAAAATACTGTTTAATATTGTATTCCGACAAATCCACATTACCGATTCTCAGACTGCCTGCGGTTTTTATTCCACCGTCTTTATGTGCACCCGGAGTAAATTTCCAGAAATCACATTTTGAAAGATGAAGAAGAAGTCCTTTTTCATCGTTATCGAAAACAACCCCGAGGTCGCCGTTACTGCAAAACGCACCTGCAGGTATTTTGTATACCGTTTTTCCGCCGTCTGTATTAACGGGCGTTGACGTAATTTCATTAAAATAAGTATTCATTATATTTCTCCAACCTCTTGCTTAAGCTTTCTGCGTTCTGCAAGCTCTCTTTCAACCTGAGCCTTCTGTTCGGGAGTATACCTGATGAAGAGAAGCGGAATAATGTAAAGTAACGCGGCAATTGCGGGTGTGAGCATTACAAGCGGCCAAATCCAGCTTTCAAAGGTTGCGCTCTGTGTACCGTAATAAACCGCCCCCGGAACATCTGCAACAGCCTGATAGCCGATAAGACCAAGCGACATTGTGGCAAGTCCGCCGGTAATACCGCTTGAAACCTTTGTGAAGAAAGTCTGCATTGCAAAGGTAACACCCTCGGTGCGCTTTCCTGTTTTCCATTCCATATAGTCAACGCTGTCGCAGAAAAGCGAGGTCTGAGCTATACTTACCGCACCCGAAGGAATATTGAGAATCGCCATAACAGCGATACCGATAAGCATATTCTTGCCTTCAAATCCGATAAGAAATGCCGCAACTCTGCCAATGATTGTGCATACCTGAACAACAATGATAAGATTTCTGTAGCCTCTGCAGATATCCCTGAGCTTTGTTGCAAAAATCATGCCGATAAAGCTCGGTGCATAAGTCAATGCCGAATATATTGTGGTAATACCGAGCGCGCCGATAAATCCGCCGAACTGACCGTCGGGAAGCATATATTTAAAGAAATAGGTAATCAGATTATTACCGAATGCGAGCGAGCCGAAAATGCTTGCCAGCGTAAGAAGAAGAAGCATCTTATTCTGAAAAAGAAGCCTGAAGCATTCCGTCAATGATGTTTGCTGCTGTTCAGGCTGAACAATACGGACTCTTTCCTGTGCCTTATAGCATTTTGCACTTATAAGAGCACCGCCGAGACCGAAAATCACCGCAAAAACAAAAGTCATCAATGCAAGAGAATTGCCCGAAGCAAGGGCAACGGATTCCATTACCATAGGAATCAATGCGCTGAAAACGCCGTAGAAAATCGAACCTATTGTTCTTGCCCACTGAACGAATTTATCTCTTTCATCGGAATTAGGGGAAACAACCGAGGTCATACCCCATATTGCAACATCCTGCAAAGTGTAAGTAATATCCCAGCAGAGATACATGATTACAAAATATGAAACACGAAGCCATAAAAGGCTTTCGGCAGTTGAAAAGACAATAAACAAAAGAATCGTGAAAACACCGACGGGAACAGGTGTGTATCTGAGCAGAGGTCTGAGCTTTTCTCCGCTTTTGAAACGTCGGCGGTCAACAAGTGCACCGATAATGGGGTCATTGACACCGTCCCAGATTTTCATTAACAGAAGAAGCACGGTAACAACTGCGGGCGGAAACATGGCGATATCGGTCATAAAATATGTAAAGAACGATGCACCGACCATGCAATAAACGATGTTCTGACCCGCCAAGCCTGCCATAAAGCTGTTTCTTTCTTTTTTACTGATATAATTCATAGCAAATGGTAACTGCCGTCAGACGGCAATCACAGCCTCCTTTCGGATGATAATTTTATATTTTTTATACATATTTTAATCCCATTCTGCGCCTGTAACGGTATCCATATCAATGCCTTTTGTTTCACCGACATTTTTAAAGAGTACAACAAGCGCTGAAACAAAACCGGGAACAAGCATACAGAGAGTTGCCGTGCCGATAAGACCGTTGCCGAGCTTAATTGCGCAAAGTGTTCCGACACCGAGCGAAATTCCGTAGCCGATTGCGGTAACGATATACTGCGCGGAAATAGCGGATGAACGGAGATTTGTGGGCGCGGATTCGCCTATCATCATGATAAGCACATCGTTGATTGAATAATAGCTGCCTACGAACACACCGCAAAGGAAGCCGGCAACCGAGGGGTTAAGACCGTTTTTTGCACCGAGCGAGAACCCGAGGAAACCGACAAGGCAATTGAATGCGGTGATTATTGCCGCAGTTTTTCTGCCCTTCCAGTCCGAGATAAATCCCATAACAACCTGCGCTATGGCGGAGCCTATCGGAAAGAGAACAAGTGCCGTTATAACCGCATCGCCCGAAGATAAAATCCCGCTGTCCTCATAACCGTAGGTAAGAACAGGCTCATAATTGATGCTTGCATAGAATCCGACATTTGCAAGCGCCGAAACAACATAAAGCCAGCGAAGCTGCTTGTGACCGAGCGCAAATTTAAACGCAGGTATAAGACCACCCTGCTTGCTTTCCGCTTTCTTACTGTTTTTGAGAGCAAGCTTTTCTTCATCAGTCATACGCAGATAATTGAGTCTTGACTCAACAAATGAGGGGGTTTCTTTTGCACCGAGAAGTGCGATAAAGCTGACAACAAGACCGACAATTGCGGGAATGAAATAAACCATTCTCCAGCCGTAGGAGTCACCCGCGGCACTTATCAGCCAGCGTCTTAGCAGAGGCACAAGCATAACGCCCATGTTGGCGAAAAATTTGATTGTTGAATAAACGCGCGCCCTGTGTTTTGCAGGCGAGGATTCCATGATATAAACAACGTGCATATCATGCGGAACAAAGAACTGAATGAAGCAAGCGCCGATAAAATAAAGCGCAAGATTATTTGAAAGGAATATCAGAAGCAGGGAGAAGCTCATTCCGAAAGTATTTATAATGAGGAATTTTTTTCTGCCCCAGCGGTCGGCAAGAGGTCTGTAAAGCAGACCTACCGCCTGAAACGGAATCGCGAGCGCAGAAACAAGGTCGAGCATACCCACCGAACTGTCGCCGTGCTTTGCAAAAAGGTCGGAGGCAATTTCGCTCTTCATGAGCATACCTATCTGCGATGCAATTTCATCGGTTGCATAGATAAGCGTAATTATGAAAACAAGATATGCAAAATAGGTCTTTTTATCAGAGCCTTTTTTCTGCTTTTCCCATTTGCGTATTTCTCTTTCAGCTTTTAACTTAAGCTTATTTTCGGACTGTGACGCTTTAACGCTCATAACACTTCTCCTTAACATTTCTTATATATTCATTGTATCATATATGTTTATGGATAGCAATATAAAAAGGCTGCAGTCAGCATCGCCGTCTTTAAATATAAAATGCAAGCTCACCGCGTTTGGTTACTCCTGTTTTTTCCATAGCGGAATCAAGAATATTTTTAACCGCATTTTCTGTTATATTAAATCGGGCTGCAATCTGTTTATCGTTAAGTCCGAAAACAGCAAGACGTGCAATTTCTCTTTCACGGATTGTGAGCGAAGCGGAAACCGTTCTTTCAAGAACAGCGTTATGTATGGTTGTCCAGCCTGTCTGCATTCTTTTATAAAGCTCTTTAACCTTTTTAAAAGCCTGAGGGTCAGCGGCATTAAGTCTGTCATCCAGAATACCGCCAAGCTGCCTTCTGTGTTCAACAAGCGGACCGTAAAGTCCGTCCTCAAGACAGTCATCAATCGCTTTATCAATATGGAAAATCGCTCTGTCGGTGTTTCCGACCTGATGGCAGGCAATTGCACAAAGCAAACGCAGATATATCTCAACAAGAATAACCTTATCCGCAACCGCATCGGCTATCATCGGTTCAACAACATAAGGTATACATCTCATGAGTGACAAACCTCTTAAATCGGGGTATTTCATTTCACCCGAAGCAAGCTGCTGCGCAGATACTATAAGATGTTTTACATAATATATCTTAGCGGCATAATGAGCATCAACGGGAAGATTTTCAAAGCGTCCGCTTTTAAACCAATTCGGGAAATCCTGCGTTGAACGTATTGCGCTGTCAATAACACCGAGAGAAAGAGCAATGATATCACGGTCCGTGTTGCTCCTTGCACGGGCTTCGCAGATGTGTTTTCTTGCAAGCTGCCACATATTTATATCGCCTGCCCACAAGGCGCACTGCGCCAGAAGCATACCGCCTGCAAGAACAGCATAGAAGCCTGAATGCTTTTCGAGAAAATATGTTGCATATCTGTATACTTTATCTATTTCTCCCCTGCTGTAAGCAATTTCAGCGGCAAAAAGCGCCTGAGCTTCGGGATTGCCCGACAAGGACATTATACATTTATCAGCCGTCCCAGCTTCCGGATACAAGTCCGTCATATAAAGAAACGGACACTTTCTCGGCATGGGAACATCCCTTTCCGCCTCATCTCTCGCAGCCTTTCGCCTTCCGTCCATGGGTCGGACCGCATCAGCAGGTATAAGCCAGTTTGTACCTATCCTTTGTGCACCCGGAATCTTGCCTTGTCTGCAATAATCCTGCACTCTTCTGACCGAAATATTCCATCTTTCAGCCATCTGTTGAACAGTCAGTTTATTCATAATTACCTCCAAAGCCAAAAATATCCTTCGTCCTTGCGACAACTACGCTTGTATTATACAGCGTTTTCGCGACAAATGCAAGTATTTTTTTTCAAAAAAGTCAATGTTTTCAACGAATTATCCGCAAGTTTATTCACAGAATTTCAATTTTATGCAATGTCCATTTGTAATTATAAAGGCATATACAAATCCGGTGCATAAAACGTTAAAAAACGCGTTTTTACGTGTTTTTTTGTGCAAAACAGAGAAGAAAAAAAGCATTTTTCGGGTTTTCTTTATAGTAATACTTATAATAATTTGTAAAATATGTTCTTGAGGCAAAAACGGCTTTTTGAGGCAAAAACGCGCCTTAATTCGTATGTGCAATTTGCACAAAAGTTTTCCACATTCAAAAAAACTACTGTTTGACTTTTACAACCGCAAGGTATAGGATGTAGTTGCAACAAGGAACCGACGGTTCCGAAAAAATCGGAGGTGAGCACTTATGGTTGAGATTGTTTACGGCGGATTGCTCGGAATACTCGCGGCATTGGCATTCAACCGTATAGCGATTTTCCAGATTAAACGCAGAACCGATGAAAACGCAAAAATCGAAGCGGTAGGAAACACGGCAGTGATAGTTGCCTGGGTTATTCTTTCGGGAACGTTATTCGCAGCAGCATTCGCAATATTTAAGAATACAGCGGCAAGGCTTGAGGCAATTGCTTACATTTCAATTGCAATTTCAATCGGAATTGTTGATCTGGACATCAAGAAAATTCCTAATTCCTCAGTGCTTGCACTTCTGATAATCAGAACGGTTTCAATTATATATGCAATTGTAACCGGTGTTCCCGTGAAAGAAACTCTTATCCCCTCGCTCATCGGTCTTGCAGCAGGATTCATTCTGTACCAGCTCCCGATGCTTATCGGAATACCGATAGGAACAGGCGATGTCAAATACAGTGCGGCTATAGGTTATTGCCTCGGTGCTTTCGGATATCTTCAGGCATCACTCATAATGGCAGCAGGGCTTATAGTTTATCTGATTTATCTTGTAGTAACAAAAAAGGGTTCTCTCAAAACGGCAGTTCCGATGGGACCTTACCTTTCACTCGGAGTTATGGCAACGGTTTTATATCCGGTATTCGGAGAACTCTCCGACAAAATCTTCTCACAGTTATTTTAGCAATAATACCCCATGTGCGGGTAAAAAAATAAAAGGAGGCAAATATTATGTTAAGAAAATGGTTCAAAGACGAAGAAGGTCAGGGCATGGTTGAATACGGTCTCATCATCGGACTTATCGCACTTGCCGTAATACTTGCTCTTTCACTGCTCGGACCGAAGATCAGCGAAATGTTTGAGAAGGTCAACGATGAACTCGATGCAGTCGGCGGCGGTGCAGGCGGCGGCGCAACAACCTGATAGCTGCTTAATTTCAATGATTAATCAAAGCTGAATAAATAATCCCCCAACGGGTAGGTTCGCTCGCCGAGCGAGCTTACCCGTTAATGTTTAAAAGCGGTACGGAGGTGACAGCAAATGAAAAAGCGTTTCAGAAAAAAATGCAGGGAAGAGGATGGACAGTCAATGGTTGAATTTGCCCTTATTCTTCCGATATTTCTGCTTATACTTTGCGGGATAATTGACTTCGGCTGGCTGTTCTACAATCAGCTTTCGCTCAACAATGCCTGCCGTGAAGGCGCAAGATATGCTGTTGTTCATACTGCGGAAAACGCCGATACTCAGGCAATAATAACCCACATTGAAAACACAACCACCACGGTTTTTGCCAATGACGGAGTTGATATCACAGTTACATATTCCGCACCGTCAGACCCGACCTCGGGCGATATCGCCGTCAGTCTGGAAGCGGATATATCATTTTTCACTCCCGTGCTCAGCACGGTTCTCGGAAAAGAAAAAACAATAACCTCTACGGTTATAATGAAAGTTGAATCATAGGAAGGTGACTGTCTGTTATGAAAAAAATTTATCTTATAGCGGTTGTTATCGCTCTGGCAGCAGGCCTTGCAACTTACTTTTTTGCAAATGAGCTGAAAACAAGCAAGATAGTTACGGGCGTTAATGAAGCATCGGTGCTTATCGCGCTCGAGGATATAGACGAAAATACGGTGCTTACCGAAACAATGTTTCAGGTTGTAAAACTGCCGGTCACAGCGGTTTCCTACGGCACGGTATGCAATGTTAACGATATAATCGGTTATATGGCAACAGATAAAATTTTCAAGGGCGAACAGCTTATGGCGCGCAAAATTGCAGAGGTGGGAAACGGAGCACCGCAGAACCGTTTATCATATGAGCTTTCAAACGGAATGTACGGCTATTCTGTTTTCATAAATTCCGAAAATGCGGTTTCATATTTCCTGAAAGAATATGATTATGTTAACATCTACAGCACTCTTTCACCGTCAAACGAACCGCTTCTTGAAAAGGTTCAGGTAATCAGAATAAGCGACTATGTTTCAAATATCCAGCAAGAAACAGGTGTTGAAATAACATCATACACCATCGTCACCCTTGCGCTGACAAAGGAACAGATTCCGAAACTCATGTCTGTTGAAGCTCCCGACGCACAAGGCAGCCCCGAAAACTTCAGAATAGTCCTTGTTTCTCACGCAGAAAGCCACGGCATCACAAACGAGCTTGAAAAGGTTTCCGTTCCCGATGACAGAAACAAAGTTCCGCAGACAAACTTCGGAATGGGTGAAATAACAACCTCTCCCCCGACAACAAAAGCATCTTAAGGAGATGAACCGGATATGGAGAAACTGAATTTACTTGTTTTGTCCGATGACCTTGATTTAAGGATAGAGATAAAAAATCTCGTAGCCGATGAAGATTTTGCAATCAGCGGCTATTCAGGATTTACTGCAGAAGGAAAGACCAAAACAGTCAATAAATATCCCGAAATTGTCCTCTGCGCAATCAGAGGAGATGTTCCCGATACGGTTTTCTCGTTCGTTCAGGATTTGCTCACGGTTGCAAGAGGAATGATAGCGATTCTTGCAAATGACAAAATAAATGTTGAGCTTGTCAACAAAGCGGCACAGTACGGAATAAGAAAGGTTCTCCCGATTGACGGCATAGGTCAGGAAGAATTTTCACAAAGTATAAAAACGGTTTATGAGCTTGAACGGCAGAGAGTTCTTGATACAAACGAAGGAAAAAAGGTTCGCTGCAAAGCAATCGGATTCTTCGGAGGAAAAGGCGGTACGGGAAAAACAACTCTTGCAACGGGAGTTGCCGCACAGCTGGCAAGAGCAGGAAAAAGAGTTATGCTTCTTGACCTTGACCTGCAGTTCGGCGATGTGCTCATGGCTCTTGACCTCGACACAAAGAACTCAATTGTTGACCTTGTTCAGGACAGAGGCGGAATTACGATTGAGAACATCAACGGTTTTTCGGTTGAACACAGCACAGGAATGAGCGTTCTCTGTGCACCGAAAAGCTCGGAATACGCAGATTTTGTTACGGCTGAACACGTTGAAAAAATCATTGATATCATGCGTCCCTATTATGAATACATCATTATAGATCTACCTTCTTCTTTCAACGACACAACCATAACAGCCTGCGAAAACTGCGAAGAGATATTCCTTATATATAATAACGAAATGCTTTCTCTCAACAACGCAAAGGTTTGCTACACAATTCTTGACCAACTTCACCAGAGAGAAAAAATAAGAATAGTCATCAACAAGGCGGAAAAGAGTCTGGTTAAATCCGAGGACTTTGAAGAAATGTTTCAGATGCCCGTGTTTGCAACCGTACCTGCGGATTATTCCGCGGCATTGCTGAGCATCAACAAAGGTCAGGCGATAACGGTTGCACAGCCGAAATCAACAGCAGCAAAAGAAATTGCCCGTATGGCAGAAAAAATCATTTCAATTCACACGGGAATCGAGCCTGTAAAAGATAAACCCGAAAAGAAAAAACTGTTTTTCAAAAAATCATAAGCATTGTGAGGTGCGGTTATGGGACTTTTAGACAGAATAGACGGACAAAAAAAGCTTCAGCAAAAAAACGAAGCAGTTTCCGAAGCTGAAGAAATACTTGAAAAAAAAGCTGCCGAAGAGCCGGTTGAAGACCCGTATCTTGAAGTCAAACGACGCATCCACACGGCGATTATCGACGAAATGAACAAAAGCGGCAAAACAATAACCGACCGAGATGTGATGTATAAGGTCGTTGATGATAAGGTAAATGACGACGAATTTCTCATTCCGAGAATGGACAGAGAAAAGGTTGCAAACGAGCTTTTCAACGATATCATGGGTTACGGTCCGATTGAAGTGCTTGTTCAGGACTCTTCAATAAGCGAAATCATGGTCAACGGTCCCGATAAAATCTATGTTGAAGACAAGGGTAAGCTCAAACTCACGGACCTCAAATTCAGGGATGAAGAGCATCTGATGAACATAATCAACCGCATAGTTTCAAACGTCGGCAGACATGTTGACGAAGCAAGTCCCATGGTTGATGCAAGACTTGCAGACGGCTCGCGTGTCAATGCAATCATCCCTCCCCTTTCACTTATCGGACCCGTTCTCACAATCCGTAAATTCGGGAAAAAACCGATTACCGCGCAGCAGCTTCTGAAATTCGGCTCACTTACTCCGCATATGCTTCAGTTTCTTGAAGCCTGCGTCAAAGGGAAGCTGAATATCGTTGTTGCAGGCGGTACGGGCAGCGGTAAAACTACGCTTCTGAATGTTCTTTCGTCATATATTCCCGAGGATGAACGCATCGTCACAATCGAGGATGCAGCAGAAGTTCAGCTCAAGCAGGAGCACGTCATCACTCTTGAAGCAAGACCCGCAAACCTTGAAGGTAAGGGCGCGGTAACAATCAGAAATCTTGTTAAGAACGCACTTCGTATGAGACCCGACAGAATAATCGTCGGCGAAGTACGTTCGGAAGAAACGCTCGATATGCTGCAGGCGATGAACACGGGTCACGACGGTTCGCTCACAACAACCCACGCAAACTCACCGAGAGATACCGTTGCAAGACTTGAAACGATGGTTCTCATGAGCGGCATGGAGCTTCCTCTGAGAGCCATAAGGGACCAGATATCTTCGGCAATAGATATTATCGTTCAGCAAAGCCGTCTGCGTGACGGCACAAGAAAAATAACCTCCATAACCGAAATTATCGGCATGGAGGGAGATATAGTAAGCATGCAGGATATATTTGTTTACGAAACGGACGGTACCGTTGATACAAGCGGAAAATTCGTGGGCAAATTCCATGCAACGGGAGTAAGACCGAATTGCCTTGAAAAAATCAAAGGAAACGGAGTGACGGTCAATAATGAATGGTTTACAAATTAGCATAGTTATTCTTTCTGTCACCTTCGGTTTGTTCAGCTTCTTTCTGATGGTCAGCATCATGGGCACAGTAACGCAGGATAAGCGTAAGATCGAAAAACGTATTAATAAGATTTCAAGCAAAAAAAGCGGTCTGACTCTTCAGATTCAGGAGAAAAAGAAGAACAGAAAATCTTTGCTCGTCAACCGTGCAATGAACGGCGGAAAGAATTCCGTAAAGCGTAAAAAGCTTATGGAAACAATTTTTAATGAGCTTATTCTCGCAGATATAATGATGAAGCCCGAAGAATTCAGCCTGATATGGGTCGTTCTCACATTTGTTCCCGCAGGTCTTGCGGCACTTTTCGGACTCGGAATGATGCCTGCCGCCACCCTTGCGGCAACAGGCGCTTTTATGCCGATTATTTTCATCAAAATAAAAAAAGGAAAACGCACAAAAGCATTTGAAGCACAGCTCGGGGACACACTCATTATGATGTGCAACGGCTTGCGTTCGGGATTTTCGTTTCAGCAGACAATGGAAAATGTTGCAAATGATATGCCGGCACCGATAGGAATGGAATTCGGCAGAGTATGCAATGAAATCCGTTACGGCGCAACAATGGAAGAGGCTCTCAACAATATGGTTGACAGAGTAAAAAGTCCCGACCTTATGCTGGTTGTTTCCGCTGTTCTTATACAAAGAACAACGGGCGGCAATCTTTCCGAAATACTCTCAACGATTTCAAACACTATCCGCGAAAGAATAAAAATCAAGGGCGAAATAAGCTCGATAACCGCACAGGGAAGAACATCGGGACTTATTATCGGCTCTCTGCCCGTCGCCATGGCGGCAATTCTCATGGTAGCCAATCCAGAATATATGTCAACCTTTTTCACCACAACGGCAGGCAACATCATGCTTATTGTTTCCGTTGTTATGGAAATTCTCGGATTCTTTGCAATAAGAAAGGTAGTTTCCATAGAGTATTAAACTGTTACGGAGGTGAGCTTTTTGGAATTTCTCGTTATTGCTTATTCATTTCTTGCATTTATACTTTTTGTTCTCATTGCTACCCCGTGGGGCATGAAAAACGATAAAAAACAAAGCCGTATCGACAAAATCAACAATTCTGTCGGTCAGCCTGCATTTCAGGAATTGCAACTTTCATTTTATGACAGATTCATTGCAAAGGGTGTTAAAAAAGCTTCCGAAAAACTGGGAAGATTTACACCGAAAAAGAAAAACACCAACAAAACAAAAGCTCTTGAAGCCATCAGAAAAGAGCTTCGATATGCAGGAATATTCATGGAAGCATCGGATTTCCAGTTCATCAAAAAAGCATTTCTCATCGGTGCAGTTTTCGTAACACTGGTAGTTATTCTTGTTATAAAAGCTGAAGCGCTGATTACCCTTCTTATTTTAATAGTGGGTATAGCCATAGGAGTCATGGGACCGACGATGTATCTGCGCTCGCGCGTATCAAGCCATCAGACGGGTATAAAAAAGCAGCTCCCCGATGCCATGGATTTGCTCTGCGTCTGCATTGAAGCAGGTCTCGGCTTTGATGCGGCACTGCTCAAGGTTTCGCAGAAGCTCAGCGGTCCTTTCATTGATGAGCTTCTGATAGTTTACAGAGAAATACAGATGGGAAGAACAAGAAGAGAAGCCTTGCAGAATCTCTGCGACGCAACAAATCTTGACGAACTTAAAACCTTTGCTTCGGCACTTGTTCAGGCGGAACAGCTCGGCATTCCCATAAATAACGTAATGCGCGCGCAATCGGAACAGCTGCGAACAGAAAGAAGCCAGCAGGCAAAGGAAAAAGGCATGAAGGCATCAATCAAAATGCTTATTCCCATGCTGATTTTCATCTTCCCCGTTGTTTTTATTATCCTTATGGGTCCGACAGTTATGAATATTATGGAAACATTTTGAAAAGACAATGAAAAAGATTTCAGTTATAAATAATAATAATGTAATAACACGCAACGCGGAAAGTGCCGATAATTTTTTCAGCCGTTTCAGAGGTCTGATGTTCCGCAAAGCAATTGATGACGATTATGTGCTTCACATAACTCCGTGCAACCAGATTCATATGCTGAACATGAGGTTTGCAATTGACGTTGTTTATCTTTCCGAAACGGGTGAAGTTATAAAAACAGATAAAAATGTTCAACCGGGCAAAATCTGCAAAACCGTAAAAGGCGCAAAGAGCGTTCTGGAAATGAAAAGCTTTGCGGCTGAAAAATTCGGCATATCCGAAGGCGATAAAATAAAAATCACTGTGAGGGATTGAATATGAAAAAGAATAAAAATGAAAAACCAAAAGCCGAAGCAAAGAAAGAATCGGTCATCATTAATGATATTCCCTCAGAAAAAATCCGTGAAGAAAGCATTGAAGAAAAAGAATTTCCGTTTAAAAAGGTGCTTTACGGCTACAGTCCCGAAGAAGTAACTTCATTTGTGAGCGAAATGAGCAAAACATATGAAGCATCTCTCAGCCTTAACGAATCCAAGCTTTCATCGCTTAAGGAAGAGCTTGCGCTTGCAAACAGAGAAAGGGACTACTACATAGAAAAATGCAGAAAAGCAAAGAATGAACCCGTAACTGTTTCGGACAAAAGCGGTGAGCTTGAAGCAATTATCGCTCAGCTTAAAGATAAGATTTCCTCTCTTGAAAGCGAAAACAAATTTTTAAAAAACAAACCTGTCGAGGAAGAATCTAAAGAAATTTATATCAAAAAGACAGCAGAGCTTGAAGAGAAGCTTGCTTATGCGAAAAATGAAAATCTTCGTCTTTCTCAGCAAGCCGCAAAATATGAAGAATTGCATAACGAATACAAAGCAATTATTATACAATCGGAAGAAACAAAGCTTCACCTTGAAGCGACACAAAAAGAACTTAAGGAAAAGCAGGCTGTGCTGAACAAAAAAACCGAAATGATTTCTGTTATAACACTTGAAAAAGAAGAAGCCGAAAAGAAGCTTTCGGAATGCGAAATCAGAAACAGCATTCTCACTCAGCATATTGCCGAGGCTGAAAAAGAAGTCGCAACTCTTAAAGAAACAAACAAAAGCCTCGTATTTGAAAATGCAGAAAAAATCAATACTCTTGAAAACGAATATTCTAAAAACAAGCTCGCTGTCCAGAAAGAAATAAAGCTTTACCGCTATTATGTTGACAGAGCAGAGCTTACCGTGGCAGAGCTTACAAAGCAGATGGAACAAATCAGGCAGTCCATTGAAAACACAGAAATATAAAACGCATTTCCTTTTAGGGAAAGGGGTGCAGTTATCAATGTGGAATAAAAACAGATTCCGTAATTTTCGCAAAAAAGAAGACGGTGCCGTAATGGTCATTGCGGCACTCAGTCTTGTTGCATTCCTGTCGGTTGTTTCTCTTGTCACCGATATGGGGCTTAAATATCATCAGAAAAGCAAGCTGCAAAGCGCAATGGATGCTGCGGCGCTTGCGGCGGTAAGATATATGCCCGATGAACAGACAGCCAAAAATGTTGCACTCGAATATGTTGAAAAGAACGGTTTTTCGGCAGACAGTGTTATTATAGAATTTCCGTCGGACGAAGTTATAAGGGTCAGCGATTCGGTTGAAGGCAAAACGGTTTTCGCAAGCCTTTTCAAGGTCGATTCCGTTCAGATTAATGCAAAAGCCGCCGCAAAATATGTTAACAAAAACATGGCGATAGATTTTGAATATCTTATGTTTCACGGCGATAATTCTCAGTTTACGCTGAACGGTCATTATAATATCGGCGGAAGTATTTTCGGAAACGGAAACGTATATGCCGACGGCGGCGGAAGCACGGTAACAGGTACTGTTTTTTCGGCAGGCAATGCAGGTTTCAACTCCTACAGCGTTACGGTTAATCACGTTGAAAGCTATGTAAAAAACCAGAAAATGCCCGATTTCGATGAAACAATAATGTCCGTCGCACCCGTAGCAAATCAAGGTATGTATGAAAAAGCATATTCGCCGATAAGCCGCACGGGATTCTATCTCAACCGTTATCCTGCAGGGCACGTTATAAATTCATCTGTTTCAATCAACGGCAACACCTACTGCGCGGGTACACTTTCAACAAGCTATAACTCCGATGTGCTGATTATTTACGGAGATTTATATGTCTGCGAAGATTTCAATCCTCAATGTCCCGTTTACGTAAGGGGAAATGTTTATATAGGCGGTAACCTCACAACAACATGGGATAAATCCTTCACTGTCGGCGGTGATTTGTATGTTGAAGGAAAAACCACCTTCAACGGCAATGCAACCATAAACGGAAATTATTTCTATACGGGCGGCGACCTTGCGAGAGGATCAACATACACGCTTCAGGCCGACTGCGAAACATATGTCGGCGGAGACATGACTCTCAACGGTTCTTCAACATTCAACGGCGCGGTTTACTGCATGGGTATTTTGGATAAACAAGGCAGCATATCAATGGCGGTCAACGGAAATATCTATGCATATGAAACGCTTAAGCTTCAAAGCGGAGGAACAACCGTTAACGGAGATGTTTTCGTTTGGGGGAACAGCGCATTGCAATCCGATACCGTAACGGAAATCGCAGGACCTTTCACTCTCAACGGTGACTTATACAGCAGGAAAGGCGAATTACGGCTTTCGGGTCAGGGCGATTATAATATGAAAGGCGTGCTTTACAGCGGAGGAAGGCTTGCAACCAATCAGGGCTCATGCAGCATCACTCTCAGCGGATGTATGATTGCCGAGGACGATATTTCGATCGGTGGCAGCACTCACACATATAACGAAGCAGGCGCAACTCTTTCGATATATTCAAGAAACGGAGATATAACGCTTTATTCACAGCAGGGCGGTTTTGACTTATGGGGTATTGTTTATGCGCCAAAGGGAAATGTTGCTCTGGCATCGGGTGATTTCGATATTCACGGAAGCATAATCGGCAACACAATCTCATGCAATCCGGGCGGGCTGAACATGACATATAACGACAGGCAGCTCCCCTATTCAAAAACAGTTAAAGCAGCAGTTCTGATTGAATGATTGCATTTTAAATTTCAAAGACAAACAAATCACCGCAGTATTACAAACCGCGGTGATTTCCTTATTATTCCTATGCTTTTTTAATTAATTTAACAACCCCCGTTGAGCCGTCAATACGGATTATGTCACCGTTTTTCAGAGTTGACAAAAGATTTTCTATACCTACAACGGCGGGAATACCAAGCTCTCTGGAGATTATTGCCGTGTGAGAAAGCAGCGAGCCTTTTTCGCTTACGACTCCTTTAGCTTCTGCAAGAAGAAATACCCAGCCGGGGTCTGTTGTTTTGGTAATAAGAATTTTATCTTTAACACTTTCAACCTTTTTTACATCCATTACTATGTAAGCCTCTCCCTCAACGATTCCGTTTGAACAAGGCACACCAACCATTTCATCCTTTGATGACTGCAAAGTCGCCATATTTATATTCCTGTGATTCTTATCAAAGGCTTTTTCGCTGAAAATAATTCTTGAATAAGCCGGAAGAAGGGAATACATTTCATATTTTTTCTTTCTTACATAAACCGTTTCTCTCATGTCACAAGGTTTATCCGCAAGACTGCGCAGCTCATCAAGCGTGAGATAAAAAACATCGCGTTTTGTTTCTATGCAGTTCTGCTTTGCATATATTTCACCCATGCGGAGCACCGCTTCCCTCACCATACCGAAAATACGGCTTCTGTTCAGGCGCTGAATTTCACGGTTGCCTATTCCGAGAATGGATTTTTTGCTTAAAAAACGGGTAATCGCATCACGCTTTATAATTTCGTCCGTATCTTGTATCTTATCTTCAAGAAGCTGAACAAGTTTTTCTTTATTTTCTGCAAACTCCCTGATTTTAGCATCAAACATTGCAGGATTCGTTCTGAATGTTTCGGTTTCAAGCTTCAGCTCTTCAAGGCATCTGTCGCCGTAAACATCAAGATATTCCGAAACACGGCGGTTATATTCATCCTTTGTCATTCCGTCTTTTTCAACTGCAATGCGAACCATCTCTCTGACGGGCATCATGCTTTCAATGTCGGTAATTCCCGAAATATATGAATTTGCAAGCTCCTCATGATCATCGTATTTCTTTTTGAGGCGCGCCTTGAGAAGGCCTGTAAAAATAAATGCATAGGTATCGTTAAGAAGCGTGATTCCCCAGCACGAAAGCAACTGCTCCTGAATTTTATCATATAATTCAAGTATTTCCTTTGCAGACATTTCTTCTTCAAATCTTTTATAAACATAATTTTTGATGTTGATAAAACGCTCATTGAGCTTTTTCATGTTGCGCGGAGTTGCCAGAAGCTCTGTTAAAGTGTTGAAATATACAGAAGCTTTTATAAAAGGACTTATTTCGTTTTTGCTCTCATCATATTCTTTGTATTTTACACCGACAAGTTCCTGCCAGACCGCAATGATTTTTTTGCTGAACGGCAGGAATTTTATTGCCGAATACCAGCTGTTAAGATTATAGTATAATCTGCCGTTTGCCGTGCCTACGGTGTTTTCAAGAATATCATATCTTTTTTCCAGCTCTTTTTTGTTTTTGAGAAGTCTACGTCCCGCATCTTTGAACACACCTGCAAAAACAGTTTCAACAAACGAAACCGTCAGCGGCAGACTTAACCCCGGATAACTTTCAACAATATTGCTGTTATCAAATATTATCGGGTTTTTATCCGACAGAGTTGTTATGGGTCGTGCCTGAAGAATATACAGTTTATTGTTTTCAATCGCAAATTCAATATCCGTATGTTTGCCGATATATTTACAGATTATCTTTGAAGCTTCTATTATTTCATGAACTTTTTCATCGCTCAGAAGATTCTCTTTTCCGTCGTAATAATAGATGTTATCGGTCAATGAGTAGTAATATGAGGTTGTGTCGATTTTATCCGAAACAACATTTTCTCCGAGTCCCCTGCCTGCAACTATTACCGTTTCATTGAGAATACCCTGCGGATTTGCAGTGAAAACAATTCCCGAAACATCGGAATCAATCATTTTCTGAACAATAACATTCATTTTCAGCATTCCGATATCAAAACCTGCTTTTTCCATATAAACAAGAACATTTTCATTATAAAGCGAACATACACATTCCGTTATCTTCTGTGCAATTTCACTCTTTTCAACATCGAGAAAAGTATCAAACTGACCCGCAAAGCTGTTTTCTGCCGAATCCTCAACACATGATGACGACCGCACAGAAAATCTTTCTCCCTCCAGTTTTATTTTTTTCTTTACCCTGACAGATTTTTTCACAGCCTCCTTAAGTATTCCGCTTTTTTCAGAAGCGGATTTGCCCTCGCAGATTTTAAGTGCCTTCTTGATTTCCTCCTCAGAAACGACAAGTTCATCAAACGAAAATGTTTCAAATTCCGGCACGGATATTCCTGCGTTTTTCATAATTTTCAGATTTTCAATCTTACTTCCGAGTTTCATATTTTTTGTCCCCTTTTAAATTATTCTGACCTTAATTTCATTATATTGATATAAAAATTAACTTTCAATTAAAAATCCCTTAAGAATTATTAAGAACTTCTTAATTTTGGACAAAACTTTTTACTCGGATTAAATTATATCTTAAAACGGCGTGCCATAACAACATTAATTAAATCTGTTTAAAATTATTGAAAAGTGAGGTGATTTGTGATAGATTATATAACGTAACAAATAAATAAGGAGAAGCGAAATGAATATTCTTATTCTTAACGGAAGCCCCAAAGGAAAATACAGCATTACTCTCCAAACAACAAACTATCTTATGCAGAAATATCCCGATGAGAATTTTGAAGTTCTCAACGTCGGTCAGAAAATCAGAACATTTGAAAAGGATTTTTCCTCTGCCGCAGAGAGCTTAGCAAAGGCAGACCTGATACTTTTCTCATATCCCGTCTATACTTTCATTGCACCTTATCAGCTTCACCGTTTTATAGAGCTGATGAAAGAATCGGGAATTGATTTGGGCGGAAAATATGCAACGCAGATTTCAACCTCAAAGCATTTCTATGACGTTACCGCACACAGATACATTCAGGATAACTGCTGCGACATGGGCATGAAATATATCAGAGGGTTGTCCGCAGATATGGACGACCTTTTAACGGAAAAGGGTCAGAAAGAAGCAAGAGATTTCTTTGAATATGTTTTGTTCTGCATAAAAAATGATATATATGAAAAACCCTCGGTCATTGTTTCCGAACCGAAACACAAACCCGTCACCGTTCCCGAAAGCAGCGGAGATAAGCAGGGCGATATTGTTATTCTCACGAACTGCAAAGACAATGACGAACAGCTCGAAAAAATGATAGCGAGATTTTCCGCTGTTATGCCGAGAAAAACAAGAACAGTCAACATCGGCGAATATCCTTTCAAGGGCGGATGTCTCGGCTGCCTTAACTGTGCCGTTTCGGGCAAGTGCGTTTATAAAGACGGATTCGACGATTTCCTCCGCAATAATATTCAGTCCGCACAGGCAATTGTTATTGCATTCTCAATCAAAGACCATTCAATGGGCGCATCGTTCAAGCTTTATGACGACAGACAGTTCTGCAACGGTCACCGAGCCGTTACCATGGGTATGCCTATGGGTTATCTTATCAGCGGAAACTATGCCGACGAATTCAATCTGCAGATGATTGTTGAAGGTCGTGCGCAGGTTGGCGGAAACTTCCTTGCAGGCGTTGCAACAGACGAAACCGATCCCGACGGTGAAATTGACAAGCTCGCTTCTTCACTTGACTATGCGCTCAATGCAGGCTATGTTCCACCTCAGAATTTTTACGGTGTCGGAGGAACAAAAATTTTCCGTGACCTTATCTGGCTTATGCAGGGCATGATGAAGGCTGACCACAAATTTTACAAGGCTCACGGTCAGTACGATTTCCCGCAAAAGCAGAGAGGAAAGATGCTTGCCATGTATCTTGTCGGAGGAATGGCTTCATCCAAAAAGCTCAAGGCAAAAATGGGCAATATGATGAATGAAGGGATGCTCATGCCTTACAATAAGGTTCTCGGAATCAAACCGGATTTCAAAAGCATGATTAAATAAACAGACAACAGTAAAAGACCTCCCGAATCGGGAGGTCTTTTGCTGTTTATTGAATTGAATTTACTGTTTCGTATGCCATCTGCGGATAATCCGTCAATATACAGTCAGCACCGTTTTCTGCAAGAAGCTTCACTTCATCTGCATCATTGATTGTCCAATACTGAACGGCAATATCGTTTTTATGGGCATAATTGAGCATTTCTCTTGTGCCGAGATTGATAAGATTATCAAGCGCACTTGAACCGTAAGGAATCTGCAAGGCAGCATAAGAGGGACTTACGTCCTGCAAATCAAGATTCATTCTGAAATAGAAATAAAACTGAATTGCTTCAATAGCATCTGCCGTTCTTGAAATTCCGGGATATTTCATCTTCATATAGGCTGATGTATCGGGGGCAAAGGTTGACCAGATAACTCTGTCCTGAAGATTTCTTTCGGTAATAATCGAATAGAGTCTGTCAACCGCCTTGTAGCTGTTGATGCTGATACTCTTTATTTCAATACAATAATTATATTTTCTGCCGTTGCTGTTCGCTTCAACGTAATCAATTATTTCATCGCAGGTCACAACCCTGAGATTATAGGGAATATCATCCCCTCTTAAGCCTCTGTAAGGATAGTCACCGTTCCCTTTAAAATTTTCGCCGAGGTTGAGTTTCTGCGCCTCTTCAAGTGTTATTGATGAGGGCGTAACGTTCTTTCTGCCGAACAGTTCTTCCGCATTTGTTGTGCCGTCATAGGTGAGATCGTGCAGAAGCACAAGTTCACCGTCTTTGGTTATCTGAACATCAAATTCCAGCGTGTCAACTCCGAGAGTTTCAGAATTTGCAAGGATATTCTCAAACGCCATAAGAGTGTTCTGCGGTGCAAGACCCGCGCCTGAACGGTGGGCGGCAATATCGGGGTCAAGATATTCTGTTATGTAGGGGTTGGTTGACTCGGGATATGTTTCAACGGGAGTGTTCGGGTCGCCTGCATCACCCATAGTAATCAGAATGGGAACGAGCATAAAAACTGCAAGAACGCCGTTAAAAATATTTTTTATTGCAAGAAATAATGCCGACATAAAATCACCTTAATAAGTTATAGTGTAGTCTTTTTCAAATGTCAAACCTGCCGCAACATCATGTGTTCCGAACATTTCAACCGTCAGCTCAAGTTCAACCGAAACAATATATTTTATATGAATAACATTTCCGCTTTCCTTGTCAACGGTTGCAACAACCTCGCAGTCATAGTATTCCGTTGTGAATTTTTCAACAAACGGAGCTTTTTCCGCAACTTCGGAGGTTTCTATGACATCACATACAGAGCCGACTCCCTTGCCCGAAACTGAATTTTTCTCATCCTTGAGCTTTATGTTGATTATGTAGTTCTGACCGTTTTCGGTACAGGCTGCACTTTTTACCCACTCGGGCTTCAGTCTGCTTACATAGTTCTGATTCGGAACAAGGAACTCATTGGTTATATCTTCTCTCGTTTCGTAAACGATAGGCTCGGTATCATCCTTCATAAACGTATCAATCAGACTGCTTGCAGCCGATCTGAGCATTTCAGGAAAAACAAGCTTATCTTCGTTTACGATTCGTTTTTCGTAATTCTTGACAACCTTTTTTGCGGTGGGTTTTATCTTGTTTGCGCTTGTATTGAAATATGTAACGATTTCTTCAACCGTTGAAGGAACAAAAACCCCGGTTGTTACTTCAGCTGCAGTCTGTGAAACCGTTTCGGTTGTATTCTGTAAAACCGTCGTTGTCTCATTTTCGGAATTCACAACTGTTATATCAACAAATTCAGTAACTTCTTCTGCGGTAGTTTCAGTATTTAAAGCAGTTCCGTCAGGAATTGATGACACGGGTTGCTTTTCACCGCATGATGTCAGAACGGACATTGCAAGAACCAAAGAGAAAATTGCCGCAAAAATTCTCGTTTTCATTTTTATACCCCTTTATAAATTTTCATTCGGGATTAATCGCCGATAAGACCGTGGTATCTGCCCATCCAGTAAGGAAGAAGATAGATATAGGGCATTTCGCCTCTCATGCCGTTCGCATTTGTTCCGGGAAGAGTCAAGGTGCGGTTAACCTCTTTTTTATTGATATTAACAAATTCTTCCGCGCCCGAGTCGCAAACGAACTGATTGCCGTTATAGTGAACAAGAACTCTTGATGAATATTCAACGGGATATTTAAGCTGTGCGGGAATACCCATAGCTTCCTGCTCCGTATCCCAAACTATATCCTTTCTGTAGCTGTTGAAAACGGGCCATCTGATAAGGTCAAGAGTCATTTCGGAAAGAGATTTTACGGCATTCTCGATGTCACAGCAATTGTTTGTGAGTGCACCGTAAACAACATTGAACATGGGTGAACGCTCTGTTCTTTCATATTCCCAATGGTGGGTAAGACCCATCTTGAAGATTTCCTTGTGTGCTTCGTTTTCGGTGTAAACAATAAGAGGATAAATGTTTGTAAAGTCAAGCTGGTCGTCGATATGAGCAACATGGCCGTCTTCAACCTTGTACTGCATGCAGTTCATTGCATAATGATGCTTCCTGATAAGCATATCGAAAACATCATTATACTTTTCATCGCCCGTTACATGATATGTAGTCTTGAGGAACGAGAGGATTTCGAGAGAGTTTGTTCCTCTTTCAAAATACCATCTGTCATCGTTATTGAGAAGGTCGGGTTCCCAGTTTGCCCATGTGGTGGGTACACCGTCAACATCGGTAAGATGGAAATTATTTTCAATAATATGGTCGGTGATTGTTTTGACAACCTCTGCGATTTTCTTCTTTTCTTTCTTATCGGCAACAAGGTCAAAATAGATTCCGTAAGCAAAATAGTGACCCGTCATTTCATCGCTTGAGGTTTCGCCGAGCCATTCGCAGTCGGGATTATTTTCGCAATAATGCCATTCTTCTCTGTTGCCAGTACCGAAGTTTTCTTCGTGGGAATATCTTGTTGCTCTTGCGGTGAAGCCTTTTTTGCCTGTTACTTCTGTAAGCTTAATCATGGCTTCAACAGCTCTCTTTGCGTTTGCCTTTGCTTCGGCATCGCCCGTTACGGCATAACGGAAGCACTGGCTTGCACAGTAAAGGCCCGTAAACAGACCGTCGTTATCCGAATTGGGAAGCCAGCCTGATTCGATATCACCGTATTTGCGAAGCTCTCTTGAGACCTGATAACCTTCGTTTCTTGTGTAATATTTAACGGCATAATCGTCATAGTGCTTTGCTTTTTCTTCAAGAGTCATATACTTTGAAGTAATAAGGCTGATGCCTCTGGGAGTAACTGCAGCGATAGTGCCGTTATCGGAAACAGCAAGCTTTGTTACTGTGGGATGCATGAGCCATACACCGTATGAGAAATATGAAATTTTACCTTCGATAAGAGTGATGATGCCTGTATTTGTTGCAAAATATTTCTTTCCGTCTGCGGCAAAATGCATATCGTTGAATGAGCCGTCGGGCACGGAATAGAAATCGTTGCCGTTAAACCAATAATTTCTGCCGTCATAGATATTGAGACCCTCATCCGAGCCTACCCAGAGATGACCGAGACCGTCGATTGCAGCGCAGTTGATTTTCTTGCTGAGCACGCCCGACATATCGGGAGTAAGCTCTGCCCAATGACGGCGCTTGCCCTTCATTGAGAGAAGACCCTCTTCGGTGCAGCCGATATATACCGTTTCGCCGTATTTTGATTTGTTATCAAGTGCGGCAAGGCATACTGTGTTATCGGGAAGGTCAACAACAGCGTTGAATTCGCTGTCATTCATAAGATAAAGATTCTTTTCGGTAATAAGCCATACGGAATTATCAAGAGCAACGGAAATATCAATTACGGGTGAATCAAAATCGGCAAGCTTCTTGATTTTGCCTTTTTTGATTTCCGCAAGAGAATTGCCGACAGCTGCATAAAGCTTTCCGCTTCTTGTGAAAAGCTTTGATACGCTTGCATTATGCTTTTTATATTTTCCGTCGGCATATTCGATAAGACAGTCGGGCTGTGCGATATAGAGGGTTTCGCCCTCAAATGCAACGGAAGTCACATTTTCAATATCAACACCGTTTTCCGCTGTAATAAACACTTTGTCATACTGTTTGAATTCGCCGAAATAAAAATTAGGTTTTTTCATGTTATTTCTCCTAGATTTTATAATATATTAATAGGATAAAACAAAATCAAATCCGTGTCAATATTTAATTAAACATTATACTAATGTATATGCTCTTGACAACCGGAAATCTGTGGAGTAAAATTTTTGTATCTGCGGATTTTGGAGGAAATATGAAAAAAGAAAAAAATCAAAAGCAGAAGGCACATATTTTCAGAAATACCGCCTTTATGCTCAAATGCGCATGGAAAAGCGCTCCCCTGTCGCTGATAATAATATACCTTGCATATATTCTTGAAAATGTTTACTATTCCGTTGTCATAAACATCATGTTTCTGCAGACTGCACTTTCGATTATTGAAGGCAACGGCACATTCAAGGAATTTGCAATCAGTATGTGCGTTATTGTTTTCGGCAAGGTGTTTGTTGACCTTTTTGCATATATTGATATGTATACGGTCAGAACAAAATTTGAAATCAAATGCGAAAGCTACATAAACAGCCTCATTTTCAAAAAAGCTCAGGAGGTTGAGCTTGGCTGCTATGAAAATCCCGAATTCTTCGATAACTATAACAGAGCAACATGGGTTGTTGAAAAAGGCGGTTTCAAAAGAATAATCGAAGGCTCGGCATGGACAATCGGTTCGGTGGTGAGCATTGTTTTCCTTGTGTTTTATCTCATTTCGATTGACCCGTTTCTTCTTTTCTTTATTCTCTGCCCCATTCTTGTTATCGCTCTCAGAGTCAAAAAGAATAATCTTGAGCTTGAAGAGGAAAAGGAATGGACTCCTTTTGAAAGACAGAAGGAATACACGAAAAGAACAATTCTCCTCAAGGATTTTGCCAAAGAAATCAAAACAACGGGAATCTTTGACGTTGTCAAAAACAGATTCCGCAGCGCTGTTGAAGGTAAAATCGGCGTTATCAGAAAATACGGCTGGAGAGTTGCTCTTATCGAGTCGCTTGCGGATTTTCTCGGTGAAATCATACCCGTAGGCGGCGGATTCGGCTACGGCTGCTACAGACTGATGGTGCTTCACAACCTTGAAATTGCCGATTTCTCCGTTCTTATTTCGGCAATCACAACAACAAGAAACAAGTTAAATCAGCTTGCACGCTATTTCACAATGCAGCAGAAGCACTGCTTATGGGTTCAGAACATGAGAGATTTTCTTGATTATGAAACAAAAATTGTCGGAGGCGGTATTGAACCCGGCGACTTTGAAAGCCTTGAATTCAGAAACGTTTCTTTCAGATATGAGGGTAATGACAAAAATACTCTCAACAATGTTTCATTCAAAATCAACAAGGGCGAAACCTTTGCGGTAGTCGGTCACAACGGTGCAGGAAAAACGACACTTTCAAAGCTTATTATGCGCCTTTATGACGTTACGGAAGGCGAAATTCTATATAATGGAATCAACATAAAAGAATACGACCTTCTTAAATACCGTGAGAAATTCGCAAGCGTTTTTCAGGATTACAGAATCTTTGCAATGACCGTTGCGGAAAATGTGCTTATTGAAGAGGTTGATGACAGCAATATTGACCGCGCAAACAAAGCTCTTATGCAAAGCGGCGTTTTTGAAAAAATACAGTCACTTCCCGAAAAAGAAAACACCCTGCTCACAAGAGAATTCGACAATCAGGGTGCGCTTCTCTCGGGCGGTGAGTCCCAGAAGGTTACGATAGCAAGATTGTTTGCAAAGAAATTCGATGTTGCAATTCTCGACGAGCCTTCATCGGCACTTGACCCCGTTGCAGAAAGCAGGATGTATGATTCTCTTATGGAGGGTACAAAAGGCAAAACCGTTTTCTATATTTCCCACCGTCTTTCCAGCGCAACCCGTTCAGACAGAATTCTTGTTTTTTCAAAAGGAAGGCTTGCCGAATCGGGCACTCATGACGAACTCATGAACCTCGGCGGAGAATATTGCGAGATGTTCACCCTTCAGGCATCGGGCTACAAGGAGGAGGTGTCGGAGAATGAGTAAGAAAGAAAAAAGCTACGGTACAATCAGCAATAATCTTTATATGCTTGGCTTTATTGCCAAAAACGCTCCCGGACTTCTTTTCTTCTATATTTTCTTTAATGTTCTGTCCGATGTCCCGTGGATTCTCTCAAACGTTGTTCTTCTCAAGTATATCATTGACGTTGTGACATCGGGAGTTGATTTTTACAGAGCAGGCATTGCTTGCGGAATCTTTGCAATAATTGTCATTATCGGTACAATCGGAAACACGGTTTTCTATGAAATATTCCTTCCCAAACAGCGTGAAAAGCTCAACTATAAGCTCTATTCACAGATTTATGACAAAGCCGCAAAAATGGATTTTGAGGCATACGATAACCCTGCATATTATAACGACCTTGTTCTTGCGATGACATCAATGAATGAAAGAGTTGACAGAGTGCTTTCCGATGCGCAGGACATCACAAGACTCCTCACCTCAATCATTTCTATAACTGCAGTTATTGCAACAATCGACCCTCTCTGCCTTGTTTTTATTTTCCTCTGTGTAGGAATTATGATACCCATCGGCAGACTCATTGCTAAGGTCAACGTTAAACGCACCGAAGCCATGACTCCGCTTGACAGAAAGAATCTTTATTTCAGCAGAGTTTTCTATCTTCAGGACTATGCGAAGGAATTAAGACTCAATCCCGCAGGCGAAATGGTTGAAAGAAGATATAACAAAAATGTTACCGACAGAATTGTTACAATTGCGCCGTTTTTAAGAAAACAGTGGCAGCTTTATTTCTCTCAGGAAGCATTGCCGATGACGCTGCTTGTTTATCTCGGAATAGCTCTTTATATGGGTTATAAAGCAATCGTCACCAAAGAAATCACTCTCGGTGAATTCGCCGCAACCTTCAACGGCGCAAACGCTGTCAGCAGATGTGTTTTTGACCTGACAAGCTGGTTTTCGATTAATCTTCGCGAAAACGGCCTTTATATTGAAAAATTCAGAAAGTTCATGAGCGCAAAGGAAAAAATCATCGGCGGCGATGTAGAAAAGGTTTTTGAAAAGCCTGCAACAATCAAGTTTGAGAATGTTTCCTTTACATATCCGGGCAATGAAAAGCCGACTCTCAAGAACATAAATCTTGAAATCAAGCCTTATCAGAAAATCGCTCTCGTCGGATATAACGGCGCAGGCAAAACAACTCTTACCAACCTTCTTTTAAGACTTTATGATGTTAGTGAAGGTAAAATCACGGTTGACGGCACGGATATAAGAGAATGGGATATCCCCTCTTATCACGAAAACTATGCCGCTGTTTTCCAGGATTTCTCGCTTTTCGGCGCAACAATCGGCGAAAACGTTGCTATGAATGACCATCCCGACAAAGATAAAGTCCTCGCCGCACTCAGAGAAAGCAGTTTCGGCAAAGAACTCAAAAACGGCACGGACACAATGCTTCTGCGTGAATTTGATGACAGCGGTCTTTCGCTTTCGGGCGGTGAAGGTCAGAAGGTTGCGGTTGCAAGAGCATTTTATAAGAAATGCCCGTTTGCAATTCTTGATGAACCCAGCGCAAACCTTGACCCCGTTTCCGAATATGCACTCAACGAAGCCATGTCAAGGGCAGCGGAAGACAAAACCGTTATCTTCATTTCCCACAGACTTTCAACAACCGTTATGGCAGACGTTATTTATATGCTTGAAAACGGCGAAATAGTTGAAAGCGGTTCACACGATGAACTCATGGCACTCGGCGGAAAATATGCCTATATGTTCAATCTTCAGGCAGAAAAATATCAGCAAGAATAAACATTACCTCCCCGAAAACCGCTTCTGATTTTTGAGGAGGTTATATTTTTATTTGATTTTCACTATTTTATCACCTTTTACAAGATAGGCATTCCTTGCAAGGTCTATCATCGGTTTATCGTTATAGGAATCGGTATAAAAATTATCTATAACCGCATCAGGAAATTTTTCCTTAAAAGCCTTGACCTTGTTTTCTCTGTAGCAGAAATTGATAAGCTTTCTGTTTTCAAGGTCAACCTCCGACCCCACATAATTTTTTATGCCTATTCTTTTGCAGATTTCTTCAAGCACAACATCCACACATGCCGAAATAATTATATCATCATCCTGCCTTTGTTCATAATAAAAAGGCTTTATTTTTTTGATATTCTTATCCCAGAATTTTATTACATTGCCTTCAATGTCATCAATCTTTGCCGCATACTCCTCAATAACTCCCGCGTACTTATCAAGCACATCATCAAGAGTCATTTTGGTTGCCTTATATTCTGCAATGCAGCTTATAGCCCACGGCAAAGCAGTCACAAGCTTCGGGTCACGTCTGAGGAAATAAAGAAACAGATCTACTCCCGATTCGCCTTTATAAATAGTATTATCAAAATCATAAACGTTCATTTTTCCAACTCCTTATTATCTTTTGTCCCTGTTTGAATTATATCATCCGAACACTTCCGCATTATTCTTATTTGGAATATATTTCTTAGCATTTTCTTAAGAAATCCCTAATTTTTTCTTGTGTTTCCTATTTTGCGGTGATATACTTTATATAACTTTTGAGTTGGAGAGAGAATATGGGAAAGAGAATTTCGGACAAAGCTTTTTATAAAGCATTCATCATTATGACGCTGACAATGGCAGGACAAAATCTTATCGCATTCGGAGTTAATCTTGCAGACTCGGTAATGATGGGCGCATACAGCGAAACGGCACTCAGCGGTGTCGGCATATGCAACAACATCCAATTTTTCCTCAACATGGCGGCATCGGGCATTTCCTCGGGAATGGCGGTTATCGCCTCGCAGTATTGGGGCAAAAAAGAAACAAAGCCGATTCACAGGGTTTCTTCGGTTGCAATTTGGCTGGGAATAATCTTCACCGCTGTTATTTTTGCGTTTGCAGCAATTGCACCCGAAACGCTTATCCGCCTTTTTACGGATAAAGAGGCCGTTATTGAACAGTCGGTGCTGTATCTTGACATTATCAAGCATACATATCTCATGTTTACCCTTTCAACAATCATTCTTTCAATATTAAGAAGCGTTGAAACGGTAAAAATCGGATTCTATGTTTCGCTTTCATCTTTTGCAATCAATATTTCCCTCAACTACGCGCTCATTTACGGCAGATTCGGCGCACCCGAAATGGGAATAAGAGGTGCTGCGGTTGCAACTCTTGCATCAAGACTGATTGAATTCATCGTCACGGTTGTTTATCTTTTATTCATTGACAAAAAACTGAAAATGAAGATAAAAGACTTATTTGTGACCGATAAACAAATGATAAAAGACTATTTCAAAACCGGACTTCCTCTTATGATGAGCAGCGTTTCATGGGGCGTTGCAATGAGCATTCAGGGCGCAATCATCGGCAGACTCATTGAAAGCGCAATAGCCGCAAACAGCATTGCAACAACGATTTTCCAGGTTGCAACGGTTATCTGCTATGCGTCAAGCAACGTTGCCTGCGTGCTTATCGGAAAAACCATAGGTGAAAACAAACCCATGGAAATTATCAAGAAACGAAGCAAAAATCTGCAGCTGATTTTCCTTGCAATCGGTGTTATTTCAAGCGGTATTCTTCTTCTTACCAAAAATCTTATTATTGATTTTTATGATGCATCGCCCGAAACGATTGACATCACAAACCAGTTTATATGGGTGCTTGCCGTAACAATAATCGGCACGGCTTACGAAGCGCCCGCGCTTTGCGGAATAGTATCGGGCGGCGGTGAAACCTCATTCGTTCTGAAAAATGATATCATTTTTATGTGGCTTATCGTTTTACCGCTGAGTGCATTAAGTGCCTTCGTTTTCAAATTCCCCGTTGTTGTTACCTTTGCCTGCCTAAAGGCAGACCAGGTACTCAAATGCGCTGTTGCGCTTGTCAAAGTCAACAGCTTCAACTGGGTAAAAACGGTTACAAGAGATTAACAAAAACAGGTGACTGCGGAAATTCCGTAATCACCTGTTATCTTTTTATTCGATTATCCGACCTTGCCCGATTTTGTAATCTTGGGCGGAGGAGTAACTTTAATCTTTTTTCTTTCGGGGTTACGCTCAATAAGCGGTGTTGCACCGTCATTCACGCAAGCCGATGTTATACATACTCTCTCAACGGAAGCATCCGAAGGCACGGTATACATAACCGGCATAAGAACATTCTCAATAATTGAACGTAGTCCTCTTGCACCCGTTTTCTTTTCAAGTGCCTTTTCGGCAATTGCTTCAAGCGCGGTATCGTCAAATTCAAGCTCAACATCATCAAGCTTGAAAAGCTCTTTATACTGCTTGACAATTGCATTCTTGGGCGTTGTGAGTATCTTTACAAGCGCATCCTTATCAAGCTCACGAAGAGTTGTTACAACAGGCATTCTGCCGACAAGCTCGGGAATAAGACCGAATTTTACAAGGTCCTGCTGAATAACCTTTTCCATAAGATTATCTTTTGCCGACTCCGCCTTGCTCTTGATCTGTGCACCGAAGCCGAGAGTTGAACCCTCTGAACGCTTTTCGATTATTTTTTCAATTCCGTCAAACGCACCGCCGCAGATAAAGAGAATGTTTGAAGTATCAATCTGAATGAACTCCTGTTGAGGATGCTTTCTACCGCCCTGAGGAGGTACATTTGCAACCGTTCCTTCAATAATCTTGAGGAGTGCCTGCTGTACACCTTCGCCGCTGACATCTCTTGTTATTGACGGATTTTCGCTCTTACGGGCGATTTTATCAATCTCGTCAACATAAATAATGCCTCTCTCGGCTCTTTCTATATCGAAGTCAGCCGCCTGAATAATTCTGAGAAGAATATTTTCAACGTCCTCGCCGACATAGCCTGCCTCGGTAAGAGTTGTTGCGTCTGCAATGGCAAAAGGCACATCGAGAATCTTTGCAAGAGTCTGTGCAAGCATGGTTTTTCCTACACCTGTGGGACCGAGAAGAAGAATGTTGCTCTTCTGAATCTCAACATCGGAAATACCCTTGCTTTCAATTCTTTTATAGTGGTTATAAACCGCAACGCTGAGCGCAATTTTTGCCGCATCCTGACCGATAACGTATTCGTCAAGCTTTGCCTTGATTTCAACGGGTTTCGGAAGAGTTGCCAAATCAGCAGAACGGCGTTTTTTATGAGAAGGTTCTGATTCGATTATCGAACAGCAAAGGTCAATGCATTCATTGCATATATAAACATTCGGACCTGCGATAAGCTTTTCTACCTGATCCTGCGTTTTATAGCAAAACGAACATGAAACCTTCTTTTCATCATCTCTGGGCATAATTTGCCTCCTGTGGGATTAATAATACATATCAATTGACTGTTGAGAAATGATGACGGATGGCATTTTTCTCGCATGAAGGCGTATCGGGTATACGTCGATTGCGAAAAAATGTCAAACAAACATCATATTATTGCGGTTTGTGTTCCGTCGCATTTATCACCAGTCACACCTTATCTGTGTGCAATTACTTTATCAACAAGACCGTACTCCATAGCCTCCTGAGCTGTGAGATAATTGTCTCTTTCGGTATCTCTTGCGATTTCTTCAATGCTTCTGCCGGTGTTCTCTGCAAGAATTCTGTTGAGCTTTTCTCTTGTTTTGAGAATGTGGTCTGCAACAATCTTGATTTCGGTTGCCTGACCTCTTGCACCGCCGAGAGGCTGATGAATCATGATTTCGCTGTTGGGAAGAGCAAATCTCTTGCCCTTTGCACCCGATGAAAGCAGGAATGCGCCCATTGATGCAGCCATGCCCATGCAGATGGTTGAAACATCGCATTTGATATACTGCATTGTGTCATAAATAGCCATGCCTGCAGTAACAGAACCGCCGGGGCTGTTGATATAAAGGCTGATATCCTTATCGGGGTCCTGACCTTCAAGGAAAAGAAGCTGAGCAACAACAATGCTTGCTGTTGTGTCGTTTACCTCGTCGGAGAGAACGATAATTCTGTCGTTAAGAAGGCGGGAGAAAATATCATAAGAACGCTCGCCTCGGTTTGTCTGTTCAACAACATAGGGTACTAATGCCATAATAATTCAATCCTTTCTCCGCTTTTTAATAAATGAAAAACCGGCAGTAAAACCGGTTTTTCGTTAAGACTCATAATTAAGTATAGTTTAAAAATCCCTGACTTATTCAACCAAAGAATTATTCAGCTGATTCTTCTTTCTTATCAGCGGCTTTCTTTGTTGTTTTCTTTGCTGCAGGCTTCTTTGCGGGCTTTTCTTCAGCTTCGCCTTCTTCCTTCTTATCAGCAGCCTTCTTTGTTGTCTTCTTTGCTGCAGGCTTCTTTGCCTTTGCAGAGTCGATAACAAGCTTCAGAGCATCCTGTCTTGCAATTTCAGCTGAAACTGTTTCTGCGGGAACGAGCTCCTTAATCTTTTCAACTTCAAGATTATACATTTCAGCCATATTTGAATATTCTTCTTCAACCTTTTCATCAGTTGCCTTAAGACCTTCAAGCTCAATAATCTTTTCAACTGCAAGCTCAATCTTAACGTCTGCAACTGCACGCTCTCTCATCTGGCCTTCAAAGGTTGCCATGTCCATACCCATATACATGAGATATGTGTTGAGGTCGATACCCTGCTGGCCGACTCTCTGTGCAAAGGAATCAATGTTTTCCTTTGCCTTGTTTTCATACATGCATTCGGGAATTTCGCCTTCAACATTCTGAGTGAGAGCGTCGATAACTGCATCTTCAAATGCGTGCTGAGCGCTGTCTTGCTTTCTCTTGAGCATATCTTCTTCGATACCCTTCTTGAGTTCGGCAACTGTTTCGTATTCGCCCATATCCTTTGCGAATTCGTCATCAAGTTCGGGAAGCTCCTTAACCTTGATTTCGTGAAGCTTGATCTTGAAAACTGCTGCCTTTGAAGCAAGCTCGGGAGCGTATGCTTCGGGGAAGGTAACATTTACATCAAATTCTTCGCCGATTGAGTGACCGATAATCTGCTCTTCAAAGCCGGGAATGAATGAACCTGAACCGATTGTGAGTTCATACTTTTCTGCCTTGCCGCCTTCAAATGCTGTGCCGTCAACAAAGCCTTCAAAGTCGATAACTGTGATATCGCCGTCTTTAACTGCTCTGTCATCAACATTAATGATTCTTGCGCCTCTGTCAAGCATATGCTCGATTTCATGGTCAATTTCTTCTGCAGTAACCTTAACTTCTGCCTTTTCAGCTGTAAGACCCTTGTAAGCCTTGAGAGTGATTTCGGGCTTAACTGTTACGTTGAATGACATAACAACGCCTTCTTCTTTGCTCATTGTCTTAACGTCGAAGTCACGGGGCTGATCAACGGGGTTGATACCTGCTTCTTCATAAGCAGCCTGAACTGTTGCGGGGAAAACGATGTCAAGTGCATCTTCAAAGAAAACTTCCTGGCCGTAGAGCTTCTCAATCATCATGAGAGGAGCCTTGCCCTTACGGAAACCGGGAATCTGAATTGACTTTCTCTGCTTGAGATAAGCCTGCTGAATAGCAGCTTTGAAATCTTCTGCTGAAACAGCGATTTCAACTGCATATGTGTTGGTTTCTGTTTTGTTAGCTGAAATTAAGCTCATTTAGAATTCCTCCGTTTCGGCATATTCTGCCGATGATATTTTAACGCAATAGATTATAACAAATAAATTCTGAAATTTCTATATTTATTTATATATATTTATTTTTTCTTATGTTTGGTTAATTTTTACTGATATTTTTGCATTTTTTTGGCTAAAATGACAACAATCAATATACTAAAGCAGGACAAAATTCAAGATAATCACTTGAAATGAGCGAAAACCTTATTCCATCATTCTCTCCGATAAACGCTCCCGTATGAGAATATGAGTGAAGATGTCCGTAATAACAGCGGGTTATGTTTTCTTCAACAAGGACATTGTAAATTTCATCGCATTTCTGGGTTATGTTGATCGGCGGATAATGAAGAAACACAACAGGTTCAAGTCCCGTTTCCTTTGCGGCGGCGATTGATGCGCGCAGTCTTCCAGCCTCGCGAAGCACGACCTTTTTGTCGGCATCGCTTTCAGCATCAAAAAACCAGCCTCTTGTGCCGCATATGGCAAAATTGCCCTCGGTATATGTGTTGTTATGAAGAATATTCAAGGTTGACAATGAATATTTTTCAAAAAATTCATCCGCTTTTTTCTTCGTTGCCCACCAATAATCGTGATTGCCTTTCAGAATTATTTTTCTGCCCGGCAGAGAATCAAGGAATCTGAAATCGTCAAGACCCTGTTCAAGATTCATGCACCAGGAAATATCCCCTGCTATCACAACCGTATCGTTATCGTTTACAAGCCGTCGCCAATTTTTTTCAAGACGATGTTCATAATCTGTCCAGCCTCCGAAAATATTCATTGACTTTCCTGTAGCAAGCGAAAGATGCGTATCTCCGATTGCAAAAAGAGCCATAGACATTTCCTTTCCTAAAATAATTCATGTGAAAATGCTCATAATAATCATTGCGGATATTCTCCGTAAAATCAACGAAAGGAGAAAACTACAATGGATAAGAAAATCAGCGAAATCACTTGTTTTGCAAAGAACTGCGTTTATCACAAGGGTGAAACCGCTTGCACCGCAGGCAGCATCGAAGTAGGCAACTCAACAGCCTGCAAGTGCGGCGAAACACAGTGCTCAACTTTCAAACTCAACGATAACGCCACAAGTACAATGTAATCAGATACCGAGCATATCGAATACTACACCGTCCATGCTGTCCTTTGAGCAGCAGCCGTCAAATCTCACTGCCTTGTCACGGAGATTTGCAAGCTGTTCGGGGCAGCTTTTGCCTGTTACGGATGCAAGACGTTCAACCATTTCAAATTCATCAAGATTATCGTTCTTTCCGTCAACAGCTTCAAGAACGGCCGCGCTGAATTTGAACGGGCTTGCGGTTGAAGCGATAACAGCAGGTGTATCGTCGCCCGTTTCGGCTTTGTAATCATAGTAAACCTTAACTGCAACAGCGGTATGAGTATCGCAAAGATAGTTCTTTTCCTTGAAAATCTTTGCAATTGTTGCTTTTGTTTCATCATCGTCACAGCATCCTGCCGCAAACTGAGCCCTGATTGCGGCAAGAGTATCCGCATCAACCTCATACTTACCGTTTTCGGAAAGCTGCTTCATCCAGTCTGTTACCTTTTCGCTTCCTGCGATTGAATAGAGAAGTCTTTCAAGGTTGCTGGAAATAAGAATATCCATTGAGGGAGAAATCGTTGTGAAGAATTCACGGTTTCTGTTGTAAACACCTGTTGTGAGAAACTCGGTGAGAACGGAATTGCTGTTTGAAGCACAGATAAGCTTCTTCACGGGAAGACCCATTTCTTTTGCATAATAAGCAGCAAGAATATTTCCGAAGTTGCCGGTGGGTACAACAACGTTGATTTCATCACCTGTTTTGATTTCGCCTTTTGCAAGCAAATCGCAGTAAGCTGAAAAATAATAAACAATCTGAGGACAGAGTCTGCCCCAGTTGATTGAGTTTGCTGATGAAAAAGCCATTGAATTTTCTGCAAGCTTTGCAGAAATTGTCTTGTCCGTGAAAATTCTCTTGACTCCGCTCTGTGCATCGTCAAAGTTGCCTTCAATTGCAGATACAGCAACGTTTGCACCCTCCTGAGTGCACATCTGAAGCTTCTGCATGGGGCTTACACCGTCACTGGGATAGAAAACAAGAATCTGTGTGTTTTCAACATCCTTGAAGCCTTCAAGTGCAGCCTTGCCCGTGTCACCCGATGTTGCAACAAGAATAACAATTTTTGTGCCGGGTGCAGCTTTACCGCTTGAAACCGTGAGAAGTCTGGGAAGAATCTGGAGAGCCATATCCTTGAATGCGCAGGTGGGACCTTTGAAAAGCTCAAGAATATGTACGCCTTTTTCGATTGTTTCAACGGGTGCAACCTTTTCGCTCGAGAACCCTGTTTCATATGCACCCTTTACGCATGAATCAACTTCAGACTCGGTAAAATCCGTGAGAAACAGAGAAAGTATTGCCTTGGCTCTGCCGATATAATCAAGACCTGCAATTTTTTCAATTTCGCTCATTGATACCTTGGGAAGATTTTCAGGGACAAAAAGACCGCCCTCGGAAGAAATACCCTTGGTGATTGCCTGAGAAGCGGAAACCTTGACCGCAGTATCTCTCGTGCTTACATAATTCATTTAACATCATCCTTTTCGGAAATAATTTATAAAAGATTCAAAATATTATATCACACAATTTCATTCTTGTAAAATGTTTTTGAAGAATTTTTGTGAATTTGAGAAAAAAATCTTATCAAGCAAAACCGAATCCATGCCCTTATCTGCAAGGAATCGGTTAAGGTTTTCAATTTTGTCAATGCCAGAAAGCTCGGGATTGATATCACACCCGTCAAAATCCGAGCCGATTGCAAGCACATTTTCTCCGCCCAAATCAAGAATATGCGCCATGTGGCGGTAAACTGCTTCAAAGCCGTCATCACCGTTATCACCAAGGAAGCTTTTGCAGAAATTGATACCTATCAATCCGCCGCATTCAATGAGAATTTTTATCTGCTCATCGTTAAGACTCCGACGGCATGAAAAGAATTTATCCTCGCTGTCTTTTCTCGTTTTCAAAAGCACTTTTTCGCAGTTTGAATGGCTTGCAATAACTCTTGCACCGCTTGAAACCGCATCATAAAAGCCTGCACGGTTGAGATGAGAAACATCGGCAACTATATTCATGTCACACATTGAGCGAAGAAGAGTTTTACCGCACTCTTTAAGACCAGAATCAACGCCTGACTGACAGCCGTAACCGAGTTCATTTTCGCCGTTCCATGTAAGGGTAATAAGCTTTACACCGTGTTCTTTCGCAATAAAAACCACATCTTTTTCCGCAAAAGGCGAGCCGCCTTCAACCGCTGTCAAAGCGGCGCATTTTCCGTTTTTAACAGCTTCATCAATATCCGAAAACTGTTGACACAGCTTGATTTTATCGGCATTTTTATTAATCTCGTTTTTATGATTTTCAAGCACTTTAACAAAATAGTCATAAGCTTTTTTGCCCCGAAGCTCATCAAGAATCCAGATTGCAAACACCTGACACCATTCGTCAAGTGCTTTACCTTTACATAAACTTATATGTAAATCATTTTCGGCAAGCGGAATTTTTTTGTTATAACACTCTCCCGCCGTATCGCAATGCAAATCAAAAAGCCTCATGTCATCACCTGAAACGCGTTTTTAATATAGTTTATGTCGGAAAGTGCACAGTTATCATCAAGATAAACCTCGCAAACATCAAAACGGGTTTCAGCATTTATTTTTGCAGATGCAAGAAAGCTTTTTGCCGCCATTTCCAGACGCTTTTGTTTTCCTTCGTCAACCGCTTCCATGGGTCTGATGTTAGTGTTGCGGTTTCTTGTTTTCACTTCAACAAAACAAACCGTTTTATCTTTTGCCGCAACCAAATCAAGCTCTCCGAAACGGCAGACATAGTTTGAGGAGAGAATATCATATCCGTTGTCACGCAGATATCGCGCGGCAAAAATTTCTCCCCACACACCTGTTTTATTCTTAATCATTTCTTTTCACCGAAAAAAGATTTGAGAAAGCTCATGCGATGGCAAGGTGAAACACCGTGCTCTGTCAGCATTTCATAATGAAGCTTAGTTCCGTAGCCCTTATGCTTTGCGAACTGATACTGAGGATATTTTTTATCAAGTTCAAGCATAAATCTGTCCCTGCTCACCTTTGCAAGAATTGATGCCGCCGCAATTGACATGCTTTTTGCATCGCCCTTAATAACAGTTTCGCCCTTTATTTCAATCGGAGGCATTCTGTTACCGTCAATAAGCGCATAATCAGCAGGCACATCAAGACCCTCAACAGCATTTTTCATTGCAAGATAAGTTGCCTGAAGAATATTTATTTCATCAATAACTTTTTCATCAACGCTTGCAACACTCCAGCTTATTGCCTTTTCTTTTATAACATCAAAAAGTGCTTCCCTTTTCTTTTCGGAAAGCTTTTTGGAATCATTTAGACCGTCAATTTCGCAATTTTCCGGAAGAATAACCGCCGCTGCAAAAACGGGACCCGCCAAAGGCCCTCTGCCTGCTTCGTCAACACCGCACACAGCCTTGAATCCGTTACTTTTTGCGTTTATTTCGTACTGATAATCCATAATATCACCTATAAAAAACTGCGCGGCAATCGAATTTACCGTTCACCGTCGCAGCTTGAATTTATTAAAGGAACTGTTTATCTATTACTTTAGCGATTATATCATTGAGATACTGCAGGCTGAATTCGGGTGTTTTTTCAAGAACACCGTGTTTTGAAGCGAGTTCTTCCGTATACTCATTAAGGGGATAGATGCGAAGGTTGGAAAAACTCTGACCGTAATGAGTTACCGCACCCGAAAATTTAACGTTTTCAAATCCTATTTCACCCGTAGCATTATTTCTTACAATTTCAAAATTAAGAACGCCGCCGAGCATTCTCGGTCCTCTGTTCTGCGCGGAAATAAAATTGCCGAGCGAATACGCAACAAGAGTTCTGCTTCCGTCTGCATTATTGATATACTCAACAGGCTGAATTACATGGGGGTGAGTGCCGATAATAACATCCGCACCCCATGAAGCAAGCTTTTCGGCAAGCTGACGCTGACCGTCTGTGGGTTCATGGGTATATTCATTGCCCCAATGCGCACTTACGATAACAACATCGGCAACCGCTTTTGCATCAATGATTCTCTGCTGCAAACGGGTTTCTTCCGATGCACGGACAAGAATTACTTCAGAATCCGAAGGAAGCGAAAGACCGTTTGTTGATTCGGTGAATCCGATATAGGCGATTTTAACACCGTTCACCTCTTGCATGGGAATATTTGAATAATCATCCTTATTGAGATACGCACCGCAGGTTACAGCATTTTTGCCTTTCCAGAAATTAATTGCAGAAATAAGACCTTTTTCCCCGCAGTCAATCGAATGGTTTGTTGCAATATTGAAAACGTCAAAACCAAGTTCAAGCATTTCATCTCCGACTTCAACGGGAGAGTTGAACATGGGATATGTGGAAACATTGTGTTCGGTTGAAATGATTGTTTCCTGATTGAGAATTGCAACATCGGGAACCGAAATTATATCATCAAAATTCTCATAAGCAAACGAGAAATCATAACCCTCGCTTGTTCTTGCCTCCGCCTGATTATAAATCGGCTTATGGATAAGATTATCACCAACTGCAACAAAGCTGACGGAAGAAAAAAGAATCTGTTCTTCTGTTGTGGTGGGGTCTGCACCGGGATGTGCATCAGCGCTTATATCAAGTCTGCTGTCTGAATTTCTTGTAAAAAATATAACACCGAGTGCTATAACATCCAAGGCGATTATAACTGCAAGAAAAATCGCCATTTTCTTTCTCATAACAACACCTCTTAATCAAGAGTCAGCTTACCGAGCTTGCCCGAACGGTATTCATCAAGAAGCATAACAGCAGCTCTTTCCGTATCGGTTTCGCCGCCTTTGATAAGCATTCCTCTTTTTGCACCTATGAGTTCAAGAAGCTCATAAGGCTCAAGTTCTTCAAAATCGCTTATTTTATATCTGTCAACAAGTCTTTGCGGATAATTTTTCTGCATAACCAAAAGAAGCCTTACGGCTATTTCCTGACTATCCAGAATTTCATCTTTTACGGAACCGATAAAAGCAAGCTTGAAGCCTACCTCGGGATCTTCAAATTTCGGCCATAAAACACCGGGAGTATCAAGAAGCTCAATTCCCGAACCGATTGCAAACCATTGGTTGCTTCTTGTCACACCGGGTTTATCCGCAACCTTGGCACGGTTTTTTCCCGCCATTCTGTTAATAAATGAGGATTTGCCTGTGTTGGGAATTCCCACAACCATAACGCGCAGAGATTTACCTGCCATACCCTTTTCGGTGTTCGCCTTGATTTTTTCTTTCAGAACCTCCCTTACGGCAGGCTGAAATTTATCAAGACCCTTTCCGCTTCTGCAGTCAACAGGCAAAGCGGTTATTCCCTTTGCCGCAAGCTCTTTTATTTTTCTCGCAGTTGCATTGTCATCGGCAAGATCACATTTATTAAGCAGAACTATCCTCGGCTTTGAGCCGACAATTTCATCAATCTCGGGATTTCTGCTGCTTTCGGGAATTCTTGCATCAACTATTTCACAGACCGCATCAACAAGATGCAGGCTTTCTTTTATAAGTCTTCGGGTTTTCGCCATATGGCCCGGAAACCACTGAATCGTCATGTTTTCATTCATAATCTTTAACCTATTTTAAACTGTCCGAAAGGAGCTATTCTGAAAAGCGCCTCTCCGAGTATATATTCTTCTCTTATAAAACCTACTCTGTTATCGCGGCTGTCAGTTGATTCGTTTCTGTTGTCACCCATCACAAAAACATATCCTTCGGGAACGGTTACAGGTTTATCAAAGCTCTCTCTGTCGTGCGTTTTTTCGTTGATATAGGGTTCATCAAGTGCAGTATCGTCAACATAAACAATGCCGTTGACAAAATCTATATCAACCGTCTGACCCTCTGTTGCAATAACTCTTTTAACAAGAACATCGGGAATTAAAGGCGATTTTGAGGGCTGACAGGTTACAACTATATCGCCGTATTCGGGTTCACCGTAAGACGCGGTAAGAATAATTCTGTCTGAATTTTTAAGGGTGGGATACATTGAGCTGCCCACAACGCCCACCGTTCTGAAAGCAAAAATAAAAACAACCGCAACTGCAACTATTGCAACCGATATTATGGATACAACATCAAAGCAGGTTGAAACCAATCCGCCTTTTTCTTTTTTCTCGCTGAAATTTTCAGACATCAGAAACACCTCTTTCAGTCATATATTTCCCACATTCCCGTGGGAAAAAGTCTTATCAAAGCCTTGCCGAGTATATATCCCTCATCAATAAGTCCGATTTTGCTTGAACGGCTGTCGAGCGAAACATTACGGTTATCGCCCATAACAAATACCTTGCCTTCGTCAACGGTTATCGGAAATTCGACATCGTAGCTTACTCTTGTTGGTTCTAAAATATAAGGTTCATAAATCTCTCTGCCGTTGATATAAACCTTATTTTTCTCAAAATCAATATCAACGGTATCGCCGCCAAGGGCAATAACACGCTTGATTATGGGAACATTTCTTTCCCACGGTTGAGTGACAACAACAATATCGCCACGCTTGATTTCTGCCGTTATACCTGAAATGGCAAGCCAGTCACCGTCTTTGAGGGTCGGAAACATGGAGTCACCGTCAACACCGATAACCCTGAATAAGCAGGCAAAAACAATAAAAACAACGATTATAGCACCCTTAAGAGAGTCTACCATATCATAAAAAAGACTGACCGCCCCTGAAGCTTCAGCTTCTTCCTGCACTGCAGGCGGATTGAATTCAATCCAGAATTCTTCAATCCTGCGCACGGTATTACCCTCCTTTTTCACAATATCGTCAGTTAATGTAATTAATTTATAAAAATAACAATAAAGGTGTAACAACCGAAAATTGTTACACCCTCATGCTCATTATCTGATCTGTTCCTTAACCTTAGCAGCCTTACCAACTCTGTCTCTGAGGTAATAGAGCTTGCTTCTGCGTACGCGGCCGTGTCTTACAACTTCAACCTTTGCAACGTTGGGGGAGTGAACGGGGAATACCCTTTCAACACCTACACCGTATGAAAGGCGGCGTACTGTGAAGGTTTCCGAAATGCCTGAGCCCTTGCGAGCGATGATTGTGCCTTCAAAAACCTGAATTCTTTCCTTTTCACCTTCACGAATCTTAACGTGAACCTTAACGGTATCACCGATTTCGATTACGGGTACTTCAGACTTGAGTGAGTCCTGTGCGATGAGTTTGAGTGCATCCATTGTTATTTTCCTCCGATTTTTTCAGGTGTTCATAACTGTTACACAGAAAGAGGAACATCCGCTTTAATGTTATTGGCATTAAACCCCGTCTTTGAGAGCCGAAGCCGCAACTGACGGCACAAATGCGAGTAATATAATATCATATGTTTTAAAAGAATGCAAGCATTTTTTTGTTAAATCCGCAAGATTTTTTGATTTTTAACATTTTGACGGGTTTTTACAATTTTATATCCCCCGTATTATTCAAATATACTTAAATCTTCCCTTAAAAGCCCCGTTCTGACTATCTCTGTTTTCTCGGGCTCAGCCGAAAACTCATTATAAAGAGCACTCATAAGAAGCTCTGCATTGAGGTTTACGGAATTACCTGCCGCAAGAACGGTTTTGATGCGGACAAGATTTTCTTCCTGCTTTATTTCAAAAGAACGGATAAGCTCGCAGAGATTAACGGTTTTTATACCCCTCTTGCTTCGTTTTTCGGCATTGAGAATTCCGCCGCCAATAACGGCTTTTGCCCCTGCCGCAAATCCTTCTGCTTCGCCCTCCGATACAAATTCAACATCAATCTCATATTCGCCTGCGGCAATTTCGTTTGGTTTGCAAATCGGTTTTGCTACATCAACAATTTCTATTCCCTCCGGCATAACGGCATTGAGACGGTTTTTGATTTCCTTGAAGGTAAGCTCTTCTTCAATTCTGATATCGAGAGGCTCGCGCATACCCGACTGACCGAGAGGCAGAGGCATGAGAAATGTCATATAAGGATGAGGATTGAAACCCTCGGTATACCAAAGAGGAATATCGGCACGGCGCACGGCTCTGGTCATGCAACGGTTCATATCAAGATGAGAGATATAAACAGCAAGTCCGTCTTTTTTAAACCACAGTCTTACCGATTTCATCGCACACACCTCCGTTAAGCTTATTTGCACCGCAGCCTGCACATTTTTCGCGGCAGCAAGCGGTTGTTACACCCTCATGAGCTTTTTTGTTTTCACTGATAAGGAATTTCTTTGTTACACCGTAATCCATATGCTCCCAAGGGAGAATTTCATCGTAATCACGGCGTCTTGCGGTGTAGAAGAACGGGTCGATTCCGTTTTCCGCAAAGCTTTCTTCCCATGCATCCTTTTTAAGATGCTCCGACCATCCGTCGAGTCTGCAACCCTTGCGCCATGCGGTTTCGATAACATCGGCAAGACGTCTGTCACCTCTTGCGAAAACACCTTCAAGGAAGCTTGTCCAGGGCACATGCCTTGAAACATTGACTTTTCTTGTTGTAACACAATTAATAAGGAAATCCTGCTTTTCGATAAGGGTATCGGGCTTATCCTGAGGCTCCCACTGGAAGGGAGTAAAGGGCTTGGGAACAAGAGAAGCAAGGCTGATGCTTACACTTACGCTCTTGCCCTTGGGTTTATCGGGATTCTTATAGAATTCATCAACAACCGCCTGTGCAAGATTTGCAATACCCCTGATATCTTCTTCGGTTTCTGTGGGCAAACCAATCATAAAGTAGAGTTTTACGGCTGTCCAACCGCCCGAAAACGCCTGTGCCGCAGTACGCAAAACTTCTTCTTCGGTAATGTTTTTATTGATAACGTCACGCAGACGCTGTGTACCTGCTTCGGGCGCAAAGGTAAGTCCGCTTCTTCTGACGGCGTTGAGCTTTTCCATAAGCTCCTTCGGGAAATTATCTGCACGCAGCGACGGAAGAGCAATATTGATTTTTTCGTCAATCGTCCACGGCAGCATATTCTTTATGAGAGTTTCAAGACCTCTGTAGTCACTCGTGCTGAGTGAGCAAAGAGAAATTTCGTCATAACCCGTGCTGTCGCAGATCGCCTTGCACTGCGCTTCAACAACCTCGGGAGATTTGCTTCTGAGAGGTCTGTTGAGGAATCCTGCCTGGCAAAAACGGCAGCCTCTTATGCAACCGCGGAAAATTTCAACCGTTGTTCTGTCGTGAACAACCTCAAGAAACGGAACAACAAATTCCGAAGGCGAAAACATTTCGTCAAGATTTGCAACGTTTCTTTTAACAACCTTTTCGGGTGCACCGTTTGTGGGAGTTACGGACTTAACAGTGTTATCTTCGTTATATTCAACCTCATAAAGTGAGGGAACATAAACACCTTTTATCTGTGCGGCAGCAACAAGAAATTCATGCTTTGATGCGCCTTTCGCCTTGTATTCCTTAAGCAAATCAATAAGCTCGTTTGTCACTTCCTCGCCGTCACCGGGCAGAGTTATATCAAAGAATTCAGCTATCGGTTCGGAGTTGCAGACACACGCACCGCCTGCTATAACGATGGGAGTGAGAGATGTTCTGTCTTTTGACCTTACGGGCAGACCTGCAAGGTCGAGCATATTGAGAACGTTGGTATAGCTGAGTTCATACTGCATTGTAAAGCCGAGAACATCAAAATCTTTGATTGCATCTCCGCTTTCAAGCGCATAGAGAGGAATATTGTTTTCACGCATAACCTCTTCCATATCAACCCACGGCGCAAAAACTCTTTCGCACCACGCATCCTCCCTTGCATTGACAAGAGAGTAAAGAATTTTCATGCCGAGATGCGACATACCGATTTCATAGGTATCGGGGAAGCAAAACGCATAACGGATATCAACCTTTGATTTGTCTTTCACAACGCTGTTGAGTTCACCGCCCGTATATCTTCCGGGCTTCTGAACCTTGAGCAAAAATTTTTCAATTTCTTTAGGATACATACAAATTCTCCTGAAAATTATTTTAACTTATATATAATAGCATATCTTTTCAAAAAAATCCACACTTTATTGAAACAACGGTTTCTGTTGACAATAACATCACAAAAGAATATAATTTATTCAAGAGAAAATAAATGTGAGGGATACTTATGGATGCTGTTTTTACAAACAGATTCAGGCACACAAAGAATAATTATACCGAAGCTTACAAAGGCGGATATCCTCTTATGAAATCCACGCCTTATATAATATTGTCTGTTCTGTATTTTGCATTGTCATTCTTTATTTATTTTTACTTTTACGACATCATCCCGGCAGTTATTATTGCGGTTATGGGATTATTTTTTGCTGTTTATCCGATTATCAGACTGCGTATCATTACCAATAAACAACAGAAACAATTTCTCTCACTTTACAATAAAATTCCTGAATCAATCACGCATTTTTATGATGACCGTATCATATCAACATCATTGACAAACAAATCGGAAATCACGGTTGAATATGATAAAATCATCAAGCTCAAGCAAACCAAAAATCTGTATTTGCTCACTCTGAAAGAAAAGATTATATTGATGGTTGATAAAAACGAATTTGAAAAAGGCACTTGTGAGGACTTTGAAAAGTTCATTGTTTCAAAATGCATAAATGTAAAAAACAAGCTGTAAAAAGCATAACCGCTCTTGTTATTCAAGGGCGGTTTTTGATTTATATTCAAACAAGCAAGTCGCTGCAACATATACCGCAACGGCAAGCAAGGTAATATTTCGGTTTATCTTCAAAAAATATATTCCCGAAAATATAAGCGGTATAAGAACAACCGCAGATACGCAAAAGCATATTCTCTCTGCAATATTTTGCTTTGTGTTTCTGCAAAGAACGGTATAAAGTATATTTCCCCCGTCAAACGGTTTACACGGAACAAGATTGAATATCCCTATACAAAGACTGATTATCGCCGCATCTCGAAGTGAAGTAAAAAAATTGCTCAGAAGAAACAAAACCGCAGAAAAAATAAAATTTGCCGAAGGTCCGGATGCAAAAACAAGCAAATCCTCCACAGTGCTTCGCGATGACATCGGACCGCGTTCAAGCTTTATCCCGTAAAAAGAAAATTCTATTTTCTTTGGCTTTTCTCCGAGGATAAACAAACAGATTATATGTCCCGCTTCATGAAGGATACAGCTGAGAAGCGCAATCGCACCCACTCCGCTTTCGTCAATTATCAGAGTCAGAGTCACAGCAACAGCAAAAGAAAAATTGATTTTAAGCTCGGTTTTACCGAAATCAAGCTTCATGGGCATTCTGCGGATAGAGAAGCAATTCGGGGTCTACCCTTATTCCGTTTATTCTTACTTCAAAATGAAGATGAGGACCGGTTGACATTCCCGTTGACCCGACAAGACCGAGAGTTTCGCCCTGCCTTATAACCACACCCTCCTGCACATATATTTCGGACAAATGACAATAGAAGGTTTCAAAGCCGTCGGAATGTTCAACAAGAACATATTTTCCCCACGAATCTCCCTCACCCGTTTCAGTAACTTTGCCGTAATAAACAGAAGAAATTGTTGTGCCCTCGGGCGCTGCCATGTCGAGGCCTGTATGAAAACCTCTTTTTTCGGTTATGGGATGAGTTCTGTAGCCGAAACGCGAGGTTATTCTTGCGCCGTTTACAGGCATAACGGGATTGGCATTGACAAAATAATTATCAAACGATGTGCCCTTTGCCGATTCGGCATCGTCACCGCCCGAGCCGTCTATCATTTCACCCACGGCAATTTTTTCGCCTGTTTCATCGCTTGTCACTTCATATGTTGTCAATATGTTATCCGACATTGCGGTTTTGACCTGTTCAGATGAATCTACGGATTTGAAAACAAATTCAGCCGCATCCTTAAGCTTATCCGCAAGCTCCCCTGCCGACATATCGGTCTGCATTATTCTCCCATAATCCTCTTTCATCTGTGCAAAATAATTCGGTGCGATTTTGGAAGCAAGAAAAACTCCCGAAACTATAATCAGACTCAGAAAGCTCTGGAGCAATATCAGCCTTATGAAATAATCGGTTTTTGATTTTTCTTTTGTTTTCCTGCGAGGCTGTGCATCCTCATCGGTAAATCTGAATCGGTTTCTGTATTCATCTCGTTCCTCTCTTTGCGGTGCCTGAAAATCGTAGTCCATTATAATTCCCCCGAAAAAGTTTTGGTTAATTATATGAAATATTCAGCGCATATATGCAAAAAGACAAGGTACAAATGCACCTTGTCTTAAATCTTATTCCTCCGCAATTATTCTCCAGTAATCATAAGAATAATATTTTGTCAGTTTTTCCTCCGCAACGGCAACACTCTTGAAGTATTCATCATCAAAACCGCCTTCGGGGTCTGCATAAAGTCCCCATGCCGCCGCCTCGTTTACCGAGGGATAGTATTTATCCCACAAAAGCTTACTGCCTTTTTTATCCTTGTTATAATTCAGATAGTTCAAATCCTCACGGATTCCGTCCCTGACCTTCACATAATCGGCATTGAGCTCTTTTCGCTCTTTTTCGGGGCATTGTCCCATTGAATAATATTCGGCTCTTACCGTTATGCTTTGCAGAGTTGCAATATATTTTGACATTCTCTTTGCAAGCTGCTCATCGGTGAGCTTTTCAAGTCTTGTTTCCATATTCTCACCATTCATCGCTTTCGTCAATTAAAACGGCATGGGCGCATCTGATTCCGTCAACCGCCGCCGAAACAATGCCGCCTGCATATCCCGCACCTTCGCCACAGGGATAAAGCCCTCTGATATTTGACTGATAGAGGTCGTCACGCAGAATTCTCACAGGTGCAGATGAACGGGTTTCGGGAGCTGTGAGAACACCGTCGGGAAGTGCAAAACCGTTCAAGCTCTTATCCATTTTAACAATAGCCTGAGCCATGATATCCGTCACCTTCTGTGGCAGAACCTTGCGTATATCGCCGGGAGTTACACCCGTTGCGCAGGTCGGTTTTACATAAGAAAGCTTCTTTGACGGAGTATTGTTAAGAAAATCACCGATAGTCTGGCAGGGTGCGCTGTAGTCACCTCCGCCAAGTTCAAATGCGGTTTTTTCAATTTTCCTCTGAAGCTCAATACCTGCAAGCGGATGATCGCTTCCGAAATGCTCAGGTTCAATTCCGATAAGAAGAGCCGCGTTTGAGTTTTCGCCGTTGCGGGCATATTCACTCATTCCGTTAACAACAACATGACCCTCTTCCGAAGCCGCTGCAACAACCGTTCCTCCGGGACACATACAAAAAGTGTAAGCACCCCTGCCGTGTTCCGGATGACAGGCAAGTTTATAGTTTGCTGCACCGAGTGCGGGATGACCCGCAAATGAACCGTACTGCGCTTTGTCAATCATCTCTCTGGGATGCTCGATTCTGACACCGACAGAAAACGGCTTCTGAATGATGTTTATTCCTTTTTTATAAAGCATTTCAACGGTATCGCGTGCCGAATGTCCGATGCAGAGAAGAAGCGTATCGGTTTCGATATCTTCAATTCCGCCATCGGGATTTTGGCAGGTTATACCCTGAATAACGCCGTTTGCGATAATCAAATCCGTGAGTTTCCATCCGAAACGAACCTCTCCTCCGAGTGAAATAATTTCTTCACGGAATGTTTTGACAACAGCACCGAGCTTATCCGTGCCGATATGAGGAGTTGAAGAATAAGCAATTTCTTCGGGTGCACCGTGTGCAACAAGCTCTTCAACAACCTTTCGGCAAAGGGGGTCTTTGATTCCCGTTGTGAGCTTACCGTCCGAAAAAGTGCCTGCACCGCCCTCACCGAACTGAACATTGCTTTCGGTATTGAGTTTTTTAGTTGTCCAGAATGAATTTACATCCTTTGTTCTCGTGTCAACATCTGCGCCTCTTTCAATAACAAGAGGTTTGAAGCCTGCCCTTGCAAGAATAAGCGCCGCATAGAATCCTGCAGGTCCGAAACCCGCTATTACGGGTCGCAATGTGCTTGTTCTTCTGATTTCGGGCATTTCATATTTATACGGAACACCGATTTCAACCTTCGTGTTCTTTGCATGGGCAACAACGGATTTTTCATCCAAATCAACCTCAACCGCAACATTATACACAAAAAAAATATTATCCTTTTTTCTGCAGTCAACCGCTTTTTTGGTTATCTGCAAGGACATAATTTTATCTTCCTTGCATCTTAACGCTTTGGCAGCCGCTTTACGGAGTGAAGATGCATCGCTGTCAAGCGGCAATTTAATTTCGTTTATTTTAATCATACATTTTCCTCGTCAGTTAAGTTCTCCTGCAAGCATACCCGATGCCCACGCCCATTGAAGATTAAATCCTCCGCAGCCGCCGTCAACATCAATTATCTCGCCTGCAAAATAAAGATTTCTGCAGATTTTTGACTGCATGGTTTTTTCATCAATCTCGCTTGTTTTTATGCCGCCGCTTGTAACCTGAGCGTCCTTGAAGTCCTTTGCTCCCGTGACTTCAAGCGGAAAGCTCTTGATTTTTTCGGCAATTTTCCGTATGTCCTTTTCATTCAGCTCAGAAATAAGCTTGTCTGCTTTGTAAAGCTTACAAGCTTTACAAATTGCAATTCCGACTGCTTTCGGAAGAAATCCCGTAAGTAAGTTATCAATATTGGTAAATCCTTTGATTTTATTAAGATTTAACAGATAGTCAACAAGCTCATTATAACTCATATCGGGCATAAAATCAATATAAGTAAAGGGGTTGCACTTTACATCATCAATGTATTTCTGCGCTGATGCGGCAAGCTCCATCGCGGCAATTCCCGATAACCCGTAATCCGTAAAAAGAATTTCACCGCTTGTCTGAGCAATTTTTTTCTCACCTTTGAGTGTAAGTGTCACATTTCTGACTCTTACGCCCTTCATCGGCTTTGTTATTTCGGGAGAAGCACACAGCGGAACAAGCGCGGGATAGAGTCTGGTAATACTGTGTCCCAAGGATTTTGCAAGCATATATCCGCTTCCGTCAGAACCTTGAGACGGAGAAGCTTTCCCGCCTGCGGCAATTATCAGCTTTTTGCAGATAAATTCACCGTTTATCACGAAATCCGATTTATGCTTTATTTCCGTTACGGGAGTTTCGCAGTAAACATCAATTTTCAGTCTTTCAAGCTCAAATCGCAGAGCATCAACAACAGAGGCTGCAGTGTTGCTTTCGGGATACACTCTGCCGCACGAATCCGTATAACAAAGCAGACCGAGCGATGCAAAGAATTCCTTTATTTTTTCAGGACTGTATTTTTCAAAAGCATATGAGGCAAATTCTTTTCCGACATAATTGTGTGCGGCGGAAGTTTCATTTGTGAGATTGCATTTGCCGTTGCCCGTTGCGAGAAGTTTTTTACCGATTCTCGGCAATTTTTCGATAATTGCAATTTTTATATCGGAATTTCTGCGTTTGGCGTTTATCGCCGCAACAATTCCCGATGCACATCCGCCGACAATTATCAAATCATAGCTTTTCAATTCTGCACCCCCCTTTCGGTTTACTCTGATTATATATTTTACAATGTTATAAGAAGAATGTCAAATACTATTGATATTCAAAAATATTTATGATAAAATATGAATGTAATTCTATTTGAAAGGATGTATTTATCATGACAGAAATCACAAAAGATATGAAAATCGGCGAAATTCTTGATGCTAACCGTGAGGTTGCTCCCTTCTTCCTTGAAATGGGAATGCATTGCCTCGGTTGTCCCTCTGCAAGAAACGAATCCGTTGCACAGGCTTGCATGGTTCACGGCGTAAACGCTGATGAGCTTATCGCAAAAATCAACGCTTTCCTTGCTCAGAATGCTTAATCTCTCGGAAAGAATGCTCATGGCGGCGAGAATGGTGCGTCGGGGTAACACCGTTGCCGATATCGGCACGGACCACGCCTATCTCCCCGCCTATCTTGTTTTAAACGGCATTTCGCCGAAGGCTCTTGCGTGCGATGTCCGCAAGGGTCCGCTTGATAATGCAAAAAAGACCGTTGAACAATACGGAATTCAGTATAAGATAACGCTCCGTCTTTCCGACGGCTTTGATGAAATCGAGCCTTCAGAAGCCGATGATTTTGTTATGTGCGGAATGGGCGGAACACTCATGGAAGAGCTTGTTTCAAGAACAGAATGGCTTAAAGACCCGTCGAAAAGAATCATTGTTCAGCCTCAGTCCCATGCCGAGGATATCCGCAGATATTTCATTGAAAACGGATTTGAGATTCTGTTTGAAGATGCTTGCGTAGATTCGGGTAAAATTTACTGTGCAATGGTGGCAGAATATACCGGAAAGACATCCGACAAAAAAATCTCTTACATATACACGGGTGAATTGCCCAAGTGCAAGAAAAAAGAAGCAAAAACCTATCTTAAAAACATTGTTTCAAGACTCAGAACAAAACATGAGGCGGAAAAGCTTCACGGAAAACCCGAAACTGCCGCATATCTTGAAAAAGTTATTTCCGAAACGGAGGAAATCATAAATGAAATGCAAACCGACAGTTAAGGATGTTTTTGAATATATAAACAGCATTGCGCCGTTTGATAAACAATGCGAATGGGATAACAGCGGTTTTATCGTAGGCAATGCCGATGATGAAGTTTCCAAAATCGGAGTTGTACTTGATATAACAACCGAAGCAATAAAATACGCCGCCGAAAACGGAATAAATCTCATCATCAGCCATCATCCGGTTATTTTCAGAGGAATAAAAACCGTTATGGCGGATGACCCGACATATATGCTCATAAAAAACGGAATATCCGCAATTTGCGCACACACTTCGCTTGATATCGCAAGAGGCGGTGTGAACGATGCGCTTGCAGATGCCCTCGGGTTTGAAAACACCGTGCCTCTTTCTGACTTTGGAGAAACAGAAATGGTGAGAGTTGCGGAAATTAAACCTCTTTACGGCAGGCAGCTTGCGCAGCTTTGTGTGGAGAAACTTTCAACCTGCGTTTCAATTGCAGACAGCGGTAAAATCATCAAAAGAATCGCGCTTTGCGGCGGTGCAGGTGCGGATTTTATGAATGCTGCCGCAAAAGCAGGCTGTGATGCATATATCACGGGCGAAGCAAAGCACCATGAGTTTCTTGAAGCAAAATCAATCGGAATCTCACTCATAGCCGCAGGTCATTTTGAAACAGAAAATCCCGTTGTTACAGTTCTGGCGAACAGATTAAAAAACGAACTTAACTGCGACGTTGAAATCATACCGCATAAATCCCCCGTAAAATATTACAGTAAAGAGGATTAATTATGCCCCTTGACGGAATCACGATAAATTTATTAAAAAAAGAGCTTTCGGATTGCATCATCGGAAGCAGAATAGAAAAGATACATCAGCCGTCAAAAGATGAGCTGGTGTTTCATCTGCGTTCGAGAGAAGGTGCTTACCGTCTTCTTATCTCTGCTTCGGCTAACAGTCCGAGAATTCACCTTACTGCCAATGCGCCCGAAAATCCTGCAACACCGCCCATGCTCTGCATGCTTTTCAGAAAGCATCTCACGGGTGCGGTTATCACCGACATAAGACAGCTCGGACTTGACAGAGTTGTTTTTCTTGACCTCGCAGGAACAAACGAAATCGGCGATGCGGTAACCTTCACCCTCTGCGTTGAAATCATGGCAAAACACAGCAATATTATACTTGTTAATTCGGAAGGAAATATTGTTGATGCTGTAAAGCGAGTTGACTTTACACAGTCGTCCGTAAGACAGATTTTACCGATGTTCAAATATGAATATCCGCCCCGTCAGGGCAAGGCAAATCTCACGGTAATCGAGCCTGAAACCGCAGTCAATCTGATAAAAAACTGCACAGGCAAACGTTTGTCGGGTGCTGTTCTTGAAACGCTTGAAGGCGTTTCTCCCTTGATAAGCCGTGAAATTGCATCGTTCACCTGCGGCGGCGACATTGCCGTTACGGAAATTAACGAATTATATGAGCAAAGACTTCTCAGAAAGCTGACGGAAATAAAAGAAACTCTTGTTTCGGGAAACGGAACACCGACCATGCTTATGCGTGAATCTGTAAAGCCTTATGACTTTACATTTACAGATATAACACAGTACGGTTTTGCTGTTTCCGCAAAAACTTTTGAAAGCTTTTCACAGCTTCTTGACGATTTTTATTATGAAAAAGACCGTTTTGAGAGAACAAAACAGCGCAGTCAGACACTTCTGAAGCTCCTTTCCAATATGTCGGCAAGAGCTGCAAGAAAGCTCCAGAGCCGTCAGGCAGAGCTTGAAGCCTGTGCAGACAAAGATTCTCTCCGAATCAACGCAGAGCTTATTCTTGCAAATCAGTACCGACTCGAAAAAGGTTCGCTTTTTTATGATTTGGAAAATTTTTATAATAATAATGAGCCGATAAGAATTCCTGCAGATCCCGCACTTTCCCCCTCTGCAAATGCACAGAAGTATTTTAAGGAATACCGCAAATCAAAAACAGCGGAGCAGATGCTCGGCGAACTCATTGAACAGAGCGAGCAGGAGCTTGCATATCTTGAATCGGTAATTGACTCCGTTAACCGTGCAGACGGATATACGGAGCTTGCGGAAATCCGCAACGAGCTTTATGAGCAGGGATATCTTAAGCGTGCAAAAAACGACAAAACAAAAAAAGCTAAGCCTATGCCTCCGATGGAATATGTTTCCGATGACGGATATACGATTTTAGTTGGCAGAAACAATGTTCAGAACGATTTGCTGACCTTCAAAACCGCCGCAAAAGACGATTCATGGTTCCATACGCAAAAAATTCCGGGGTCGCACGTTGTTGTTATAGGAAACGGCGATATCATACCCGAGCTCACCTGCCGTCAGGCGGCAATCCTTGCGGCATATCACAGCGGAGGCAGAGAATCCTCGCAGGTTGCGGTCGACTATACGGAAGTCCGTTCACTCAAAAAACCTGTCGGTGCAAAACCGGGTAAGGTTATTTACCACACATATAATACCATGTGGGTTACACCCGACAGAGAATTATGTGAAAGGTTAAAAAAGAAGAAATAATGGATAACAAAACATTAAAATCGATTCGTGACGCCGAAAAAGCATCGCATATCGAAATATATACAACCGCAAAACTTTTTGAAAGCGGAAGCTGGCTTCAGAAACCCGTAAAAACTGTTATGGATTTAACTCCATATTTTCAGAATTATAATAATATAAACATTCTTGATTTGGGTTGCGGAATCGGCAGAAACTGTATAGCTCTTGCTCAAGAGTTTAAAAGCAAATGTAAAATTGACTGTGTTGATATTCTTGAACTTGCAATCGAAGAATTGAATAATAACGCTGTAAGATACGGTGTTGAAAACGAAATCAACGGAATTTTTTCTTCTATTGATGATTATATAATCCCTGCAAACAGTTATGATTTGATAATTGCTGTTTCCGCTTTAGAGCATGTTGACAACATCGAATCTTTTAAAAACAAGCTCAATGAAATCAGCAAAGGAATAAAAGAAAACGGTATTGTTTGTCTGATTATTAATTCTCAGATAACAGAAATTAACAAAGAAAACGGGCAACAACTTACGCCTCAATTTGAGGTTAATCTTAAAACTCAGGAACTTCTAGATTTGCTGAAGAATGCATTTGACGGATGGGAAACAATCAAAAATACTGTTCGCAGTCAAAGATATGATATACCGAGAGAAAACTGTGTTTCCGATTTGACAACGGATGTTGTTACATTTGTTGCAAAAAAATAGCGAACAAACAATAAATAATCCCTCAAAAAATTTACCGCCGACTTTCAGTAGTCAGCGGTTTTTGTTTTACTGTATATCGTCTGATTCTGCCTTAACGATAGCGTCGGATTCTCTGAAAAGCAGGGAAATGCACCAGATACCCGCAAGGGCAATAACTGTGTAAACAATTCTGCTGAGAATTGCTCCCTGACCGCCGAAAATCCAGGCGACGAGGTCAAACTGAAACAGACCGATGCTGCCCCAGTTGAGAGCGCCGATTATCACAAGAGCCAGTGAAATTTTGTCAAGCATTCGTTTCAACTCCTTAATTGCTTTTCGCAGTTATTATGAGCAGAAACAATGCGTATATACATTTTGGTAAAATTTAAAAATTAAAAATCAACATCGCTGTCGGAGTACAGCGGTGCGTTTTTGTCTTTTTCGGAAAGCACGGGATTTTCGCATCCCCATTCAACACCGAATGCAGGGTCATCAAAACGGATGCTTCTGTCATTTTCGGGTGAATATGTTTCGTCTACCTTATATGTTACCTCAACATTATCGGTCAGAGTCACAAATCCGTGAAGGCAGCCTTTGGGAATAAAAAGCATTTTTTTATTCTCCTCGCTGAGTTCAACGGCAATCCATTTCATATAGGTCGGCGAACCTTTTCTGATATCAACGGCAACATCAAGAATCGACCCCTTGAGGCAGGTTATGAGCTTTGCCTGCGCCCTGGGATTTGTCTGGCAATGCAAACCCCTCAATGTGCCTTTCTGCGCCGAAAAAGAACGGTTATCCTGAATAAATTCCGTTGTTATGCCGAGCTTTTCAAATTTTTCCTTTGAATAACTTTCATAAAACCAGCCACGGTTATCGCCGAAAACTTTTGGTTCAATTTCAAAAACGCCGTTAATCGCCGTTTCAGTCAACGTCATAGTTCAAATCTCCTTCTGCACCCCAGCACGGTCTTTCACCGGGTTTTCCGCCGGTATAGAGAATTCTGCCCTCCGCAACGGAACGGAGATGCTGACCGTATGAGGATTTGCCGTACTTCTCGGCAGAGCTGAGAAGAGCCTCGCGGCTTATCCAACGCATATTATATGCAATTTCTTCGGGTGCGGAAATCTTGATACCCTGCAGTTTTTCAACGGTTCTGATAAAGTTTGCCGCATCCGTAAGATTTTCAACCGTTCCCGTATCAAGCCACGCAAAGCCTCTGCCCATAAGTTTTATGTCGAGGTCGCCCCTGTCGAGATACATCTGGTTGATATCGGTTATTTCAAGCTCTCCCCTCTTTGAAGGCTTGAGCGATTTTGCAAATTCAACAACTCTGTTGTCATAGAAATAAAGACCCGTTACGGCATAGTTTGACTTCGGAATTTCAGGTTTTTCTTCAATTGAAACGGGAATACCGTTTTCATCGAATTCAACAACGCCGAAAGCCTGAGGATTATCAACATAATAGCCGAAAATTGTTGCTCGGTTTTTATTCTTTGCAGCCTGACGGAGCATATGTCCGAGACCGTTGCCGTAAAAAATATTATCTCCGAGAACCATGGCAACATCATCGTCACCGATAAATTCTTCGCCGATGATAAATGCCTGCGCAAGTCCGTCGGGACTTTCCTGAACTGCGTAGGAAAGATTGATTCCGAACTGTCTGCCTGTGCCGAGCAATTCTTCAAAACGGGGAGTATCGCAAGGGGTTGAAATTATAAGAATATCCCTGATTCCCGCAAGCATGAGGGTTGAAAGAGGATAATATATCATGGGTTTATCATAAACGGGAAGAAGCTGCTTACTTGTTACCATCGTGAGAGGGTAAAGTCTTGTACCTGAACCACCCGCAAGAATAATACCTTTCAAATAAAACACTCCATTTCGGAAATGAGATTATTGCCGCAATGTTTAGATTATTCTACCACTATTTGTATAAATTGTCAACAAACAAAGACAGTTTGCAACTTTTGTTTATGAAATTTGTTGATATTCACAAATATTTTATAATAAATTGTTTACTTTTAAAAATATATATGTTATAATTCATTAGAACATTTGTTCATAGCATGAAACACGAGGGAATTTATGGATAAGTTTGTTTTACATTCAAAATACAAACCGACGGGTGACCAGCCGCAGGCTATCGCTCAGCTTGTTGACGGTCTTAACAAGGGCTACGGTGAGCAGACGCTTCTCGGCGTTACGGGTTCGGGAAAGACCTTCACAATGGCAAATATCATTGAAAAGGTCAACAGACCCACGCTTGTTCTTGCTCATAACAAAACCCTTGCCGCACAGCTTTGCTCGGAATTCCGTGAATTCTTCCCCGAGAATGCGGTTGAATATTTCGTCAGTTACTATGATTATTATCAGCCCGAGGCATATATTCCGACTACAGACACATATATCGAAAAAGATTCTGCCGTTAACGATGAAATAGATAAGCTTCGTCACTCCGCAACTTCCGCACTTTCGGAAAGACGCGATGTTATTATCGTTGCAAGTGTTTCGTGTATTTACACTCTCGGCGACCCCATTGATTACCGCAGCATGGTTATTTCACTGCGTACAGGTATGGAGAAAAGCCGAGATGAACTGATAGAAAAGCTTGTTTCGATTCAGTACGAAAGAAATGACATTGATTTCAGCCGTAACAAATTCAGAGTCAGGGGCGATGTTGTTGAAATATTCCCCGTTTATTCAAATGAAAACGGCATTCGGGTTGAGTTTTTCGGTGATGAAATTGACAGAATAAGTGAAATCAACGCTTTGACGGGTCAGGTAAAAAGTGTGCTATCCCATGCAGCGATTTATCCTGCATCCCACTATGTTATCGCGCCCGACAAAATGGAAAAATCCATCTCAAATATATTTGAAGAAATGCTTGAAAGAGAAAAATATTTTCAGGAAAACGGAAAGCTTCTTGAAGCGCAGAGAATACGTCAGCGCACGGAATACGACATTGAGATGCTCCGTGAAACAGGATTCTGCAAAGGAATCGAAAACTATTCAAGAATCATGTCGGGCAGACCTGCAGGGTCCGCACCGTTCACGCTTCTCAACTATTTCCCCGATGATTTTCTTTTATTTGTTGACGAATCTCATGTTACCCTGCCGCAGGTCAGAGCGATGTACGGCGGTGACAGGGCAAGAAAAGAAAGCCTTATAAACTTCGGTTTCCGTCTCCCCTCCGCATTTGACAACAGACCGCTTACTTTCGATGAATTCTATAAAAGAACGGGTCAGAAAATTTTTGTCAGCGCAACTCCGGGTGAACTTGAAAAAGAAAAGAGCGCACAGATTGCCGAGCAGGTTATCAGACCGACCGGACTTCTTGACCCCGAAATCTCCGTAAGACCCGTCGAAGGACAGATTGACGATCTTGTTTCGGAAATCAACGAAAGAACAGCCAAGGGCGAGAGAGTTCTTGTTACAACTCTCACCAAACGAATGGCGGAAGACCTGACGGATTACCTTGAAAACCTTGATATAAAGGTGCGTTATATGCACCACGATATAGATACGATTGAGCGAATGGAAATCATCAGAGGTCTGCGCCTCGGCGATTTTGACGTTTTAATCGGAATCAACCTTCTGCGCGAGGGTCTTGACATTCCTGAAGTTTCGCTTGTTGCGATTCTCGATGCGGATAAAGAAGGTTTCCTTCGTTCCGAAACATCGCTTGTCCAGACAATCGGACGTGCTGCGCGAAATGCAAAAGGTACGGTTATCATGTATGCCGACTGCGTAACGCCGTCAATGGAAAGAGCAATAACCGAAACGGAACGCCGCAGACAGAAACAAATGGCATACAACGAAGAACACGGCATTACTCCGCAGACAATTGTCAAAGATGTTTACGAAATCATTGAAATTTCCGCAAAGGATGACGGCGACAAACCGATTTCAAAGATGAGCAAAAAGGAACGCGAAGAGATGATAGTCAGACTCACGGCAGAAATGAAAGCGGCGGCAAAAATCCTTGAATTTGAACACGCAGCATTCCTCCGTGATAAAATTGAAAAACTAAGAAGAGGTAAATAATGGCATCAAAATATTTAACCGTTAAGGGTGCAAAAGAGCATAACCTTAAAAATGTTGATATACAAATCCCCCGTGACAAGCTTGTTGTTTTCACAGGACTTTCGGGTTCGGGCAAATCTTCACTTGCGTTCGACACAATCTACGCAGAGGGTCAGCGAAGATATGTTGAATCCCTTTCATCATATGCAAGACAGTTTCTCGGTCAGATGGAAAAACCTTCCATTGACAGCATTGAGGGTCTTTCCCCTGCTATTTCAATCGACCAGAAAACAACCTCAAAGAATCCCCGTTCAACCGTCGGCACGGTTACTGAAATCTATGACTATCTGCGTCTGCTTTATGCGAGAATCGGTATCCCCCATTGCCCCGAGTGCGGCAGAGAAATCAGCAAGCAGACCGTTGATGATATAACAAAACGCGTGCTTTCAATGCCCGAAGGTACAAGAATTCAGGTTATGGCACCCATTGCAAGAGGCAAAAAGGGCGAATACGTAAAGGAGCTTGAATCAATCCGTAAGGGCGGCTTTGCAAGAGTCAGAATTGACGGAATAGTCTATGATTTATCCGAAGAAATAAAGCTTGAAAAGAATATAAAGCACAATATCGAAGTTATAGTTGACCGACTTGTCATCAAAGACGGCATACGTTCAAGACTCGCCGATTCAATTGAAACCGCAACAAATCTCACCGACGGACTTTTGATGATTGATGTTATCGATGGCGAAGAACAGCTTTATTCTCTCAACTATGCCTGCCCCGAACACGGAGTGAATATTGAAGAACTTGAACCCCGTTCGTTTTCATTCAACAATCCTTTCGGTGCTTGTCCGAAATGTGCGGGTCTGAGTGTTCTGATGAAGGTCGACCCGAAACTTATTGTGCCGAATCCCGAGCTTTCAATAAAAGAAGGTGCAATTCAGGCAAGCGGCTGGAGTTCATCCGACGGAGGTACAATTGCACAGATGTATTATGAGGGACTTGCAAAGGCATATGATTTTTCGCTTGAAACTCCATTCAAGGACCTCTCAAAAAAGGCGAAGGATGTTATTTTCTACGGCACGGACGGCAAAAAAATCAAGCTTGAGCGCAGAAGCGAATACGGAAGCGGCACTTACATGACAGACTTCGAGGGTATCATAAACAACCTTGAAAGAAGATACAGAGAAACCACAAGCGAATATTCGAGAAATGAAATCGAAGGATATATGTCCACGGTGAAATGTCCCGAATGCGGCGGCGCAAGGCTGAAAAAAGAATCTCTTTGCATTACCGTAGGTGACATTAACATCAACGATTTTTCAAATAAATCCATCGGCGAGGAAATTGATTTTCTTAACAATCTCAAGCTCCGCGAACGCGATGAAATGATAGGCAGTCAGATAATAAAGGAAATCAAAGGCAGACTTGAATTCCTTTCAAGCGTAGGTCTTGATTATCTTTCTCTTGCAAGACCCTCGGCTACCCTTTCGGGCGGTGAGGCACAGAGAATCCGCCTTGCAACGCAAATCGGTTCGTCACTCATGGGTGTTCTTTATATTCTCGACGAGCCGAGCATCGGACTTCACCAGCGCGACAACGCAAAGCTTCTCAACACTCTGCGTCATCTGCGCGATATCGGCAACACACTTATCGTTGTTGAGCATGATGAAGAAACAATGGAGGCGGCGGATTATATAGTTGACGTCGGACCGGGTGCGGGTATTCACGGCGGTGAAATTGTCTGCTGCGGAAGCATTGACGATATCAAGAATTGCGAAAATTCCGTTACGGGTCAATATTTAAGCGGAAAGAAGTTCATTCCTGTTCCCGAAAAACGCAGGGAAGGAAACGGCAAAGCTCTTGTTGTTTACGGCGCAAAAGAAAACAACCTTAAGAATATTGACGTTGAATTCCCCCTCGGAAAATTTATCGCTGTGACGGGCGTTTCGGGGTCGGGCAAGTCGTCACTTGTCAATGAAATTCTCAAAAAATATCTTGTAACACACCTTAACGGTGCAAAAAAAATTCCCGGTGAACATGACAAAATCACAGGAACGGAATATCTTGATAAGGTTATCGACATTGACCAATCTCCCATCGGCAGAACTCCGCGTTCAAACCCCGCAACCTATACGGGAGTTTTCAACGATATCAGAGAGCTTTTTGCTTCAACGGTTGATTCGAAGAAAAAAGGCTACAAGGCAAACCGTTTTTCGTTCAACGTCAAAGGCGGCAGATGCGAAGCTTGCCAGGGTGACGGCATTGTTAAAATCGAAATGCATTTTATGAGCGATATTTATGTTCCCTGCGAGGTATGCAAGGGCAAAAGATACAACAGAGAAACCCTTGAAGTGCATTACAAGGGCAAAAACATTGCCGATATTCTTGATATGACAGTTGAAGAAGGCATGAATTTCTTTGAAAGCATACCGAAAATCCACCGCAAAATCAAAACACTTTATGATGTCGGTTTGGGATATATCAAAATCGGACAGCCTGCAACCACTCTTTCGGGCGGTGAGGCACAGAGAGTCAAGCTTGCAACAGAGCTTGCAAGACAGTCAACGGGTAAGACTGTTTATATTCTTGATGAACCCACAACGGGACTTCACACAGCCGACGTTCACAGACTGATTGATGTTCTTCAGAAGTTTGTTGATAAGGGCAACACGGTTATTGTTATCAAGCACAATCTTGACGTTATAAAGGTTGCCGACCATATAATCGACCTCGGTCCCGAGGGCGGCAACGGTGGCGGCACGATCGTTGCACAAGGCACTCCCGAAGAGGTTGCAAAGTGCAAGAAGTCATATACGGGTATGTATCTGAAAGAGGTGCTGGAATAATGAAAACTATTAATTTTCTCAAATCAAATATCAACCTCAACACGCCGCTTCTAACTGTTATTGATAAATTCAGCAATATGTGCAGAATGGAAATCGACGGCGAAGATGAAGAATTTTTATTTGAAAGCGGTTCGATTACACACAACGGCAAAACCATGCTGCTGTTTTCATTAGTCAGACAGTTTTCCGACGGTGACAGCGAACCTGTACAGATTCATACCGATATTATTTACAATACGGATGAAAACATTAATAAACTGTCAACTTGCTCGTGGCACAAAAATTACGGTGATTTCATTCAAACGGTTTTGCTTTCCAAAGCGTTTGAAAAATGCAAAAATCTCCGCATTGAAAAGCTTGATATTTGGTCTGACAGAACATGAAAAAATCCGCTATGCGAAATGCATAGCGGATTGATTTTTACTGTAAATTACTGCTCAACTGCGTAAACGCTGACCTTCTTGCGGTCTTTGCCCATACGCTCGAACTTAACTGTACCGTCAATAAGTGCGAAGAGAGTATCGTCTGAACCCTTACCAACGTTGTTGCCGGGATGGATGTGAGTACCTCTCTGTCTTACAAGGATATTACCTGCAAGAACGAACTGACCGTCAGCTCTCTTTGCGCCGAGTCTCTTTGATTCTGAGTCACGGCCGTTACGGGTTGAACCCATACCTTTCTTATGAGCGAAAAGCTGAATGTTTATCTTAAGCATTCTTTACACCTCCGTAGATAATTTTGATGTTGTCGGGATACTGCTTTGAAAGCTCACTCAAGTGAAGCTCGAGTCCCTTAAGAACCGTTTCGGTTCTTTCGCAAGGTTCTTTAACCCTGAGTGACATTGCTCCGCTGTCTGCATTTGCATCGGCTTTTGCACCGATGATTTCGGTTATTGTGTTCGCCGCCATGAATGCCGCCGAAGAAACCGAAGCACAGACTATGTCTTCACCGATATCGGCAAAATCCGCATGACCTCTGATTTCAAACCCTGCAAGCTGTCTGTTACCGACCAAGAACTTGACCCTTATCATAGGGAAAGTACTTATGCGTTGATAGCAGAGATTTCAACCTTAGTGTAAGGCTGTCTGTGGCCCATCTTTCTCTTGGAGTTCTTCTTGGGCTTGTAGGTCATAACGATAACTTTCTTTGCTTTACCGTTCTTGACAATCTTTGCGGAAACGCTTGCTCCGTCAACATAGGGAGCGCCAACGGTGATACCGTCATCGATTCCGACAGCGATAACCTTATCAAAGGTGTATTCGCTTGCTTCTTCTGCGTCAAGCTTTTCGATGTAGATAACATCGCCGGCTTCAACCTTGTACTGCTTGCCGCCTGTTTCAATAATTGCGTACATCGGAATTCATTCCTTTTCTTTAAGACTCGCTATTCTCGTAACTCTTATAAGTGGGTTACCGGAGGCACGGATAAATCCGTTTTTGGGCATAACTCACCCGCCCCGAATATGCGGCATGAAAGATTATAGCACAACATTCAAGTGTTATCAAATCTTTTTTTGATATTTTTTGAAAAATCAGTTTTTGTCAACAGGCTCATAATTTGCCTGCTGATACTCTGTGTTTTCGGGTTCTTCGGGAATGATAAGCGCAACAACAAGATAAATGATAATCGGACAGCCGATTACAAATATCGAAAGAAGAACATAGATAATTCTGAGAATTGTTGCATCAATGTTAAAATACTTTGCCAATCCGCCGATTACACCGAAAATCTTTTTGTCTGTTCTGCTCCTGTAAAGTTTTCTTTCCATATTTCTTTCTCCTTATCTGTTCTGAATATCTGCAGCAGTGAGAGTGTTTCTCATGAGCATTGCAATTGTCATCGGGCCTACTCCGCCGGGTACGGGTGTGATGAACGAAGCCTTTTCTTTGACTTCGTCAAAATCAACATCACCGCAAAGCTTGCCGTTTTCATCCCTGTCCATACCGACATCAAGAACAATTGCGCCATCCTTGACCATATCGGCTTTAACGAATTTTGCAATGCCGACTGCGGCAACAAGGATATCTGCCTGCCTTGTTATTTCGGAAAGGTTAACGGTCTTTGAATGGCAGATTGAAACGGTTGCGTTTCTTGCAAGCATGAGCATTGCCATGGGTTTGCCGACGATATCGCTCCTGCCAATGATAACGCAATGCTTGCCCGTGGGGTCTATGTTTTCGTATTCTAAAAGCTTTACCATGCCCATGGGTGTGCAGGGTACAAGTTCACCGTTTCCAATTGAAAGTCTGCCCACATTTTCGGGATGGAAACAGTCAACATCTTTTTCGGGAAGTATTCTTTCAAGTACGGCATTTTTATCAATATGTTTGGGTACGGGAAGCTGACAGAGAATGCCGTTGACTTCCTTATCCGCATTTAGTTTGTCGATAAGTTCAAGCAATTCCTCGGTTGTTGTTTCCTCGGGAAGTGCATATTCAAGTGAGCGCATACCCGTTCTTTCGCAAGCAGCTTTTTTGTTGTTTACGTAAATACGGCTTGCGGGGTCGCTTCCTACGATAATAACCGCAAGGGTGGGCAGAACGCCCTTTTCTTTGAGCACGGCAACCTGTTCTGCGATTTTATCAAGGTTGTATTCTCTGACAGCCTTGCCGTCAAATATCTTTGCCATCGGAAACACTCTCCTTTATTACATTATTATTAATTGTCTCTGTTTCTTCGGTTGTTTTTGATTCCGCATTCTTTTTTGCCTCAGCTTCTTTTTTCAGCTCTTCTTCCAGGAAGAAATCAACACCGTCAATGGGCTTCGGATTCTTTGTAAATTTTATTAAAAGAACAACAAGAAGAATTGCACAGACTATTGCAATCGCAGCGGAAAGAGCCTGAGAAACGCGGATTGTTGTACCTGCGATATAAAGGCTGTCGGTTCTGAGGCCCTCAACAACCGTTCTTTCAACGCCGTACCAGATGCCGTAGCAGAGAGCAATCTGTCCGCTGAACTTTCTTGCCTTTCGGCAGATTATATAAAGCACAAGCACGCCGAGAAGGCACCATATAGATTCATAAAGGAATGTGGGGTGAACGAATTTGTCGGGGTCTACATAAAAACCTTTTTCGGCATGAAGCGCCTGATTTCTGATTATATCATCTGCGATTTTTTCGCTCCACATACCCCACGGCATTTCGGTATTGATACCGAAAGCTTCCTGATTTGTGAAGTTGCCCCATCTGCCGATACCCTGACCGATGAGAAGGCTCATCGAGGCGATATCAAACAAATTCCAGAAATTCATCTTTCTGACCTTGCACACAATGAATGCGGCAAGCACACCGCCGATAATTCCGCCGTAAATCGCAAGACCGCCGTTCCATATCTGCGGAATTTCCGAGAGATGTTCACCGTAGTAATCCCATTTTGAGAAAACATAATAAAGCCTTGCGCCCACGATTCCTGCGAGAGTTCCGTAAATGAGAACATCGACCATTTTGTCGAGGCTCATTTTCCATTTATAAGCCATTCTGCCGCCGAAAAGAACGGCAAGCAAAAAGCCGAATGCAATTATCGCACCGTAAAATTTAATGTTGACATCAATTCCGAAAATTGAAAAATCGGCAAGCGTGCTCGGAACACTGAAGCCTCTTTCGATTCCTTTGAAATATACTATTGTATAATCGGACATTTATTATTCCTCCCTCACTCAATGGGACTGATGACAGAAACCGCCGATGATTTTTCTTTGAGAACAGCAAGTCTTTCCTGAGCCTTTTCAAGGGTTATATTTTTGCAGGCTTCAAGCTCCGCAAAAGGTTCATATCCGTTGAAATAAAGATTCATCATAAGATTTGCCGTGTCATCAATATCGTTATATCCCATAACCATTCTGCCGTAAGTTTTTCTCTTTGCTCTTTCAAATGCGACAGGGTCTATGCCCTCTTTCTGCATTCTTTTTATTTCCGAACGGAGAATGGAAACCGTTTTGTCGGGGTCGGCACTTGTTCCGCCCATCATAACGCATGAAAAACCGAAGCCGTTGAAAAGCTCTGTTCCGAATCCGAGGTCGATGAGTTCTTCATCGAGAAGCTTTTTGTAAAGCGGAGATGATTTGCCGGCAATCGCTTCAAGCATAATCTGCGATGCAAGTTCATCTTCGAGAGAAAGCAAGGGTCCGGAAACATCTTCTTTATAGCCGAGAAGAAACTGCTTGCACGCAACGGAAAGCTTTTCTTCAACATAATCTTTTACGGGCTTTGCGCTTTCCTTTTCAAACTTTCTTTCAATCTTTCTGCCATCGGTTTCCTTGATATTCTTTTCAACAATATCAAAAACCTTCTCGGGTTCAATTGCACCTACAACACAGAGCACCATGTTGGCAGGGTTATAGAAATTCTTATAAAGTCCGTAGAGCAAATCAGCATCAATTTCAGCAATCGACTCCTGAGTGCCTGCAATATCTATTCTTACGGGATGCTTTTCGTAAAGAGCCCTGAGAAGATTGAACATAACCTGCCAGTCGGGTAAATCCTGATACATTCTGATTTCCTGACCGATAATCCCCTGCTCTTTTTCAACGGTTTCCTGAGTGAAATAGGGATTCTGAACAAAATCAAGGAGAATTTCAAGCGATTCTTCAATTTTATCCGAACCTTTAAAAAGATAGGCTGTTTTTTCAAAGCTTGTATATGCATTTGCACTTGCACCGGTCTTTGCAAATCGCTCAAAAGCATTCAGATCTTCGCTTTCAAACAGCTTGTGTTCAAGAAAATGAGCTGTGCCTTCGGGGATTGTTTCAAATTCACCCGACTCTTTCTGCAAAGCGGTGTCAATCGAGCCGTATTTTACGCCGAAAACAGCATAAGCGGAGTCATATCCTTTTTTAGGCATAACTCTGATTTCAAGACCCGAAGGATGAACGGCACAAAAAACGGTTTCGCCGAGCTTTTCGTTTGTAAGCTGCTTAATCTTCATCTTCTGCCTCCTCCTGCGCCCTGAGCATGAATATTGTGTCTATCGAGAGCTTCTTTGCTGCTTCGCAGACCTGCTCCATCGTAACTTCCTCAACACCCTCGGCAACACTTTCGGGAGTTACTATATCCTCTTCAAGCACCTGCGCTGCATACCATGCGCAGATTCCTTCGGGTGTTGTGAATTTATATTTTTCTTTAAGAGAACGTTTTGAGGATTCAAGCACCTCGGGGTCTGTTTTTCCGTTTCTCAAATCCGAAAGCTGGCTGAGAATTTCAGCCGAAACTTTCTTTTCCTTATCGGTATCAATGCCACCCTCAACAAGCACGATTCCCTTGCTTGCAACAAGTCTTGACCAGCAATAATATGCAAGACTGAGCTTTTCACGGACATTGACAAAAAGCTTTGAATAGGTGCCCATACCGAAAATATCGTTCATAACGGTTATCGCATGGATATTATCCCTGCTGTTTTCCATGCCTGCTCTGAAACCGATAACAAGTTTACCCTGATTTACGGGATAGGTTTCTTCGTATCTGTTGAAGTGTCTGCCTCTTTTGATAAACACGGTTTCGGGTTTAACGGGATTGCGTTCAATTTTTGAGAATTTCTTTGTAAAGATATCGGCAATTTTATCCGATGCACTTCCCACAACAGTTATCTGAAACACAGCAGTTGAAAGCAGGTTCTTCCATGCGGAATAAACATCCGCCATTTTTACATTTTGAATTTCCTCGATTGTGCCGTATTTATCCTTGCCGTATGCTTCGTTTGCACACATATATTCAATGCATTTGTTAAAGGCATAGGTTCTTTTGTCGTTAAGCTCTTCTTCAATCCTCTGAATAAGAAGTCTTTTTTCCGCGTTGAGATTGTCGGCACCGAAGCTTCCGCTTTTGCAGTTGGGACTGAAAATCATGCCTGCAAGAAGCTCTGCACACTGTTCCGCAATGCTCTCTTCGGTCAAGGCAAAACGGTCGTCAAGACAAGTAAGCGAAAGCGAAAGCACCTGCGATTCACCTATTTTGGTTACTCCGGCGGAAAGACTTGCACCGTAAAGCTCATCAAGCTTGCCGTTGAGAAGCGAGAAATCGGGATATTCCTTGCATGAACGCTTGAGAAGATATATAAGCAACGAATTCGCCGCCATTTTTTCATCCATGGGCAATGCCATGGAAACCGAAATTCTGCCCGTTTTAAAGCTGTCTGTTTCAACAGAAACAAAACGCACCTGCTCTGCCAATATTCTGACCTGAGGCATTGTGTCACTTCCTTATATTTTTATTAGATATTATTCCTCAAAATCAGATGTCGCATACCGCAACATCTTCGTAAGTTTCTCTTCTTACAACAATTCTTGCTTCGCCGTCTTTAATCATAACAACGGGAGGCTTGGGAATTCTGTTGTAATTTGACGCCATGGAATAGTTATATGCACCCGTTGAAAGAACCGCAAGAATATCACCCGGCTGAACCTTCTGAATCTTTGTGTTTTCCTGAATAAGGTCTCCGCTTTCGCAGCACTTGCCTGCAATCGTTACAATCTCGGTTCTTTCTTCGTTTGCCTTATTTGCACAAACAGCCTGATAATCCGACTTGTAGAGAGCATATCTCGGGTTATCCGCCATACCGCCGTCAATTGAAACATAAGTGCGGATATCAGGAATTTCTTTGACTGCACCGACAGTATAAAGGGTTATGCCCGCCGCACCGACTATCGACCTGCCGGGTTCAATATGAATAAACGGAACGGCAAGTCCAAGTTTTTCGCAATATTCATGAACAGTTTTTGAAACCGTTTTCATATAGGCTCCGAACGGTTTGGGATTATCGCTTTCAAGATATCTGATACCGAATCCGCCGCCGAGATTGAGTTCTTCAAGCTCAACACCTGTCTGTGATTTCACATCCGCAAAAAGTTCAAGCATTACTTTTGCCGCAAGCTCAAACGGGTCGATATCAAAAATCTGCGAACCGATGTGGCAATGAAGTCCGCAAAGCTTTATATTTGACATTCCGAGTGCGGTTTTGACCGCTTCCATCGCTTCGCCAGTTTCAAGAGCAAAACCGAATTTGGAATCAATCTGACCCGTTTTCACGAAATCGTGGGTATGCGCGTCAATACCCGGCTTTATTCTGAACATGATACCGACAGTTTTTCCGTGTTTTGCGGCAATTGCGTTCAGGGTTTCAAGTTCTGTTATATTATCAACAATAATTCTGCCCACGTTACTCTCAACCGCATATTCAAGCTCTGCATAGTTTTTGTTGTTACCGTGGAAAGCAATTTTTTCGGCGGAAAAATCCACGGAAAGAGCAGTATAAAGCTCTCCGCCCGAAACAACGTCAACACCTATGCCCTCCGAGGCACATATGCGGTAAATTTCTTTGCAGCTGAAAGCCTTGCTTGCATAATGCACCATGCCTCTGCCGCCGTAATTTTCATCTATCGAATTTCTGAATTCCCTGATATTCTTTCTGATTTCATTTTCATCATAAACATATGCGGGAGTTCCGAATTCCTTTGATATTTCAACGGTATCACAGCCACCGACGGTCAGATGACCTTTTTCGTTGACCGAGATGCAATCCGAAACAAACATTTTTATTCCTCCTCAGACAGCTTTTTCAATAACTGCCTTCATTTCTTCAACACCCGTGCCTTTTATTGCCGAAAATTCAATACGTTTTATATCGGAATAATCGGCAAGCTCGGTTTCAAGAGCTTCTCTTCTCTTTTCGGTTTCCGTTTTGTTGAGCTTATCACATTTTGTGAGGGCGATAACAAAGGGAATTCCCGTTTCCTTGAGGAAGTTAAGCATTATCATATCATCGGCAGACGGTGCATGGCGCATATCAATAAGCTGAATAACGAGAGCTATATTTCTTTCCGACTGAAAATAGCCTTCCATAAGGTCTGCCCATCTTTTCTTTTCAGCCTGCTCACGCTTTGCATAGCCGTAGCCCGGAAGGTCAACAAAATAAACTCCGTCACCTTTAAAAAAGTTAACCGTTATTGTTTTACCCGGCACCGAACTGACTCTTGCAAGATTTTTTCTGTTGAAGAGTTTATTTATCAGCGACGACTTGCCTACGTTTGAACGTCCCGAAAAAACAATTTCCGCTTCTTTCGAGGGAGGAAGCTGTTTCGATGTGCCGTAGGCTGCCGCAAATTCTGTTTTATCAAATCTCATAATGGTATCCTTTACTGTGTTATTGATGCTCGGGAAGTTTTTACCGCTTCAACGGGCGCAACCTTTTTCTCCGTGGTTTTCCCGCTCTTTTCAAGAGCTATTTCCCACACTTCATCAACCGATTTAACGGGTTCAAAAGTAATTTTTTCTTTTACCTTTTCGTCAACCTCATCAAGGTCGGAAATGTTGTCATAGGGAATAACAACCGTGGTTATGCCTGCTCTGTAAGCCGCCATTGATTTTTCCTTAAGTCCGCCGATGGGAAGAACTCTGCCGCGAAGAGTAATTTCGCCCGTCATGGCAACATCCTTACGCACCTTTATTCCCGTGAGTGCCGAAACAAGAGAGGTTGCAATTGTTACGCCTGCAGAAGGACCGTCTTTTGGAGTTGCGCCCTCGGGAACATGAATATGAATATCGTTTTCTTTATAGAAATTTCCGTTAAGCGGTAAAATATCTGCCTTTGAACGGATATAGCTCACAGCTGCTTTTGCACTTTCCTGCATAACATCACCGAGAGAGCCCGTAAGTTCAAGCTTGCCGCTTCCTTTAAGCACGGCGGTTTCAATTTCAAGCATATCACCGCCCACACTTGTCCATGCAAGGCCGTTTACAACACCGATTTCATTTTCTTTTATCATCGTATCGGCTTTATATCTGCGTGTGCCGAGATATTCTTCAACATCCTCGGGTTTAACGGAAATCTTTTCTGCTCCGTCTTCAACAACCTTCATTGCAGCCTTTCTGCAAACGGCGGCAATCTTCTGTTCAAGCGCTCTTACACCTGCTTCACGGGTATATCCCTCAATAATAAGTCTGAGTGCCTTATCGGTTATTCTCAGCTTGCCTGCAGTCAGACCGTGGCGCTTTATCTGTTTGGGAATAAGATGTTTTTTGGCAATATGGAATTTTTCTTCGCTCGTATAGCTGCCGAGTTCTATTATTTCCATTCTGTCACGCAAGGGGTCGGGAATATTAGCTTCAACGTTTGCAGTTGTAATAAACATAACCTTGCTCAAATCGAACGGAAGCTCGATGTAGTGGTCTCTGAAGGTCGAATTCTGTTCGGGGTCAAGAACTTCAAGAAGCGCAGAAGTGGGGTCGCCCTTATAATCGGACGAAAGCTTATCAACCTCATCAAGAAGCATAAGCGGATTGCTTGAACCTGCCTGCTGCATTGCATTGATTATTCTGCCGGGCATTGAGCCTATGTATGTTTTTCTGTGGCCTCTTATTTCAGCCTCGTCTTTTACGCCGCCGAGAGAAATTCTCACATAATCCCTGCCCGTTGCGCTTGCAATTGAACGTGCAATTGAGGTTTTGCCTACTCCCGGAGGTCCGACAAGGCAGATAATCTGCCCTTTGATATCGGGAGCAAGTACTCTGACGGAAAGATATTCAAGAATTCTCTTTTTGATTTTATCAAGACCGTAATGGTCGTTTTCAAGGATTTTTCTTGATTTTGAAATATCAGTATTTTCTTCTTTCATGTTGTCCCACGGAAGCGAAATGCAGGTTTCAATATAATTTCTGCTTACCGCCGCTTCTGGTGAATGAGAAGAATATTTTTCAAGTCTGTCGCATTCCTTGAAAAGCTTTTCTTTGACTTCATCGGAGGCTCTGAGATTGAATATTGCTTCTCTGAACGAGCTCAGTTCTTCCTCATGCGATGCACCGCCGCCGAGTTCGTCGGAAATAACCTTCATCTGTTCGCGAAGATAATATTCACGCTGATTCTTGTCAATCTGCTCCTGAACTTTATCGTTGATATCCGCTTCAAGAGTAAGCAGATTACTTTCGCTTGCAAGAAGAACACACATTTCTTCAAGTCTTCTGACGGGATTTATCGTTGAAAGAATTGCTTGTCTGTCCTCATATTCGAGCATGATGTTGCCTGCAATATAGTCTGCAAGCTGACCCGCATCATCCTTCTGCATAACGCCTGTCATGACATCGGCAGGCATCTGGGGTGCGCAATCCGAATAATCGGCAAAAACATCCTTGGTGTGACGCACAAGAGCCTTCGCATAATCAATATCCTCTGCTTTGACTGCCTGCTCATCAATCGGGAATATCATCGCCTTAAGATAATTCTTCCCTGCACCGACACCTTCAATAAGTCTTGCTCTGTAAAGACCTTCAACGGCAACTCTCACATTGCCGCTTTTTCCGGGAAGCTTAAGAACCTGCTTTACATTTGCAACTACACCTATTTCGTAAAGCTCGCTGTAATCGGGGTCATCAACAGAAATATCTCTCTGTGTCACAAGAAAAATTTCCTGGTCTGTATCCATAGCCTTACGGAGTGCATTGATTGATTTTTCCCTGCCGACATCAAAATGAATAAACATATCGGGAAAAACCACAAGTCCGCGAAGCGCAACCGCAGGCATTATTCTTATTTTTTCTTCTCTGGTCATATCTATCTCCTTCTGGGGTTTAAAACACTTTTAGTTATAGTTATACTATCTTAGCATATTATTATATAATATTATAATTAAATCGTCAACACCAATAAAGAGATAAATAGTTATAAAAGTAAAAACAATGTGTAAACAAAAAGCAGCCTGCGTATGCAAGCTGCCTTCAGTTATCAGAATATCATATTCCAGATTATGTTGACAAAGTTTATGAAATATACTGTTATATCATTGAAGATACCGATAATTCTGTCAAATACATTCGAAACATTGGATTCAGCATTAACGGTGCCGTAACCGGGAAGTATGCCGTTGTTGTCATCCACTCCGTCATGGTCAACCGCAAAGGAATAAACAAGAGGTGAAACAATTGCGAGAAGGAGATATTCAACGGGAGTTACGCCGCCGAGAACCTTCGTTGCAAGCTTTGTGATATCGGTTATGAACGAGTCTGTTCCGAAATTCTTGAAGATTTCATTAGCAGCTTCAAAGAATACTTCATCGGCAAGAGTTGCAAGGTCATCGCGGAGAACAAGAGCAACAAGACGAAGGAATATTGTGACTTCGGTTGTGTTGAAATCAAAGCTTTCACTTCCCTCATAGTGTGCCGCAACAAGTTCAAGCGCAACATCCCAGCCTGTTTTGTAGCTGCTGTCGGGAATTTCAATGTTATATTCAGCCGCAAGCTGCTGAATTCCGCCTTCACCGTAAAGAGGCTGTTCGAGAATCTTTCTCAGACCGCCGACTGCTGTATTTACAAGGTCATAGAAAATCGAATCCTCCGCAATACCCATCTGCTCCATTTTAAGAGAACGGGTAAGTCTCCACTGAACACCTGCTTTGAGAAATCCCTTTGAATAAGCGTTGAGACCCGCATTCATAAGGTCAAGCTGTTCTTGTGAATAACCTCTGACTGCTGCAGAAAGAGCTTCTGTATCAAGCTTATCAACGGTCTTTGCTTCATACTTTATTTCGTCATCCGTGATTTCAAAATATCTGTACTGAAGAGGATACATTGTAAGAGAAGTGGTTGCAAAATCATAGATAACATTACCGATAGTGCTTGTGTATGTAGCGGCATCGCTGCAGTGTTCGTGACCTGTAAACACAAGCTTTATGCCCCAGTTTGCAAAAAGATCAGCTGTTGAATAATGGAACTGAACAATGAAATCCTTGCTGAAAATGCTCTGAACGGGCATATGGTCAAGAAGGTTATGGTGCATCATGAGAACAGGATGTCTGCCGTCCTTCTTTGCCTGCTGAGCCTGCTTTCTGACCCAATCCATTTTTTCTGCCGACATACCGTCACCCGTTGACTTATCGGGGTCGCAGCTGTCAAGAGAAATGAGTCTGTATTTATCGCCGAGATTTGCGGTGTATGAGCAGTTATCCTCAACAACGGTGAGAGCTTCCGCATAACCGAAATCATGGTATATTCTCTTGAAATCATCCATGGTTGTTGCGCAGTCAAGACCTGCATCGTGGTTGCCGACGGTAACATAAATCTGCTTGCCTGTTTTTTCTTCAAACTCCTTGAATTTTGCGGCAACGTCAAGATGCTCCTGAGCGATGCTCTTGCCGTTATCGGCAAGGTCGCCTGAGATAAGAACAAACTCAATATTATCATCTTCCGCACACTGATTAAGGAATTCATCAATAATCCAGCCGCTTTCGTTTTCCATTGCGGCACGGCGGTTTGCATACCAATAAATTTCATCGTCAATTTCACCGCTTGCGGTAAGCTCTTCTTCGGGAACATTGTAGTGAAGGTCGGAAGCAACTGCAAACTTCAATGCATCATCACTTTCGGCGGCAAGTGCAACCGAAACAGAAGAAACAAGAATAAGCGCAGAGAGAACGAAACATAAAACCTTTTTCATTTTTTGCACCTCACAATTATATTTTCATTATACCCAGCGTATCAAGAATCGAGGAAACAAGAATAAGAATGATGCAAACAGGGGCAACATACTTGATTACGATTGTGAAAAGAGTTTTGCTCTTGAATTCACCCGTAAGCTCAATTTCTTCGATAAGGCACTTGGGCTTGATGACGTAACCGACAAAAATGCAGGTAAGCAATGCAACAACAGGCATGAGAATACTGTTGCTTACAAAGTCAAACATATCAAGAATTGACATACCGTTAATGGAAACTGCGCTCCACAAACCGAAGCCGAGAGATGAAGGCAGTCCGAGAACAACGCTGAAAACAAGAACGGCAATGCAGGTTGCTTTTCTGTTCCATCCGAATTTATCTCTTACTATTGAAACAACCGTTTCCATAAGTGAAATTGAAGAAGTAAGAGCCGCAAAAAGAACAAGAAGGAAGAAAAGTGCACCGATAAATGTGCCGCCCTTCATGCTTTCAAAAACCTTGGGAAGAGTGATGAACATGAGTCCGGGACCTTTGCCCAACGCAGATTCATCTCCGCCCGAGAATGCGAAAACAGCGGGAATAATCATAAGACCCGCAAAGAATGCAATGCCTGTGTCAAAAATCTCAATCTGTCTTACGGATTTTTCAAGGTTAACATTCTTTTTCATATATGAACCGTAGGTAATCATAATACCCATGGCAAGTGACATCGAATAGAAAAGCTGTCCCATCGCGGAAAGAACGGTTGTTGCCGAAAACTTGCTGAAATCGGGTGTGAGATAGTATTTTACGCCTTCCATTGCACCGGGCATAAACGCCGAATAACCTGCAATTATGAGCGTAAGAACAACAAGGACAGGCATCATAACCTTGCTGACCTTTTCTATACCTTTTTCAACACCGAGAAGAACGATAAGTGCCGTAAGTCCGATAAAGAGAAGGAACCAACCGATGGGTTCGACAGGCTTTGAAATAAAGCCTTCAAAGTAGCCGTCAGCCGCCGCCTCGTGAATTCCGCCTGTAGCAAAAACGGTAAGATACTTGGTTACCCAGCCGCCGATTACCGAATAATAAGGCAGAATAAGTGCGGGAATAAGCGCCGCTATAACACCGATAAATGAATATTTCTTGTTAAGGTCTGCAAACGCACCGATTGCACTCTTGCCTGTTTTTCTGCCGAGTGCAATTTCGGCACACATAAGTGCAAATCCGAATGTTACGGCGAGAATAAGATAAACAAGAAGGAAAATACCTCCGCCGTATTTAGCCGCAAGATAAGGAAAACGCCAGATGTTGCCCAGACCTACCGCAGAACCTGCAGCAGCAAGTACAAATCCGATTTTTCCCGTAAAGCTGCTTCTTTTTTCGCTCATAAAAACCTCCTGCTTAACTTTTTTCAAAGTTAATAATAGATAGATATTATCTCATATTAACAAAAAATTTACAAGTATTTATAAAAATTTTTTATAGAAAATGTTATAAAATGTCAAAATCTATTGATAGTGATACAAAACCGTGATAAAATTCCGAAAAAGGGGTGTTAAAATGAAATTGAATGACATGATATTCACCGCAGATGAAAAGCCGCTTGAAAAGCTTACCGAAAGCGGCGGATACACCGCGATTTTCAGAAAAATAGGCGTTGTGGGCGACAGCCTTTCTTCCGGAGAATTTGAAAGCCGTGATAAAGACGGCAACAAGGGTTATCACGATTATTTTGAATATTCATGGGGACAGAATCTCGCCCGTCTGTGCGGAAGCACCTGCTACAATTTTTCAAGAGGCGGTATGACTGCAAGGGAATATTGCGAAAACTTTGCGGACAATATGCGTTTTTGGGACCCTCAGTATGCGTGCCAATGCTATATAATTGCACTGGGCGTAAATGACATACAAAATCAGGATCAGGACATCGGTTCAATCAACGATATAAACCCCGATGACTACACCCAAAACGGCAAAACCTTCATGGGTTATTATGCGCAGATTATTCAGCATTTAAAGAAAATACAGCCAAGGGCAAAATTCTTTCTCATGACCATGATGAGAGAAAGCGGAAACCACCGCGTGCGTGAAAAAACAGAGCTTCACAGAAAAGCACTTTTTGAAATGGCTGAATATTTTGACAACACCTATGTTCTGGATTTTTTCACATACGGACCCGATTACGATGAAGAATTCCGCAAAAAATTCTATATGGGCGGACATCTCAATCCCATGGGTTATGTTCTCACGGCACACATGGTTGCGGCATACATTGACTATATTATCCGACATAATTTTGAAGATTTCAAAGAGGTCGGATTTATCGGAACAGACCTGAATTATACCGAAGAATAAGAATAAAGACCTGTGCATTTTACTGTGCACAGGTCTTTGAATTACCCGTTGATTTTTTCTGCGTATGCAAGGGCTTCGTCGATATTCGGAAGAAAGTTTTCTTCTCCGACTTCGTCATAGAAGCCTGCTTTTTTCATAACCGCAAGAGGCTGTTCGTTTGTGTGAGAAAGAATAAGCGTCAAATCAGATTTTTTGCAGGTTGAATAAATTTCATTGAGAGCACGCATTGCCGTTGAATCAAGGGCGGGAACGTTTCTCATGCGGAGAATAACGGTCTTTATTCCCTCTTCAAAAGTGATTGAGTTGAATTTTTCCGAAGATGCAAAGAACATCGGTCCTTCAAATTCAATAACCGTTGTATGTTCGGGAATTTCCTTGAGTCTTTCGCTGTCGGGTGCATTTTCGCCGCCCTTCGTCCATGTTCTGATGTGGGTAACATCTGCCATCCTCTTCATAAAGAGAACAACAGCAATAATCATACCGACTGCAATTGCAACAACAAGGTCAAAAACAACCGTCAGAACAAAAGTTACCACAAGAGCGATAATATCACTCTTCGGTGCGGTTTTGCAGATTTTTACAAACTGTCTCCACTCGCACATATTATAGGCAACCATAAAGAGGATTGCGGCAATAACGGGCATGGGAATCCATGCGGCATAAGGCATAAGAACAACAAGAACAAGAAGAAGAACAAGTGCATGAACAATGCCTGCAACGGGAGTTCTTCCGCCGTTTTTGACGTTTGCGGCTGTTCTTGCAATTGCACCCGTTGCGGGAATACCGCCGAAAAGTCCCGAACAGATATTGCCCACACCCTGAGCGATAAGCTCGGTGTTTGAATTATGCTTATCGTTAATCATTCCATCGGAAACAACGCAGGAAAGAAGCGACTCAATACCTGCGAGAATTGCAATTGTGAAAGCACTCGGAATAAGCTGTTTAACAGTATTGAAGCTGAATTCGGGAAGCACGAATTTCGGCAAATCACGGGAAATCGTATAGAGGTCTCCGACCGTATTTACTTCCATATCAAACACTTTTACAACAACAACTCCGACCACAACCGCTATGAGAGAACCGGGAATTTTCTTGCTGATTTTAGGCCATACAATAAGAATTGCAAGTGCGATTGCACCCATAAGAAATGCCTGCCAATTGATTGTTGTGATTGAATGGGCAATTGCTTCAACCTTTTCTGCGGTTTCAACCGTAGGCATACCCTCGGGGAAGGTAAGACCGAGAAAATCCTTTATCTGACCGATAACTATTGTCAGAGCGATACCCGAAGTAAAGCCCGTTGTTATCGTGTGAGGAATATATTTGATAAGCGAACCGAAACGGAACACACCCATAAGAATGAGTATAAGGCCTGCCATAAGAGTTGCAATAACAAGTCCGCTTGTTCCGAATTGGGCAACAATGCCTGCAACTATTGTTGCAAAAGCCGCCGTGGGACCTGAAATATTGACATTGCTGCCACCGAGAAAAGCGATAACAAAACCTGCTACGATTGCGGTGTAAATACCCTTTTCGGGTGAAACACCCGATGCAATTGCAAGAGCGATTGAAAGCGGAAGAGCGATAATTGCAACAATAACACCTGCAACAAGGTCATTCACAAGCTGTTTTTTACTGTAATTTCTGAGGGATGAAAATAATTTCGGCTGAAATATGTTCATGGCAATTCTCCCTTTAATTAATTTATTCCGCATCGTATTATACGCCTTTCATCTTGATTTTCAAGGGTTTTTACCTTTATTTTTTATTTTCGGAAATTGTTACAACTTCGCACCGTTTTTGCTGTTTTTTGTAGTAAAAATATGGACAAAAAAGGAACGCCTGTTACAGCGTTCCTTAATAATTGTTTATTAAAGGCTCTTGAGTTTTTCTTCAAGAAGAGTTCTGATAACTGCGGGGTCGCCCGTACCCTTGAGTTCCTTCATAACACTTCCGAAGAGTGCCTGCGCAGCCTTGGTCTTGCCACTCTTGTAGTCTGCAACTGCCTTATCATTTGCAGCGATAACACGGTCTACGGTATCGGAAATAAAGGACTCGTCAACCTTTGCGTTGAGCGCATTTTCTTCACAGAATTTATCAACATCAACGTCATTTTCAAATACTGCGGAAAGAATCTTCTTGCCTGCCGCACGGGTGATTTCACCGCTTTCTGCAAGCTCGATGATTCTTGCAAGCTTTTCGGGGCTGATTTCAAGAGAATCAAGCTCAAGACGTTTCATCTGACCCATGCATTCGGTAAGAATCCAGCTTGCAACTGTCTTGGGGCTTCTGCCCATTGCAACAACCTTATCAAAAGTATCGGAGAGCTTTCTGTCGGATGAAAGAACGGATGCTTCCTTGGTTGCGATGCCCATTTCCTCATAATACTTTGTCTTTTCTTCTGAGGTTGCAGGCATGCTTGCTCTGATTTTTTCAAGCCACTCATCATCAATAATGATGGGCATGAGGTTGGGGTCAGGGAAATAACGGTAATCAGCCGCAGTTTCCTTGTTTCTCATTGGGAAGGTGCGTCTCTTGACATCATCCCAGCGGCGTGTTTCCTGAACGAGCATTTCCGTGTGGCGTTCAATCGCATCAACGTGGCGAACCTTCTCAAATTCAATTGCATCCTTGATTTCGGAAAGTGAACTCATATTCTTGATTTCGGAACGTACACCGAGTTCGTTTGAACCCTCGGGACGGACTGAAATATTGACGTCGCATCTCATTGCGCCTTCTTCGCATTCGGAAATACCCGCAAACTGAAGGCTTGATTTGAGCTTCTTAAGATAAGCGATAACTTCGTCGGATGAACGGAAGTCGGGCTTGCTTACGATTTCAATAAGAGGAACGCTTGTGCGGTTGTAGTCAACAAATGAAGTGTTTGTTGCTTCATCGTGAACAAGCTTACCCGCGTCTTCTTCAACGTGAATCTGCTTGATTCCGATCTGTCTGCCGTTGATATCAACACTGCCTTCAACACAAACGGGATGGAACCACTGTGTTATCTGATAAGCGCAGGGAAGATCGGGATAATAATAGCTCTTTTTATCAAAAGTTGTATACTGATTGATTTTGCAGTTGAGCATGAAACCTGCTTTAACTGCAAGCTCGATTGCATGCTTATTGGTCACGGGAAGCATACCGGGCATACCGCTGCATGCAGGGCATACGCAGTCATTGGGCTCTTTGGGGCTTGAATGACCGCCGCAGGAGCAGAAAAGCTTTGAGTCTGTTGAAAGCTCAACATGAGTTTCAAGACCGATAACAAGTTCGTATTTCATCTTTTATGCCTCCATTCCTTCAACGGTATGAGCGATGCTCAGAAGCACGCTCTCTTTATATGAATCGGCGATAAGCTGAACGCCCTTTGTTACAACTGCGGGCATACCTGTGATGCTCGGAATTGCGGTGTAAAGGCTTTCTTCAAAAACCTTGCCGAATGCTTCAAGGATATCATAAGCCTGATAGCTTGTTTTTCCGCAGGCGGGTGCAAGAATTGCATCATATGAAGCAAGGATTTCTCTTACCTTGTCACAAGCAATTCTTCTGATACGGAGTGCCTTGTCATAGCAGTTTTCGTATCTGCCCTTTGAAAGAACATCCGAACCGTAGATGATTGTTGCCTTTGTGAGGAAATTCATGCTTTCGCTTCTGCTCTTGGCATAAAGCTCGTCAATATTCTTATATTCGGGAGTTCTGTAGCCGTATTTAACGCCGTCAAATCTCGAAAGATTGTTTGTTGTTTCGGCACTCATAAGAATCTGCCATGCAGTCTGAACATCGGAAACAATATTGAGAGAAACGGTTTCAACCTTTGCACCGAGAGCTTCAAGCTTCTTTGCATAAACGTCGATGTTTGCTTTTACTTCAGCACTTGCTGATTCATAAAGCTCTTTAACGATACAGATTTTCATTGCCGAAACATCTTCATCGAGTGTATACTCATATTTTTCTGCGGGAAGGCTTGTGCCGTCTTTATCGTCATGACCAGCGATAACGGAAAGAATTTCTTTCATGTCTTCGGCATTTGCAGCTGTAACACCAATTTGCTCACCCGAGCAGGCGCAAGCGATTATACCGTAGCGTGAAACCGTGCCGTAGGTAGGCTTTATGAAGTCAACACCCGAAATTGCAGCTGCGCGACGGGGTGCTCCGTTAAGGTCAACATTGAGAGCAGCCTTGATTTCACCCTTTGCAACAAGAGCTGCGGCTGCACCTGCAAGATTGCCGTTTTCGGTTACCGCACCGAAGTTTGAGAATTCGCCGAGAAGGTCAAGTCCGAATTCGCCAACATTTGTTTTACCCGAAATTTCATAGCCTGCTTTTTCAAGTCTTTCAACTGCTTCTGCGCTGAAAAGAGGCTTGAAATTCTCAAGCATTTTTGAACCTGCGGTTGCAGGAACATCTTTAACAAGAATTGTATCGTCAACTGCGATTTTTCCCGCTTTATTTATTTCATTAATATAATAACTCACTTTCAGCACCTCACTTTACAAGTCTGGGAACCTGCCAGCTGTCTTCCGTGCTCTGCGGAGCACCTGCAAGAAGGTCCTTGCGCTCAAACGGCTGTTCTCGTTTGTCGTCACGGAGAACATTGGTCATAGGCATAACATAAATCATGGCTTCAACATTTTCTGTATCAAGCTTTTCGAGAGCATCTTCGCTCTTCTTCATATCGCCGAAAATCTTTTCCATAGCCTTCTTTTCATCGGCTGTGAAAGCGATTTCGTTGACGGATTCAAGGCTGTCGAGCTTTGACTTTGTTGAAACAACGCCTGACTTTGAGGATTTAACGGTTGAAGCGAATGCTGACGGATCTCCGCCCTCTGAACCGAGAGTTTCAACACTTCCCTTGCCTCTGATGCTTACGTTTGCTTCGTAAAGCTGAAGTTCTGTTACTTCGCCGGGTGCGCCGAGCATCTGGTCCTGAGCAGTACCGTCAAGCGGGAATGCGATAACGTCTCTGATGGTTTCCGTATCTGCAAGAAGCATTACAATTCTGTCAACACCGGGTGCCATGCCCGCATGGGGAGGTGCACCGAACTGGAATGCATTATAAAGTGCGCTGAATCTCTTTTCAACCTCGTCCTCGCTGTAGCCTGCGATTTCAAAAGCTTTTCTCATAATTTCGGGGCTGTGGTTTCTTACAGCACCCGAAGCAAGCTCGATACCGTTACATACAAGGTCATACTGATATGCAAGAATCTCGGTGGGTTCCATTGTTTCAAGAGCCTTGAGACCGCCCTGAGGCATTGAGAACGGGTTGTGAGTGAATATAATCTTATCCGTTGTTTCATCACGCTCATACATGGGGAAGTCAACAACGAAGCAGAATTCAAACGAATCTTTGTTGATAAGCTCAAGTTCATTACCGAGCCATGTACGGATAACGCCAGCATTCTTATCGGCAACATCTGAAATTGTGTCACAGATAAAGAAGATTGTTTCGCCTTCCTTAACGCCTGTAAGCTCAACAATCTCTCTCTTTTCTTCTTCTGTGAGAACCTTAACGATGGGATCATCCTTGAACTCATAGGTTTCAGCATTGAGAAGAGTGATATGTGCAAGACCTGCCATCTTTGCCTGCTTTGTTGCGAAATTAAGGGACTTATCAAAGAACCATCTTTCGTTCTTGCAGGGTGCAACAATACCTCTTACGGGTTTGTTCATGAAAGGCTTGAACTTTACTCTCTTGAAGAGGTCGGTAAGGTCGCATATAACAAGAGGATTGCGAAGGTCAGGCTTATCCGAACCGTATTTCGCCATAGCCTCTCTGTAAGGAATACATCTGAACGGTGTTTCCGTGATTTTCTTATCCGAGAAAGTGCGGAATACGTCACTTACAACATCTTCGCATACCTTGAGAACCTCCTCCTGAGTGGAAAAAGCCATTTCAAAGTCGAGCTGATAGAATTCACCGGGTGAACGGTCAGCACGGGCATCTTCATCTCTGAAGCAGGGTGCAATCTGATAGTATTTATCGAATCCCGACACCATGAGAAGCTGTTTGAACTGCTGAGGCGCCTGGGGAAGAGCGTAAAACTTTCCGGGATGTTTACGGCTGGGAACAAGGAAGTCTCTTGCGCCCTCGGGTGAAGATGCGGTGAGAATGGGGGTCTGAATATCAAGAAATCCCCTCTCCTCCATAAGACGACGCATATGACCTATAACCTTTGAACGGAGAATGATATTATTATGAAGGTCGGAATTTCTCAAATCGAGGAATCTGTGCTTAAGACGGATGTTCTCGTTTGTGTCGTTTGAACCGATTTCAAAGGGCAAATCTCTGCTGCAGACGCCGAGAACCTCAAGAGTATCAACAACAAGCTCAACAAGACCTGTTTCGATTTTGGGGTTAACGGTATTTTCGTCACGCTTTGTTACTTCGCCCGAAACGGAAATAACGGTTTCTTTGCTGATACCTTTAACAAGATTTTCGTCGTGAACAACAACCTGTGTCACGCCTGTTTCGTCACGCAAGTCAACGAAGAGAACGCCGCCGTGGTCACGGATAACATCTACCCAGCCCGCAAGCTGAACAGTCTGACCGATATGCGATTCTCTTATTTCGTTGCAACGATGAGTTCTGTACATTTTCCTTACCTCCGATGCATAATTAACAATTTAATATATGATTCTCAAAAACAAAAAACGCCCCGAGAATCATTACAATTCTCGGGACGAGTCAATAATTTACCCGCGGTGCCACCCGTATTGATATCAAAAAGATATCCGCTCTTTGTATTTTGTTTTTATACGAGGAAGTGTTGCCGTTCTTACTACTCATTTAAAGCGCACTTTCAGCCCATGATGCGCTATCTCTTTTAAACTTTCCACAAAAGACGGGGCTTCACATGATATTATAGCAAATAATTTTTCAATGTCAACAACCAATTTTAACTAAATGCGTAATTATTTATAATGTATTTATTATATATAATTTCCAATCGGTTGAATTATATTATAATAATTTCAAATACACAGTTATTTAAAAGTTTATATTTAAATGATATAATGCAGATATGATAAATTCAAACTGCTGCGGAGGTTATTATGAATATGCAAAAAATCGGTGAACAGATTGCAGTTTTAAGAAAATCAAAAGGACTTACACAGAACGAACTCGGCGAAAGACTCGGAGTATCATTTCAGGCGGTCAGCAAATGGGAAAGAGGCGAAACTCTGCCCGATGTTGCGGTTTTGCCCGATCTGGCAAAGGTGCTTGAAACAACGGTTGATTTCATCCTTAACGGCGGTGAAAAATCGGTTGAATACAAAGGGAAAATCAGCGTTTCCGATATGATACACGGACTCCGAAGTTTTGAAAATATGGGCAGACTTCTCGGAAAAGAAAACATCATTTACCGTTCAGCAGTAAACGGCATAGATGAGGCAATGAACACTGATATTGAAGAAGCTTTTGCAAACGATTACGCTTTTGAGGCTTTTGTTGCGGAAGCTGTTATTCAGAATCTTAAAATGGGAGCTTATGTTGATGTTACGGATGTCAAAAACAGCTTCAAGCATGAGCACTTCAGAAAAATTGTTCTTGATTACTGCGGAAGATACGGGCTGAAATAAATTAACGGGGCAGTTTTGAACTGCCCCATTTTTTTACATCTGTTCCAGAATATACTGCTTAACATCTTCAAGCTTACTCTTTTGCCATTCGTTTTCCTCCGCTTTTGCGGCAAGCGGGCAAAGAATGAAGAAATCGAGGGTTTCACCCGGCACTCTGCCTGTTCTCAGAGGCTCTGCAAAATGCTCTGCCCACTCCTCTTCGGTTGCGTTTTTGAACCTTTGCGGATTGAGATATGTCATCTGCCTTCTCGTGGCGGCAATGTGCATTTTTGCGGAAAGAGGCGAAAGAAGTTTAAAATCCTCCTCCTGAACATCAACAAATATTCTCGGAAGGTCTGTTTTCACGATGTGTTCGGAATCCCTCAAAATTTCAAGTCCCATGGGTTCCCATGAAAACTCCGTTTCCGTGAAGTTGATTTTCACTATCAGACCGAATTCGGTATTATACTGCGAACGCTGATAATCGGTATCAAAAATGAAGTTGCCGAGGGAATAGAAAATCACCTTATCCCCTACCGTTTCATAATTCATCGGAACATGGGGATGGTGCATCACAACGATATCCGCACCCATTTCAAGATATTTATGACAGCGTTCTCTTGTATAAGGTGACGGAAGCGGAGTGAATTCCTCGCCCGCATGAGCAACAACAATGCACCAACGGCAGGTCTTTTTGATTTCATTTATCGTATTCTGAATTTCGTCGAGGTCACTCCAACTGTAGCAGCCCGCTTTATTCTCATCGGCTTTTCTGCAAGCACGCTGATATCCGACTCCGAACATACCGATTCCGCCCGCTTCATCAAGAATAACGGGTTTTCTCGCTTCGTGAATATTCATGCCCGCACCGATGGTCTGAACATTATTCTCTTTTGCAATTTCAAGGGTTGTTCTGATACCGTATTCTCCTGCATCCATAATATGGTTATTGCAGATATTCCAGATATTGGCATGCATTTTGTTGAGAACCTTAACCGCTTCGGGGTCGATTGTGTGAAGCAGCTGCTGAACTCCGTCTTTGGTCGTGTTCTGTTCAACGGGCGCAACGGGTCCCTCAACATTTGCAATAACATGGTCAGCAGAATGAAGGAAATCAAGTATTTCATCGGAAATAAGCTCTTCGTCATTCCACTTGCCGTACATATATCTGTCAAAACCGATATCACCGGTAAAAACAAGGATTGATTTATCTTTCATGTCATTTTCCTTTCAAGATAAAAAGCAAATCAATCTCCGATTAACGGAGATTGGTTTGCATGGCCCGATTGCTAATAACGGATTTAAAAGAGACTTTTTGTTTGAAACACATGCAATAAAATCTTATACTTTTAATTTACAAATACCGTGTATTTTATAAACATCTCCATAGTCAAAATGAATATTAATTTCATTTATTCCATCTTGAAGTTCATATACAGATTGTTGTGTGAGCTTTTTTCCATGATAAACCGCAATACGTATTTGTCTGTCATCCCCCCAAGGAACATTATCAACAAGATTAAACACGGGTTCAGTGTTAACTTTCTTTCCGAACAATTCGTCTATACTGATATTGAATATGCTTGCAAGTTCAGGCAGAAGCATAATGTCCGGAGAGGTGATTTTTTGTTCCCATTTTGAAACAGCCTGGGTGGAAATATTTAATCTTTTGGCAAGTTCTTCCTGTGTCATTGCATTCAATCTTCGGTAGTAGGCTATTCTTTCACCTATGTTTGATTCGCTGTTCATATGGTCTCCTTTCTGCACTTTTGATTTAAGTTTATTTCTATTGGCTGATTACATTATATAAAGTAAAGTGCAGAAATCAAAGATAACATTTGGATTATTACCGTCATTGTTGGTTGATATTGTGTCTTGATAATAGAAAAGAGATAATAAAGAATAGATAATAATACAAACAGCATCCAAAAACTTCGTTCTCTATTATCTATTATTTATTCAATATTATCTCTTATCTTAGCCTCGCAAGAGGCGCTGTTTGGCCCGCCCGAAGGGATTCGAACCCCCGTTCTTCAGAATCGGAATCTGCTGCGTTATCCAACTGCGCCACGGGCGGATATATAAGGGTGCATAAGCACCCTTTTTTATTTAATCTTTTCGATAACCTCGCCTGAGGTGGGTTTGGTTTTGTCGATAAATTCCTGAACAGCCTGTGCAGAGGGCATTGCGGCTGAGCAGCTGTGTGCGGAAACAAGCATTGAAGCGGATGCGGTTGCAAATTCAAGTGCTTCAGGAACGCTTTTTCCGTTAAGGAGAGAGTAAATGAATGCGGAAGCATATCCGTCGCCGCCGCCGAAGCCTTTGAGCATCTTTACGGGGAAAGGCTTTACTTTGTAAGCCGAGCCGTCATCAAGATAAGCAACGGAACCTTCCTTGCCGTGCTTGATGATTACGATTTTGTTGCCGTAGGAGAACCAGCGTGCAGAGGATTCTTCGTCGCTTGCACATACCCCTTCAACAGCTTCGGTAAGATCAAATTCTTCTCTTGAACCGAGAACGATATCGCTGTTCTTTGCGGCGATTGAATAATAGAGAGAAATTTCGTCCTTATTCTTCCAGGTATAGCTTCTGTAGTCGATATCAAAAATAACAACAACGCCGTTTTTCTTTGCAAGGAAAAGTGTTTTGAGAGCCGCTTCTCTTGAGGGACTTGCGCATAGTGCAGTACCCGAAATAACAACGGCCTTTGCCTGCTTGATGTAATCTTCATCAACATCGTCAACGCAGACCTGAAGGTCTGCAACGCCTTCACGGTACATAAGAATACTGCTCTGTGTGGGACTGAGAATTTCCGTAAATGTAAGACCGAGATTTTCACCGTTTTCGCATCTGAAAACATGGGAAACATCAATGCCGTCATTCTTAAAATAATTTTCAACATAGTCGCCGAACTGGTCATCTGAAACTCTTGCGATAAATCCGCACTTTGCTCCGAGTCTTGCAAGACCGACAGCGATATTTGCAGGTGAACCGCCAACATATTTATTGAAATTGCTGCTCTCTGAAAGAGGCATATTCATATCCGTAGGATTAAAGTCAATGGCAATTCTTCCGATGGGGATTACATCAAGGGGTTTTGATTTGTCAAAATTAATATAACTCATTCTGTTCATCCTTTCATGGAACATCCGAATATTTCTATATGTTTCATGGCGTTACGGTATGCACCCTCAACCTCTGCGGTCTGCAAATCGTAATAGCCTTTTATAGTGCCGTTTTCATAAGCTTTTCTGACGGAATATTCAACGCTGTCAAATGTTGCGGTTGCAATATTTATTTTATTGATTCCAAGCTCTATACACTTCCTGAAATCCTCGGGAAGGATACCCGTGCCGCCGTGAAGAACAAGAGGAGCTTTCACAAGCTTTGCAGTTTCTTCAAGAATATCAAAACGGAGTTTGGGTGTCTGCTTATAGTTGCCGTGGGCATTTCCGATTGCAACGGCAAGCGCATCAACATTTGTTTTTTCATGGAATTCCAGAGCCTGAACGGGCGATGTACAGTTGACTGCGATATCCTCGCTTCCGTCCTCACTTCCGCCGACACAGCCGATTTCACCCTCACAGTCAGCACCGTATTGAACGGCAAGAAGCTTTGTTTCTGCGGTTATTTTTACGTTTTCCTCAAACAGAAGATGCGAACCGTCAAGCATAACGCTCGTAAATCCGATGTCGAGAGTCTGCTTTATTTTCTCGGTTGTTTTTCCGTGGTCAAAATGCACAGCAACGGGCATTGAACAATTCTTTGCCGCCGCAACCATAAGAGGTCCTATGATTTCAAGCGGAGAATGATTGAGTCTGACCTCGGCTATCTGAAGAATCGCAGGACTTTTTGTTTCTTCAACAGCTTTTAACACACCGAGCACCATTTCCATGTTGGAAACGCTGAAGCTGCCGACCGCATAACCGCCTTCCCTTGCTTTTTTCAGCAAGGTACTCATATTTACAAGAGGCATTATTTTTCCTCCTTACTATAATATATAACCGAACAGATTGCGCTTGTCAAAGGCAAGGTAAGAAGCATACCCATACTGCCTGCAAGAGCCTGAAGTATTTCCGCAACGATAAGTTCACGGTTGATAACCTGCTGTATGTCCGCATTATAGGCAACAAGCAAAAGCACACTCGTCAGCGAGCTTCCGATATAGGCAAGTACAAGGGTATTAGTCATTGTGCCCATCATGTCTCTGCCGATTGTGAGTCCGGACTTCATAAGCGCCTGAGGCTTGATTTCAGGAGATTTTATACGCAGTTCATAAAGCGATGATGAAATAGACATCGAAACGTCCATCACCGCACCGACCGCACCGACTATAATCATGGCAAATATTATCGCCTTGAGATTTATGGGATTATCGGGATAAAGCTGAACAAGATAGATTGATTCTTCTTCGATAAGACCCGTCATATTCAGAAATTTATCCATAATCAGGGTTATAAGACCCGAGCAAAGAACACCGCAGATACAGCCGATTCCCGCACATAAAGCCTTGACGTTGAATCCGCTGATTAAACAAAGTGTCATCACGGTTATGAAAACACAGACAAGTATTGACCATAAATAGATGTTATGACCGTTAAGAATTGAAGGAATAAGAACAGTGAATACTGAAAGGCAGGTAAAACCAAGCGAAATAACGGTTTTAAGTCCCTGCATTTTCGCAAAAACAACAATCAGAACGCAGAAAATAACAAGAAGCCACAGCAGCGGAGTTATTCTTACAAAATCTCCGAAATAATACTGCATTTCGCCGTTCTCTACATAACCCGACAGCAAAACCTTGTCATTTTCTTCAACCTGACGGGGACTGAAAGCATAGGATTTATCTATCTCCTGCACCGCTTCAACTGTTTTGCCTCTCAGATCGGTATTGAGTGCCTGCGCCTTGAATTTCACAGTCAGAAATTCGCTTTCACCGCTGACATTTTGAACATTGACATCGGTAACACGGATAACCCTTGCTTTTATAATTTCGCCGTCAAGGTTACCTTTGAAAATGGTCCCGTCACCGACTATATACATATAAGAAATAAGAATGAGAAGTGCAGAAACAAAAACGGTTATTATCTGAAACACCGTCTGTCTGTTTTTCATCCTCTCACCTCAAAATCTAAAGTTAATATATTATACCATTATTATTTTTAAATCTCAACATCTTTTTGCATAAAAATATCCGCCGAAGTAAAATCCTCCGACGGATAAGAAATAATTTTTATTTAGCAACGGTTGTTTTTTTCGCTTCGATTTCGGCAACCATCTGTGCCTGCTTCTTCTCTGTGATTGTATAGAAGAACATGGGAACTGCGCAGGCAAACATACTGATAACGCCTGAAAGAACAAGCATATTCCAGAGAGTGTTTGCACCTTCTGCTGAAATATAACCTGTTTCGGAGTTGATTCCTGCTGCGGAGAACGAAATAACGCCGATGAATGCGCCTACTGCCATACCAATCTTGTTGATAAGAGTCTGCATTGCGAAGCAGATGCCCTCGCCTCTTTCGCCTGTTTTCCATTCAAGATAGTCAACTGTGTCACCTATCATAGCATATGTAATGATGTTGTTAACACCCTGAGGAATGCCGAGAAGAACAAGACCGATTGCAGCAACAACAAGCTTCCAGGGTGCGTCATAGCCCACAAAATACATAACAGCCATAACTACGCCGCCGAAAAGGTGAACAACAATATATGACCATTTCTTTGTGAACTTCTTTGACATCCAGGGAACGAGAACGGAAGCTACAAGTCCGCCGGGAACAACAAGAAGAGTTATAAGGCTGTAAAGACCTTCGTTCTGAAGAACATACTTTGCAAAATAAAGTCCGCCTGTGTAAGAATAAACCATTCTTGCACCGCCGAGAATTCCGGATACAACAATGAGGAGAAGTTCCTTGTTTCTGAAGAAGAGCTTGAGGTTATGTCCGAATGAGGGAGGATTGTCGTCAGCTGTGAAACGCTCTTTTGTGTGCTTGAAACCGTAGAAGAACATGGGAACTGCAGCAACAACAAGAACAACTGCGCATATGAAATAAATCATCTTGAGAGTATCTGCGTTTGCAAGTTCCTGACCTTTGATAACGGTGCCTACAAATGACTGCGCAGCTTCTTCCGCTGTCATGCCCTGATTGAGAACCATCTTTGCGATAGCATCAGCTTTGTCAATCATGATTTTACCGATATCATCTGCTGTATACTTGAATTTTGCGGTAATGCCGTTTGTGATAATGGGAACAAAAACCGTAACAATACCTGCACCGACTGTGCAAGCCATACGGGCAACCGTAAGAATATTGCCTCTGACAACGGTGTCGTTGGTAAGACAGGTTGAAAGTCCCCAGTAGGGAACGTCTGCGATTGTGTAAACAACAGACCAGATAACATAAATAATTGCAATAATGATAAATGATGATGTTGCCTTAGCCTGAAAAACAGGAAGGAAGCAAGCAATAGTCATAACTGCGATGGGAATTGCCATCCATTTGAGATAAGGGCGGCATTTACCCCACTTTGTGCGGGTCTTGTCAACAATTGAACCCATGATGGGGTCATTGAATGCATCAAAAACTCTTGTGCCGAGCATAAGATACGCAACTGCCATTGAGCCTGTAACAGCACCTATAGTTACGCCTTCAGCACCGAAAAGGAGAGCATCGGTAAGGAAGATGGTGAGATACGAGCCGATGATGGTACAGATAAAGTTCTGACCGAAACCGGCTACGCTGTAGGCAATCGCCTCTTTGGGCTGAACGCCTTTGCCCGGAGTTGTTCCGAACAGTTTGTGAAGAAATCCGTCAAGTTTCATTTTCACAAGTTCCTTTCGTCTTTAAAATAATGATTTATAAAATTCAAGCGCCTTGAATCTCTTGCCCGTCTGCGAAAGCAGGAATCTTTCGCAAACAGCGGCAAAGCGCTTTTCATCCTCGGCAGGCAGAGAGAAGGAATACATTCTCTCAATAGGGTTTGCACAAACGTGCCTCATCGCAGCAAAAACCGTTGCGTTTATTTTTTCGCCGCTGCCGCATTTTCTGCAGTAAACACAGCCGTCGGCAATATTGAAATAAATTTCCCCTTCAGGTTCGCATCCGCAGCCCGCACAAGCAGTTAAATCAGGCATAAATCCCGAAAAAACCATAAACTTAAGCTCTGTAACAGCTTTGAGAAAATCATTTGAGCGTCTTCCCGTTTCAAGCAGATGCATAGAATTGAGCGTTACGCGCAGATAATCCCTTGCAGGCTCGGTTTCGGGTGCAAGCTCCATTGCAAGAGCACAGAAATACTGTGCCAGAGAGAGCTTTTCGATATCCTCGCGCAGTCCAAAAAAAACTTCTTTTGCAACCGCATCGTCAATTATGTAGCTGTCCCTGTTTCTGTAGATTGAAAAATCTCCGTAACAAAAGGACTGCGTTGCGCCGTGCATACGGCTGTTTATTTTTTTTGCTCTGTTTGCAAAGGCTCTCACAACCCCATATTCCGAAGTGAGCAGAGTTACAAGGCGGTCACTTTCCCCCGTGTCCGTTACCTTCAGCACCAGAGCGTCGGTATTCATTCTCAATTCGCTTTACCTCCGAAGCACCGCCAACACAATTCCTGAATTCAAGATAATCGCTGACAGCACCGGATTCTGAAAATTTACGCCACGCTTTTTCCTTATCCATTTTCATCATCTCCCGTTAATAATTTAACCTTGTCAACGGAAAATAACAGCAGAAAAAGATTGGAAATTAATCCAGTCCAAAGTTGTGGATTATTCCTTCGCGGTTACGCCAGCCTTCCTTGACTTTCACCCAGCACTGAAGGTTGATTTTGCATTGGAAGAAATTCTCCATATCATATCTTGCTTTAGTGGAAATGCGTTTGAGCATATCGCCTTTTTTGCCGATTATGATGCCTTTGTGGGTATCTTTTTCACAGTATATGGTGGCTTCAACGTCCATGATGCCGCCCGTGGGTCTTTCGCGCATTTTTTCAATACTGACGGCAACACCGTGAGGCACTTCCTTATCAAGAAGAAGAAGCATTTTTTCTCTTATGATTTCACCTGCAAGCACTCTTTCGGGCTGGTCGGTGAGAGTATCGTCGGGGAAGAAATGCACGGATTCATATGTCAGCTTTTTAAGTTCTTCGATTACCAAATCAACATTTTCGTTTCTGAGTGCGCTGACGGGTACAACTGCCTCAAAATCGTAGATTCCCGTAAACTGAACGATGCGCTCCATAAGCTTTTCTTTCTGCTTTATGGTATCAATTTTGTTGATAACCAGCACAACGGGAGCTTTTTCTTTTTTGAGACGGTTGAGAAGCTCGATTTCGGTGTCTCTGATTTCTCCCTCGGGTTCAACAACAAACAGACACGCATCCATGCCTGCAATCCCTTCGCCGACGGATTTTATCATTTTTTCGCCGAGTTTTGTCTTGGGTCGGTGGTAACCGGGTGTGTCAGTAAAGACGAGCTGTGTTTCACCCATGGTGAGAACGCCCATAATTCTCGTTCTCGTCGTCTGCGGCTTCTGGGTAACTATCGCAACCTTCTGACCGAGCATTTTGTTGAGAAGAGAGGATTTTCCGACGTTGGGGCATCCGACTATTGCTATAAAAGCGGTTTTTGTCATTATATTTTCCTCATTCAATGTTTTTTAAAAAACTTTTTTATTCCCTGCGGACCTGCAAAAACAAACACAAATGCCGCCGCAACGCTTACGATAAGAGCAATAAGAACAGGGACGTTTTCTTTATAGTATTCAGTCATTTTTACAAATGCCTCAGGCTGATACAGAATTGAAAGTCCCACCGCAACCGAACCGATTGCCGCAACAAGCACCGCGCCTGCCGCCGCATCCTTGGCAATTGCCGCAAGGGGATTTTTTTCTTTGGTTTCAAGGTCAACGGTTTTTTCAACCGCCGTATTCACACATTCGAGCGCAAGCACCGATGAACACACCGCAAAAAGCACGGCAAACTGCGTTCTCGTAACCTCAAAAAAATCATGAACGGTCAGAAATCCGAACATGAAAAGAGTGAAGCACAGGTGAATTCTCATGTTACGTTCATGCGCAATGCAATATGTAATTCCTTTGAATGCATATACGAAACTTTTGGCAAGAGCTTTCATACGTTTTCATCTTCCATATAGTAGCTTGAATTTCTTTTGAGACCGAGTTTTGTGAGAACGGTCTCTTCTTTTTCGCGCATTCTCACGCTTTCGATTCCGCCGTTCACATGGTCATATCCGAGCAGATGAAGCATGGAATGAACGGTCAGGAATCCGATTTCTCTTTGAAGAGTGTGACCGTATCTGTCCGCCTGGTCAAGGGCATGGGGAATTGATATAACAATATCTCCGAGAAGCTTTGCGCCCGTATCGTTATTTACGTCATAAACGCCGTTTTCGCCAAGCGGAAAAGACAGAACATCGGTTGCCCTGTCAATATTTCTGTATTGCTTGTTGAGCCTGTGTATGGTTTCATCGTCAACAAATGTTACGCTTACCTCGGATTTACCGTCAAACTCCTCCATTGCAAGCACCGCAGTACAGCAGCGGCGTACAAGCAAGCGCACACCCGAAGGTATTTTGAACTCATTTTGTTCGTTGGAAATGATAACCTTAACCTTTCCTGTCATTCCTTCTTCGCTCCTCTTCCTGTTTCTCATATGCTTTTATGATATCCTGAACAAGTCTGTGGCGAACAACGTCCTTTTCATTGAAACGGACAGTTCCGATATCTTCAACATTCTTAAGAATTTTAACTGCCTCTTTAAGACCCGAACGCTTTCCGTCGGGCAAATCTATCTGGGTCACGTCGCCCGTAACAACCATTTTTGAATTGAAACCGAGACGGGTAAGAAACATTTTCATCTGTTCCGCCGTAGTATTCTGCGCTTCGTCGAGAATAATGAAGCTGTCATCAAGAGTACGTCCTCTCATATAGGCAAGAGGTGCAACTTCGATATCGCCTCTCTCCTGATGCTTCTGGAAGTTTTCGGCACCGAGCATATCAAAAAGCGCATCGTAAAGCGGTCTTAAATACGGGTCTACCTTGCTCTGAAGGTCGCCCGGCAAAAATCCGAGCTTTTCACCTGCCTCTACGGCGGGACGGGTAAGAATAATTCTGTTGATTTCCTTTGCACGGAATGCCGTTACCGCCATTGCAACGGCAAGGTAGGTTTTACCTGTACCTGCAGGACCTATACCAAAGGTTATTGTGCTGTTTCGGATTGTTTCAATATATTTTTTCTGACCGAGAGTTTTCGGCTTTACCGGTTTTCCTTTTGAGGTGATGCAAACGCAGTCCGCCGCCATCTGCACAAGCTTGTCTTCGTTTCCTTCGTTGACAAGCGACATGACATAGCGCACATTCTGGTCGCTCAAAGATTCGCCTCTGTTGATAAGAGTGAGCAGACCGTTGATGGCACGCACGCCCTTCTGCACATTTTCAGCTTCGCCCGTAACCTTAAGTTCAGAACCTCTGCTGATAACGGAAACCGAAAATTCTCTTTCTATCTGTTTGATATTTTCATCGAAAGAACCGAAAAGGCTGACCGCCTGTTCCATTCTGTCAACATTGATAATCTGTTCAAACATAAATTCACCTCAATTACCGTTTATTATATCATAATAATTTATAAATGTCACTATCTATTTTTATATTTATCATATAATATTTACATTATATTGATTGACAATTCAATTCTGCGGTGATATTATTAATTAAATATAATCATAAGTTATAATGGAGAAAAATATGCTCGAATTCGTTTTACGGATATCGCACTATTCACTGCCAGTTCTTGCATTGGCGGTGCTTGCACTTTGCGTATCCGCACTTCTCAAACGCAGAGCGCCGTCACTCGGAAGTGCAAAGCTGATAAGCACGGTGAACGGCGATGTTTTTCCTCTTATATGCCGCGAAACCTCAATCGGAAGGCATAAAAACTGCGATATAATTCTTAATTATTCAACCGTTTCAAGAACTCATGCCGTTATAGTTTGTTCAAAAGGCGGCTGGTATATAACAAGCATCAGAAACGGCACGGAGGTTTTTGTTAACGGCAAGAAAATTGACAAAAAAGAACTTCTCAAAACGGGAGACAAAATCACTCTCGGCAATATCACTCTTATTTTTGATAACAAGCAGGTAAATAAATGACAGAAACAATCACTCTTGAAAACGGACTTCGCATAGTCCTTGAAAAAAGCAAAAATGCAAAAACCTTTTCCGCCGTTATCTGGGTTGCAAGCGGTTCAGGCTACGAAACACCCGAAACGTCGGGAGCTTCACATTTTATCGAACACATGATTTTCAAGGGTTCGGACAAGCGTTCAGCTCTGGACATCGCCGTTGAAATGGATGAAATCGGCGGTTACCTCAATGCATATACGGCAAGAGAGGCCACTTGTTTTTATGCAAGAACCCTCTCGGAGCATATGCCGAAGGCTCTCGATATTCTTTGTGATATGGTCAGAAACCCCAGACTCGATGCGGAAGATATTGAGCTCGAAAAAAGCATCATCAAAGAGGAAATCGCCATGTATGAAGATGACCCCGAAGATCTTTGCACAGACACTTTCTATGAAAAAGTCTGGAAAAACAGTATGCTCGGTTCAAATATTCTCGGAACGGTTGAAACTGTTGATGCGGTGACAAAAGAAAGCCTTACCGCACACATGAAAAAGTTTTATGTTCCGGAAAGAACGGTAATAAGCATCAGCGGTAATTTTGATGAAAAAACCGCGGTTGAAATATGCAAAAGCTATTTTTCCGACATAAAAAACACAGACTTCCGTCTCAATCCCGTTTCTGCGGAGTTTTGTCCATGTATCATTCCGATTAAAAAGGATTTTTCGCAAAATCAGCTTATTCTCGGCTTTGAAGGCGTTGCTGCGGGAACAAAAATGCGCGAGCCCGCGCTTCTTATTTCTTCAATTCTCGGCGGAACCCCGTCTTCAAGACTTTTCCAGCACATACGAGAAAATCTCGGTCTTGTTTATTCAATAGATACTTCTTGCGTTTCTTATCTTAAATCGGGAATTTTCACGGTATGCATGGGACTCGGTGAAAAATCCGAAGAAAAAGCAATAACCGAAACAATCAAAATCATCTCGGAATTTGCCGACACCGTTACCGAAAAAGAACTTGCAAGAGCAAAGGAACAGGCTGTTACGGGATTTGTGATGGACCTTGAAAATCCCTCCTCTCATGCATCGAGAAACGGACGAAATCAGCTTTATTACGGCAGAGAAATAACGGAAGAGGAAGTCATCGGTAATATCCGCGCTGTAACTCTTGATGAAATAAAAGAAACTGCATCTGTAATTTTTGATATGTCACGCATTTCACTCTGCGTTGCAGGCAGAACAAAAACAAAAAAGGCTTATGAGTCGATAATAAATTCAGCAATCGAAAGAAGTAATGCAAAATGATAAACAGAAAAGATGTTAAAAGAATGGTTGTCAAGGTCGGCACTTCAACCCTCACATACGACACCGGAAAAATTAATCTCCGAAGAATGTCAAAGCTTGCTCAGGTACTCAGTGACCTCAAAAATGCAGGCATGGAAATCGTGCTTGTAACTTCAGGTGCAATCGGCGTAGGAGTCGGCAAGCTCGGTCTTAAAGAAAGACCCAAGGACACACCGGGCAGACAGGCTGCGGCAACCGTCGGTCAGTGCGAGCTTATGTTCCTCTATGACAAATTTTTCGGTGAATACGGCAACATAACGGGTCAGCTTCTTGTTACAAAGGATGACTTTGATAACGAAGAAAGACACCGTAATCTTCACAATTCATTCATGAAACTCTTTGAATACGGCGCTATTCCCGTTGTTAACGAAAACGACAGCGTTGCCGTTGAAGAAATCGTTTACGGTGATAACGACAGCCTTTCGGCTCATGTTGCAGAAATAGTTAATGCCGATGCGCTTGTTATACTTACGGATATTGACGGTCTTTTCAGCGCAAATCCGAGAGAAGACGAAAACGCCGTTCTTATCCACAGCGTTGAAGAAATAAACGATGATATTCTTGCTCTTGCGGGAGGAAACGGAACAAGCAGAGGTACGGGCGGCATGATAACAAAGCTTCATGCGGCAAAAATCGCAACAACTGCAGGCATTGACACAGTTGTTATGAACGGTTCAGACCCCGAAGATATTTATAAGCTTATTGACGGCAGACAAATCGGCACTTTGTTTAAGGCGGAGGTTAAATAATGAGTGATATGATTAATATAGGCGCACGCTCAAAAGAGGCGCAGAGAATTCTTGCAAAGGCAGGCGGAGCAACTATAGACAATGCTCTCACCGCAATTGCCGCAGCACTCGAAAAGAATTCCCAGTTCATTCTTGAAGAAAACGCAAAAGATATAAGAGCCGCCGAAGATGCGGGCATTTCGCAGGCAATGATTGACCGTCTCACTCTCACCCATGACAGAATTTCGGGTATGGCTGACGGACTCCGACAGGTTGCCGCAAGCGAAAACCCGGTTGGCAAAGTGCTTTGGGGCGAAACAAGACCCAACGGTCTTAAAATCGAAAAAGTTTCCGTACCCATCGGTGTTATTGCCGTTATTTTTGAAGCAAGGCCCAATGTTACCGCCGATGCGGCTGCAATCTGCCTCAAAGCAGGCAATTCCGTTATTCTTAAAGGCGGCAAAGAGGCTGTCAATTCAAACAAAGCCATTGCAGCCGTAATGCGTAACGCACTTAACGAATCGGGTCTTCCCGAGGACTGCATAATTCTTATTGAAAACATTTCAAGACAAGCCGCAACCGAGCTTATGAAGCTTAACGGATATGTAGACCTCCTTATTCCCAGAGGCGGTGCAGGTCTTATCCGTTCCGTTGTTGAAAACGCAACCGTACCCGTTATTGAAACGGGAGTAGGCAACTGCCATGTTTATGTTGACTGCGATGCCGATATCAATATGGCTGCAGAAATCGTTGCAAACGCAAAAGCTTCCAGAGTTTCCGTATGCAATGCCTGCGAAGGTCTGCTTATTCATAAGGATGTTGCAGAGCTTGGTCTTATCACAATCGGCGAAAAGCTTAAGGAAAAGAATGTTGAAATCAGGGGCGATGAGGCTGTTTGCGAAATTCTCCCCTATGCAATCCCCGCAACCGACGATGACTGGGCAACGGAATATCTCGACTATAAAATCAGCGTTAAGGTTGTTGAAGATATAGACGAAGCAATTGCCCACATCGCAAAATACGGCACGGGACACAGCGAAGCAATAATAACGGACAGCTATGAAGCTTCGGAAAAATTCAAGTCGGAAGTTGACGCGGCGGCAGTTTATGTTAACGCATCAACAAGATTTACCGACGGCGGTGAATTCGGCTTCGGTGCGGAAATAGGTATTTCAACACAGAAGCTTCACGCAAGAGGTCCTCTCGGTGTTGCCCACATGGTAAGTTCAAAATATGTAATCAGCGGCAACGGACAGATAAGGTAAATGGAGGCATTCAAGTGGCAAAAAATAAAGGTAAAAACAAGCTTGCTTTTCCGATAGGAATAATTGCAGGCATTCTTGCAATCGTAGGTCTTATAACGGTTATAAATTTTACCGTTGACAAGGTTCGCGATTTCACGGATAAAACAGCAGAAAAGGCAGAATATGAGGAAATGCTCAAACCCGTTGTAATGTTCGACCCCGACCCGTTTGATGACCTCACTCAGGCAGATGTTTCCCAGCTTCTCAACAGCGCGGTATGGGCACTTCTCATGAGCGAAGACGGTGCGGATAAATATCCCTATTCCGAGGGAGAAACCTTCGGTATTGTTGTTCCTCAGGCAGATATCGAAAATTATTTTGTCAGTCTTTTCGGAACAGAAATCGACATTGCTTCGCTTCATTCATCCATTGATATGAGCGAATATGAAATAACATACGATGCAGCTCTCAAGAGCTATATTCTCCCGATTACCGGTGTTGAATCGGCATACACTCCCAAGGTTTATGATATTGAAAAACAGGGAAGCTCCAAAATTCTCAGCGTAGGTTATATCGGAAACCTTGCGTGGGCACAGATTGAGGACGGAGAATACACAACTCCCGAGCCCGATAAATATATGAAAATCACTCTGCGTGAACGCAGCGGAGGAATGATGTATGTTTCTTCAATTCAGTCCGTTGACGGTCAGGAAGTTATCGGCACAACCGAACCGGCACGTGCACCCGAAACCGAATTTGAAGCCGAGCCTTCAACCGTAATCGAAACCACTCAGACGGTTTTAACAGAACCAATGACGGACGAAAACGGTGAAATAATTACAACAGAACCCGTTACGGATGAAAACGGTGAAGTTGTTACCGAAGAACCGGCAACCGACGAAAACGGTGAAATAATCGAAGAGGAAACAACAGAAGAAAACTCCGAAGAAGAGTAATTTCACAGGAGAAAAAAATGAATTCATTTGATAAACATTCAAAAGCGCTTGAATTTGACAAAGTGCTTGAAAGACTTGCAGAATTCACAAGCTGTGACGATGCAAGATACAACGCTTTGCACCTCAGACCCGAAACAAACCCCGACCTTGCAAGAGCCTTGCTCAGTCAGACGGTTGATGCGCATATGCTTCTTGCCCGTTTCGGCGGACCTTCATTCGGAGGTCTGAAAAATGTCAACAATGCATTGAGCAGGGCAAATGCAGGAAGCGTTTTAAACACAAGAGAACTTCTCGATATCGGAGGAGTTCTGCGTGTTATACGAACTCTTTCGCAATGGAGAGCATCAAACGCAGGTGTTCAGACCGTTCTTGATACACTTTTCAATGCTCTTGTACCCAACAAATATCTTGAAACGGCAATTTTCAATGCAATCATTTCGGAAGAAGAAATCTCCGATAATGCCTCCCCCACTCTCGCCGCAATAAGACGCAAAATAAGAGTTCAGGAATCCAAAATCAGAGAACAGCTTGAAAAATTCTCACGTTCACAGAGCCACTCAAAGTATCTGCAGGAAAATATAATCACACAGCGAAACGGCAGATATGTTGTTCCAGTCAAAAGTGAACACAGAAGCGAAATTGCAGGTCTTGTTCACGATACATCGGCAAGCGGTGCAACTGTATTTATTGAGCCTATGGCTGTTGTTGAAGCCAACAACGAAATCCGTGTTCTTCAGACAAAGGAACGCGAAGAAATTGAAAGAATCCTTGCAGAGCTTTCCGCAAGCGCAGGTGATTTTGAACAAAGCATCAAAAACAGCTATGAATGCGCGCTCGAACTTAATCTTATTTTTGCAAAGGCGCAGTACGCATATAAAATCAAGGGATGTCCTCCGATTATCAATGATAAAGGAGTTATAAATCTCCGCGCAGCAAGACATCCTCTCATTGACCCCAAAAAGGTTGTTCCTGTCGACATAATGCTCGGCGAAGATTTTGACACTCTCGTTATCACTGGTCCGAACACGGGCGGTAAAACCGTTTCAATCAAAACGCTCGGTCTGCTTTCAATGATGGGTATGTGCGGAATGATGATTCCTGCAGGTGACAGAAGCGAAATTTCCGTTTTTGACAAAATTCTTTCCGATATCGGCGACGAGCAATCAATCGAGCAATCGCTTTCAACCTTCTCAGCACACATGACAAATATCATCAGCATTTTCAACGATGCGGATGATAAAAGTCTTATCCTCATTGATGAACTCGGTGCAGGCACAGACCCCGTTGAAGGTGCTGCGCTTGCAATGGCAATCCTTGAAGCGCTTCACTTCAAGGGTGCAAAAATCGCCGCAACAACCCATTATGCGGAGCTGAAAGCATACGCACTTGAAACTCCGAGAGTACAGAACGGAAGCTGTGAATTTGACGTTGCTTCGCTTCGTCCCACTTACCGCCTTCTTATCGGTGTACCCGGCAAATCGAACGCTCTTGCGATAAGCGAAAAACTCGGACTTGATGCGGATGTTATCAAGCGTGCAAGCGACCTTGTTTCAAGCGAAAACAAAGAGTTTGAAAATGTTGTTGACAAGCTTGAGGAAACACGCCGCCGCATGGAAGATGAATATGACAGAGCAAAACAGCTTTCTGAAAAGGCAGACAAAGAAAAGGAAAGCGCGGAAAAACTCCGTGAAGAAATAGCAATACTCCGTGAAAAGGAAATGGAAAAAGCCCGTTCTCAGGCTATGCGTGTTGTTGAACAGGCAAAACGAGAAGCATATTCACTTCTTCAGGAAATAGATAAGCTCAAAAAAGAACAGCAAAAAACAAAAGATGCCGCAGAGCTCGCAAAACGTGCAAAATCAGCTGTCAAAAAGGGAATTGAGTCCATTGATTCCGCCGCAGACCCCGTTATCGGAATCGAGGATGACGATAAGGATTACGTTCTTCCCCGCGCACTTGTTGCGGGAGATACGGTAATTATCCGTGACATAGCAAAGCAGGCAAAAGTGCTTTCTCCCGTTGACAAAAACGGTAACGTTGAAGTTCAGGCAGGCTCAATCAAAACAAGAGTCAAGCTTTCAAATCTCCGCCTTTGCGAAAATGCGCCGAAGAAAAAAGAAAAGAAATCGGGCATTGCAATCCACGGCGAAAGCCGACTCAACATGGCGCCCTCAACAAGACTTGATTTGAGAGGGATGACCGTTGATGAATGCCTCATTGAGCTTGACAGATTCATTGACCAGGGTCTTCGCTCGGGTCTTAATGAATTCACAATTGTCCACGGAAAGGGCACCGGCGCACTGCGCACTGCGGTAACACGTTATCTCAAGGCTTCTCCCTATGTCAAAACAAGCCGTCTGGGTGTTTACGGCGAGGGCGAAGATGGTGTAACAATCGTTACTTTGAAATGATTTGTGTAAAGCTATGCAGCTTTACAAGCACTGAACACCGGCACCGTGTAAAAAAGTTTTCCACTCACGAAATGTGGATAACCCGATGCATGTAGTGATTTTCACCTTTGCAAACCACAATCTGTAGAGTTTCCACCTGTTTTTGGAGATTTTGGTGAGAAAAAAGTGGAAAAGTGCGAAAAACACTGTTAAAAAAGCTCTTGACAAGCTTGATTATTTTTAGTATAATAACGACCTGTAAAGCAAAGAAACTTTACAGGTCGGTTCTTTTTCATGGGTGTAAAAGTCCGGAAAAAGACCGTTATTTTTGTGTAATGCAGTGAGAAAGGAGGGTCTGAAATGGCAAAAAATTATGAAATGGCAGTGCTTATTGATTTCTACGGCGAAATGCTCACGGCAAAGCAGCGTGATTTTTTGGAATACTATTATAATGATGACCTTTCTCTCTCTGAAATTGCCGAAAACGAAGGTATAACAAGGCAAGGCGTACGCGATGCAATCAAAAGAGCCGAAACCCAGCTTCAGGATATGGAAAACAGATTGGGCATGGCTAAACGTTTTGAAGATATGCGTCAGGGTCTGAATGAGATTATTGAATGCGCAAATCACATCGCTGAGCATAATCTGCGCCACAGCCTTTCAAAAGAAATCAACGACTACAGCGTGCGTATCAAAGCAGCGGCAATGACAATGCTCGAAAGCTGAGATACATATACATTATAAAATAATGAAACCGAGGTGAAAACATTGGCATTTGAAGGACTTTCAGAAAGACTTGAGTCTGCATTTAAAAATCTTAAAAGCAAAGGAAGCCTTACCGAAGCAGATGTTCGCTCTGCGATGCGTGAAGTACGTATGGCACTTCTTGAAGCTGACGTTAACTATAAGGTTGCCAAGGATTTCACAAACACCGTAACCGAAAAAGCAATCGGCGAAAAGGTTATGGAAAGCCTTACCCCCTCCCAGATGGTTATCAAAATCGTCAAGGAAGAGTTGGTTGCACTTATGGGCGGAACAAAGAGCCGTCTTGCATATGCAAACCATCCGCCGACAGTCGTTCTCATGTGCGGACTTCAGGGTTCAGGTAAAACAACTCACTGTGCAAAACTTGCACTTATGCTTAAAAAGGAAAACCACCGTCCCCTTCTCGTAGCCTGCGATATTTACAGACCCGCGGCTATTAAACAGCTTCAGGTTGTAGGTGAACAGGTCGGTGCTCCCGTTTTTGAAATGGGACAGACAAATCCCGTTCAGATTGCAAAAGAAGCTATCGCCTACTCAAAGGAACACGGTTACGATTACGTTATCCTTGATACCGCTGGCCGTCTTCATGTTGACGAAGAACTCATGGATGAACTCAAAGCTGTCAAGGCTGAGGTAAAGCCCCATGAAATTCTCCTTGTTGTTGATGCAATGACAGGTCAGGATGCCGTTAACGTTGCAACCGCATTTGACGGGGCTCTCGGAATTGACGGTCTTATTCTTACAAAGCTTGACGGTGACACCAGAGGCGGTGCAGCACTTTCCGCAAGAGCCGTAACAGGTAAACCGATTAAGTTTGTCGGTATGGGTGAAAAGCTTGAAAATCTTGATGTTTTCCATCCCGACAGAATGGCTTCAAGAATTCTCGGCATGGGCGACGTTCTTTCGCTTATTGAAAAAGCCGAAATGGCTATTGACGAAAAGAAAGCGGAAGAGCTTGAAAAGAAACTCCTGCAGAATAAATTCGACCTCAACGATTTGCTTGACCAGTTTGAGCAAATCCGTAAAATGGGTTCGCTTCAGGATATTCTCGGAATGCTTCCCGGTATCGGCAACAAAGCAAAGGATATTGAAATTGACGAACGTCAGTTTGACCGCACAAAGGCGATTATCCTTTCAATGACCGAAAAGGAACGTCAAAATCCCGATATAATCAACCCTTCACGCAAAAAAAGAATCGCCGCAGGCTGCGGTCGGAGCATTGAAGATGTCAACAAGCTTCTCAATCAGTTCAGACAGATGCAGAAAATGTTCAAGCAGATGGGCGGCAAAAAGGGCGGTAAACGCCGCAGAAAGCAAAAGTTCAGAATGCCACAGGGTTTTGACCCCTCGCAGTTTGGAATGTAATACAGCAAAAGCTGATACATTATAAATTTATTTAGTATATTTTTATTTTTGGAGGAATTTAAAATGGCAGTAAAAATCAGACTTCGCCGTATGGGCGCAAAGAAAGCACCTTTCTATCGTATCGTTGTTGCGGATTCAAGATATCCCCGTGACGGCAGATTCATCGAAGAAATCGGCACTTACAACCCCGTTGCTACTCCCACAGAAGTTAAGGTAGATGCTGAAAAGGCAAAGCAGTGGATTGCTAACGGCGCACAGCCCACAGACACAGTTAAGGCTATCCTTAAGAAGGAAGGCGTTCTTTAATCCTTAACGGATAAGAACAGGGTTTAACCAATGAAAGATTTACTTGTCAGCATTGCGCAGGGTCTTGTTGATGACCCCGCAGCAGTCAGCGTAACAGTTGACGAACCTGCCGAGGACGGTACTGTTGTTTATCATCTTCATGTCGGCGAAGAGGATATGGGCAGAGTAATCGGCAAGCAGGGCAGAATTGCAAAGGCTATTCGCACAGTTATGCGTGCAGCCGCAACTCGCCGGAATGCAAGGGTTGTTGTAGAAATTGATTAAGGAATATCTTGAAATCGGTGAAATAGTCGGCACACACGGTATCAAAGGCGAAATGCGTCTTAATCCGTGGTGCGATACACCCGATTTCGCATCTAAATTCAAAACCTTATATTATGACAGCAATGGAAGCTGTGCGGCGCAGATTAAAACTGCGAGGCCGCACGGCAACATTGTTTTGCTCACGATTGACGGAATTGACTCAGTTGAGAAGGCACAGAAAATGAGGGGCAAGATCCTCTACATGAAGCGAAGCGATGCAAAGCTTCCCAAGGGTAGTTATTTCATAGCAGAGCTTATCGGATGCACAGTTTATGATGCGGATAATCCCGAAAAGATTTACGGCACTCTTTCCGATGTAAGCCCCACGGGCGCAAACGATGTCTGGCACATAAAAAGCGAAGACGGCAAGGAATATCTTATTCCTGCCATTCCCGATGTATGTGTTGAAACGGATGTTGCAAATGATCGTATCGTAATAAGACCGCTGAAAGGTATATTTGACGATGAGGATTGATATATTGACACTCTTCCCTGAGATGTGTGAAAGTGTACTCGGCGAAAGCATTATCGGCAGAGCGAGGGCTAACGACTGCGTTGAAATCAACTGCATCAACATCAGAGATTACACTCTTGATAAGCATAACCGTGTTGATGATGCGCCTTACGGCGGCGGCACGGGAATGATAATGCAGACTCAGCCTATTTACGATTGCTTTGCCTCACTCTGCGAGGAAACGGGCACAAAACCGTATCTTATTTATCTTTCACCGCAAGGTAAAACACTCACTCAGGAAAGAGTCAAGGAGCTTTCAAAGCTTGATAACATTGCTCTTCTCTGCGGACATTACGAAGGCATTGACCAACGTGTTATTGACGAAATCGTTGATGAGGAAATTTCCATCGGCGACTATGTTTTAACCGGCGGAGAATTACCTGCGCTTGTGCTTGCGGACAGCATTGCGAGAATGCTTCCGGGTGTTCTTGCAAATGAAGATGCTTTTACACTTGAAAGCCACTATTCGGGTCTGCTTGAATATCCGCAGTATACCCGACCATATGAATGGCACGGCGAAAAAGTTCCTGATGTGCTTATCTCGGGACATCATGCCAATATTGAAAAGTGGCAGCGTGAACAAAGTCTTAAACGCACCCTCGAACGCCGACCCGATATGCTTGAAAAAGCAGAACTAACTAAAAAAGATAAAGAATATCTCGATAAACTTAAAACCGCCGAAGTCTGATGACCTCAGCGGTTATTTTTATGCGGCTTTTGCCGCTATTTTGTTTTTATCCTTCTTTTCTCCAATTTTCTGAAGAAGAATAACAAGAATCATAAGTGCAACGCCTGCAATATCAGTCTGCCAACCGGGAATAATCATAAGCAGACCGCCTGCAAGAGCCATCAATCTCTCCCATACGGGCATATGCTTATACATATAGCCTTCCATGCCTGCGGAGATAATGTAAATACCGCAGACAGCAGTTATTACAAGAAGAACGATGTTGTACCAGGGAGTTACTGTTCCGAAATCTATACCGATAAGCATTTCGGGGCTGTAGGCAAAGATATAGGGAACGATGAATGCCGTTATTGCAAGACGGGTTGCCGTAACACCTGTTTTGAGCGGATTGGATTTCGCAATTGCCGAGCCTGCATATGCCGCAAGAGCAACGGGAGGTGTGATATCCGCAACAATACCGAAATAGAAAACAAACATATGGGCAGCAAGCATCGGAATACCCATCTTGATAAGAATGGGTGCAGTGATGGTTGCCATGATAACATAGTTGGCAGTTGTGGGAACACCCATGCCGAGAACAATACAGCAAAGCATTGTAAGAACAAGGGCAAGGAATGTGCTGTTTTCCGCAATGGGAACAAGAGTATTGATAAGGAGCTGACCGAGAGCGGTCATTGTTACAACGCCCGAGATAAGGCCTGCCATTCCGCATGCCGCAGCAACACCGACTGTGTTCTTTGCACCGTTTTCAAGGGATTCTATAACGGTTTTGGGAGTAAGTGCTGAGTGGTCTTTGGCAAGGAATGAGAGAAGGAAGCATACAACCATGCCTGCGAATACAGCAACCTGCATATTCTTTGTTCCGAAGGGAAGCCAGATGCCGAGCGTAACGGCAACAGGAATAACAGGAAGGATAAATCTCCATGCGTTTTTCTTGTTAAATTCATGGGGAACAAGGCTTACTATAAGTGAGCTGAGAATTGCAAAGCAAGCGGATACACCTGCGCTGAAATAGTTCATGCAGATAACAAGAACAACGATGGGCAGAAGAAGATATCCGTTTTTAAGGATAAGCTTAAAGAAATTGGGAATTGCATCCTTGGGAAGTCCCTTAAGACCAAGCTTTTTGGCTTCAAAATGAATCATAAGAAAGATTCCCATAAAGTAAAGAACAGCGGGAAGAATGGCTGCAACAGCTATCTTTGAATAGGAAACCTCTGTCATTTCGGACATAAGAAATGCGGCCGCACCCATAATGGGAGGCATTATCTGACCGCCCGTTGAAGCCGCCGCTTCAACAGCCGCTGCAAATTCGGGCTTATAACCTGTTTTCTTCATAAGAGGAATTGTAATCGAGCCGCTGCCTACGGTATTTGCAACAGATGAGCCTGAATACATGCCTTCGAGTGCGCTGGAAATAACAGCAACCTTTGCGGGTCCGCCGATGGATGCGCCTGCAATTGAGTTTGCAAGGTTAACAAAGAATGTGCCGATACCTGTTCTTTCAAGGAGTGCGCCGAGAATAATGAAAAGAACAATAAACGTTGTGCAAACATAAACGGGGGTTGAGAACATACCGTTTGAAACATCATAGAATAAACCGTACATGAGGTTTCTCAGAGCGGTATTGGGGTTATCGGTATACGCCTTTATTGTGGCATAAAGAACAAATGCGCCTGCGACAAAGATAATCGGCAAACCGACTGCACGCCTGACAAGCTCAACGAGCAGGATTATCGCAATTAATGCAACGATAATTTCAACAGTTCCGATTCGCTTGCTCATCATTATGATATCGTTCTGGAAAATTGTATAATAAAGGAAGCTTCCCGCGCTTACAACCGCCAGAATTATATCATAAAAAGGAACATGGTTTATTTTCTTGGTCTGCGCTTTGTATGCAGGGAAAATCAAAAAGCCGATAAAGGCTATAAAAGCCATGAATGTTGTCAGCTTTGTGTATTTGGTTGCTGTGGGAAAAAGAAGAGCCATGGAAATCATATAGAGGCTGAAAGCAGCCATGAGAGCAGTAATAACCGTTTTTCTCCATCCGGTAAAAACTCTGACGTTGCTTTCACGGTCAAATTCCTGCATTATTTTTTCGGAATCAACCTGTTCAAACTCAATCTCGTTTTTAACAGTTTCACTCATACATTTTTACCCCTTTCCTGAAAAAATTTTTGCTGTATAAAAAAATGCCGCAATTAAAAATCGCGGCATTTTTAAGTCAATGAAGCGGAATTTTATGCAATTATGCCTGCCTCTTTATAGAATCTTTCTGCGCCGGGATGAAGAGGAACATCACCGATTGCGGAAACAGCAACATCAGTTGTCATTTCCTTGCCCTTTGCATGAGCAGCAGCTATATCAGCCTGCTTTTCCCAAAGGTCCTTGGTAATCTGATATGCCTGATCTTCGCTCATATCGTTGGTAACAACAAATGTTGCCATGATAGCTACTGTGTTAACTGGTTCAGCAATGAAATCGTAGTCAGCAGCTGTCATTTCATACTTTGCATAGAAGGGGAAGTCAGTCATGAGCTTTGAAATAACTTCTTCGCCGAGGTCAACAACTACAACATCAGTTGCTGTTGCAAGCTCTGTGATAGCGGGAGTGGGAGTGCCTGCAGTAATGAAAGCTGCATCAATCGAGCCGTCCTTAAGCTGAGTAGCTGCATCGCCGAAGGAAGCTGCTGTCTTATTGATATCCTTATCAATATCAATGCCTGCTGCTGCAAGAATCTGAGTAGCATTGTAGTATACGCCTGAGCCTGCATCGCCTACTGCAACATTCTTACCTTTGAGGTCTGCAACGGATGTGATGCCCGATGCCTTTGTTGCGATAATCTGGCAAACTTCGGGATATACGCATCCGATAGCTGAGAAGGACTGAATCTGAGAAGCAAAGCCGTTTGTGCCTGCGTATGCATAGTTCATAACGTCGTTCTGAACTATTGCCATCTGATAGTCACCGTCTTCGATGCCTTCGATGTTAGCCTGTGAGCCGCCTGTTGAAAGAACTTCAAAAGTATAGTCTGCTGTGTTAAGAATCTGGCATACTGCTGTTGTAAAGCCGTAATATGTACCGGTGTTGCCGCCTGTACCAACCTTAACCTTGGCAATCATCTCCGAAGCAGAGTTGGCGGGGTCTTTGGTAGTGTTATCGTCGGTATTGCCACCGCAAGCAGCCATAAAGAGAGTTGCGAAAACGAGCACGATCGAGATAACGATAGCTAATTTTTTCTTCATAGTTTACCTCCTATTTTTAATTTCCATAATCCATTAAAACGGAATCGGAAATCAATTACCATATGATTATACACTATTCTGCAAATTAATGCAAGAACTTTAAATGTTTTTGCATAAAATTAAAAAATACTTGTAATTAATTCAATAATCATCTTAAAGAAACCAACAATTGCGTTGATGATTTTTTGGAAGAATGAAGGCTCTTCCTCACCGCCTTTTTCGGAAATTTCAATTCCGTTGTTCACAGCATAGTCATATGCTGCAGAACCTTCTTCAGCAACGATTGAGAGCGATGAGCATCCGTCAAACGCTTTTGTGCCGATTGAAGTAACGCTTGAGGGAATTTCGATTTCGCCGAGTGACGTGCAATTGAGGAACGCACCGGATGCTATTGTTTCAACGCTGTCGGAAATAATAACAGTTTCGAGATCCGAGCACTTTTCAAAAGCTCTTGTGCTGATTGTCTTAACACCGTTTTCAAGTGTAACCTCTGTAAGTCCTGAATCATAGAATGCACTTTCATAATTCGTTACAGATGCGGGAATGCTTATCTTTTTAAGCGAAGAACATTTTGCAAATGCCTGAGAACCGATTGTTGTTACGGTTAAAGGAATTGTAATCTCCGAAAGCTTTGAACACATATAGAAAGCATAAGCGTCTATCTTTTCAAGTCCGCCGGGAAGAGTAATTTGGGTAAGCTTTGAATTTTCACCGAAAGCGTAATCCGCGATTATTTTCACATCTGAAGGAACAGAGAATGAAGTTGCAGCTGCACCGTTAGGATACTGAATAAGAGCCTTGTCGGTAACGGCTGAAACCGCGTTAGGGTCAAATGAGCTCTCGTACGGTCCGTAAAGCACTCCGTTGACATCGCTGTAAACCGTGTTACCGTTATCAACATTGAAAGCATGAACCGAAGCACAGCCGATAAATGCATTCTTTCTGATTGTTTTTACGCTTGCGGGAATATTGATTTGTGTAAGTTTATTGCACATTTTGAACGCTTCCTTGCCGATAAGAGTTACGGTTGAAGGAATTGTTATTGATGTGAGAGAAGTGCAGTCATTAAACGCCTCATCGGGAATTTCCGTAAGAGACAAAGGAAGTACGATTGTTTTAAGGGCGCTGCAATGAATAAATGCATATTTTCCGATTTTGCATTCAGAGCCTTCAAAGGTAATCTTTTCAAGAGAAAGACAGCTTTCAAACGCACCGTTGCCGACCTTGTTAACACTTGACGGAATAACAATCTCTGTTATGCTTCCGCAGTTTGCAAATGCACCGCTTCCGATTTCCTGAACAGCCTTGCCGTTGTATGTTGACGGAATTTCAACCTTTCCCGTTGCCGTAGTCTGACAGCGTGTAAGTATTGCATAACCAAGCGAGGTATTAAAAGTAAAGCTTTCCCCCGCTGCAGATGCAAAAGAGACTGATATGCAGGACAACACTATCAAAAGCGACAGTATTATTCCGGTTATTTTCATGATTTTTTTCATAATTGACCCCCGATATAATTTATCATAATAAAATCACATATTAGATTATACTTAAAAGCAGTGCAAAAATCAATAGTTTTTTATAAATATTAAAAATATAATTGTTTATTATTGACAAATAAAAAATAAATTACTAAAATATTTTTAACACTTCAGTCAGGAGAAATAACTAAAATGTATGATTCAAACGGCAATTTTTATAAACCCGAAAGAGGTTCAACACCCTCTCCCGACCATATAATGCTCGCTTTTTGCGGTGATGCAAAAAGTGAGATGTCGGTTATATGGAGAACAAGCACGGATGTTGAAAACGGCTACATTCTTTATCGCAAGGAAAACAGCACCGAATGGCTGAAAAAGGATGCGGTTTTTGAAACAAAAGAAACCGATATTGATATAAGCAATTATTATTCCGTCAGACTCGGCAATCTTGAAGCGGGCACAAAGTATCTCTATACCGTAGGGTCCGATGAAAACAGAAGCGACGAATACTCATTTGAAACCGAGCCCGAAAAGCTTGATAAATTCAGCTTCATTGTTATTACCGACCATCAGAAGGGTGACCCCTGCCACCTTCCCGATTATTCAAAGGTAGGAGCAATGCTTAAAAGAGCGCTTGAAAGACACCCCGAATGCAAGTTCATTTTCACCGCAGGCGATAACTGCGACAACGGTCAGAACGAGCTTCAGTGGAACGGTATGTTTGAAGGGCTTAAAGGTGTCATTGAAAGCAAACCTTATATGATGACAACGGGAAACCATGATAACAGAGGTTACCTTACATATTTCCCTGAGCCGACGGGCAAGTTCTATCTTGAGCACGCAGACTTCTTTGATTTTCAGTTTGCACCTGCCTATCCCGACAACGGTCCTGAGGGTTACAAGGGCGAAAATTATTCGTTTGACTACGGCAATGCTCATTTTCTTGTCATGGGTATCAATGCACCCGAAATTCTTGAGGATTGGGCATATAATGACCTTCAGAACAGCAATAAAACATGGAAGCTCGGCGGATACCATTTCCCTATTTATCCCGTTATGCCCGAGGGTCAGAACAACGACGGTTATCCTTGGCTGAGAAAGCCTATCGAAGAAGGCAGACTCGATATCCTCTTTGAGGGTCATGAACACTCATTCGCAAGAACATACCCCACCAAGGGCGATGAGCTTTTTGATAAGCCTTCGGAGGGAACGGTTCACTATATAGTCGGCAACGGCGGCGGAAACATTTACCATTCAAATGCTCAGAAAATCTGGCATTCATGCTTCTATCCTCAGGAAATCAGAATGGGTTCATATACTCTCGTTGAGATTGACGGCAATATTCTCACAGCCACGGCATATCTCGACGATGGCAGAATAATTGACATTTTTACAATCGACAAAGACAAAGATATAATTACTCCCCGTGCACTTGCACCAACCTATGACTGGACTAAAATGGCATTCAAGGGACAGATGCTTGAGCTTATTTCAAGAGAGCTTTATCCCGAAAATAAAGACGGCATATGGTATGCACCGTTTGGGGTTCTGATTCAGTTTATCGGCGGCAAGGTTATCAAGGAAGCCGAAACGCTTTATGTTGAAGCCTACGGTCACAGAGCGACTTTCACCGTTGGCAGTAAACTTGCAAAAACCGACCTCGGAACGGTTGAAATGAACGGTGAAGCATATTTCGCCAGAAACCAGCTTTTTGTTCCCGTTGATGACAGCGCAAGGATGTTTGAAATGGAATGGTATCATGCAAAAAGAAACAATTATATAAACTGGAACACCGCTAGCGAGGATAAACCTCTCTGCAAACATCCCGAAATATAAAGGAGAGATAAAATGCTTTACAAGAAAAACACCGCTCCCGTTTTGACGGAAGAGCTTTTCAGAAATCCTACCAGCGAATACAGAGGAACTCCCTTCTGGGCATGGAACAGCGACCTCAAAGCTGAAGAACTCTGCCGTCAGATTGATGTTTTCAAAAAAATGGGGCTGGGCGGCTTCCATATGCATGTACGCACAGGTATGTCAACAAACTATCTTTCCGACGAATTCATGTCACTTATCAAATGCTGTGCGGAAAAAGCCGACAAAGAGCATATGCTCGCATGGCTTTACGATGAGGACAGATGGCCCTCGGGTGCGGCAGGCGGTCTTGTAACAAAAGACAAGGAATACCGTGCACGCTGTCTGCTTATGACAACTGTCCCCTGCGACAGCAATGATGATGAAACTGAAAACATTGATTCCCGTGCAGAAGGCAGCAGAAACGGTGACGGTTATCTTATCACCTGCTATGATGTTGTTCTTGATGAAAACGGTTTTCTTAAATCATACAAGCAAATCGGAGAAAACGATGAAGCGGAAGGCGTAAAATGGTATGCCTATCTCAAAATACACGCACCCTCACCGTGGTATAATAACCAGACTTATCTTGACACCCTCAATCCCAAGGCGGTAAAGCGTTTCGTTGAGGTAACTCACGAAAGATACAAGGAAACAATCGGTGAATATTTCGGCAACGTTGTTCCGGCAATTTTCACGGATGAACCGCAGTTCACCCGCAAAACACTTCTTCGCAATTCAACCGACACAGACGATATCGCCATGCCGTGGACCGACGATATTCCCGAAACATACAAAGCACAGTACGGTGAGGATATCATAGAACATCTCCCCGAAATTTTCTGGGAGCTTCCCAACGGTAAGGTTTCTCTCACCCGTTATCACTATCACGACCATATTTCCGAAAGATTCTCTCAGGCATTTGCCGATGTGTGCGGTGAATGGTGCCGCGAAAACGGCATCGCTCTTACGGGTCACATGATGGAAGAGCCCTCTCTCCACAGTCAGACCGCCGCACTCGGCGAAGCAATGCGCTCATACAGAGGATTTGACCTCCCCGGCATTGATATGCTCTGCGCAAGCTTTGAGTTCACAACCGCAAAGCAGGCTCAGTCCGCCGTTCATCAGTTCGGCAGAGAAGGTATGCTTTCCGAGCTTTACGGCGTTACGGGCTGGGACTACGATTTCAGAGGCTATAAGCTTCACGGCGACTGGCAGGCTTGCCTCGGCGTTACAATAAGAGTTCCCCACCTTTCATGGTATGCCATGGGCGGCGAAGCAAAGAGAGACTATCCCGCTTCAATTCACTATCAGTCACCCTGGTGGGAAGAATTCTCATATCTTGAAGATCATTTCGCAAGAGTAAACACCGCTATGACAAGAGGCAAGCCCGTTGTTAAGGTCGGTGTAATTCATCCCGTTGAAAGTTATTGGCTTCACTGGGGTCCCAACGACAAAACAGCTCTTACCCGTGAAAACATGGATGAAAAGTTTGAAAATCTCGCCGATTGGCTTCTCAAGGGCAGCATAGATTTCAACTACATCAGTGAATCGTTATTCCCCATGCTCTGCAAAAACGCCTCCGCACCGCTTAAGGTAGGCGAAATGGAATATGATGCAATCATCGTTCCCGATTGCGAAACACTCCGTTCAACAACTCTTGAGCGTCTTGAAAAATTCCGTGAAGCAGGCGGTAAGCTTATCTTTGCAGGCAATGCTCCCGTTTATGAGAACGGCATAATCAGCGAAAGAGGCAAGGCTCTCTATGAAAAATCAACGGTTGTTTCGTTTGATAAAGAAAAGATTCTCAGCGTTCTTGACGATAACAGAACAATAACAATCCGTGAATCAAACGGCAGACTTTCCGAAGGCTTTATTTATCAGCTCCGTCAGGACGGCAGCAGCCGCTGGCTCTTTATCAGCAGGTGCCGTGAGCCTTATAATAAGGATGTTATCAGCGAAAACAACCTCAGAATCAGCATCAAGGGCGAATACATACCTTATATTTATGACACAATCAGCGGTGATATAAACAAAATCCCCTGCAAGTATATCAACGGCTGTACGATTGTTTCAAAAATACTTTATAATTATGACAGCCTTCTTCTCAGGCTTGACGAAGGCAAGTCCGCTTTAATAGGCGAAGACCTCAGAAACGTTGATTTGCTTGACGCAAAGGCTATGCCCGCACTTGTTGATTATACCCTCTCCGAAAGAAATGCATATCTTCTCGATATTGCCGAATTTTCCCTTGACGGCGGTGAATTTATGCCCGAAGAAGAAATTCTCCGTCTTGATAACGTTTGCAGAGAAGCTCTCGGATTTGTTGAAAGAGGCGGTCATGTTGCTCAGCCCTGGGTTCTTGAGCCCGAAACAATCGAGCACTATGTAACCCTTCGTTTTAATATCAACAGCGAAATTGATTACAGCGGAGCAGAGCTTGCTCTTGAAGATGCCGAAAAAGCAAAAATCGTATTCAACGGCAATGAAATCGCTAACAATATCAAGGGCTGGTATGTTGATAAGGATATCAAAACCGTTCCGCTCACAAATATAAAGAAGGGCGAAAATATTCTTGAAATAACCCTCCCCTTCGGAAAACGAACAAACACCGAGTGGTGTTATCTCCTCGGCGATTTCGGCGTAAGAGTTACGGGCAGAGAAAAGATTATAACCGCACTTCCCGAAAAGCTCGGTTTCGGTTCAATTGTAAATCAGGGGCTCCCCTTCTACGGCGGAAACATCACATATCATCTTGAATCCGAAGGCGAAGCATTCGTAATTGAAGCAACAAGATACAGAGGTGCTCTTATTTCCGTTTCAATTGACGGTGAAACAAAAGGCAAGATTGTTTATCCCCCCTATCACCTTGAAATTGACGGCCTCGGTGCAGGAAATCACAAGATTGACATCACCCTCTTCGGCAACCGTTTCAACGGCTTCGGCGCAGTTCATCTTACCGATAACAAACACTCATGGCACGGCCCCGGCGCATGGAGAAGCAACGAGGAATGCTGGAGCTATGAATATGTACTCCGCGATGTCGGCATCCTCGCAAGACCGATAATCAAAGCAAAATAAACATTATTTCATTTAAGGAACGTCGGAAACGGCGTTCCTTTTTATTATTCAACGCGTCTTTCCCACACAATTTATTGCAACTTTTATTTGAGAAATTCTTGACTTTTCTCACAATTCATGTTATCATTTTATTCAATAAACAAATTTGTTTATTGATGTTAATCAATATCGAGCAACCGATAATCCTTTCAAGGCTTTTTCTTTCAAAAATAACGGTGAATCCTTAATATATTCACCATAAACATAACAAATCCTCCAAAATAACCCGAGCACCGCGATTGACGGTGTTCGGGTACGGCTCGGGATTTTTGCAACAAATTCATATTTATTTAACACTTATTATATATAATCATTTCAGGAAAGGAGGAGAGCTATGTATATTCCTACCCCGTTTGGCATCATGCTCAAACAGGCAAGAGAAAATGCCAAACTTTCGCAAGGCGAACTCGCTGCTGAATTGCACAAGACAGCGCAATATATAAGCAATATAGAAAAAGGCAAAAACAATTCTCCTCCCGATGATAACGATTTGCATATTCTGATTAATAAATTAAATCTTTCGGGCGAGGAAGCCGAAAGATTCAGGCTGCTTGCATATGCCGACAGAGGAATGCTGCCTCCCGAAATGTTCCGATATGTTCTTGACAGACCCGCACTGATTGGTTTAATCAATTACGCACTGAGCAATGGTGTGTCCGAGGAATACTGGAGTTTTGTTCTGAAAAATACTACTACCGAAAAAGGATGGATTCATAATGAGTAAAACACCCGATTTTGTTAAATATGCCGCTTCGATCGTACCGAGCGAAAGACAGCTTGAATGGCAGGAGCTTGAATTTTATGCATTCTTCCATTTTGGAATAAACACATTCACAAATTCCGAATGGGGCAACGGTAATGAAGACCCTGAATTATTCAATCCCGAAAAGCTTGATTGCCGTCAGTGGGTAAAAATCTGTCAGCTTGCAGGCATGAAAGCTGTTATTCTCACCTGCAAACATCATGACGGTTTCTGTCTCTGGCCTTCGGCGTATACAGACCACAGCGTACGTTCGAGCAAGTGGCGTGACGGCAAAGGCGATGTTGTTGCCGAATGTGCAAAAGCCTGTAAGGAATTCGGTCTTAAATTCGGTGTTTATCTTTCACCGTGGGACAGACACGAACCCACATACGGTTCGGGAGAATCGTATAACCGTTATTTTTTGAATCAGCTTCGTGAGCTCCTCACAGGCTACGGCGATATTTTCTGCGTTTGGTTTGACGGCGCATGCGGAGAAGGTCCTAACGGCAAAGTTCAGCAGTACGACTGGGAAAGCTATTATAAATTAATCCGTGAACTCCAGCCCGAAGCAACAATCAACATCACAGGCCCCGATGTCCGTTGGTGCGGAAATGAAGCGGGGGTCTGCCGCGCAAGCGAGTGGAGCGTTGTGCCTTACTGGCATTCAAACCATGAGATTATTGCTGCACAGAGTCAGAAAGAAGTTTCAAAGCCCCCTAAAAAAATAAATCCCACTGCCCTTGATTTGGGCAGCAGGAAAGCTATCAAAAAATGCAACAAGCTCATATGGTATCCCGCCGAGGTTGATGTTTCGCTCAGAAAAGGCTGGTTTTATCATCCCGAGGAAGATTATTCCGTAAAGCCGCTTTCAAAGCTTATGGAAATCTATTATAATTCCGTTGGTTCAAACGCAAATTTCCTTCTCAATATCTCCCCTACCACCGAAGGAAAAATCCACGAAAAAGACATGGAAACCCTTCTTTCAATGGGCGCACAGCTTGAAATTGACTTCAACGAAAACCTTGCAGAAGGTTCGATAATAACAGATAACCGTCATCTCGACGAAAAACATACGGGGCAGATGGCGCTCAGCAGCAATCCAGAAGAATACTGGCATTCGGGCGATGACCCTGAAGGTGCAGAGCTTATTCTTGACCTCGGCGATGAATACGATATCGACAAAATCGTTCTCGGCGAACACATCAGAACAGGCCAGCAGATAGAAAAATTCACCCTCTACGCAATGGTAAAGGGTAAATGGAAAAAATTCGGTGCGGGAACAACCATAGGATACAAGAAAATCTGCCGATTTGATGAAGCAAGAGCCCGTTACTTCAAGCTCGTTATAAACAAATCAAGATGCTTTGCAACAATAGCAAAATTCGAGGCATATTAATCCCAGGTTTTCCATATTTCGGGGCAGTAGCCTACGGTTGCCTGTTTACCGTTTCTGACAATAGGCGTTTTAAAAAGCTCACCGTGTTCAAGGAGCTTCTCTTCAACAGCCTCTTTGCTTGCAAGATACTTGATAAAATGCTTTTCATAAGCCTTTGATTTTTCGTCAATCAAGGTTTCCATAGAGCCGACAGCCTGTTTTACGCTGTTATACTCACCCTTACTGAAATTTTTCTGAGTAAGGTCAATAAACTGAAACTTTATTCCCCTCTCCTTGAAATATCTCTGCGCTTTTTTGGTGTCAAAGCATTTATTCGTTCCGAAAATCTGTATATTCATAAAAATTTCTCCTTTTTGGGTTATGATATTATGGTAATAAATATTCCGTCACAAGTCAATACGGCAATTGAAATTCTCGAAAACGGCGGTTATTCCGCCTATATAGTCGGGGGTGCGGTTCGTAATATCCTCATGAATATACCTGTCAATGACTGGGATATCACAACATCTGCCCTGCCAGAAGAAACACTTGAGTTTTTTAAAGATTTCAGAACAATAGAAACCGGTATAAAACACGGAACGGTTACCGTTATCATTGACGGAATGCCGCTTGAAATAACAACCTACAGAATTGAAAAAGGTTATTCCGATAACCGACATCCCGATGAGGTTGAATTCACTGACAGAGTTGAGGATGATTTATCGCGCAGGGATTTCACCGTAAACGCAATGGCATATTCTCCGAAAAGCGGATTGATTGACCCTTTCGGCGGATACGATGATATAAGCAAAAAACTTATACGCTGTGTCGGGAATCCCGACAAACGCTTCGGTGAGGATGCCCTCAGAATACTTCGTGCATTGAGATTTTCGTCTGTTCTCGGTTTTGATATCGCAAGCGAAACCGCCGAAAGTGTTCACAGAAACAAACATCTTCTGAAAAACATTTCAGTTGAACGGATTTTCGTTGAGATGTCAAAGCTGCTTTGCGGTAAAAATGCAGGCGGAATTCTGCAGGAATACAAAGATGTTATCTTCTTTGTTTTGCCCGAGCTTGAACCGATGAACAACTGCACACAAAACCATGAAAGACATATTTATGACGTATGGGGGCACACGGTAAAAGCTGTTGAATCAATTCCGCCTGAAGCTGAACTTCGTTTTGCCATGCTTTTCCACGATTCGGGAAAACCTCATTGCAAATCAACCGACGAAAACGGTGTTGACCACTTTTATTCACACGGTAAAATCAGCAAAAAAATCGTTTCTGAAGCATTATCACGGCTCAAAACATCAAACAAATTCAGATATACGGTGCGCAATCTTGTTGAATACCACGATTTTCTGCCCGACAGAATCAGCAAGAAAACTTACAAAAAATACATTGCAAAACTCGGGATTGAAACAGTGGAAAATCTGTTTCTGATAAGAGAAGCCGATGTTCTGGCGCAAAACCCGAAATTCCGTTCGGAAAGTCTTAAAGAAAATAAAATCGGCAAAAAAATATTAGAACAAATCAAAGAAGAAGATACATGTTTTAAAATCAGAGACCTTGCAATTGACGGCAAGGTTCTTGAAAATATAGGAATATACCCTTCACCTGCCATGGGGAAGATTCTTGAAAAGCTTCTTGATGAAGTTATGGATGAAAAGCTGCCCAACGATAAGGAGAAATTAATTGAAAGGGCAAAACAGCTTGCAGGGTTGCGAAAGGAGCAATTATGGAAATAGTAAAAATTGAAAATGCTCAGGAGTTTGACAGATTTCTGTGCAGTCATCCGAAAGGACATATGCAGCAATCCTCAGCATGGGGAAATGTAAAAAAAGAATGGGAGTGGACAGGTTTCATTGCCCGTGACAATAATGGAGAAATAAAGGGCGTTTGCGCTGTATTGCTCCGTCAGATACCAATGACTCCGTTCAAAATGATGTATTCTCCGAGAGGTCCTGTCTGCGACCTTGACGATACAGAAACCGTAACAGAGCTCCTGACCGCCGCCAAGGAATACGGAATAAAAAACAAGGCTTATACTTTTAAAATAGACACAGATACTCTTGCTTCCAACTCAAAATATATTTCCCAGCTTGAAAATATGGGGTTCACCTTCAAGGAACACAGTGCAAACTTTGACACCATTCAGTCAAGATATATTTTCCGACTTGACATAAGCGGTAAAACAGAAGAAGAGTTAATGCTCACATTCCATCCTAAAACACGCTATAATATCCGCCTTGCAGAGCGAAAAGGCGTTAAGGTTGAAGTTAAAGGCGCAGAAGCATGCGAGGATTTCCACAAGCTTATGCTTGTTACGGGTTCAAGAGATAATTTTGTAACCCGTGATGTTTCATATTTCAGAAGAATCATGGATGCATTCGGAGAAAATGCAAGAATTTATCTTGCTTATTACGAAGGCAAACCGATTGCAGGCGCACTTGACGTTCTCTGCGGAGACAAGGTATGGTATGTCTATGGTGCAAGCTCAAACGAATACCGCAATGTTATGCCCAACCACCTTGTCCAATGGGAAATGATTAAATGGGCAATGGAAAGCGGCTGTAAATACTACGATTTCAGAGGCGGATATCCCGATGAAAATAATCCTCTGCACGGTATTTTCAAATTCAAGAGAGGCTTCTGCAATGACTATATGGAACTTATGGGTGAAGCGGATCTCATCATTGATAAATTCGGATTCGCGGCAGTAAACGCAGCACAAAAACTCGCAAAATCCACACGCAAAATCAGAGCGAAAATTCTCAACAAATAAAAAATCCCCTTGTCGGGTTTCATGCCCCGACAGTTCAGATCCTCCACAAAACTCAAGGCAGCACGGTTTGTGCTGCCTTGAGTTTTGTATATCACTTTTTCTTGATTCTTGACCAGTAATCTTTGGATGCCTGTTCCATTTTGTTATCGCCGAATTCGTAGTATTTTTTATTTTTTATTGCATCGGGAAGATACTGCTGTTCAACCCAATGACCGGGGAAGTCATGGGCATATTTATAGAACTGACCCTTGTTGGGATTATCCTCTCCGTCATAATGCATGTTCTGAAGCTGACGGGGCACAGGGCCTGTTCTGCCTGCCGAAACATCCGCCATTGCAGAGTTGATTGCACCGTATGCGCTGTTTGATTTCGGACTTGTTGCGACAAGTACAACAGCATCGGCAAGAGGTATTCTCGCTTCCGGTAAACCAAGCATCATCGCAGAATCAACAGCCGCTTTGACTATCGGAATTATCTGCGGATATGCAAGACCCACATCCTCGCAGGCGCAGACGAGAAGTCTTCTGCAAGCCGAGGGCAAATCTCCTGCTTCAAGCAGTCTTGCAAGGTAATGCACCGCCGCATCGGGATCTGAACCGCGCATAGATTTCTGAAAAGCGGATATTATATCGTAATGCTCATCGCCGTCTTTATCGTATCTCATAGCACTTTTCTGTGTGAGTGATTTTGCGTTTTCAAGGGTTATAATCTTTTTGTTACCATTGGAATTTGCAGAAAGAACACAGAGTTCAACGCTGTTTATTGCCTTTCTGACATCACCCGCACTCGCAGTTGCGATATGCGAATAAACACCGTCTTCAACGGTATATTCTTCTCCCCTGTCCTCCGCCATGAAGTCAAATGCACGTCTTACTGCTTTTTCTGATTCGGAAGATGTGACACTTTTAAATTCAAACACGGTTGAACGGCTGAGAATTGCACTGTAAACATAGAAATAAGGATTTTCGGTTGTTGAAGCAATGAGGGTTATCGCACCGTTTTCGATATATTCAAGCAAAGTCTGCTGCTGCTTTTTATTGAAATACTGAATTTCGTCGAGATAAAGAAGAATTCCGTTGGGTGCAATGAAAGTATCAAGCTTCGCAACAACATCTTTTATATCCGCCGCACCTGCGGTTGTGCCGTTAAGCTTCACAAGATGGCGGTCGGTTGTTTTTGCGATAATGCTTGCAAGAGTTGTTTTCCCGACCCCCGGAGGACCGTAAAACACCATATTCGGCAATTCGCCCGACTGAATAATATTACGCAAAGGCTTGCCCTCACCTAAAAGGTGCGGCTGACCGATTATATCTTCAATTTTTTTCGGACGCAGTCTGTCCGCAAGCGGTGACGACATATCAAGCCCTGCCTTTCACAAAAAATTTATTTAAGTATATCAAATTATTATTGCATATTCAAGTGTCAAAAGCAGTATATCTTCGCATTTTTGCCTGCAAAACAAATATTTTCGCAGAATTTTTGAAAGTTTATTGACTGTATGTTGCAAATTTGTTGTATTTACAGCATTGTTTTTCGGTTTTTTTAACAAAATTATGAAAGATGCAATATTTTTTGTTGCATTTTAACCGTGTTGGGTATAAAATGTTATGCAAGCAGTTTATCCTGTAATAATTCAAGTTTATAGAAGGCTGTCATGTTTTGCGGCAGTTTTTAGAAGGAGTGTTACTTTTGAGTTATGTAGAAAGAGTCATCGAACAGGTGGCAACCAAATATGCAAGAGAGCCCGAATTTGTTCAGACCGTTACAGAGGTCTTTGAATCAATCGCTCCCGTTATCGAACAGCATCCCGAATACGAAGCAAACGCTTTGCTCGAAAGAATGGCTGAACCCGAAAGACAGATTACATTCAGAGTTACATGGGTTGACGACAATGGCAATGTTAATGTTAACACAGGCTACAGAGTTCAGTTCAACGGCGCTATCGGACCTTACAAGGGCGGTCTTCGTTTCCACCCCTCGGTTTACAGCGGCATCATGAAGTTCCTCGGCTTTGAGCAGACCTTCAAGAACAGTCTCACAGGTCTTCCCATCGGCGGCGCAAAGGGCGGTTCCGACTTTGACCCCAGAGGCAAGAGCGATGCAGAAATTCTCCGTTTCTGCCAGGCTTTCATGACAGAGCTTTACAGACACATCGGTCCCGACGTTGACGTACCCGCAGGTGACATCGGTGTTGGCGGCAGAGAAATCGGTTACCTTTACGGTCAGTACAGAAGAATAAAAGGTGCGTTTGAAAACGGCGTTCTCACCGGCAAGGGTATCCCCTACGGCGGTTCACTCATCAGACCCGAAGCAACAGGTTTCGGTGCAACATATTATGCGGTTGAAATGTTCAAGCATTTCGGCGAAGAAATCAAGGGCAAAACTTTCGCAATCTCGGGCTTCGGCAACGTTGCATGGGGTGCAGTAAAGAAAATCACAGAACTCGGCGGCAAGGTTGTTACAATCTCAGGTCCCGACGGTTACGTTTACGATGAAAGCGGCATCAACACTCCCGAAAAGATTGATTATATGCTTGAAATGCGTGCATCAGGCAGAGACAAGGTTCAGGATTACGCAGACAAGTTCGGCGCACAGTTCTTCCCCGGCGAAAAGCCCTGGGGTGTTAAGGTTGACGTTGCAATGCCCTGCGCAACACAGAACGAAATCAACATGGAGCAGGCTGAAAAGCTTGTTGCAAACGGTGTTCCCTACTACATTGAAGTTGCAAATATGCCCACAACAAACGATGCTCTTGCTTACCTTAAGGCAAACTGCAAGGCTGTTGCTCCTTCAAAGGCAGTTAACGCAGGCGGCGTTGCTGTTTCAGCTCTCGAAATGAGCCAGAACTCAATGAGATACAGCTGGACAGCAGAAGAGGTTGACGCAAAGCTCAAGCAAATTATGAAGAATATTCATGATAACTCCGCAGCAGCTGCAGAGCAGTACGGCCTCGGCTATGACCTCGTTGCAGGCGCAAACATCGCAGGCTTCATCAAGGTTGCAGATGCAATGATGGCTCAGGGTATTATCTAAGTTATAAAAAATTACAGACGGCAGTTTTAAGCTGCCGTCTGTTTTACTTTATTTGACATTGCATATTTATTATGATAATATTTGTATATTATGATATATCAAAAGAGGTCATTTCCATGCGCGTTATGCTCATAAATCCCGAAACGAAATATAACGCCCGTTCGGTTTCCATACCGTTGGGCTTGATTTCGATAGCCACATACCTTAAGACGTTGGGTCATGAAGTTTTGCTTCTGGACAGAACGGTCAACAAAATAGATATGCCTTCCGAAATCGCAAAGTTTAAGCCTGAGGTTGCCGGAATCTCCGTTATCGGACATAAATCCATGCCGGACGCCGTAAAAATTTCGGAGTTGTGTAAAAAGGAGGGGATTCCTGTAGCATGGGGTGGCCCTTTGGCTTCGTGCATTTCGGACACAATATTAAAAAACGGGTATGCAGACTATGTTTTCACTGGCGAGGGTGAGCTTGCATGGGAGGATTTTCTCAAAGCACTTGAAATCGGCTCGGATATAAGCAAAATCAATGGAATCACATATATCAAAGACAACAAAATACACTATAACGGTCAACACCGGCTTGCAGACTTATCAACGCTTCCTGCTATGGATTTTACCATGGTCAATCCCCCCGATTATTTTCAAAAAACCTTTGGCTGCGAAAGAATGCTTCATGTATGTTCAGCCAAAGGATGCCCGAATCATTGCACATTCTGTTACAACAGAGATTTTAATTTAAGTCAATACAGAAAAAGACCTCTCAGTCAGGTTATGGAAGAAATACGTTATCTTGTTGAAAACTGCAGCATGGACGGCATATATTTCACAGATGAGTTATGGGCAAATTCAAAAGAGGAAATGCTTGAATATTGCAAAGCATTTAAGGACAGCGGACTGAATTTTGTATGGGGTTGCCAGACAACGGCTGGCAGGTTCACAAAAGAAGATTATAAGCTTATGTATGACTGCGGATGCAGATGGATATTTTTCGGAATTGAAAGCGGTTCAAAAGAATTACTGAAAAAACTTGGAAAAACAATTGATTTTGATAAAATCGAAGAAACTTTTGAATATTGTTACGATGCAGGAATAGTTTCAATTGCGGCATTCATGCTCGGTCTGCCGCAGGAAACTGAGGAGGATTTGAAAGCAACCGTTGCTCTTGCAAACAGAATCAAGGCATCGTATTATTCTGTCAATTTCTTCTATCCCGTACCCAAGTCTGTTTTATGCAGAAAAATGGAATCTGAAACAAATTTCAGACTTCCCGAAGAATCAAAAAAACTTTTCAGTCAGCGTCCTGTAGAAAAGCTTCAAAAAGGCATTTCAAGCATCAGACCGCTTGATTTGAAGGTCATCAGAAGCTATTATATGTGGCAAAGTTTCACGGGCAGTAATGCCAAAGCTGACGAAAATCAATCAAAATTCTTTTTTGCAAAGAAAACAATTATTGAGGCTCTTGAAAGCATGCTTCATCACGGTTTTGTCAATTTCTTTGTTCAGGCATTTTACAGCGGCAGAGAATTTCTCAATGCAGTATTTTATGCATTTTGTTTCCCCTCTGTAAGAAAAAAGTACGGACTTTACAAAAAGAAAAAATAGCAAAAACTCCCGAAAGTTCACACTTTCGGGAGTTTGTTTTAGTTTGCTTATGCTTTGTTGTCGCAGCCGAGAACGTTCTTGATCTTGTGCTCAACCATACCCTGGATAGCTGTACGGGCAGGAGCAAGATACTGTCTGGGGTCGAAGTGACCGGGATTCTCTGCCATATACTTTCTGATAGCTGCTGTCATTGCAAGACGAAGGTCGGAGTCGATGTTAATCTTGCAGACTGCGTGTGAAGCTGCCTTGCGGAGCTCGCTTTCGGGAATACCGATAGCGTTATCCATCTTGCCGCCAAATTCGTTAATCTGGTCAACAAACTCGGGAACAACTGATGATGCACCGTGAAGAACGATGGGGAAGCCGGGAAGCTTCTTTTCGATTTCTTCAAGGATATCGATGCGGATTTTGGGATCCTGACCGGGCTTGAACTTGAATGCGCCGTGGCTTGTGCCGATAGCTATAGCAAGTGAGTCAACGCCTGTTCTTGTTACGAAGTCGATAACTTCAGCGGGGTTGGTGTAGGAAGCGTCTTCAGCGGAAACGTTAACATCGTCTTCGATGCCTGCGAGCTGACCGAGTTCGCCTTCAACAACAACGCCGTGTGCATGTGCGTAATCAACAACCTTCTTTGTGAGAGCAACGTTCTCTTCGTAGGGAAGGTGTGAGCCGTCAATCATAACTGATGTGAAGCCGCCGTCAATGCAAGCCTTGCAGGTTTCAAAGTCGGGGCCGTGGTCAAGGTGAAGAGCGATGGGAAGACCTGTTGTTTCAACAGCTGCTTCAACGAGCTTTACAAGATAAGTGTGGTTTGCATAAGCTCTTGCGCCCTTGGAAACCTGAAGAATAAGGGGAGCATTGAGAGCTTTACCTGCTTCAACGATGCCCTGAATGATTTCCATGTTGTTTACGTTGAATGCGCCAACAGCGTAGCCGCCCTTGTATGCATCCTCAAACATTTTCTTGGTTGTTACTAATGCCATTTTTATCACTCCTGATATTTATTAAACTAACCTTATATATTATACCAAAAAATAAATGAATGTCAACAAATTTAAGCAAACAAGCTTATTATTTCCGTTTTTATAAGCAAGAAAACATTTCTGATTGCCGCAAAGAATTCCTCGATAAAGTTATCGTACTCGGCGTAAGGCTCGTCAACCTGAAGCTCGAGGCGTGCGTTATTTGTTTTAACGCTGCCTTCATAGGTATAAAGCTCATTATCAAAATTCTTTATATCGTCTTCATAAAGAGTGAATACTCTTACACCGTAGGGACCGGGCTTTGCGAATTCACAGCCGTAGGTAAAACCAAGCTCAATGCCGTCCCATGTGCCGGTATAGCCCTCTGTATGCCAGTGACCGAAGTAAGCACCGAGAACATCTCCGCATTCCTTCCATACCTTGAACTGTTCCGAGGTTGAGCCGGGAATTACCGCACCTGCGTGATATCCGCTTGCGATTTCCTGATTAAGACGGTAGCATTTTCCGTCATCGCCAATGCTTGCGCCCTCATCCCAGAAATTGCACTCTTCAAAAAGATTGCCCATATCATCAACGGGAACATGCTGAAAAAGGATTGAAGGCACGGGTTCACCGCCGTTTGCTTCTTTCAATGCGGCACTTTCTGATTTATACCATGCAAGCTGTTCTTCATTGACCGTTCCGTCGCCGTTATCCGACATCCAGATGTTGAAAACGGTTTCATCACCGTTGCTTGACTTGATTTCAAGGTTAAAATCTATTCTGCCTGTGCTGTCATTGCTTTCGTCAACGGTAAGACTGTTTTCATAGCTGTTGTAAATTTTCATCCAATCTTCGTTTGTAACACCGCTGTTATAGTCATTATTACCTTGAGAAACGGCAAAGGGAATCCCCTTTTCTTCTGCATAACCGAAAATTGCTTTGCAGGTTTCGGTTACATTCATAACGGTCTGATAATAATCGCCGTCAACCTCAACACCCTCTCTGAAAGGTTCATCGTCAATCCCGATATCACCTATGCGGCTGTCCTCAACGATATCCCCCGTAAAGATAATAAGGTCGGGATTTGTTTCGTCAATTGAGATTTTAAGAAAATTCACCAAATCATATGCAGGATTGTGGTCGTCCTGCGGGTCGCTTATCTGAAGAATTGTAAATTTGCCGTCCGACCCGAATTTAAGCTCATCGCTTTCTGCGTTTGCACAGATGCAAAGAGAAAGCATAAGCGTTACGGCAAGTAATATGCTTAATATCTTTTTCATTTTTGCTCCTTATCAATACTTGTCCATGCTTTCAACATCAAGCACGAATACCGTTGCACCGCCTACGGTTACCTCTTCCTCAAGACTGTTATTCTGAAGTCCTCTGCCGAGCGAGCCTGTTGTCATTGCAACCTTGTTTCTTGTTCTTGAATATTCATGAATAATCTCCTTTGCTCTTGCAACTCTGTCATCCTCCGCACCGATAAGCAGAGTTGTGTTGCCTATCATAAGGAATCCGCCCGTTGTTGAAAGCTTTGTTACGCTGTAGTTTTCTTTGGTAAGAGTTGCGGAAACAACCGCACTGTCATCATTATTTACAATTGCAAGTATAAGTTTCATTTGTTTTCATCCTTTCATTACATATCGGGAAGTATAAGCTTCTGACTGCGTTTATCGAGTTCGTAGATATTCGGTATTTCGTAACGGTTATCGTTGCCGTCTTTGATGAGAATTCGTTTATCGTAGAACATCTTCATAGACTGGATGTGGTTAATAATTTCAAAGGTATAATTACCTCTGTCGGTTTCAACATTCCAGAGCCAGATTTTATGCTTTTCGCTTCTGCTGATGAGCCTTGTTATCTTCGGAATTCTGTAGTATTCCTCAAGGCAGCCGAGAAGCAGTTCTTTCTGCAAAGGCTCCATGTTATCGAGTTTTCGGACTATAAACTGTTCCTCGCCGTTTTCGTCAAGGAAGGTAATATATTCCGAAAGACCGCTGACGGGAAAAAGTCTGCGGGGCTCAAGATTTTCAAATTTTTCACCCGTGAAGAACTCCACATCACAGAAAATCTTGTCTTTTACGGTTATACGGATTTCATTGCCGTCTATAAAGTTTCTTGACATGTGAAGTCCTCCTTATTCAAAATTTTCCGCAGCTTTTTCTGCTGCAACCTGCTCACTCATCGACTGAATCTGAATGAGCTTATAATATTTGCCCTTGAGTGCCATGAGCTTTTCGGGTGAACCGAATTCAATAATATTACCCTTATCAACAACAATGATTTTGTTTGCCTTGCGGAGTGTTGAAAGACGGTGGGCAATCATAAGAGTGGTTCTGCCTCTGATAAGACGGTTGATTGCATCCTGAATGAGCTTTTCCGTTTCGGAGTCAACAGCGGAAGTTGCTTCGTCAAAAATAAGAATACCCGGATTTTTAAGAACAGCTCTTGCGATTGAGAGTCGCTGTTTTTCACCGCCCGAAAGACCTACGCCTCTTTCGCCAAGCATTGTATCGTATGCATCGGGTAGACGGGAAATAAAGCCGTGGGCATTCGCTATATCGGCGGCATTGAGTACCTGCTCGGGATGAGCACCGGGAAGCGAATAGGCAATATTATTGAATATGGTATCACGGAACATCATGGGTTCCTGCTGAACATAACCTATCTGTGAACGGTAATATGACATATCAATATCACGGATATTAACACCGTCAACAAAAATTTCGCCCTCATAATCATCATAGAAACGCATAAGAAGATTTATGAGCGTTGATTTACCTGAACCCGTTGTACCTACTATACCGACAACATCGCCCGGTTCAATAACAAAGTTGATATCATTCAGAACCTTCTTTGAACGGTCAAATGAGAAATTGACGTTTCTGAACTCAATTCTGCCCTGCATAACGCCCATTTCGGAGCCTTTGCCGAAATCGTGTTCGGGTTCGGCATTGATGATATCCATAACCTTTTCGGTTGATGCAAGCGCATTCTGATATGAGTCGCTGAGGTTTGCAAAGAAGTTAACGGGAGTATAAAACATACTCGTGTAAGAAATAAACGAAACAAGAACACCAAGTGAAAGCTTATCGGGCGTATCAATAACCATTTTTCCGCCCACAAACCATATGATAACAGAACCGCAGGTAATAAGAAAAGTTATTGCCGCAGGAAAAATCGCCGCAACCTTTGCAACCTTTTTATCCTCTGCCATCCAGTCATCAATATGATAGGAGAATTTTTTTATTGTTTTTTCTTCTTTGGAGAAGGATTTGACTATTCTTATGCCCGGAATTGTATCGGCAAGAATGCTCGAAATTGCAACGCCTCTTCTCCATATTCTGCGGTAAAGAGGTCCGATTTTTTTGCCGAAGAAACGGCTGCACACAACAACCACGGGAACGGGAATAAGCGAAAGAAGAGTCAGACGCCAGTTCATGCTGAGCATGATAATTATAATACCAATCATCATGAACAGCTGAACGACCGCTTCCTGAGTGATTCTGAGCATGAACTGCTGAAGAACGGTTGTGTCGGAATTAACTCTGTTGATAACCGACCCCGTTGAAGTTTTATCATAGAATTTCATCGGAAGATACTGCGCTTTTGCGTAGATTTCCTTTTTGAGATCGGCAATAATTCCGTCGCCCGCAACACGGAGAATATATGAACGCAAAGCGCCGATTGCATACTGCGCAAAATATACTCCGAGAAGGAAAAGAATAATTATAACGAGCATTCTTTTATCTCTGTTAGGAATGATATTATCAACCATCATACTCGTTACATAGGGAGGCACAAGCGCCGCACCAGTTGTTATGATTGAAAGAAAGATACAGAAAATCAGTTTGCCCATATAAGGCTTTATGTATCTGTAAAGAGTGGAAACCATCTTCTTTTTGCCCTTGCAGTTAAGGCACTCGGAAGTGGGTGAAGCAAGCTTTCTGCCACACTTCGGACAGAATGAACGAAGATTTCTGAACGTTACTTCAACCGCGGCAAATCTGTTTTCAACAGTTTCGCCCTCATTGACCTTTGTTATGAAATCCGCAACCGCATCACACATATCCGCAACAGCAAACGTGAATCTCATAAGGTCAAGGGTTGAACCGCCCGTTGTTTTTGCCTTAAGGACAGCATTACCGTACATTCTTTTAACGGAAATCTCAGCAATATTGGTAAAATCAAGGCTGATGAAGCCATCATCAAAGCCGTCACCAACCGCAACTATGCGGTTATCGGTAACATAAACCGCGCCCTCGCCGTAACGGCTGTCAACGGCAAGGTCGCCCACAACTGCAAAAAGCGGTTTTTCTTTTCCTTTGAACTGCTCTTCGGCAATTGCAACAATCTTTTCACTTGCAGGTTTGTTGATTAACAAATCTTTCGGTATCATATTTATCACTCCTTTTAAAACACAATTTTTATAAGGAATTTCGACTTCATTCTATGACCAAAAAAATCATAAGTCAACATTATTTTTCAATTTTTTTACATTTCGTTGAATTGCATAAAAAACAACCTCATATCAACAACAAATTGCCGACATGAGGCTGCAACACTCATATGAATTCCCCAATATTTTCTTTGATATATCTGCCTGCAACCCGACAGATTTCATCCGCGGAAACGCTGTCTGCAAATTTCTTGTCAAGCACAATTATTTCATCGGGAATCATGGAAACATCCTCGTTCTCCGAATCAAACGCATTATATTCCTTTTCAAACACAACGGAAACTTCTCCGTCAAAAAGCTTTTTGACAGCATTGAGCGATGCACCCGTAAGAGGCTGACCGTTTGCTCTGAAAAAGCTGCTGAGCGCAGCTTCGCCGTCTTCAACAACAAATGAGAGAGCATAAATATTGCGCTGTGCCTCGTTAAGGCTTTCAAACTCGGCTTCCATATCATTTGCATCGGATATTTTTTTCTGGAGATTCAGTGCAACACCTTTGAAAAGGCGCGCTTCATCTGCATCCGCAACCGTTTTTTCGGTAAGCACCGCAAATTCGCGGCGAAGCTCATTTTCTTTTTTTAGCTTCTTTATAATCGCCTCTTTTGCCTTCGATCTTTTCGCACTTGCCTGACCCGCCTTTACGCACACAAAAAGCGTAAGCAGAATAACGGCAAGCATTATAACAATAAGATAAGGTCTTTCAAGAAAATACTGTATCATTTTTTACTCCTCTAACAATAATTTATATATATCGCCTTTTTTGAGTCCGCTTTCTTTTGCGGCAATTTTTGCCGCCTGAGTTTTGCTCTGCCCCTTTTCAACAAGATTCATCGCATATTCCACCGCTTGCTCAAGAGTCATGCTCTCATTTTCTTCGGGCTCTGCGCCCTTGACGATAAGCACTATTTCACCCTTGATTACTTCTTTTGAATATCTCTCCGATGCCTCGGAAAGGGTTGATTTTATTACCTGCTCGTGAATTTTTGTAAGCTCTCTGACGATTGCGATTTCTCTGTTACCGAGCGCCTTATACAAATCCGCAAGCGTCTGAGCAAGCTTATGGGGCGCTTCATAGAAAATCATAGTTCTCGTTTCACCGATAAGCCATGAAATATGCTCTTTTCTGTCTGACTTATCAACAGGAAGGAAGCCTTCAAAGCTGAATCTTTTTGACGGCATTCCCGAAATTGCAAGAGCCGTTGCAAATGCACACGGACCAGGCACAGCTTCAATTTCAATTCCTTTTTCAATGCAGAGTTTTACAAGGTCTTCACCCGGGTCGGAAATTGCAGGCATACCCGCATCTGTCACAAGTGCACAGCTTTCGCCCGACAAAATTCTCTCCGCAATAACAGGTCCTCTCTCAAAGCGGTTATGTTCAAAATAGCTGACCATCGGTTTTTTGATTTCAAAATGATTGAGAAGCTTGAGAGTTACCCTTGTATCCTCCGCGGCAATAAAATCGCAGTTTCTGAGGGTTTCAATTGCCCTCGGAGAAAAATCGCCGAGATTTCCTATCGGTGTGCCCACAACATATAAAATTCCGCTCAAGCTATTCACCTCTGTTTTCCAAAAGATAGTCGCCGTAGATTTTTTTCATTTCATCGGAATATCCGCCGTCTGAACCGTGAACAAAAAGTTCGGGTTCAACAGTTATACCCGTTTTTCCGCCTCTTCTGCCCTCAATCAGCACAAGCCACGGTGCTTTTCCGGGACATTTTGAAACGAACTTTATTCTTTTCGGTTCAATACCTGCAGAATGCATTTCACAGATTAATTCCGCCGTTCTCTCGGGACGGATACACATACAAAGCCTGCCGCCAAAGTTAAGAAGCTTCTTCGCAGTCTGACATATATCGGAAAGCAGGCACATTGTTTCATGCCTCGCAATTTTATCCGCACCGCTTCTGCTTTCTATCCCTGCGCCGCTTGCTTTATAAGGCGGATTCATCGTCACGACATCAAAACAGCCGAAAGGAACAATTCCTTTAAGCTCTTTCAAATCCGCGTTGACTGCCGTGAGTCTTTCTGATAGATTGTTGAATTCAATTGCAGCATTTATCTGCTCTGCGCCAAGCGGCTGAATTTCAACCGCGGTTATTTTTCCTGTTTCTTTTTTGCACCAGAGAAGCGGAATAATTCCGCAGCCTGAGCCAAGGTCGCAACACATTGCTCTTTTTGAAGGATTTGCAAAATCTGCAAGCAAAACAGCATCCGTTCCGAATGAATGAGCATCTGAAACAAAAGCAGTTACACCCGAGCCGAGATATTCCTTTCTGAATTCGTTCATGGCAGTTCTCCGAAAAATTAGTTGTATAATTATATCATTACAAAGAAAAAAAGTAAAGAGCGTTATTACTGTTGATATAATCATTACATTACGGAATAATTTAAAGTCAAAAAGTCTATAATGTTCTTGACCTTCACACAAAATCAGAATTCAGGAAATCAAAGAAAACAAGAGATTTTCAAAGAAAAACAGAGATATTTTTGATTTTCGGTATGCAAGCAATCAAATTTGACCTTTTTTGACCTTTGACCTTTTGACTTTCCCTGACTATAATATGATTAAAGTCAAAGAAAGTCAAAGTCAAATTTGATATAAACGAAAGAGATGATAATATGAGTTTAAGCAATCAGATAGCGAGAATGCTCCTTGAAATGCTTGAAGATGACGGAATGGCGGAAATTCAGAGAAACGAATTTGCGCAGACGGTCGGCTGTGTGCCGAGCCAGATAAACTATGTTATATCTTCAAGATTTACTCCCGAGCAAGGCTATATCGTTGAAAGCAGAAGAGGCGGCGGCGGATATATCAAGATAACAAGAGTAAACCTCGATAAGCCTTCGCTGATAATGCACACGGTAAACTGCATCGGCGATTCGGTTGACTACGCAACCTGCCATGCAAACGTTATGAATCTTCTTCACAGCGGTTCAATTGACGCATACAGCGCTAAGCTTCTGCTTGCGGCAACGGGAGAAAATTCACTCCGCGCACTCCCCTCGCCCATAAAAGAACGAATCAGGGCAACTATATTCAAACAAATGTTAATTACCATAGCTGAACAGAAAAAACAGAAAGGATGATTGATTATGTTATGTCAGAATTGCGGAAAGAATGAAGCAACAACCCACATCAAACAGATTATAAACGGCGATATGGCAGAAAGCCATCTTTGCTCCGACTGCGCATCGCACCTCGGTTATTCGGATATGTTTTCAGGCTTCGGTCTGAATCTTTCCGAGCTTTTCGGCGGATTTCTCGGCGACATGATGCCGTCATTATCCTCGGGCAAAACACAGAGATGCGCAAAATGCGGAACTTCGTTTGAAGAAATCGTTCACAACGGAAGGGTCGGCTGTGCAGACTGCTATACTACTTTCTACGACCGTCTTCTCCCCTCAATCCAGAGAATTCACGGTAAAATCAAGCACAGCGGCAAGGTAAGCACTGCACCCGCCGAAACTCCGAAGGTTGAAACAACCGAAGAAAAAATCGAAAAACTCAAGGCGGCTATGAACGAAGCTGTTTCAAAGCAGGAATTTGAAGAAGCGGCAAAAATCAGAGATGAAATCAAGGCTCTTGAAGGAGGCGAAGAATAATGAATAAATGGTATCTTGAAAAAGGCGACCAGGGGGATATCGTTATCAGCACACGAATCCGTCTTGCAAGAAATCTTTATGATTTTCCGTTCCCCGCAAAGCTCGATATTAACGGTAAAAACAAAGTAAATGAACTGATAAAGGGCATACTTTTTGAGAATGACAGAAAAGATTTCAGTTATATCGAAATGAAGGATTTATCGAGAATTCAGGCTGTTTCGCTTGCGGAAAGCCACCTTATCAGCCCTGAATTCGCATCAAAAAAAGACGGAAGCGCACTTGTTCTTTCATCGGATGAAAGTGTAAGCATAATGCTCTGTGAAGAGGACCACATCCGTCTGCAGGTTATGAAATCGGGTCTTGCGCTTGAAGAAGCATATGATATAGCCGACAAGCTTGACCGTATGATTGACGGCAAGGTCAAATACGCTTTTGACGAAAGAATCGGTTATCTCACACAGTGTCCCACAAATCTCGGCACGGCTATGAGAGCATCGGTTATGCTTCATCTGCCTGCACTCACACGCTGCGGTCAGATGACAAAGCTCGCAAACACCGTTTCAAAGCTCGGTCTTACGATAAGAGGCGCAAACGGCGAAGGCTCTCAGCCCATCGGAGATATGTATCAGATAAGCAATCAGATTACTCTCGGAATTACCGAAGAAACGGCAATCGCAAATCTCAAATCCATTGTTCTGCAGCTCATTTCACAGGAAAGAGCCGCGGCGGCGGAACTTATCAAAAAGCCTGCAGAGGAAGACAAGATTTTCCGAGCATTCGGTATTCTCAGAAACGCAAGACTTCTGAGCACAAACGAGTTTATGGAGCTTATTTCGATTGTCAGACTCGGTGCGGCAAAAGGTCTTGTTGATATTCCGATTGAAAAAATCAATGAGCTTACCGTCAGCATGCAGCCGGCAACCATAAGCGCATCAAATCCCGAGACGGCAACACCTGCCCTGAGGGATGCTTACAGAGCCAAGATTGTAAGAGAGGCTTTGGCATAACTGTTCACAAAGTGAACTTATAGGGGGATGAAAATATGTACAGATTTACAGGCTTTACTCAGAAAGCCAACGATGCATTGAACAATGCAATAACAGCCGCGGAAAATCTCGGTCACACATATGTGGGCAGCGAGCACATTCTGCTCGGTCTGCTCAAGGAAAGCGGCGGCATGGCATACACCGCCCTTTCCGCAAAGAAGATAAGCTACGGCGAGGTTGAAGCGATAATTAAAAACAACATGGGCATAGGCTCGCCAACCGTGCTCTCGCCCAACGATTTCACACCGAGAGCCAAAAACATTATTGATACTGCAATTATGCAGGGCAGAGGCATGGGGCATTCTTACATCGGAACGGAGCATATTCTGATGGGAATAATCCGAGAAGGTACAGGTGCGGCAACAGAAATTCTCGCAAGCATGGGCATTCAGCCTCAGGAGCTTCTCCGTGACCTTACCAATGCACTCGGAAGCACCTCCTCACCCTCGGGCAATCACAAAAATGATACAAAAGAAAAATCGGACACTCCCACTCTCAGCCAATTCGGCAGGGATCTGACCGTTCTTGCAACTCAGGGAAGAATTGACCCCGTTATCGGCAGACACAAAGAAATAGAAAGAGTTATTCAGATTTTAAGCAGACGAACTAAGAATAACCCCTGCCTTATCGGTGAACCCGGTGTCGGCAAAACCGCAATTGCAGAGGGACTCGCGCTTAAAATAGCTACGGGTGAAGTTCCCGAACTCTTAAGAAACAAGCGCATAATCACCCTTGACCTCACGGGTATGGTTGCAGGCACAAAATACAGAGGTGATTTTGAAGAAAGAATAAGAAATGCCATTGACGAAGTCAAAAAAGCAGGCGATATAATTCTTTTCATAGATGAGGTTCATACTCTTATCGGTGCAGGCTCGGCAGAAGGCGCGGTTGATGCCGCAAACATTCTCAAGCCCTCTCTTGCAAGAGGTGAGCTTCAGGTAATCGGTGCAACAACGCTTGAGGAATACAGAAAGCACATCGAAAAGGACTCTGCGCTTGAAAGAAGATTTCAGCCCGTTACCGTCGGCGAGCCCACAGAGGAAGAAGCTGTTGAAATTCTCAAAGGTCTGCGCGACAAATATGAAGCACATCACAAGGTCAGAATAACAGACGGTGCAATTCTTGCCGCCGTGAAAATGTCATCGCGTTATATCGGTGACAGATATCTGCCGGACAAGGCAATCGACCTTGTTGACGAAGCGGCATCAAGAGTGCGTCTCAAAGCATTTACCGCGCCGCCCGATTTGAAAGAACTTGAAGATAAAGTCAAGTCTCTCAACGAAGAAATGCAGTCGGCAGTTAATTCTCAGGATTTCGAGCATGCCGCCGCATTAAGAGATGAGAAAAATAAAATTGCAAAAGAACTCGAAAACGAACGCCGTATCTGGAAAGAAAAAAGCAGTCATTCAACAGGCGAAGTAAGCGAGAAGGAAATTGCTGATATTGTTTCGCAGTGGACAGGAATCCCCGTTGTTCAGCTTACTCAGGAGGAAAGTCAGAGGCTTCTTCATATGGAAGAGGAGCTTCATCAGAGAATAGTAGGTCAGGATGAAGCGGTAAGCGCCGTTGCAAGGGCAATCCGCAGAGGCAGAGCAGGTCTTAAAGACCCGAAAAGACCTACGGGCTCATTCATCTTCCTCGGTCCGACGGGTGTCGGCAAAACGGAGCTTTGCAAAACTCTTGCCGCTTCGATGTTCGGCGATGAAAATGCGATGATAAGGCTTGATATGTCCGAATATATGGAAAAGCACACGGTTTCAAGACTCGTCGGTTCGCCTCCCGGATATGTAGGCTATGAAGAAGGCGGTCAGCTTACCGAAAAAGTCCGCCGCAGACCTTATTCTGTTGTTCTTTTTGATGAAATAGAAAAAGCTCATCCCGATGTTTTCAATATGCTTCTTCAGATTCTTGAGGACGGCATTCTCACCGATTCGCAGGGCAGAAGAGTTGATTTCAAAAACTGCATCATCATAATGACATCAAATGTCGGCGCAAAGAAGATTTCGCAAAGCGGTCAGGGTGTCCTCGGCTTTGCCGCCGATAAATCGGAAACCGCCGACGAAAAGAAAATCCGCGAGGCGGTCATGGGTGAACTTAAAAATGTATTCAGACCCGAATTTCTCAACAGAGTTGACGATATCATCGTTTTCCGTCAGCTTAAACAGGATGACATCAATGAAATCGCACGCAGAATGCTTTCGGGACTTTCAAAACGAGTCAAAGAGCTTGATTTTGAGCTTGAATTCTCTGATGAAGCGGTTGAAGAAATCGGGAAAGCCGGGTTTGACCCCGTTTACGGTGCAAGACCTCTGCGCAGAGCAATTCAGCAAAAAATCGAAGATAAGCTTTCCGAGGAAATGCTTGAAGGCAAGCTTGTTGCAGGCAACAAATATGTGTGCACGGTTGAAAACGGAGAATACAAATTCATATAAGGCAATAGGCAGGGATGATTTCCCTGCCTTTTATAAATAATATGTTAATTAAATATTAAATTAATAAATCTCTATTGTATTTTTTACAAAAATCTGTCATAATTCATACATACCAAAAAAATAAACCACAATATCGGAGGACAAAAACATGAAAAAAGCCATTATTGCCATAGTTGTTATCGCAATCGCTGCCGCAGCCGCAGTCGGCATTTATTTTGCAGTGGGACAAAACAGCAAGCCCGAAGAAACAGCAGAGCTTCTTGTTACAAAAGATGTAATTGAAGAAAGAATTTCCGTTCTTGAAGCTTACATCAAGAATCCCGACAGATATAAGAAATATCTTGCAGAAAAATATGCTCTCGGCGAAGAAAAAGCAGAAGAATTTTATGCTGTTCCCGAAAACTGGCTTTCTTTTGAACAGATTATCACCATTGAAAATGTCGGCGATAAAAACTACACAATTTACGGCTTTGATGTAAAAGACAACGGTAAAAACGGCATTTATATCAACACCTCATCAGGCGGTGAAATCAGCATTGCTCCCGGTAGCTCGGCAACAACCTGCTTCAGCGTTCTTTGCTCGGATATTGAGCTCTCAAGCGATGAAGTCAAAGCTCTTGTTGATGAAATGGAAGTAAGCGTTGTTTATACAAACAGCCCCACCGAATATGCTGACGGTTCATTGAGTGTTGAAGAAACAAAAACAGCAGGTATCGTAAAGGAAACCAAATAAAATGAATTTATTTTCAAGAAACAGAACCCCTTCGGGTCCTCCCGAATTCATTATAGTCGGACTCGGAAATCCCGGCAAAAAATATGAACTCACGCGCCATAATGCAGGTTTTTTGTTTGCCGACCTTCTGGCAGATAAAAACAACGAAAAAATAAGTAAAATCCAATTCAAGTCAGTGACCGCCAACATAACACTTGGCGGTCACAGGTGCTTGCTTATGAAGCCGCAGACATTCATGAATAACAGCGGAGAAGCTGTTAAACAGGCAGCGGCTTTTTATAAAATTCCGCCCGAAAATATCATTGTTGTTTTTGATGATATTTCCCTCCCCTGCGGTAAAATGCGTATCAGACGCAAGGGAAGCGACGGCGGTCACAACGGAATAAAGAGCATTATTTATCTGCTTAATTCCGATAAATTTCCCAGAGTAAAGCTCGGTGTCGGGGAAAAACCTCACCCCGAATACGACCTTGCAGACTGGGTGCTTTCATCATTCAAGAAGCCCGAACTGGATTCTCTCAGAGAAGCTGCAGAAAACGCCTGCAAGGCAGTCGAAATGATGGTGCAGGGCAACATTGACGGTGCAATGAGCAGCTTCAACAGCTGATTAACGGGTCATTGAAGCAATACCGTCCATCATGTTTTCCATGCTTTTTACGCACTTGGCAACATTTTTCTTGCAGGCTTTCATGCCGCTTCTGGACATCATTTTGGTGCTTGCATAAGCTGCCGCTGTGCCAACCGCAAGACCGATGCCTACGCTCTTTGCCATAGTCATATTTTTCAAACTTATCCCTCCAATCATAAATATTCATTAATATATTAACCTTTGGAGAAGATAAAACTAATGTCAAATTTTTTAGGGAAGTATTCTTATGCCTACATTAAATATAGTTCTTGTTGAGCCTCAGATTCCGCAGAATACGGGCAACATTGCAAGAACCTGTGCCGCAACAGGTGCAAAGCTTCATCTTGTTGAACCGATGGGTTTCCGCGTTGATGATGCAAAGCTGAAAAGAGCAGGTCTTGATTACTGGCATCTGCTTGATATAACCTATTATGAAAATCTTGATGATTTTTTTCAAAAAAACAAAGACGGGAATTTCTTTTATTTTTCTACAAAAGCAACAAAAATATACTCGGAAATTGATTATCCGGATAACAGTTACCTTGTTTTCGGAAAAGAAACTGCGGGATTGCCCGAGGAACTTCTTCATGACAATCCCGAAAAATGCGTGCGTCTGCCGATGATAAATAACAGCGCCGCAAGAAGTCTGAATCTTTCAAATTCCGTTGCCGTGGGCGCTTATGAGGTGCTTCGCCAATGGAATTTCCCCGATTTGCTTTGCAAAGGAAAGCTCACAAAATTTGATTGGAGTGAATAAAAATGAAACCGTTAACCGCAGCATACAAGGCACTTGATTTCATCCTCACGGCACAGTCAAAGCACCTCACGGAAAAGAAATGTACAAAACCCATTGAAAAAAGCACATTCGACTGCACTCCGAGAGCAAAAAGCGAGCTGTTTTCACTCGGATTTTCAAAAGAGAGCATTCTCCCCGACGATGTTGACAAAAAGAAATATTACATTGCGGGTTACGGCGAAAACAAACCTGCAAAGGGTGTTCTTGACGCTCCCCACACTCATGCCGTATGGCTTGATGACCTTTCGGGTCACGGCGGAATAGTTATTGTTTCGCTTGACTGCGTCGGTATGCTCAACAGCGATGTTAACAAACTCCGTTCAAGACTCTCAGAATTTTCAAAGCTTTCAGGTTGCCGTTCAATCAATATTGTCTGCACTCACAATCACGCAGGCATTGATACAATGGGAATCTGGGGTCCGCTTCCTTTAAGCGGAAAAGACCCGAAATATATGGAGCTTGTTTTCTCACAAACCGTCAAGGCTGTTGAAAAAGCTTATGCTTCAAGAAAAATCGGCAAGCTTTATCTCGGAAAGATTGAAGTTCCCGATATGCAGGAGGACATCAGAACTCCGATTGTTTATTCAAAAACTCTTACCCGTCTGCGTTTCGTTCCCGAGGACGGTTCAAAAGAAACATACATAATCAATTTTGCATCTCATTCCGAATCGCTTCAGGGCTGCAATGAATTTGTAAGCGCTGATTTCCCCCATTATTTCAGAGAAAAAATCCGAGAAAAAACAGGCGCTGAAACGTTTTACTGTGTCGGCGCAATCGGCGGAATGATAAGCATGGATATTCCGAACGAAAAGGAAATCCGCGACAACGGCAGCGATTTTTCGCAGTCAACCGCTGAAATCGGAAGGAAACTTGCCGACTATGCGCTTTCAATAGAAAACGAAACTTTGCTTAAACCGAAAATCGGCTTTATACGTCAGGAATTCTATCTTAAGGCAGAAAATCTTCTGCTCCTCATTGCTGCAAAGGCGGGAATTCTCAGCGCAAAAGAATTCAGAATGGCTGACAAATCGGGATTTGCAATGAAATCCGAAATCAGTTACCTTGAAATTGATTCGCTCAGAATATTAATGCTCCCTTGCGAAATTTTCCCTGAGCTTGTTTACGGCGGATATCTTCCCGCAGAAGAATCGGCAACTGGATACGGCGCGGAAATCAACCCCGTTCCGCTTCAGGAAATAATCGGCGATGATGTCATGATAATCGGCCTTGCCAACGATGAACTCGGCTATGTTCTTCCGCCGAATGATTTCATTCTTCATACCGAAACTCCGTATTTTGAAAACGGCAGAGATATTCATGGCCGCCGTCACTATGAGGAAACCAATTCTCTCGGTCCTGAAACCGCTGTTACAATCGCAGATACGGTAAAGGAAATTATTAATACAGTTGAAAAAAGCAAAAATGTATGATATTATATAAATACATTCATTCATACATACGAACGAAAGGACTTGTTTCTATGAAATCATTAATCAGTGTTATTCTCGCAATGACTGTTATCGCGCTTTGCTTCTTCGGCTGCAAATCCAATATTCCTGAAGAACCCGCAACAACAGGCAGTGCCGAATATTCATATGTTAACCCCTACGGCGCAACCGCTCCCGACCCCGAAAACGTTACTCCTTCGGAAGGTCAGACCTTCCCCACCATCTATGTTGAAACAATCAACAACGTTGAAATTGTTCTCAGCGACTACTATGTATACGGCAATTCAGTTGCAAAGATAACGGATGTTGAGCTTTCCGATGACGGTATCTCAGTCAATGCAGACGGACACGCAGCAGTTGAAGTAACCGCAATCGGTTCAAGAAAGGACGATATTAAAATCGGTTACATCGCTTATGATGCAAACGGTAAAGTTGTCAGAAACTCATATATCCTTGTTCCTCTTAAGGGTGTTAAGAAGGGCGACACCGTTGAAAGACGCCGCTTTGACTTCCCCAGAGAATCCGTTAAAATCGTTTTCACGGACTATGTTGAAGAAGAATAATTAACCCTATAAAAATTACCGCTGTTCTTGCAAAATCGCAAAAACAGCGGTCTTTTTATTCTGCAGTATTCATTGAATTTCTGTAAACAACAAATCTGCAATAGAGATATTCGGTGACAAGATTGACAAGCATTGTGCCTGCTTCTATCAGGTATTCGTTTATTCCCAAGGCAGTAAGCTCATGAGTCCACCATGTTGAAAGAGGGGCAAAAACACAATAGAAGAGTGCTACCTTAAGCATTGCAACAGGAACATTCGCAGCGGATTTAAAGGTGAATTTTCGGTTGAACGTGAAGTTCCACAACACGGAAAGCGCAAGCGAAATTATATAACTTAAAGTGTTATTAAGGTGTGCAACCTCAAACAGCAAGGTAAATGAAACTATCTGTATTATTCCTGCAGACGCAGAAAAAAGTGCAAATTTTACAACCTGAATTATGTTCTGTTTTTTAGTCAATTTCTGTTCACTCATGATTTTTCTCCTTCTCTTTTATAACCAAATCTGCCACACGGCACGCTCTGATATATGCCTCTGAAACGAAGCGTTCTATCGGCATAGCGGCATATTTATCGTTTTCGTGTCTGTTCGGCTTGCTTCTTGTTGTAAGCTCAAAAGAAAGCGGACCGTCAAAACCGCACCTTACTATCCTTTCTGCAACCGCTTTCCAATCGGTTATACCGTCAAACGGCAAAAGATGAAGGTCATCAATATATGTTATGCTGCCGTCAAAATCACGGATTCCGAGATTATCGTTTATATGTGTTACGGCAAGCTTATCTCCGTAGAGTTCAAGCAAATCCTTGCCGTAATTATAGCACAGTTCATGCCCGCTGTCCCAACAGAATGAAACACTCGGAATATCGGAAAGCTCTTTCATAAGTGCGGCAAGATATTCTTCGCCTTCGGTATTTTCAATTGCAAGTTTCACTCCGAGCTCGTTTGCTCTTACTGCAAGTGCACCGTAACGCTCAATACCGATTGATGTCGGGATGTTATCGCTGTCAAAACCGATAAATGCATGCACTACCATTACGGAAATTTCAAGTTTTGAACAGATTTCAAGGCAGTCGAGAAGCTCTGCAAGCGCAACATCCCCTATTTCACCGTCCATCCACATATCATCGGATTTGTTGAACGGAGCATGAAGATATGAAATCATCATGTTTTCTTCTTTGGCAACACGCGCGATCTCAAAGGCATCAGCATTTTTATCGCTGAGGTCTATTGCACATCCCTCAAATCCCGTTGCCTTAAACAGCTTGATTTGTTCTTCATAAGATATTCCGTAACCACCGCTCAAAGCAAGGCAAAGCTTTTGTTTATACATTTTCATCACCGAATTTATGTTAAATCAAAACCTTCTTATTGTCAAGCAGCTTTTTATATGATAAAATTTATTTCATAAAACACGTATCAGAAAGGATGTTTATATATGGGCATAATTGTAGGTGTCGGCGGCGGAAGAACCGATGACAATGAAATTCTTCCGATTTTTGAACATATAGTCAGGCTTTCAAAAAAGAAAAACCCTTCGGTTTTATTTGTTCCTACTGCAGGATTTGATGATATCAACGGCGATGAGCATATTTTCAGGCTGTTTATCGGTCTCGGATGCAGCGTTTCCGCGCTGATGCTTACCGATAAATCTCTCAGTGCAGAAGAAATTGAAGATAAAATTCTTTCTGCCGACATAGTCTACGCAGGCGGCGGAAATCTGAAGTTTCTGATGGACACATGGACCGAAACCGGAGCAGACAATGTTTTCAGAAAAGCCTATGAAAAAGGTATTGTTCTTTCAGGAGTCAGTTCAGGTTCAATGTGCTGGTTTTCAAGAGGATATGATGACTGCGGTGAAAATCACGAGTTCATGTTTATTGACTGCCTCGGTCTTCTCGACTACTGTAACTGCCCTCATTTTGAAAGCGATTATTGGCAGGTTTTCGCTCAGGCAGTTAAAAATCAGGACTTATCCGGCATAGCAATTGATGACGGTGCCGCGTTGATTTTTGATAACGGAAATTACTACTGCATCAATGGTAATGACGGCGGTGAAGTTTACTATTTTGACAGCAAAAACGGCTTTGAAAAATCGCTTTTTAATGAACGAAAACAATATATATAATGTATATTAATAATACTATAAATATATTATTAATAATCGGCAAATGCGATGTTTAATCGTGTTTGCCGATTTGTTTGTAATATACGAAGCGGTAAAATCATAGAATTAAAAAGTAAAAATAAGGTAATACTATATTTGCAGGCATTATATTCCTTTAAAAGGCTTAAAAAGAATGCCTGTATTTTTCTGTTTCAGAAAAATGTAACCATTTTTTACGCTTTTGTAACCATTTGTAACTTTTTCTGTTTTTCACAAAGTTTTTTCCATTTTCTGACAAAAACAAACAAGCTAAAAAACTCTTTATTGTTTTCAATTGGAATTTACTGTTAATTCATTTGTGCAAATTCAACAAAAAACCTTTTCAAAAAAATTTGACAAATTAAACTTTTGTCAATATAATGTCACCCGTTGCACAAAAGGAAATCGCGGCTTACCCCAAAACAACGCAAAAAGGGACAAACCAAAAAACTACTAATGCGCAAAATAAGGAGAATTTTATGATTACCAATTCATTATCCGAGAGCAATGCTCCCCGTAAACACAGGTTCAGATTTCTGACCGCTGTTATAACGGTTCTGTTCATTTGCTCCGTAACCTTCACGGCTTTCGCAACATCAAACGCCGTTAACAAGGTTACCGTAACAAACGGAGAAAAATCAGTAAGCATATCTACCGCTGAAACCGACCCCAAAGCAATCATCAAAGCAGCAGGCTTTGACATTGACATCAGCGATGAAATCATCACAAAAGATTTTAATGCTGAAGAAGGCGGTACAATCGTTATCAAAAAAGCAAAGCTTGTCAGAGTTGAAGACAATGGTGTCGTTTCATATTTTCTTGGGCACGACGATACCCTTGGCGGAATGCTCAGCAAAAAAGGCTTTGTTCTCGGCAACAACGATGAGCTTGGCATCAATCCTTCCGAATACATTTTTGACGGAATGAAAGTTTTCATCAAAAGAGCCTTCGGTGTTAATATTGAAGCTGACGGTGAAAACAAAAAAGTTTATCTTGCAAAAGGTACTGTTGCCGATGCGCTTGCAAAATCTGACATTGAGCTTGGAGAAAATGACCTTGTTTTCCCTTCACTTGATACAAAGCTCAATAATTTCACCAAAATCAGAATTATCAGAGTCACATTTGATACTTCAAGCGAAATCCAGGAAATCCCTTACGAAACAGAAATAATCAAAGACAGCAGCATGTATGTTGGCGAAGAAAAGATAATTGCCAAAGGCGTTAACGGCGAAAAACGTGTTTTATACACAGAAAAATATGTTGACGGTGAGCTTGAAGAAATAGTTTTTTCAAAAGAAAGAATTATTGAGAAACCTGTTAATGAAGTAAAAAAAGTCGGTACAAAGCAGAGAACCACTCTTTCCGCATTCAAAAATAACGGCGAACCGATTTCGGACCTTAAAGTTCCTTCAGATGTTAAGCTTGATAAAAACGGTGTTCCCGTTAACTATAAATACTGCATTTCCGGCAAGGCTACCGCTTATACCGGTGACCCTGCAACTTCAACAGGAAGAAAGCCCATGCCCGGTCACATAGCAGTTGACCCCAAAGAAATCCCCTACGGAACGGAGCTTTATGTCGTTTCCGCTGACGGCACATATGTTTACGGCTATTGCATCGCAGCTGATACAGGCGGATTTGTTGAAATGGGAAACACAGATATAGACCTCTACATGGATAACGATGATATGTGCTATGATTGGGGCAACAGAAACGTAAAAATCTACGTTTTAGGTTAAAAAATAAAGGAAACAAGGACAGCAACACCTTGTTTCCTTTTGTTTTTTGTCACATTGACGAAAAAAAGATAAATATTTTGTTGAAAGTGATAACAAATTGTTGCTTATCTCATAAAACAATATAACTTTTGTACATTGACTTTTTTGCTCTCCGCAATTAAAATATACTGCAATGAGAGAACTTGTGCTAAGTGTAAGAGGTCAGAAGAACCGTGAATAATCTTTTATCTTGTGCGGATAATAGTTAAAAGGTTCTTCTTCAGTCCTCTTATCCTCAAGTTTAAAAAAACATTTTGTCTATAGTCAATTTCAACAAAACATAATTTACTGATCGCCCTCACTTTGGCATACAATCCGAATTATGTTCAAAAGCAGTAAAACTGCGGTTAAAGATGTTGACGAAGCGAAGTTTTATGATATAATATGTAATGTGTTAACAAGAAATTTTCAGCGTGGGAGATATATAGCTATGTATGTAAAAGATGTAACTGTTCAGAATCAGGTCGGACTTCATGCACGTCCTGCAACATTCTTCATCCAGAAGGCAAACGAATTCAAGTCATCAATCTGGGTTGAAAAGGAAGAACGCAGAGTAAATGCAAAGAGCCTTCTCGGTGTGCTTTCACTCGGTATTATGGGCGGCACAAACATCCGTGTTATCGCAGGCGGTCCCGATGAGGAACAGGCTGTTAATGAGCTTGTTAAGCTTGTTGAATCAGGCTTCGCAGAATAATTAACAAATAAACAACAGACCGAAAAGAAATTACTTTTCGGTCTGTTTTATTATTATATCAGATTTTTCCTCAATATTAAATTCATCAAAGTATCTGTCTTCAAGAGGTATCCATTTTGATTTAAAAACCTCAAGCGCATCAGCGCCATTTCTTCTGAGTATGCGTTCAAGCCGTGTTTCATAATCCGCTTTCATAAAAATCTTCAGATCATAGGCAGCTTTTATTTCGGGATGAAACGCATATGAGCCTTCGATTATAACAGGTTTATCGGGTAAAACAGTCTTAGCTTCGGCAAAACCGCCGTATCGGCAGCTGAACGCTCCGTAAGCAAACTCTGCGCCGTTTTTGAGTCCCGATATCACTTCGGCATTAAAACGCTCATAATGGACATTTCCGCCCGCTTGTGAGAGCCTATCCTCCGTACGCATATCAAAAGGCAGAAAAAAATCATCCATATGTATAATTTGAACATCAAATTTTTCGGCAATAAGATTTGCAAGCATTGTTTTGCCCGAAGCACAATAGCCGTCAATTCCGATAACCGCATTAGATTTTTTACTTAAAAGCTTTTCAATTTCTTTTAATATTTTTTTCATACAAAATCCTGTTTAAAACCCCCGACCGTTGAGGTCGAGGGTTTTATTATTATTCGTTTGTTTCTGTGCCTGCCGCATCGTTAAATTCCTTAACTTCTGCAGCAATTGCCTTACGTCTTTCACGAAGTTCCATATACATTCTGTCTCTCTTTTCACCCTGAAGGTCATAGAAGAGCTGAGGAACAATGCTGAGAATACCTGTGACAACGGGAAGAAGAGTACACATGAAGAAGAGGGCATAACGTGCTTCGGGAGTCTGAGCACCCTGATTCTTTGTGTTATCGTAGCCGAACAGCTTGAAAAGAAGGGGCTGAATAACGCCCTTAACACTGTTAACCATCTTGGTAATAAGACCCTTTGCAACGCCTGTCATACCTTCGGAACGGAAGCCATTCTTCCATTCGCCGTAGTCGATGGCTTCGTTTCTCATTTCTTCGGGAATAACCTTTCTGATACCCCAGAAGAACATCCAGATGGTTTCACGAAGCATAAATGCGGGAATCATAACAGCAAGGCTTTCGTAACCCTTCTTGCCGCCTATGTTGATAAACTTACCTGCCACATATACACCGAGCATCAGGACGCTGTCAACATGGGAGCCTGCAATCCACAGAGCTTTCGTTGAGAATTTGGAACGTGCCCAGGGAACGTAGGAGTAAGAGATAGGCGAAACAACCGCACCGGGGATACCAACGATTGTTGACATTGATGCAAGGTTGAGAACTTCGATATAGTAAAGGTTTGTGCCCGAGTTAAGGCTGAAAGCACCGAGGAACTCGGAAAGAGTGATAAGAAGAAGCGGCTTATTGGTAATAACCGACTTGATACCGCCAAATACGCTGGGACGGTCAATAGTCTGCATAACTCTTTCTTTTGCAACAAAGGCATAGAAGAGTGCGAAAAGGCCGGATACAACCGCAGTAATGACACCGCCGAGAACAAACATTCTGTTGTAACCTGCCTGATACATATCGGGGTTGGTTAACTCGAGTGCCTGCTTTGCGGGGCTGTTGATATAAATATCAATCAGAACACCCATAAGGATTTCGGGTGCTTTTTCAACGAAGCCCGAAAGAAGGTTTGCTGAAGTAATAAGTCTTGTTCGGTCAATAATATTCGGGGTAATGGTTGATGTCATACCCTGACGGACGATTGCAATAAGTGAGCTCGCAAGGTTTGAGAAAATCTGTAATATAAGATAAATAGCAAACCGCGAAATATTGGAACCGATACCTTCCGTGCCCATAAAAATAGGCAATGCCCAATAAACAACGGTAAGGAAAACACCGGGAATAGCATAAACTACAAGCCACGGCTTGAATTTACCCCATCTTGTGCGGGTTTTATCAACGATTGTTGCAAGGAAAAGGTCGTTGATAATATCCCATACGCTGATAATACCGTTTGTAACCGACTGAAGAACAAGGTCGATTTTGAGGATATTCATCTTGAAAACATCATCGTACTTACCGATATTGAAGCTCTGAGCTATGTCATCAAGTATGTATGCAAAGGTTTCTTTGGAGCCGACATAACGTCTGTCCTTGGGGACAGCACTCGGTGCCTTCTCTTCAACAACCTTGGCGGTTGATTCAGATGCCATATAATCTCTCCTTATCTTTATAAATTATCTATAATATATTAACATACACTTAACAGTTTTTCAATACCGCAATATTTTTTTGTGAATTACACACAGTAAACTATCTTAGTTTTTGGTTATAAAGACAACAAAAAACGGAGCAGGCATGAAAACCTGCTCCTGAAATATTCAAAAACGGATTATACTTTGAAATTAACCGCCTGATCGCCCTTTTCATCCGTTCCGAATTCGTAGTCCTTACCGGGAAGAATTGCATTGAGAATAATACCTACAAGTGCACCGACAGCAAGACCTGAAAGGCTGATTGTTACAGAGCCGACGGGAATCTGGATTGCGCCTGCATAGTTGATACCGATTGAAAGAACAAGAATAAGAGCAGCGATTATAACGTTTCTTGTGTTTTCAAAGTTAACCTTGTTTTCAACAACGTTTCTTACACCGACTGCGGAAATCATACCGTAAAGAACAAGGGATGCACCGCCGATTGTAGCTGTGGGCATAAGACTTACGAGAGCTGCAAACTTGGGTGAGAACGAAACGAGAACAGCAAGGTAAGCTGCAATTCTGACTACCTTGGGGTCAAATACTTTTGAGAGCGAAAGAACGCCTGTATTTTCGCCGTAAGTTGTGTTTGCAGGTGCACCGAAAAGGGATGCAAGAATTGTTGCAAGACCGTCACCGAGAAGTGTTCTGTGAAGACCGGGATCTGCAATATAGTTTTTCTTGCAGGTGGAGCTGATAGCTGAAATATCACCGATATGCTCAACCATTGTTGCAAGTGAAATAGGCATGATTGTGATAACTGCGGAAACAAGAAGATTCTTATCAAAATCGCCTGCCAAAAGTCCGAAAACGGTATCTTTCATCTGGAAAGGAAGACCAATCCAGTCGGCTGACTTGAATGCTTCAAGCTTTGCAGGGTCAAGGGTTTCCATAATGCCTGTGAAATGAAGAATAACAGCAACAAGCGATGAACCGAGAACACCGAGCATAATGGGAATAATCTTAATCATACCCTTGCCCCAGATATTGCAGATAATTATAATTGCGATTGCAATAACTGCAACAAGCCAGTTTGCCTGACAGTTTGAAATTGCGCTTGAAGAAAGAGTGAGACCGATTGCAATGATAATGGGGCCCGTTACGATGGGCGGGAAGAATCTCATAACCTTCTTTGCACCGAAAGCTTTGATAAGCGCGGAAAGAACAAGATAGAGAACGCCTGCACATGCAACGCCGAAGCAAGCATAAGGAAGAAGGCTGTAGTCATTGACAGCATTGCCTGCTTCATCTGTTCCGACTGCGGTTATTGCGGCATAGCCGCCGATGAACGCAAAGGATGAACCGAGGAATGCAGGAACCTTACCCTTGGTAAGAAAATGGAAAAGAAGAGTTCCGAGACCTGCAAAAAGAAGCGTTGCCGAAACGCTCAGACCCGTAAGCGCAGGAACGAGAACCGTTGCACCGAACATAGCGAACATATGCTGAACACCGAGAACACCCATTCGGGGATAGCCGAGCTGTTTTGCATCATAGATGCCTTCGCCTACATCAAATTTTTTCTTTGACATTTTTTCAACCTCCGATTTTTTATTAATAAAACTCTACCACATCGAAAACGATTTGTAAAGCATTTTCCGACAAGGTTTTACCCGTTTGTTTCATACAAAACAAGTTCCGAAGAAAGCGATGACGGAATATAAACATCAATTCCCTCTGATACAAGTTCATAACCGTTTACAGTAAAGACTGCACCGCTGTTATCAAGAGTTATTTTATATGTCATGCCCGGATTTATTCCCTTCGGAACAATGTTCAGCTTATCCTTTTTCTCTCCCGTCATTGCAAAAGCGGCAATTGCGCCCTTCTTTCCGTCGGACGATGATATTTCGAGAACGGAGTAACCGTCAAGAGTTTTTGCTGTTTCGGGTGTGTGATGATAAATTTTTGAATCAGGCAGGAATTTTCTGATAAAATTCTTATAAATATCTACGCTGTGACGGACAAAATTCATCTGAACGGAGTTGATTGCCGCCGTTGCGGGCGAAATAACATTCAACGACATATGACTTAGCATACAGTTTCTCATATGAAAATCAAGAGAGCCGTTTTCGTGGCATCCCATTCCTGCAAAAAGACGGTCAACTCTTTCGGGAGGAAGTGCCATGGTCATGCCGTTTGTGACACAAACAGAGCGCGGAGGCTTCTGCCAGTCGGAAACCCATGAATGATTGAAGTTTTTCATCATTCCGAGGTCTGTTCGTGCACCGCCCCCTGCACAGTTTTCAAAAATCACTTCGGGGAAACGGCGTTTGAGTCTCTGATACATGGCATAAACCGCCTGAATATGATGAATGCAGTTGCATTCTCCGTTCCGCACGGTAAAATAATCCCTGAACGAAACATTATGGTCAACACGGAGCAAATCAAGCTTATATTCACTGATAATGCGTGCAAGCTCGTTTTCCGCCCATTCCGCCGCCTCGGGAATGCTGAAATCAATAAGATTTCCGCTTTGATTTCCGATTATTGTTTCGCCTCTCCAGTCGGGATGTTTTTGGTATATATCAGATTTATTTCCGAGATTTTCAATATCAACCCACAGTCCGAATTTCAGACCCTTTTGGTGACAGTAATCCCTCACCTCGCCTATTCCGTCGGGATATCGGTCGGAATCGGGGATGTTTTTGCCGTTATATTCGCCCCAGCGGTTTTCTTCATCAGGAGGACATTCCCAGCCGGCATCAACAATGAAGATTTCTGCACCCATTTCAGCGAATTGGTCAATGAAGGCTTTTGAGGTTTCAACGGACATATCGTGCTCTGCACCCATTCCTGCACCTACATAGCAAGCCGAAGGGTCGGCGGCGGGCGAATTAAGAACGGATTTTCTGGTGTGGCCGTGCATTTCGTTTACCGCTTCATCAAGACCGCCCGATATGATTCCCACATGAACCTCGGGAGAAACAAAGGTTTCGTGAGGTTTTATTATGATCATCGGGTTATGCGACGTGATTTCAGCTTTGAATGCAAGTGAACTGAAATTCCTTTCGGTTGCGGCATTGAGGTCGGCGGTGAATCTGCATCCGCCACTCCAGCCGATCTGATAAAAATACATTTTCCCCGTTATGTTATTGCGAAGAAAATAAAGAGGATGACCGAATCTGTCTCGTCCGAAACGGTAATTCACCGAATGAGCACCGGGGGTAAGGTCATGCCATGCAAACTCGCCTTCCCTGCCCCAGTTATCGTTGTCAAAATAGCCTGCGGAATAAAGCTTGCTCACATCGTTCATCGCAGTAAGCTGCGCTCTTTCCATTGTTTCAAGACCGCCCGATATGAGCGAAAGACGGCTGAGATTAAGCGGTTTGTCTGAAAGATTTTCAATTTCAATAAAACGGGTAAACATCTGCGTGCCGTCAAGATTTGTGTGAACATTGATTCTCACAGGCTTGATACCGCTTTCAAGAGTCAGAATTGACTGCAGTGAATTTTCGGTTTCAAGCGACTTGAAATCAATAAATTTCAAGTTATAATCTACGCATTGACCGTCAATTTCAATGTTGAAAGCCGACGGTTCATGAAAATGCAGAGGATTGAGTCTTGACGGATAATTTGAAAGCACGTTCAGCGGATATCCCGCTGCATTGCTTCCCGAGGCAAGAAGCACACCGTTTGCGAATGTTTCTTCATAAACTGCAAGTCCGCTTCTGTAGCTGAAAACGGGATTTTCGCCCTGCTGACAGTATACATCAAAAAATCTGCTCATTTTTTAAATGCCTTTCATGTTTGATAACTCAATATTAAAATCTTTTGCATTATTTGTCAACAAAAAAGGACCGTTTCCGAAGAAACAGTCCTGATATTTTACCAATTATACATCTGCTCGGGATTTGCAAAGATATCCTCAAGTCTGTTGATAAAGGGAACAAGGTCGCCGAAGTCGCAGGCCCTGTGGTCAAAAACAAGGTCGATGGGCATTTCATTGCCTACAACAATGATATCATTGCCGTTTTCGTCCTGCTTTACAACAGGCTTCTTATTGACGGCACCGATGCAGGCAACAAATACCTGGGGAGGAATAATCGAAAGAAGAGCAACTCTTCCGGGAATTCCTCTTGTTACGGAACCGATATTTGAAACGGTAACTGTACCTTGCTCGATATCATATTTTGTGAGTCTGTCTTTTTCGGGAATCTTGTTGTATTCCTTCTTTGCCTTGCCCGAAAGGGTCTTTACTCTGTACTTACCTGTTTTTGAACCGATAAGACGCTGAAGAACCTGAATGATTTTGCCCTTCCTGAGCTTTTTAAGTGTGTCGTGCATTGAAACCGAGAACATAACTTCATTGAGGTCAGTATTGCCGATTCTTCTGCCGACATCAGCTATGTATTCTGTAAGCTCAACAAGGCTCTTGTTGCCGATATCATGAAGATTGAGGGTCATCATTTCGCCGTTGGGAAGAATCCATGTCATAGAAACGTGGATTTCATCAAACTCGGTGATTTTACCTCTTACAAGCTTACGGTTGAAATCAATGTGAGCGTTAAGGCAGGGTGCAGCCTTGAATGCCTCTGAAAGTGCTTTGAGCATAATTGTGTTGACTGTAATTTTTACAGGAAATTTGCCCGAAGC
>JAFWYP010000068.1 GCA_017517665.1 Clostridia bacterium | reverse complement strand
CGGATACGGTTGACGGAATGCCTGTTGATGATGATACAAACTATGTTGTTCTTGCTCAGAAAATTGTAGAAGAATGCGGCAGAGATTTTGAATCTGATGATGTTGCTTGTGCATGGATGAAATATCAGTCCGTTCAGTCGTATTTCACAGCCGAAAGAATCGCTTATATCAATTTCATGAATTGCATTGAGCCTCCCGCATCGGCTAAGTATAAGAATGTCTGCCGTGAGTGGATAGGCGCACAGATAAGAGGGGACTACTTCGGTTATATAAATCCGGGCGAACCCAAGGATGCCGCCGAAATGGCATTTACAGATGCAAGAATATCCCACGTCAAGAACGGAATATACGGCGAAATGTTTGCCGCTGCAATGATTTCCTGCGCCGCAGTTACCGATAATATTGATGATATTGTCCTCGGCGGTCTTGCGCAGATTCCCGCAACCTCACGCCTTTATGAAGCTGTTATGAAGATTTATAACGGCTATAAAAACGGTGTTACATATGATGAGTGTTTCAATACTATCCATTCCGATTATGATGAACATACAGACCATGGCTGGTGTCACACAATTTCAAATGCAATGATAGTTGCCGCCGCGCTTCTTTACGGTGAAGGAGATTTCGGCAAATCAATCTGTCTTGCAGTAGGAATGGCGTTCGATACCGATTGCAACGGCGCAACAGTAGGCTCTGTTCTCGGCATGAGAAACACAGTCGACGGCATTGATGAATACTGGAAAAAACCGATTAACGGCAAAGTTCACACCTCAATTTTCGGTGTGGGAACAGTCGATATCGAAAAAGCGGTTGATAAGACAATCGAACATATAAAAAGGGCTTGATTTTATTTTTGTCAACTATTGACGAAAAAATAAAATATTGCTATACTTTACATGAAAAAATTTGCAAGGAGTGATTCCAATGGCAAAGAGCATTCAGGATATCCTGAACCTTATCAAAGAAAATGACATTAAAATGGTTGACTTTAAGATGGTTGACATCAACGGTCAGTACCGTCACGTTACAATCCCCGCCGAAAACTTCTCCGAGGATACAATGAAAAGCGGTATCGGTTTCGACGCTTCAAACTACGGCTATGCAGTTGTTGAAAAGAGCGACATGGTGTTTATCCCCGACCCCGATACAGCTGTTATCGACCCCTTCTGCGACATTGCAACCTTGTCAATGACAGGTAACGCAATGATTATTGACTCTCCCGAAAACCGTCCTCTTGCTCAGTATCCCAGAAACATCATCAAGGCTGCTGTTCAGTATATGAAAGACAGCGGTGTTGCCGATGAAATGAAGATTCTTCCCGAGTTTGAATTCTATCTTTTCGACGATGTAAGATGGAGCGTTGAAGGCAAGCACATCGGTGCAACCGTAGATGCAAGCCAGTCCTATTGGAATTCCAATAACGACGGTCTCGGCGTTGTTGTTCCCAAGCAGAAGAACTATCATATTGCAAAGCCCTTTGATACTTCCTATGAATGCCGCAGCGAAATGTGCATGCATATGAAGGATGCAGGCATTGATATCAACTATCATCATCCCGAGGTTGCAGCTTCCGGTCAGTATGAAATCGAACCCCAGCTCGGTGAAGTTGTTCATATGGCAGACGCTTCAATGATGATTAAGTATATCATTCACAACACAGCTCTCAAGTATGGCAAGACAGCAACATTCATGCCCAAGCCCATTTACGGTGAAGCAGGCAGCGGTATGCACGTTCATATGCTTCTTTTCAAGGACGGCGAGCCCGTATTCTCGGATGACAACGGTTATTCACATCTGAGCGAAACAGCTCATTATTTCATGGGCGGTCTTCTTAAGCATATCGGCGCTCTCTGTGCTATCACAAATCCCAGCACAAACTCATTCAAGAGACTTGTACCCGGCTATGAAGCACCCGTAACAGTCGGCTATGCAACATCAAACAGAAGTGCGGTTATCCGTATTCCCGCATATGCAAAGAGCCCCGACAAGAGAAGATTCGAGCTTCGTAATCCCGATGCAACCTGCAACCCCTATTTTTGCTATGCAGCGATTCTTATGGCAGGTCTTGACGGCGTTAAGAATAAGATTGACCCCCATGCAAACGGTTGGGGTCCCTATGACGTAAACCTTTATCATCTTCCCGAAGAAGAAAAGGCAAAGCTTCAGCAGCTTCCCGTATGTCTTGAAGATGCACTTGATGCTCTCGAAGCAGATAACGCATTCCTTACCGAAGGCGGCGTATTCCCCTCAGAGCTTATCACAAACTTCATCAAGGCAAAGAGAGAAGAATGCCGTCAGCTTTCCGCAATTCCTCATCCTGCAGAATTCGATAAGTATTATAACCTTTAATAAAACAGAAGGCATCTCCGTTTTTGGAGATGCCTTTTTCATATTATAATGAATATTCGTATTTACCGCCCGTGACTGTTTCTTTGATTTTATCGCCAAGAATAATTTCAGCCTTTGAACCGTCAGGAACAGTAATTTTGATATCAAAGCTTCCGTCGGTATTCTTGTTCCAATCAACCGAAAGTCTGCCGAGAGGAGTTTTTATTGATGCGCTTGCAAATTCAAGACCGCAGTTAAGTTCAGGTTTAACGGTGAAGGAACGGTAGCCGTCGCGGACATTTTTTATGCCTGCAATATGAGAGAAAAGTGCTTCGTCATATGTTGCAAGGAAATAATGGTCATGCGAACGGGTTGTCTTTTCCCAGGCTTCCCATGCGCTGTCTGCGCCGCATTCAATCCAGAATCCCCAGCTCGGGTAGGTTGTCTGAGTAAGAATTTTATAAGCGATATCCGCATATCCGTTATCGAAAAGGACGGGCAGAACAAATCTTGTGCCCGTGCATCCCGTGTCAAGATGATAATCTTTGTCGGCTATGTCTTTTATGAGATTATCAATCACAGGTTTTCTTTTGTTTTCGGGAACAAGTCCGAATGAAAGAGGAAGCAGATTTGAAGTTTGTCTGTATTTTGTGCGTATTCCTTTTTCTCTCCAGAAATCTGTCTGATAAATATTCTTTTCGTCATCGAAAAATGCCTCGTTGAATTTATCATATATTTGTTTCCTTGCGTTTTCATATATGATAGTATCTTCATCTTTTCCGAGCTTTTCAGCAATGAATATCATTGATTCAAGCATACGGTAAATGAAAGCTGTGCAGCATATTCCCGCACCCTCGGAAGGGTCTGCTTCCGTAGGCAGATTTTCTCCGCCGGAAGGGGAGAGCCAGTCGGAAAGGCCTCTTGTTCCCCATACCCAACCGAGAGATTCAAGTTCTTCGATGTCATTAAGTGCAAATTTCTTCAAATCGGGATAACGCTTTTTTGCATATTCGGTGTTGCCGCAGAAATTGATGAGAGCCTCAACACCGAAAACAAAAATTGTGTTCCATACGGGCGAATTACCCACACCCCAGTCGGCAGTGGGAACGATAACAGGGACTTTGCCGTATTCTTTGAAGCAGTCATCCATGATGTCAATAAAACTCTGCACATATTTATTCATGTCAAAGTTATACATCATCACGTTCAGAGCACAGTTTGCATCGCCCAGCCAGCCGTTTTTCTCCCATACGGGAGTGTCTGTGGGCTTGCCTTGAAAATTATTTAAAAGCGTGCGCTTCATGAGTGAATGAAGTTTGTTTATCAGCTCGTTTGAGCATGAAAATTCGCCTATGGTTTCAACATCGTTTGCTACTCTGTAAATTGTAATATCTTCATCTTTTATTTCACACGGACAGCCGTCAATCTGAATATATTTAAATCCTTTATAGCTGTATTTCGGTTCAAAAATATTTTCTCCGCCGCGAGCAATAAAATTATCCTGCTGAATATAGCAGTCGGGCCACCAACCGGCATCCCGACCCTCGTCTATGCCGATTTTCTGTACATAACCATTTTCCTTGAGTGTTTCACTGTAGGTAACGGTTATTCTTGTTCCTTCGGGAATATCAAGTGAAATTTTTGCCCAACCCGTTACCATTTCGGGCGATATAATAATATAGCTTCCGCACGGCATTTTTTTGATTTCTTTCGGCCTGAATTCCGATATTCTTCTTATCGGAGGCATATCCTGAAGTTTGAGCTTCCCCGCGGGTGCATCAACACAAACCGCGTTATTCCATGAGAAATCCTTTCGCCTCAAATCATGCGTTTCACCGTAGTAAATGCTGTTTTTGATAACGGGACCGTCAAGGGTAACGAGCCATGAGTCATCGGTTGAAACGGTTTCTTTTCTTCCGTCGGAATAATTAATTATCAAATCGGCGATAAGCTTCGGTGCAGACCTCCATGAAGCTTTATCCCAATCCCACACATTTGTTGTTTCGTTAAAAAAATAGTTACCGAGTTCAACCGTTACCTCGTTTTCACCGCATTTAATTAAATTTGTAATATTAAAATCTCTGTAAAGAACAGTCTGACTGTATTGTGAATGAGCAGGGTTCATAACGGAGTCATCGGGCAGATTCCCGTTAATATTAAGCTCAAAAAGACCGAGACCGCAGATTTTTATCCTTGCTTCGGTTATATTGTCCGAAACATCAAAATTTTTTCTGAATATCGGTGCAAATCTGTCTTCAACAGTCATTTCCGTACCTATCCATTTTCCTTGCCATTTATAGTCCATATTCCCTCATCCTTTCAAGAATATGAATTCAGTATAAACCCTCATACGATTTACCGTCAAGATATAATTGACAATTATATTTTTTTAATGTAATGTATGATTAAAAGGAGAGGAAACTATGATTGCAAAAATAACAGCGTTTTTCATGTCAATAATAATTTTCTTTTCACAGCTTCTGGGGGTGCCTGTCATGACTTCTGAAAATATTACTTATTATAATCTTTCCTATGGTGACCACGAACGGCATACCATCGACCTTTGCATACCGAAAAATAAAGAGCAGGCAGGTCTTGTGCTCTATATCCACGGCGGCGGATGGTTTATGGGTGATAAAGATATTTATCGCGACTCAATTAAAGAAATCAGTGAAAGATTCGGTGTTGCCTGTGCCGCAATGAACTACAGATATGTTTGTGATACCGTTGATATCAACGATATAATGGATGATGTTGACGCAGCTATGGTATGCATAAAAGAAACGGGTAAAAAGCACGGAGTTGATATTAACCGTTCAATTCTCACGGGCGGCTCGGCAGGTGCAAATCTATCTTTGCTCTACTCCTATTCAAGAGTTGAAGGCTCTGCAATTTCTCCCGTTGCCGTTATGAGTGACTGCAGTCCTACAGACCTTACAGATGATTATTATTACTACAATCCTGAAGTCGGAAAAGGCAATGGAATGGGTAATGAAGAATTTATTTCTCAGCTTCTTTCATGGACCTGCGGAGTTCAGGTTACTTATGAAACCCGCGGCGAGGCTGCCGAAGCAATAAAGAAGATTTCACCCCTTTATTATGTAACGGAAAACTCCGTGCCCACAATTATAAATCACGGCACAAAGGATGATATTGTTCCATTCAGAAATGCGGTTGCGCTTGACAAAAAGCTTACCGAATGCGGAGTTGAGCATTATTTCAACATTTATCCCAATTCCGACCACGGTCTTGCAAATGATCCTGATTGCCGCGAAAAGTCAATGCAGCAGTTTTACGGATTTATAGAAAAATATCTGTTGGAATAACAATTTTTTCTGATATTCTATTGATATTTTAATAAACAAGATGTAAAATATTTATTAAAAATTAACGCGGATGTGATTCTATGAGTATGATTTTTGAAAGAAAACTCCCTGTTCCGAAGGAAGTTAAGGAGTTATATCCTATTTCAGCCGACCTTGAAAAAATCGTAAGCACAAGAGCGAAAGAAATTAAGGATATTTTTACCGGCAAGAGTGATAAGCTTGTGCTTGTAATCGGTCCTTGCTCTGCTGATAATGAGGATAGTGTTATTGATTATATTTCACGCCTTCGTACCGTTCAGGATAGTGTAAGGGATAAAATTTTTATCATTCCCAGAATTTATACCAATAAGCCCAGAACAACGGGTGACGGATATAAAGGAATGCTTCATCAGCCTGATCCCAACGCAAAGCCCGATATGTATAAGGGTATTGTTGCGATCCGTGAGCTTCATATGAGAGCACTCAGAGAAACGGGATTTTCATGTGCTGATGAGATGCTCTATCCTGAAAACTACAGATATTTAAGCGATATTCTTGCTTATGTTGCCATCGGCGCACGTTCTGTTGAAAATCAGCAGTACAGACTCACCGCAAGCGGACTTGATATTCCCGTCGGCATGAAAAACCCCACGGGCGGAGATATTTCCGTTATGATGAACTCTATAACAGCTGCGCAGCATAAACATACGTTTATTTACAGGGGATGGGAGGTTCATTCTGAAGGCAATCCTTGTGCACATGCCATTCTGAGAGGCTATGTGAACAAGCATGGTCAGTCGCTTCCCAATTATCACTATGAGGATTTAATTCATCTTGCTGAGATTTATGCGAACAGCGGACTTTCAAATCCCGGTGTTATCGTTGACACAAACCATGCAAACTCGGGAAAGAAATATCTTGAACAGATAAGAATTGCCAAGGAAGTTCTGCACAGCTGCCGCCATGATTCCAAAGTGAAGAACCTTGTCAAAGGCTTTATGATTGAAAGCTACATTGAGGACGGCGCACAGAAAATCGGTGAATGCATTTACGGTAAATCCATTACCGATCCGTGTCTCGGTTGGGAAAAAACCGAAAGACTTATTTATGATTTGGCAGATTTGCTTTAATTATCAGCCTTTGCTTTTTGCAGAGGCTTTTTTAATTGCTACTTGCAATAATATGTAAAATATTGTATACTTAATCGGATATAATTTTTATTAAAGGGAATGTTGTAATGCAGTTCATAGTAATGGACCTGGAATGGAATAATACATATGCCAAAAAAGCGAACGGTTATATCAATGAAATAATTGAAATCGGCGCAGTTAAGCTTGATGAAGATATCGAAACGGTTGATACTTTTTCATGCATTATCCGTTCGCAGATAGGAAAAAAGCTTCGCGGAAGCGTTAAGAAGCTTACTCATCTCACAAATGACGATATCAGTTCAGGTATGCCGTTCACAAAAACATTTTCACTTTTCAGAAAATGGATAGGTAACGAAGAAACCGTTATTTTTACATGGGGTGACGGAGATATCCGTGTTCTGATTGATAATTTCAAATATCTTAACGGCATCAAGGTTGTTCCTTTCCTTAAAACCTACTGCGATTTACAAAAGTGTTTCCAGAAATACAGCAATGCAGGCAAGGGTCAGCAGACCGGTCTTCTCGCGGCGGCAGAAATGCTCGGAATAGACCCTGAAATGTATATTCATCACCGCGCGTTGGGTGACAGTATGCTCACAGCTGAAATTCTCAAAAAGATTTATCATACGGGCTTTGTTGAACCTGAATATATTGACTGCAGCGAAGAATTCTATTCCCGTCTGCTTTATAAAGCAAAGGTTATCCGCAACATTGATAATCCTTTGGTTGATAAAAAGAAGCTTTGCCACAACTGCGAAAACTGCGGTTCTGCTTGCGAACAGTTAACAAAGTGGAAATTCCACTGTCAGTTTTTCCGAGCGAATTTTTATTGCAACGAATGCGACCTGACTTATTCGGTCGGAATACGCTTCAAAAAGCTTTATGATGAAGTGGAATTCAGAAAAATTGTTTCCGTAAAAGAACCTGAACAGAAAATTGAAACTGAGGAGAACGGCTCATGAAAATTCTTGTAACCGGCGGCGCAGGTTTTATCGGTTGTAATTTTATTTATTATTTGCTCGGCAGATACGATGACTGCGAAATCGTCTGTCTTGATGCGCTGACTTATGCAGGTAATCTCAGAAGCCTTGACGGCGTTAAGGATAATAAAAACTTTAAGTTTGTAAAGGGAAGCATTTCGGACAAAGAACTTGTTGATAAGCTTTTTGCGGAAGAAAAATTTGATGTTGTAGTCAATTTTGCTGCAGAAAGCCACGTTGACAGGTCAATTGAAAATCCGTTTATTTTCCTTGAAACAAATGTTATGGGAACAGCTTGTCTGCTTGAAGCCAGCAAAAAATACGGTGTTAAAAGATATCATCAGGTTTCGACCGATGAGGTTTACGGCGATTTGCCGCTTGACAGGCCCGATTTGTTCTTCACCGAGGATTTGCCCCTTACAACTTCAAGTCCCTATTCGGCATCAAAGGCATCGGCGGATTTGCTCACTCTTGCTTTTCACAGAACTTACGGGCTTCCCGTTACGATTTCACGCTGCTCCAATAACTACGGACCTTATCAGTTCCCTGAAAAGCTTATTCCTCTCATGATAGTAAGAGCGCAGGAAAACGAGCCTCTTCCCGTTTACGGCGAAGGACTCAACGTTCGTGACTGGCTTTATGTTGACGACCATTGCAAGGCGATTGATATGATAATCCGTGGCGGAAGGGTAGGCGAGGTCTATAATGTCGGTGGTCATAATGAAAGGCAGAATATTCAGGTTGTCAAAACAATTCTCAGCCAGCTTGATAAACCCGAATCGCTTATAACCTATGTAAAAGACAGAGCAGGTCACGATTTGCGTTATGCAATAGATCCCACAAAAATTTCAGATGAACTCGGCTGGACTCCCGAAACAGATTTTGATTCGGGTATGAAAAAAACCGTTCAATGGTATCTCGACAACAAAGAATGGATTGATGAAATCAAAAGCGGCGAATATGCTGAATACAGCAAAAGAGTGTACGGATAAAAATCCGAAAGAAACACCGGAAATCATTCTTAATTTTATATTGCAATTAAAACGGCTTGCAAAGGTTAATTTTCCTCTGCAAGCCGTTTTTGCTTGTAAAATTTTTTATTGCAATGATGTTTCAATAAAATATCCCAGTTTAAAAATCGGACGAAGCAGGTCGCCTAATATTATTCCCCAGAACGTATGGTTGCAGACGAAGGTGATTGAGCCTTCCGCAACGCTTCCGTCAAGGTTGGTTATTCTGGCATGAACCGTTGCCGTTCCGTTTCCGACACATCTTACGTAACCGTTCTGCGAAACAAGAATTATATCCTGATTATCCGAATATAATTCCATGCTTTCATACGGAACATCGTCGGGATTCGGCACAACAATAATTTCCGAGCCTTCAAAAATGCTGAGCTCTGTTTCCGTTGCATACACCGAAACAGATTTGACGGTTTTGACTCTGAGGCTTGAAATTGCATCAAGAATAGCCTTTGTCTGGCTGTCAACGATATCCTGCTCACATGAGTATCTGTCGCTTACATCAACCTCAAGTGCAGAATCAAGAATAAATATATTTTCATAAATACTGCGATTAAGCTCGTTTGCCTTTTTTACTGCGTCGTTATATTCCGTGTAATCGGCAGGGGTTGTGTCTTTTGTTATGATGTGAGTTGCGATTGTTGAAACGCTTTCCATATCCCTCTGTGTCATGATGCAGTAATAATAAGGTACTTTGTCCGCCTCGGTAAAGGTGTATGAGCTTGTTGTTGCACCTTTAATCGGAGTACCGCCTTCTGTTGATTCAGCGGTATTGCTGTACCATTGATAAGTAAGGTCAAAACCTACGGCACGGATATAAATCGTTTCGCTGTTTTCGGTAATAAATTCGGGAATTTCGTTATAAATAAGAGGTATCGGAACAAATCCGTAGCCTTTGTATCTTGCATATCTTTCAACAAATGTTTTCGGAGTACCGTAAACAATAAGATTGACTGCGCTGTCGGTTGACTCAATGAAATTGTTTGAAAGGAGTATACCGCTGTTGTCGGGCATATCTGCAGTAGTCTGAAGGTTTCTTGCGTCTATGAATTCAATTGTGCAGTTGTTGAAAGCGTTTGCACTGACGGATTCGATTCCGGAAATATCAAGGAAAAAGATGCTGTGGCATTCATTGAATGTGCTGGGTGCAATTTCTTTTACCGAGTCAAGATAGATGCTTTTTATATTTTTAGAATTAAAGAACATATTGCTGACTGTTTTCTCAAGCTTCGGTGCGCTGAAGGTTTCGAGACTTGACGGGAAAGAGGGGATAATCACAAGATTCTGGTTGTATTTGTTTTCAAATCCCGTCATGCTCGGAAGAATGATTGCTCTGAGTGACGAGCAGCCTGAAAATGCATTTGAGAAAACCGTTTCTGCTTTTTCAAGAGTGATTGTTCCGAGTGAAATACAGTTTTCAAAAGCGTTTGAATTAACTATTGTAACATCCGGAAGATTAACTCTTAAAAGGTTTATGCAGGTGCTGAAAGTGCCCGCGGGGATATATGACATATTGATAATATGAACATCGGAAAGAGATAAGCATCCTCTGAAAACGCCGTTACTCAGATTGCTTATTCCTTTTGCGTTGACACTAACGAGAGCGTTGCAGTCTGCAAAAGCATTTTTTTCGATTTTATCAACATAACCCAGTTCTGCGCTTGAAATTGACGAACCCATAAATGCGCATTCGGGTATTGCCGTAAGCTTTTCAAGGTTTAACGAGAAGCTTCTTTCTTCAACTGTATACTGGTTTTTTCCTGAATTGTAAAATGCATATTTGCCGATTTCGGAAAGCTCGCCGAGATAAATGTTTCTGAGATTTATGCAGCCGTAAAGCGCATTCTCTCCGATTTTGCTCGCGTTATAAGCGGAGATTGTTCTGAGATTTTCGCAGTTAAGAAATGCCGAATTTCCTATTTCGGTAACGCCATCGAAAAAAACTATTTCAGTGATATTGCTTTCTGCGAATGCTTCTTCTCCGATTTTTTCGATTTTAATTCCGTTTATCGTTTCGGGAATGGTTATGTTGGTTGCAGAACCGCTGTATGAAAGCAAGGTTCCCGATTCATCAACCGTTAGCTCATTTTCATCAGCGTAAGGAATAATAAATGCGCTGAAGTTTGCAATTGACGAACGGAACTTATTTCCCGAATAAGCAACCGCAAGAAGAATTGTTGTTTCGGAAAGCGTAACGGGGGTTCCGTCATAAATTTTTGCGGAAGGATTGTATTTTGAGGGAACCGTTCTGTCTGTCGTATAGTAAATTACCGAATCCGGTTCATCGCAGAATATTTCAAGGTTAATATTTTCGGTATAATATGCGGGAACATGTGAAAAATAAGGTGTTTCCGCTTTTTCAATATGAATTAAATCGGAAGCGGATTCGGGCATGAACAGTATACCGTTTCCGAACTTTTCTTCAGCCTCAAATTCGTTTAGTTCAACTGCAGAAGCGATGATGATTAATGCAACATCCTCTGCCGAAGCGTGCGGTTCAACGGATATTATCGCTGCTGCCGCCGCAGCAACAAACGGAGAGGCAAAAGAGGTTCCTTTTACATTTACAAAGCCTCCGCCCATGTCCGTTGTGATAATATCAACGCCGGGCGCCGCAATATCAACACAGTTGCCGTAAGAGCTGAAGTTTGCAAAAACATTTTCTTCGTTTATGGCAGTAACCTTGATTACGCTGCTGTAGGAAGCCGGATAATAGATTGTGTCTGATGCATCATTACCTGCCGCACCGACAACAACAATGTCGTTTTCTTCCGCGTTGCGTATCGCATTTTTAAGAGTTTCGCTGTCCTCTTCAAAGCCGATGCTCACGTTTATGACATCAACTTCGTCTTTTACGGCGCAGTTGATACCTGCGGCAACCGTAATAACAGTTCCGTTGCCCCATTCATCCATAACCTTGTAAGGTTTTATATAAACATTATCAAGTGTGCTGTCTGCTATAATTCCTGCAATTCTTGTTCCGTGTCCGTGGTCATCCTCGGAACTGTATCTGATTCCCGATGCGCTTGTGTTGATTTTTGTGGGTACAACTCTTCCGGCAAGGAACGGATGGTCGGAATCAACACCTGTATCAACAACAGCGATTACCGTGTCGGAAATAACAGCAGCATTTTCAAGTATATCCTTATTGAATCTGTCCAATCCGATGTGTTCGGGTCCCCATGAAAGATAACCGTTTGTTTCGTTTACGCTGAGCGGATTTTCTTCCGCATTTATGGGGTCTGTGGATTTAATTGGTTTATCGGGTTCAACAAAATCAATTCCCGCTCTTGTTGAGTAATAATCATAAGCTTTGGCAGCCTCATAACTGTTTTCAAATTGAAGAATCCATAAGCCGTCATATCCGTTTATTACCGACTCTGCGTTGAGTGTGTCTATTTTCGAGTAGCTTTTTACGATAAGTCTTGCTGTTTCAAATTCAGCACAGTCATTATTGCAATCATAATTTGCTTTTCCGGGAAGTTTTTCCGATTCCTCAACGGACATAAGAAGTCCGCCGATTTGGCAGGCAAATTCCTCGGCAGTCAGATTATTATCTGTATTTTCGTTTGCAACGGCAAAAACAATGTTCGCTGATGTACCGAAGGCAATCAGAGAACAGAGAACCGCACAAATTATTTTCTTCATTATTTTCTCCTCCGAAATAATAACGATTATTATTCATTATTGCAATTATACATCTGATTTTCTAAAAAAGCAATAGACATTTGTATAAAAATGACAAAAGCAATCTGTTTTATCGGTAAAAAATATGCAATATTATCATGCGATAATAATATTGAAACATAAAATAAAACATGATATACTTTATGATATATTTATATGGAGGTTTGTTATGATTAAGGATTTAACAATAAAAAGCAGGTCATACAGAAGATTTTATGAAAACGAAAGTATTTCTTATGATACATTAAAAGAACTCATCGAAATCGCAAGATATGTTCCGTCAACGGTGAATTCACAGCCTCTAAAATTCAAGCTTGTGAATGATAAAGACGGTAATTCAAAAGTTTTTTCAACTCTTGCATGGGCGGGACTTCTCAAGGACTGGGTTGGACCAGAAGAAGGTGAAAGACCGTCCGCATATATAGTTATTCTCGGTGATTTGTCTGTCGGCAAAAATAAGCATCTTGATGTCGGAATAACCGCACAGACAATAATGCTTGGTGCGGCGGATATGGGTCTCGGCGGATGTATGTTCGGAAGCATTCAGAGAGAAAAACTTGCGTCTTTGTTTGATATTGATACCGAAAAATATTCAATCGAACTTGTTCTTGCGCTTGGTAAACCGAAGGAAGAGGTCAGAATAGTTGATTTGTCTGAAAACGGTTCAACCGCATATTACCGCGATGAAAACGGTGTTCATTATGTGCCGAAACGATCCGTTGAAGATTTGATTGTAAAATAAGGAGTGGACGGGGATGACTCACGGAGATAAAGAAGCCGTTTTATTCCGATGACAGGCGTATATGCTATACGTCGAGTCGGAAAAAACGGCTAAAAAGAAACATATATTATCAATTTATTAATTACTATAAAATAAAATGGCTTGCAAAGGTTAAATTCTTCTGCAAGCCATTTATCTTTATTCAGTTTCTTTTGGTCTTCGCTTCGAGAGGCATCCCTTAATGATGGAAGAGTCGCATGCCTGTAAAGCACATAACCATACCGTGGTTGTTGCAAGCTTCGATAACGTTGTCGTCTCTGATTGAACCGCCGGGTTCGGCAATGTAAGTTACACCGCTTTTTGAAGCTCTTTCAATGTTGTCGCCGAAGGGGAAGAATGCGTCACTGCCGAGAGCAACGCCCTTGATTGTTGCAAGGTAAGCCTTCTGTTCTTCTTTTGTGAAGGGTTCGGGTCTTTCTGTAAAGTATTTCTGCCACTTACCTTCTGCAAGAACGTCGTCGCATTCGTCGGAGATATAAACATCAATTGTGTTATCTCTGTCGGGTCTGCCTACCGTATCAAGGAAGGGAAGGTTAAGAACCTTGTCATGCTGACGGAGATGCCAGATGTCAGCCTTATTGCCTGCAAGTCTTGTGCAGTGGATTCTTGACTGCTGACCTGCACCAACGCCGATTGCCTGACCGTCAACTGCATAGCATACGGAGTTTGACTGTGTATACTTAAGAGTGATGAGAGCGATGATAAGGTCGCGCTTTGCATCGTCTGTCATTTCCTTGTTATCGGTAACGATGTTTTCAAGAAGCGCATTGTTGATTTCAAAGTTGTTTCTGCCCTGCTCGAATGTGATGCCGTAAACCTGCTTTGTTTCGATAGGTGCAGGAACATAATCGGGGTCAATCTTAACAATGTTGTAGTTACCGTTTCTCTTGCTCTTGAGGATTTCAAGTGCTTCGGGTTCATAACCGGGAGCGATAACACCGTCGGAAACTTCTCTCTTGATGAGCTTTGCGGTTGTAACGTCGCAAATATCGGAAAGAGCAATCCAGTCGCCGAAGGAGCTCATTCTGTCTGTGCCTCTTGCTCTTGCATAAGCAGTTGCAAGGGGGGATTCGTCAAGACCTTCAATATCGTCAACGAAGCAAGCTTTCTTGAGCTTGTCGCTCATTTTAATGCCGACTGCTGCCGAAGTGGGGCTTACGTGCTTGAATGAAGTTGCCGCAGGCATACCGAGAGCTTCTTTAATTTCCTTAACAAGCTGCCAGCTGTTGAATGCATCAAGGAAGTTGATGTAGCCGGGTCTGCCGCTGAGAATCTCGATGGGAAGCTCTGTGCCGTCTGCAATATAAATCTTTGAAGGCTTCTGATTGGGGTTACAGCCGTATTTAAGTTCAAACTCTTTCATTTTTGTTCTCCTTATTTATTCTTGTTAATCATTCTGCAGTCATACTTACCTGTTTCAAGGTCGATATAACGCACATAGAGAGAAATCTTGTTCTGCTCGTTGAGGTTTTCCCAGATGAGAGAAGTGAATTCGTCGATATCGTCGGGAATTGCAACTCTTTCGGGTTCACCTGTGAATGTGGGAATGGGGTTGCCGTCATGGTTATATGTGTGGATGAAATGACCGAGACCTGCAAGTGAGGGATATGAGAATGTGTATCTGTTGCAGGCTGTGCCTTCGGCGTCTGCACTCTTGAGAATGCTCATTTTATATGAGAAATTACCGTCTGCAAAAGTCATCATGCCGCTGATTCTGGGAGTCCAGTTGGGTGAATCGGGTTCAAATTCTCTTGTTTCAAGAGCCTGCTCAAAAGTTTTTCCGTCCTTAAGGAAGTCATAAACGGTATCTGTCTGGTCGCCGTTGGTAACGATAAGATTGTTTTCAAAAATTCTGATGGGGGAATAGATGATGAGTGAGGGGTCTTCAACTTTTGAAGCATCAAAAGGATGAATAACGATTTCATCACCGTCTTCAATGAAAACTCTGTTTCGGCTGTTTTCGCTCCTGCCCATGATGAAGTAAGCTGTTACAGCTTTTTTTGCATCTGCACTTTTACCGATAACAATGCCTCTTCCGACATATGTGTTATCTTTGATAAGCTCGCCCATGTTGTTGATTTCGTAAATGCCCATTTATATCTTCCTTTCAAAATAAAATAAGTCAAAATAAAATAAGGGCAGTCATACCTTTGAAGATAAGACTGCCCAGACGGTCGGCATAAACAGATTTTTTGTTCCTTTGCAGTGCTCTGCTGATTCCGTCAGTCACAAAAAATCTTCAAATTCAATAAAATATTATCATATTATATTTTATTTGTCAATAAATTTAAATCTTGATTTTAGGATTTTTCCATTTGCCGCTTGCAACGAAAATTGCGCCGACAACTATTGATGCCGCAGAAGCGAGACCTGTTGCAAGACCGATTCCGTTGAATCCGAGGTTTGTGAGATTAACAATGAGATATGCAAACGGAACTCTTACCAGAATTGAGCTGAAACAGGCGTTGAACAAAGCAAAATTTGTATAGCCTGCACCGATTGCAAGGCCGTTCATGCAGAAAACGAAGGGAACAAATATGTAGTCAAGCGCAATGAATCTCATATAATCCGCACCGACTTTCAAAACTTCCTCGTTTGTGTCGAAAAGCGAAATAATCTGTTGAGGGAAAAGCTGAACAATAACAAAAACAACCATCGATATTGCAAATGCGATTCCCATACCTGTGAGCATTGTTTTCTTTGCCCTTTTCGCATCTCCTGCACCGATATTCTGCCCTGCCATTGATGAAACGGCGCTGCTCATTGCGAGTGCGGGAAGAATTGCAAAAGAATTAACCTTGCCGCCGATACCCTGACAAGCCGAAGCAATGTCTGCATTGGGAAGTGAGTTTACAAGGGCTGTGAGAGTGAGGAATGAAAATGAAACAACAACCTGCTGAACTGATGAAGGAAGTCCGAGTTTCAGAAGCATTTTCATTTTTGCGCCGTCAATTTTGAAATCGCTCATTTTATAGCCGACAAAGAAATGGTTTTTTGCAAGATAGATGAGCGAAAGAATAACGCTGAGTGCCTGTGCGCCGACTGTTGCAATTGCTGCACCTGCGGCACCCATTTTGAACGGGCCTACAAGAATTACATCGAAAATGATGTTAACGATTGTTGCAATAAGAACAAAATAAAGAGGCCTTTTTGAGTCGCCCATACCGCGCAGAATTGCGCTGATTACATTGTAAGCAAACATGAATACAAGTCCGCTCATGCAAATCATGTAATAATTAAATGCTTCTGTATATGCAACTTCGGGAGTGTTGAGAAGCTTTAACAATGTGTCACCTAGAAGAAGCATAACCGCGGAGCAGATAACTGCAAGAATCATATATGCGGTGAAAAGTGTACCGATGGTTTTTCTTTGTTCATCGAATTTTTTTGCACCGCCGTACTGTGCAATAAGAACCGTTCCGCCCACGGCAAGACCGAACGCCGCACCGGTAACAAGAATGTTTATCTGGCTTCCGATGTTAACACCTGTAATGCCGTGAGTACCGCAGAGTCTGCCCACGATAATCATATCGGCAACGGAATAAAATGCCTGCAGAAGGTTTGAAAGCAAAAAGGGAATTGAGAATTTTATAAGCTGTTTGCCGACACTTCCTTGTGTCAGGTCCTGTCTGAATTTATCTGCCATTTTTATTTGTTATCCTTCGTTTTTGGTTGCTTCATGGTAAGGGAAATTCTCTTTTTGGCGGCATCGACAGCGATAACCCAAACAGTAACAATCTGTCCGACCTTAAGAACTTCCGAAGGATGCTTGATATACTTGTTTGTAATCTGCGAAATATGAACAAGACCGTCCTGATGAACGCCGATATCAATGAATGCACCGAAGTCTATAACGTTTCTGACCGTGCCTTTAAGCTCCATGCCGGGAACAAGGTCTTTGATATCCATAACGTCCGTGCGAAGCATCGGAGGGGGAAGCTCGTCTCTGGGGTCTCTTGCAGGCTGAATAAGCTCTTTGACGATATCTTTGAGAGTAGGCACACCGATACCGAGCTTCTCGGCAACCTTTTCTTCACCGAGAGATTCAACCGCAGATGTGATATCCTTGATTTTTTCTGTTCCGATATCATCGAGCGAATATGAGAAAAGCTTGAGCAAATCTTTGGCTGCTGCATAGCTTTCGGGGTGAACACCCGTGTTATCAAGAACATTCTTGCTTTCGGGAACTCTCAAGAAGCCTGCGCACTGTTCAAATGCCTTTGCACCGAGCTTGGGAACTTTTTTGAGCTGTGAACGCTCCTTGAATTCACCGTTTTCATCTCTGAAATCAACGATGTTTTTTGCAACAGTTGAATTGATGCCTGAAACTCTTGAAAGAAGGGGTGCGGAAGCCGTGTTGAGGTCAACACCTACGGAGTTAACCGCATCTTCAATTACACCGTCAAGTGCGGCATCAAGCTCTTTCGGCGGCATATCGTGCTGATACTGACCGACACCGATTGCCTTGGGGTCAATCTTAACAAGCTCCGCAAGGGGGTCCTGAAGACGTCTTGCAATTGAAACTGCGCTTCTGAGTGAAACGTCATACTGCGGGAATTCCTGTGCAGCAAGCTTTGAAGCGGAATAAACGGAAGCGCCTGCTTCGCTTACCACCATATAAGAAACATCTGCATTAATTTCACGGAGAACCTCTGCGGCAAAGATTTCCGTTTCCTTTGAAGCTGTGCCGTTACCGATTGAAATACAGTTTACGCTATGCTTGGCAATGAGCTTTTTGATAAGCTCTTTTGCCTGATTTCTCTGTGCATCGGAATGTGTTACATAGATAACACCCGTATCAAGCACTTTTCCCGTAGGTGCAACAACGGCAACCTTGCAGCCCGTTCTGTAACCGGGGTCAAGACCGATAACAACCTTGCCCTTAACAGGAGGTGCAAGGAGAAGTTCTTTTGTGTTGAGTGCAAAAACCTTGATTGCACTTGCGGCGGCATTTTCGGTGAGCATATTTCTGATTTCACGCTCGATTGAGGGATAAATCAGTCTGTTATATGCGTCTTCACCTGCTTCCCGTACAGCCTCCGTGCAGGGCGAACCCTCGGGATTGAGAGTTGCGCTGATGATAACGTTTGATGCTTTGACAGCATCAAGAGTAACATTGACTTTAAGGAATTTTTCCTTTTCGCCTCTGTCAATCGCAAGAACTCTGTGACCTGCAATTGTTTTGACGGGTTCGGAATAATCATAATATATTGTATATACGCTGTCGGCATCCTTGTCGGTTGCGGTTGATGTCACAACGCCTATAACGCTGAAAAGATTGCGGAGCCTGCGGCGGATGTCAGCGTCGTCGGAAATGTTTTCCGCAATAATATCAAGTGCGCCTTTGAGTGCATCTTCTGCTGTTTCAACGCCTTTTTCGGGGTCGATAAAACCTTCTGCAAGCTCAATGGGAGCTGCAGAATCGGCGTTCTGTGCGTAAATTGCATCCGCAAGGGGTTCGAGACCCTTTTCTCTTGCAACGGATGCTCTTGTTTTTCTTTTGGGACGGAAAGGACGGTAAATATCCTCGATTTCCGCAAGTGTTGAAGCTGCATCAAGCTTTGCAGCGATTTCATCCGTAAGTTTTTCCTGAGCCTCGATTGAAGAACGCACTTCTTCACGGCGTTTGTCAAGATTTCTGAGATATTCAAGCTTTTCGGAAAGCTCTCTGATAATCTGATCGTCAAGAGTGCCATGTGCTTCTTTTCTGTATCGAGCGATAAAAGGAATTGTGTTTCCTTCGTCAATAAGATTAACGGTGTTTTCGACCTGCCATTTCTGCAGACCGAAATGAGTGGTAAGTTCCTGAATAATATCCATTTATTTCTCTCCTTATTTTTTGAGCTGTCTTATATCTTTTCCGAGGAATAACAGAGAAACATAATTGCCTATTATTCTGGAAGTAACTCTTTGTGTGTACTTGTCTTCAAGTTCCGTTTCTGTGAGGTTTGTGCTGATGATAACGGGTTTTGAACGGTTTATTCTTGTGTTGATAATGTTGTAAAGCGCTGAGGTTGTGAAGCTTGTAACGAATTCCGAACCGAGGTCATCAATTATGAGTAAATCGCAGTCGAGAAGTTCCTTTTCTCTTTCGCCGTTGCCCGAATAGCTGAACTTTTCTCTTTCAAGAGAAGTAAATATGTTTTGCGCCGAGTCATAAATGACATTGTATCCTTTTTCGGTAACAACATTTGCAATTGCAAGCGAAAGGTGTGTTTTTCCGAGACCTGTTGCGCCGTGCAGATAAAGACTTTCGGATTCGCCGTCAAAGTCTTCTGCATAGCATCTGCAATATTCCGCAACGCTCTTCATTCTGTTTTGAGGAGAAACGCCGAGATTCTGGTCAACGGGCAGGGGATAATAAGAAATATCGAAATTATCAAAGGTACATTTTGAACTTGCCGAAACAGCCGCAAGTTCCTGCTTTGCGGTTTCTTTCAGAAGCTCTTTTCTGCATTCGCAGACATAACCTCCTGAAAAGCCTGTGTCACCGCATTTTTTGCAGGTGTACGGAATTTCAAGATAATCCTCGGGATACCCGTTTTGGACAAGAAGTTTTTTTATGCTTTCCTGAATGGAAAGATTGATTTGTGAAAGCTGCTTTATATATTCGTCAGCATTTTCGCCCATGCCGATTGCCTTGACAACGGCAAGACCCGTTGCGGAAAGCTGTGCTTCATATTTGGGAATATCGGGTATTTTTTCGGAAATTTCAAGCTTTCTTGCAAGCTGAATACGCTCGGCCTTTTTGCGCCTTTTTTCAAGAGTCTGCGCAGCTTTTAAATAAGTCTGATTGCTGTAGCTCATTGTTTTTTCTTCCTTTCGTATTTCAGCTCACCGTAAAGTGATTCTTCTTTGAATTTATCGAGGTCATAAGATGCTTCGTTGCCGTTGCCTGTTTTCTGAACGGGTTTTACTTTGCTATTTTGTTCTTCCGATGCTTTTTCGATATCTTCGGGCTTTTTGAAGCCTTTTTCATGCCAGTTCATAAGAATCTTATCTATGTATGCCATGCTTAATTTTGAAGTGTGGTTTGCCATTTCCTCGTAAGCAAGAATAATCATGTTTATGCCGAATTTCCATTCGCTGCTCCAACGGCGAAGATATTCCGTTTGCTTTACGGTGGGGCGGGGATTGGTGATTCCCGCATTCAGTGCAAACTCCTTCCATAAAGAATTTGCGTTTTTCAGAATTGAAATCTGTTCTGCGGCTTTGTCAAGAGTGTCAATTTCTCTTGTGCCCCAATCTTTGCCAACCGCTTCAAGATAAGCATAGTTGGATTTGCCGATTGAAACGCAGTAGTCAATCATCATAAACAAAACTTCTGTCGGCAATCCGTAATGGTCATGCAAAAGAAGAAGTGTACATTGACCGTCATAACCGATGGTTTTTCCGAGCAGTTGCTGTGCTTCGTTGAAAAGATGTCCGATTTCGGGTGACTCTTCAATTCTTTCGATTATTTCTTTGCTTGATGGTTTGGATGGTGCAACAGAAATCGGTTCGGGTATCTTTATTTCAGGTTTTGTTTCTTTCGGTGTTTCAACCTGAGTTATTACCGGAACTGATTGGTTGCCGTCTTCGGTCAGTATTCCCGTTAACACCCAATATTGCAGATAATCGGCAACATCCGAAGCGTTCATTTTAAGCGCTTTGCTCATTTCAGCGATGTCGGGATTATCGGTTGAGTTGCGGAGAATCCAGAGCAACACCTTAAGCTGGTCGCCGTTAACAAGACGGATATGTTTATCTATAATATCCGTGGGTACGGCAAATATTGACTTGAATACCGAGGGGTTGACCGAGTAGCTCATAATTATTCTCCGTTTCAGAATTTTAGCATTAAATAACATTATACAATTTTTTTGCCGAAAATGGAACAAGAAAATAGTAAAAAAATCTTGTTTGTGCAAGATTCTATATTATAATGTAATATATCACAATACATTGTGTTTTTGTGTTTGCGAAACCACAATGATTTTGTCAAAAGCAACAAAAGGGGAAGAAAAAGAGACTGCCGAAGCAGTCTCTTAATCATTGCGTTTTAAAATCAAACGGCTCTTGTAACCTTACCAGAGCGAAGGCATCTTGTGCAAGCGTGAACTCTCTTGGGAGTACCGTTAACAACAGCCTTAACTCTCTTTACGTTGGGCTTCCATGTTCTGTTTGAACGTCTGTGTGAGTGGGAAACCTGAATGCCGAATGACACATCTTTACCGCAGAAATCGCATTTTGCCATGTGTCACACCTCCTTTGTTTTACTCATTAACAGATGATATATTAACAGATTGCCGCGCAAATTGCAAGAGTTTTTTTCATTTTTTTATACTTATTTTCAAATAATTTATCCTGTGGTAAAAAATATTTAAAATTCCTATTGCATTTTTGAAATTAATGGTATATAATGCATACAGAACATTTGTTTGACGGAACTTTTGGAGGTATGAAAATGGCAGATAAAAAGAAAGCTCTTGAAACAGCTCTTGCTCAGATTGAGAAGGCATACGGTAAAGGAACAATTATGCGTCTCGGTCAGAATGACGGTATGAATGTTGAAGCAATATCCACGGGTTCAATCGCTCTTGATGCCGCAACCGGTATCGGCGGTTTGCCCAAGGGAAGAATTATAGAAATTTACGGTCCCGAATCATCGGGTAAAACAACTCTTGCACTCACCGTTGTTGCTCAGGCACAGAAGGGCGGCGGAGAAGCTGCATTCATTGATGCCGAACACGCACTTGACCCTGCATATGCCGCAAATCTCGGCGTTGATGTTGATTCTCTTCTTGTTTCTCAGCCCGATAACGGTGAGCAGGCTCTTGAAATCGCAGAAGCTCTTGTTCGTTCGGGTGCTCTTGATGTTGTTGTTATCGACTCCGTTGCAGCTCTTGTTCCCCGTTCGGAAATTGAGGGCGAAATGGGTGATTCCCACGTCGGTGCTCATGCAAGGCTTATGTCGCAGGCTCTCAGAAAAATCGCAGGTGCGGTTGCAAAATCAAACACTATTATTATTTTCATAAATCAGCTTCGTGAAAAAGTCGGAGTTGTTTACGGTAATCCTGAAGTTACAACGGGCGGACGTGCACTCAAGTTCTATTCAACAATGAGAATTGATGTTCGCCGTGTTGAATCGCTCAAGGGCCCCGGCAATGAAATCGTCGGCAACAGAACAAAGTGCAAAATCGTAAAAAATAAGGTTGCCCCTCCGTTCAAGGAAGCTGAATTCGATATTCTTTACGGCAGAGGAATTTCAAAAGAGGGCGAAATGGTTGACCTCGGCGTTAAATTTGACGTTCTCCAGAAAAGCGGCGCATGGTTCTCTTTCGGCGATATGCGTCTCGGACAGGGCAGAGATAATGTCAGAGAGCTTTTCACAAATTCTCCCGAGCTTGCAGAGGAAGTTGAGTCAAGAATCAATACGGCTATGCGCGAAGCGGCAGAGGCGGCAAAAGCCAAAAAGCCTGCAAGACCTGCCATGCCTGCACCTCCCGCACATGAACCCACAACCAAAGCGGGTGCAAGAGCAAAGCTTGATATAGTTGTGGACGACGACGAATAATTATGAAAATCAGTATAAACCAAGGTAAACAGAACAAAATTCATGTTCTTTGCGATGATGAGTATATGTTTACCGTTGATGCCGAATACTGGTTCAGCAGTCCGTATCACGGCATAAGCAATATTGAAGATGAAGAGGAGTTGGCGGCTTTTTTTGAAGCCGTCGGCTCCCGTTGCGCTTTCATAGCGGGACTCAGGCTTTTATCCTACCGTGACCACAGCAGAAAAGAGCTGATTAATAAGCTTTGTCAGAAAGGTCACAAAAGGGAATATGCAGAAAAGGCTTGCGAAAGCCTTGAATATTACGGATATATCAACGATGAACGCTATGCGCAAAGCCTTGCGGAAAGCCTCGTTGAACGAAAGGGCATGAGCATCAGAGGGGTAAAAAATGAGCTTTTTCTCAAAGGAATTTCGGGAGAAATTGCCGATAATATTGTCGAAAGTCTTGACTTTGACCCCGTTTTGCGTATTATAGACTTAATAAATACCAAATATTCACGCTGTCTGTCGGATGAAAAAGGGACGAAACGCATGATTGCATCCCTTCAGCGCCTTGGCTATAAATGGTCGGATATCAACAGTGCGCTTCGGCAGATTGATATTGAAACGGAGGATTTTGGCGATGTATAAAATCGGAATGATATCTTTGGGCTGTCCCAAAAATCAGGTTGATGCGGAAAGAATGCTTGCTCAGCTTGATAAAAACGGATTTGAAATTGCGGATTGCTATGAGGGTGTTGATGCTGTAATTGTTAATACCTGCGGATTTATTGATGCAGCAAAGCAGGAAGCAATTGAGAATATTCTTGAAATGGCTCAGCTTAAGGAAGATGGGCTTGTTAAAAAAATAATCGTAACGGGCTGCCTTGCGCAGAGATATAAAGAGGAGATTCTTGCCGAAATTCCCGAAACGGATGCAATAATCGGTATAGGCGCAAACGGTAACATTGCTGACATTGCCCGAAAAGTTATTGAAGGCGAAAAAATATTTGAGATGCCTCCGAATACCGAGCTTCCTCTTGTGGGAGAGAGACTTCTCACCACTCCCGAGCATTGGGCATATCTCAAAATTGCTGACGGCTGTTCAAACCGATGCACATATTGCGCGATTCCTTCAATCAGAGGTGATTTCAGAAGCGTTGAATTTGAAACCCTTGTTGAAGAAGCAAAGGCTCTTGCCTCGGCAGGCACAAAAGAGCTTATCCTTATCGCTCAGGATACAACAAGCTATGGTATCGACCTTTACGGAAAGCTCCGTTTGCCCGAATTACTGGATGCTCTTTGTGAGATTGACGGAATTGAGTGGATACGTATGCTTTATTGCTATCCCGACAAAATTACCGATGAGCTTATCGAAACAATGGCACGTCAGCCGAAGGTGCTTCACTATATCGACCTTCCGCTTCAGCATGCCGATGACGGTATGCTCAAAGCCATGAACAGAAGAGGCGACAGCGCTCATATCCGTTCCGTTATCGCAAAAATCCGCGAAGCCATGCCCGATGCTGTAATCAGAACAACATTCATAGTCGGTTTCCCCGGGGAAGGTGAAGCGGAGTTTGAAAATCTTGCAGAGTTTGTCAATGAAATTGAGTTTGACCGTCTCGGATGCTTCTCTTTCTCTCCGCAGGAGGGTACTCCCGCTTTTGATTTTGAAAATCAGGTTGAAGAAGATATAAAGCTCCGCAGAGGAGAGATTATAATGCAGGATCAGCTTGAAATCGTAACCGTTAAAAACCATGAAAGAATCGGCAAAACTTACCGTGTTATCGTTGAGGATTATGACGGCTACAGCGACAGTTATTCAGGAAGAACATATATGGATGCTCCCGAAATTGACGGAGTAATTTCGTTCACAACCGATAAGCATTACGAAGTCGGAGAATTTGCGGATGTTGAGATTATCGGAATGAATGATTATGACCTTATAGGAAAGGATATTAACAGCTGAAAATGAATTTACCCAATAAATTAACCGTACTGAGAATGATCCTTACGCCGTTTTATCTTGCGGCAATGCTTATTGAGTTCAGATATCATTATCTTGTTGCACTTATTATTTTTGCCGTTGCATCAATAACCGATTTCCTTGACGGCAATATTGCAAGAAAGAATAATCTTGTCACTACTTTCGGCAAGCTTTGCGACCCCGTTGCCGATAAAATGCTTACCACAGCTGCACTTCTCGCATTTATGCAGCTCGGACTTTGCAATATCTGGGTTGTTATGATTATTCTTACAAGAGAGTTTCTCGTAACATCATTCCGACTTGTTGCATCGGCGCAGGGAGTTGTAATTCCCGCGGGTATACTCGGAAAAATCAAAACAGTCAGTCAGATGGTATTCTCAATTGTTATCATGCTCGGATTGTTTGTGAGTGAGTTTGTTGCGTTTGATTTTGACACTTTTTCGCTCGTTTCAAACATATTCCTCTGGATAACGGCTGTTCTGACCGTTGTTTCGGGAATAAAATATATTGTTGACGGCAAAAAAGTGATTGACTTTTCAGAATAAAACCCATATAATATATTAGATATCACAAATGCAATCGTCGGGAGAGTAACCGCTTACGGGCATATCAGAGAGGAAGCAGGCAGCTGAAAATGCTTCTTATGCGCTATTCGGTGAAATGCACCCGCCGGCACACAGGGGGAAATAACAGTATCCTTGTGCGTAAGGCTGCGTTAAAGCCGCTCGGTTCGGAGTTTTCTCCCGACCAATGAGTTACAAACAGGAGTGGAACCGCGTATTTACGCCTCCGTAGTCACAAGACTGCGAAGGCGTTTTTGTTTTATATGAGGTGTATATATGTTTAAACAATTAAGAGAGGATATAGCCTGCGTAAAGGACAGAGACCCTGCTGCACGCTCGGCACTTGAAATCCTTTTGCTTTATCCCGGTCTCAAAGCCATAAGACTTCACAGACTTGCCAATAAATTCTATAAGAAAAAGCTGTTTTTTGCCGCAAGGTGGTTATCGCAGCGTGCATCTAAGAAAACGGGAATTGAAATCCATCCTGCCGTTGAGGTCGGAAAAAGATTTTTCATTGACCACGGAACAGGTGTTGTTATCGGTGAAACCGCTGTTATCGGCGATGACGTTACGATTTATCAGGGCGTAACCCTCGGCGGTACCGGTAAGGATACGGGAAAAAGACATCCTACCATCGGCAACAACGTTATGATTGGCGCGGGCGCAAAAATTCTCGGACCTTTGGTGATAGGCGATAATTCAAGAATTGCCGCAGGTGCGGTTGTTCTTGCGGATATACCGCCCAATTCAACCGCAGTCGGTGTTCCGGCAAGAGTTGTCAAACGTGACGGCGTGAGGGTTGATGACCTTGATCAGGTTCATGTACCCGACCCCGTTGCACAGGAAATCGCAAGACTTGAAAACGAAATCAATATTCTCAAAAGCCAACAGGAGGTAAAATAAATGAAAATTTTTAACACTCTCACAAGAGAAAAGGAAGAATTCAAGCCCATCAAGGAAGGTGAGGCAAAAATCTATGCCTGCGGACCTACGGTTTATAACTTCATTCATATCGGCAACGCAAGACCCATCTGTGTTTTTGACGTTCTCAGAAGATATCTTGAGTACAGAGGCTATAACGTAACCTTCGTTCAGAATTTCACCGATATCGACGATAAGATTATCAAGAGGGCAAACGAAGAAGGTTCAACATTTACGGAAGTTTCTGAAAAGTATATTGAGGAATTCTGGACCGATGCAAAGGGAATTAATTTCCGCCCTGCAACAATTCATCCCAAGGCAACTGAAAACATTGATAAAATTATTGAAATTGTTTCAGGTCTTATCGAAAACGGTCATGCTTATGAGGTTGACGGAGATGTTTATTTCAGCCCCAAAACCTTTGATGAATACGGCAAGCTTTCGCATCAGCCTCTTGAAGAGCTTGAAGCAGGCGCAAGAATCATGGTCGGCGATATAAAGAAAGAACCCATGGACTTTGCACTCTGGAAGTCTGCAAAACCCGGCGAACCCTATTGGGAATCACCCTGGGGCAAGGGCAGACCCGGCTGGCATATCGAATGCTCCGCAATGGTATGCAGATATCTCGGCGAAAGCATTGATATTCATTGCGGCGGTCAGGACCTTATCTTCCCTCACCACGAAAACGAAATCGCACAGAGCGAATGCTTCACAGGCCATCCTTTTGCTAATTATTGGATGCATAACGGATATATCAATGTTGATAACGTAAAGATGTCAAAGTCACTCGGTAACTTCAAGACCGTTCGTGACGTGGCAAAGGTTTACGGTTATGAACCCATCCGCTATCTTATGATTTCATCCTCATACAGAAGTCCCATCAACTACAGTATTGATATCATCGAGCAGTGCAAAGCTTCTCTTTCAAGACTCTACACCTGCCGTGACAGCATTGATTTCGAGCTTAAGAACGCTGCGGAAGGCGAGCTTAATGCGGAAATCAAGGCTCAGTTTGATAAGAGAGTTACTCAGTTCATCGATGCAATGGACGATGACCTCAACACAGCAGACGGTATTGCCGCAGTTTTTGAGCTTGTAAGAGATATCAACTCACTTGTTATCGGCAAGGGTGAAACAAAGGCAACCGCAGAATATGCCGCGAAGATTTTTGATGAGCTTACAGGTGTTCTCGGTCTTGTTTATAACCGAAAAACCGAAGCTCTTGATGAAGAGATTGATGCAATGATTGAAGCAAGAACTCAGGCAAGAAAAGATAAGAACTGGGCAGAGGCTGACAGAATAAGAGACGAACTCAAGGCAATGGGCATTGTTCTTGAAGATACAGCTCAGGGTGTTAAGTGGCACAGAGAATGATATGAAAATACTGAATTTCGGTTCATGCAATATTGATATCGTGTGCGGTGTTGACCATATCGTAAGACCCGGTGAAACAGTTTCCGCAGAAAGCGTTGAGCATTTTGTGGGTGGAAAAGGGCTTAATCAGTCTGTTGCGCTCGCAAATGCAGGAGCAGAGGTTTATCATGCGGGATGCATAGGTGCAGATGGCGGCATTCTCCGTTCTTTCATGGAGGAAAAAGGTATCAATCTTAAGTATCTTCGTGTGACCGACGGAAAATCGGGTCAGGCAACCATTCAGGTCGATAAAAACGGCGAAAATGCGATATTTCTTTATAAAGGTGCAAACCACGAAATTACAAAGGAATATGTTGATTCCGTGCTGTCCGATTTTTCGCGAGGTGATTTTCTCGTTCTTCAGAACGAAATAAACAATGTTGATTATATCGTCGAAAAAGCTTACGACAGGGGAATGAGGATATTTTTCAATCCTGCGCCTTTCAATGATGTTTCGGCAAAAATTGACCTTTCAAAGCTTTATTGCATAATACCAAATGCGATAGAAAGCTCGGGCTACACCGGTTCGGATGATTATAAAGCTTTTGCACAGCTTATAGCAAAAAAATATCCCGACCTTACCGCGGTTATAACCCTCGGCAAAGACGGATGTGTTTATATTGATAAGAACTGCGAAATCCGTCAGAATGCATTTGAAGTGAAAACCGTTGACACAACCGCAGCAGGGGATACGTTTGTCGGATATTTTGTTGCTGAAATCAGCAGAGGTAAAGAACCTTCGGATGCAATCAGAACTGCCTGTGCAGCTGCGGCTTTGACTGTTTCCCGAAAAGGTTCAGCACCGTCAATACCAAGGGCTTATGAGGTTGCCGAATTTTTAAATAACTGAAATGCTTTTAACATTTTTGTGTTGATTAAAATAAAAACTAATAAGAAAAACGGAGGTTATTATTATGGGTCGTCTTGAAGGAAAGGTTGCAATCATCACAGGCGGTAATTCAGGCGTTGGTGCAGCAACAGCATTGAAATTTGCTGCTGAAGGAGCAAAAGTAATTATTACAGCCCGCCGTGAAGAGCCACTTCTTGAGGTTGCAGCTCAGATTAAAGAAGCAGGCGGAGAAGTTCTTTCCGTTGTAAGCGATATTTCAAAGGATGAGGATGCAAAGAGAGTTGTTGCCGAAACTCTTGAAGCTTACGGAAAAATTGATATTCTTATTAACAATGCAGGTGTGCTTGACAGCGGTCTTAAGGCTATTGACAGCTTTACAGATGAAGATATGAATAAAGTTATTGATATCAACACCAAAGGAACAATGTGCATGATGCGTGCCGTTACGGCAGAAATGGCAAAAACAGGCTACGGTTCAATTGTCAATGTTGCTTCGGTTGCAGGCGTTATGGGCTGCGGCGGTGCAGCTTATGTTGCATCAAAAGCTGCCGTTATAGGTCTTACACGCCACACAGCACTTCGCTTTGCAGGCACAAACGTACGCTGCAACGCAATCTGCCCCGGCACGATTGTTACTCCCATGGTTGCGGGAATGAATCCTGCAAATATGGATATGAATATTTTTGGACAGATGATGAAACACAATGACCTTAAAGTTCAGCCCTGTATGCCCGAGGACGTTGCAAATATGCTTCTCTTCTTTGCATCGGATGAATCCAGAGCAATAACAGGTCAGTCAATTGTTACCGATTTCGGTTCAACTCTGTAATATTTGCCAAAATCAAACGGGCGGTTCATTGCGAACTGCCCGTTTTGTGAGTTATTTGTTATAGTGCTTTTCAATTTTATCGAATTCTTCATCGGTAATCTCTGTTATGCCGCCGTGCTTGAATCCGTAGGGGAATGAAAAGCTTTCGTCGGAACGTTTGAAATTACTGTCACCGGGTTTTTCCGAAACAAATGGGACATAACCCATCTTTTCTTTTTCACAGCCGAAGAAATCGAGCATAAGACACCACCGCCCGTCAGGCAGAACAAGAGTTGTCGGTGCTTCATATGAACCGGGTTTTTCAAGTGTTGCCATATAGTCCTCAAACGCCTTGTCATGCTCATACGGTCCGTAAAGATTTTTTGATGTTGCGTGCATATTCATCGGCGGATGCTCTGCGTTTTTATAAAACAGATGATATGTATCATCAAATTTGACAAGGTGAGTATCAAGGATTTCATTATTTTTTGTAAAAAACAGCTTCGGTTCGGAAAAATTTTCAAAATCCTTTGTTATACAGCAGAAAATCGACATATGAGTGAAATTATCCTCAGCAAGAGTAGAACCCCAATGAATGAGATATTCGTCACTGATATCATCATAGAATATTTCGGGTGCCCATAAACAGCCGAAATCATCTCTGCCGAAATATATTCTTTTCTGCTCCGAAAAAGTTATGAAATCATCGGTTTTCCACATACAAAGACACTTGCTTCCCGTGGAATTTACCTCTTTCCAGTTGACCTGATAATTTTCATCCATGCGGTATGCAATTGATAAATCTGTTGTAAGAATAACAAATCCGCCCGTTTTAAGTCTGATAACTTCAATATCACGGCAGCCTTTTTCACCCATGGTGCTTGTGAGTATGGGATTGCCGTTATTTAACTGAGTCCAGTTGAGGCCGTCCTTGCTGAGTGCAAAATAAACCTGCTCACCGTCGGGAGTGATTTTTTCTCTGAAGTGTGAAAATAAATATGCCATATCAATCAACCTCTTTTCTTGGTAATAATATCACACAAAAAGCAAAAAGTCTATTTATTTTTTATCAAAATTGTTGCAAAAAGAAATATAATATGATATTTTAATACTATATCAAAAAGGCAGGTGTGGCTATGTCAGAATTGAGAGAAAATCTTGAAACTGCAACCGATAATGCGGCTCTTTTGAAAAACAGACGTTTTGTCGGTTCAAAAGAAACCGTTGCCTATGTTCTTGAAGATACTGCCGCAAGTCTGAACATCAACGATTTTAAAGACAGATACATATACGATGTCGTAAAAATTGATTTCAGTTATCTTGCAATTCAGAACATTGTTGCAACCGTATGGGACACCTTTAACGATACATTTATCGGTGTTATTGTTGAAAAGACCAGAACACGCTGGGGAAAGTTCAGACCGTATCTCCTTCTCGGTCAGCTACCTCTTACGGTTCTGGGATTGTGGTATTGGCTGATTCCGTTTATGTTCCCCGATTCTCCGGGTGACTATCTTCCTAAGTGGATTTTTTATTTTGCAATGTCGATTATCACTGAAACAGCAAACACATTTACAGCTGTTGCCCGTGCAGGCTTCGGGTCTACGATAACGCCTGAGCCGCTCGACCGTTCAAGACTTATTGCAACGGCAAACCTGATGTCGCATTTCGTTGAAGACGTGCCAAAACAGATTTTCGGTATTATCTATGACCTTGTAATCAATGACAAGATTAAGGTCAAGCTTCCCAAGCTTTTTGCAGGCTTCGGTGTATCCTTTGCTGTTCTCGGTGCAGCATTCTGCCTTTACTTCTTCCTAACAACAAGAGAGAGAGTTGCGCAGACCATAAAGAAGCCGAGTGTTATGCAGGGTTTGAAAGCTATTGTTACAAACAAACCGATGTTTATTCAGGTTCTTTCTTCATTCCTTTCAGGCTTCAGTATCGGCTCGAGCAGAACGAATTTCTATATCGACGTTATCGGTTCGATTACATGGAAAACCATTGTCGGTATACCTGCATTCCCGATTAAGTTTATCAGCTACGGTTTTGTTGAACCGCTGAGGAAGCGTTTTTCAACAAAAGCGCTCTGGATTCTTGAGGATGCATGGACGGATGCATTGTGGATGATTGTTTTCGGCATAGGTTCAATAAACAAGAACTTTATGCGCAAAGCGGTTATCCTTCCTATGATGTGCATTGAAGAAATATTTGAAATGTGTGTTTACGGCTTAAGGCGTGTTATCCCTGCCGAAATCAGCAACGAGTCCATGGACTACTGCGAATGGAAAAACGGCTACCGTGCAGAGGCAATGATAGGTGTTGCACAGTCAACGATTTCAAAGCTTCAGCAGGCTGTTATGGGAAGTATCAACAGCATCGTAATGAAGAAGGTAGGCTATATTCAGGGTCTTAAAGTCGGAACACAGTCCGATAAAACAAAGTGGTGGATATTCGCTCTCGGCACAGGAATCCCCATTATCACAAGCAGCCTCGGCATCATTCCTAAATTCTTCTATCCTCTTTCGGCTGAAAAGCGTGACCTCATGTACAGCGAGCTTCGCGAAAGAAGAAGCAAGGTTGCAGATAAGATGAACAACGCAACAACAGCAGAGGAAATTGAAGCGATTGCAGAATCACAGTTTATTGTAAAATAACCAATCACAGCGGACTCTGATACTCAATGCGTTGGAGTCCGCAAAATTCTTAACAGAGGTGAAATGAAAATGAAAAAGATAAGAAGTTTTGCGGCGATTATTCTCGCAATCATAACTGTTTTCGGCTGTATGATTAATGCATATGCCATGCCCCTTGAAAATGGTATTGAGGAGCTCAAAAAGCAGTTTGTTTTCGGCGAAGGTCCCAAGGTTGGTGATTATTCGGTTGATTACCGTTATTATTCGCCCGTAAAAGAAAATGACAGCAAGAAATATCCGATTGTTGTATGGCTTCACGGTATGGGTGACGGCTCAAGCGAAGGTGCGCAGGTTAATAAGAGCAATGTCGCTTTCTGGGCAAGTGATGAATTTCAGTCACGCTTCATTTCCTCTGGCGGTGCATTTATTCTTGCTGCACGTTCAAGGGAAGAGTATAATATTTTCTGGGATAACAGCATGATTGAGCCTTTGAGAGCTGCAATTGATGATTTCATCGCCCAAAACAAAGCTAATGTTGATTTGTCAAGAATCTATGTCGGCGGTTATTCCATGGGCGGCAAAATGACTCTTAAAATGTCAATCGCTTATCCGGAAATGTTTGCGGCCGCATTCCCTATTTGTCCCGCATGGTCGCCTTCCGACGAGCTTGCATCAAAGCTTGCCGATACTCCTGTCTGGATAACTTCAAGCACAAGAGATCCTCTTGTTAACTATTATTTTGCCGTTTCACCTACGTTTGAAGCAATTGCAAAGTCATCAAACGTTGCAGAGGATTGCAGGTTTTCAACTCTTACAAAGGTCTGCTATCATGACGGCAAAAAGACTTCAAGCAGCCATCATGCCTGGTTTGCGGTAAATTACGATATGTTCTCGATTGAAAACAAAGATTATCCTTATATGACAACCGTTAACGGTCTGGGTGAAGAAGTGACTCTTACTTATCCCGACGGAATGATTTCATGGCTTTCAAGTCACACCTCGGATTATGACGGTGTGCCTGTTGAGGGAACAGGCAACATAACTCCCGATTCCAGAACAGACAATCTGATTGACATTAACGGCATCGGAGAATTCTTTGAACTTCTTTTCAAAGCCATAGCAAGCTTATTCAAGTTTTAACAAACAGCCCCCGACAGAATAAAAACTGTCGGGGGCTTTGTCATGTTATTTTTCTTTCTTATTTTTTATTATTATTGCTGCCACGGCGGATATTGCGAGTGCCGCAAAGGCAGCGATTCCTGCGTTCGTTGAACCTGTTGAAGGGATATCTGTGTTTGAGTTGCTGTTGTCCTTGATTTCCGACCATTTTGCCTCAAATGTAAGATTTTGTTTGGGCATTTTTTCGGGAATTTCGGGAGTCCAGCCTTCAAATTTGTATCCGCTTTTTGATGGATTTGCAGGTACGGTTATTTTATCGCCTGCGTGGTGTTTGTAGGTTTTGTAAACCGAACCGTCAACCTTGTAGATAACCGTATATGATTTCTTGATGTTTGATGCAACTCCGATAATTGCAATAATACCGCCGATAATCGAAATGCCTGTTATCGCTGCACCTGCAATTGCTGCCATAATTCCGCCTGCAACAACTGTTCCGCCGATTACGAGGGTAACGAAATCTTTGTCAATTTCCCATACCGCTTTAAATTCAAGGTCTTCTGAAGGCATTTTTTCGGGAACTTCAGGGTCCCAGCCCTTGAACTTGTGTGCGAATTTTTTGGGATTTTCGGGAACGGGAATTTTTTCGTCTTCTTTTACCTCGTAAGCTTCATATGTTTTTCCGTCTACAAGATAAATAACATTGCCGTTTCTGAGCCATTTTGCGATGAACTCAATGTCAGTTGAAGGAACGGTTGAATAATCAAAAAGATTCTTGCCGTCCTTGTCAAACCAGCCCGCAAAAACATGACCCTCTTTTTCGGGGTCAGCGGGTGCGGTTTCTGCGATGTCAGAACCGAAAAGTGCGGTTTTTACATTTGTTACACCGTCAACCGTATAGCTGATGTTGTAGCTGTTAACTTCCCATGAAGCATAAGCTTTGAGGTCGTCTGAGGGCATTTTTTCGGGAACGGGAATTACTTTTCCGTTTTCTTCGCCGAGAATCCAGCCTGCAAACTTAAAGCCTTCCTTTTTTGGTGCTTCGGGATGTACAATGGTGCTGCCGACAGCAAATTTCTTTTCTTCGCCGTACTGCTCTTTTTCGCTGAGATAGTAAGTGATGCTGTATTCCTTTGTTTCGGGAGCAGTAGTTTCGGTATCCTCGGGAATCGTGGTTTCGGGTGCAGTTGTTTCGCTGTTCTCGGGATTGGTTGTTTCGGTTTCTGCCGGTACGGTTGTTTCGGCATTTACCGTGGTTTCAACCGAATTGTTTGAATCGGTTGTTGTTTCTTCTGCCGCAAAACCCGACAGGGGCATCACGGTCAGTATGCATGCCGCAGACAGAACAACGGCAAGCATTCCTTTCAGTTTGTTTTTCATTTGTTTTCCTCCGTTATACGAAATTTTATTTAAAGATAACCCGTTCGGGTATCCCTAAACCCTGCATATTATACTTTGAGCCGTGCGCCCGAGTCAATGCCAAACGGAGAATTACAAACATTTACTAATTCCGAAAAAGAATTATTCTTTCCTTTTCCGAAGCGATAATTTGTTTTCTTTTCCGTCAAGCAGACGGGCGAAATTTTCAAAGTGTTTTATAATGATAAGTGCCGAACAGCAGGCGGCATAAATAAAAAGAATCGTTTGATTTTCTTCCGAAAGAAAATAGGCAAGCAGGGGATATACTGCAGCGCAAATCCCCGATGCAAGCGAAACCGTTTTTGTAATAATAACAGTCAGTGCAAAAATGCCGAGAAGAAGAGAAGCTGTCAAAGGCATTACAGCCATTGCGCTTCCTGCAGCGGTTGCAACGCCCTTTCCGCCCTTGAAACCGAAAAAAACCGGAAATACATGACCGAGCTGAGCTGAAAATCCCGAAGCGGGAATGCAGATAAATTCTGCATTGAATTGTTCAACAAGAATTTTGGCAATGACAACGGCAAGGAAGCCTTTGAAAAAATCAAAAATAAAAACTGCAATCCCTGCTTTTTTTCCGAAAACTCGCAGAGTGTTTGTTGCTCCCGCATTTCCGCTGCCCGAATTGCGGATGTCTTTTTTGTAAATTACTTTTGAAATAATAACTGACGGAGATATACTTCCAAGCAGATATGAAAAAACGGCACCCAATAAAAGATATAACATAATTTATCACCTGTGGTTATTATATCCTTTTTGTCTGCCGCTAACCGATTCTATCATTTAAAAATAAACTGCGTTTTGCATTTTTGTGAAATACGGATTAATTTAATGTGAACATGAAAAAAGTGTGCCGAAAACAATCGACACACTTTTAGATGTTATTTAACTTTGTTTCTTATTTCTTCAATGCTCATTTCCGTGAGAATCCCTTTGTTTGCATGAAAGCATTTCTGACCGAGTTCGAAAATGTGAATGTCGTTTTTGATTGAGTCAGAATAAACGTTGATAAATTTTGCGTCGGGAAGCTTTTCTGCAAGTCTTATCGGTTTTTGCTTATCCTTGCAGTTGAAGCCGATGATTTCACCTGTTTTCGGATTCATTCTTGTTGCAATCATAACATCAACCTTGTATTCCTCGCAAATCGGTTTAAGGAAGAATTCGGGCGATGCGGAGCAAACAACAATCGGTCTGTTTCTGTTTTCGGGATTGAAAATCGGATAAATTCTTTTCTTTTGGTTTTTCCAGAATTTAACCGCCATTTTTTCGCCGTCGATAAAACGGAGAAATGAAAAGCATCTGCCTTTATATTTATCTCCTAAGCCGAGAAAGAACAGAATAAGATTGAACAAAAGATAAGGTGCAAGGATTAGCAGATACGGTCTGTGAAGCATGCAGTAAAACAGAAAGACTGTTTCCGAATCCTGCGGATAAACCGTTTTGTCAAAATCGTAAAGGTCAAATTCACGCATTGAAGCTTACCTTTTTGCCGTCAAGTTCAACTTCTGTTGCCTTGCCGTTAACAATAACATTGAACCTGCCCTTGCCTTCAAGGCTATAGCTGAGGAGCTTGCCGTCTTTCCATTCAATGTCAACAATAACGCCGCCCTTTGCAAGCAGACCGCTTACCTTGCCGTTTTTCCACTTCGAGGGAAGTGCGGGAAGAATGTAAATCTTGCCGTTGTAGCTCTGCATAAGCATTTCGGTGATACCGCTGACAAAGCCGAAGTTGCCGTCAATCTGGAATGGGGGATGAGCGTCGAAAAGGTTTTCATATGTACCGCCGCCCTTGGTGTAATTTACACCGATGCTCTTAACGGGACGAAGCTGAAGCTCGATAAGCTTGAGTGCATGATCGCCGTCCATAAGTCTTGCCCAGAAATTGATTTTCCAGCCGAGACTCCAGCCTGTGCCGTTATCGCCTCTGCGTTCAAGAGTTCTGCGGCAGGCTTTTGCAAGCTCGGGTGTTTCGTCAACGGTGATAAGACGTGCGGGATGAAGAGCATAAAGATGCGAAACATGTCTGTGGTGAGGCTCTGATTCGGGATAATCGTCATCATATTCAAGAAGCTGACCGTCGCTGCCGATTTTAAAATCAGCCATTTTTGAAACGGTATCCTTAAGTTCTTCTGCAAAGTCGGCATCAATGCCGAGGATATCGCAGGACTTTATGCAGTTGAGGAAAAGTTCCTTTGCAATCGACATGGACATTGTTGAATATTTGCCGACGTTACAGGTGTCTTTTTTATAGATGAAGCCGTTTTCGGGAGATGTACCCGGAGCAAGAACCAGCTTGCCGTTATATTCGGTCATGATGTCGAGATAGAATTCAGCCGCTTTTTTCATAACGGGATAAGCTGTGTTTCTGAGATATTCAACATCGTTTGTGTATTCGTAGTGGTCAAAGAGATGCTCGCAGAGCCAGCCAGATGAACCGTGCCAGAATGCCCAGCAGGCATTGCCTGCAACGGGAGTTGAAAGGCGCCAGATATCAACGTTATGATGTGATGTCCAGCCCTTTGCACCGTACTGACCTTTTGCTGCTTTTTCACCGCTTACGCTGAGTTCCTTAACCATCTCAATAAGAGGAAGATTGACTTCAGGCATACGGCACATGAGAACGGGCCAGTAGTTCATTTCGGTGTTGATATTAACGGTATAGTTTGAATGCCAGGGAGGAGTGAGTCTGTCATTCCATATACCCTGAAGAGTTGAAGCCTGAGAGCCTTCTCTTGAGCAGGAAATTGCAAGATATCTGCCGTAGTTATAAACAAGAGTAATAAGTGACATATCACTCTTATCTTTCTTATAAAGCACCAGACGTTTGTTGGTGGGAACATCTTCTTTGCCTTCGCCGATGTCAAGTGTAACTCTGTCAAAAAGTTCTTTATAATCGGCGATGTGAGCCTTCTTTTCAGCTTCGTAATTGTTCACCGCATTGATTCTGTCCATACAGGGTTTGATATATTCTTTACCTTCAAGGTACGGATGCTTGTCAAAACCGTTGAAGCTTGTTTCCGCAGTAAAGAAGAAAGCGGCATAAGTTGCGTCTGTAACGGAAATGCGGTTTTCAACAGCCTTTGTTGCACCGTCGGTGATAACTTTTGTGGCTGCTCTGAAACGGATGCCTCTCATTTCGGGTTCGTCAAAATACTTCTTGTTGCTTGATTCGCCGTCAATGTTGTTTTCACCATGGCATTCGCCGTCAAGAATAATGATATTATCTTCAACGAAGCTGTTGCTCTTAAGTTTTGATGTAAGACCGATGGTAAAGCTCATTTTATCGCTGCAGGTAAGCTTTGCGGCGATGATTTTTGAGGGATATGAAGCGAAATATTCTCTTTCATATTTCACACCCGATTTGGTGTAGCTGACGGTTGAAACGGCATTTTCAAGGTCGAGAGTACGCTTGTAATCCTTTGACCTTGTGCATCTGCCGAATTCTATTTCAAGGTTGCCCAAGGGCATATATGCCTGACTCCAGGTGCTCTGGAAGTTTGTTTCAATTTCCGTTTGTGCCTCATGAAGTCTGCCGTCAAGAGCGAGCTTCTGTGCTTTTTTGAATGCTTCGGGTGCGCCTTCTTTGACGGTGTTTTTGGGTTTGCCCGTCCAAAGCTCATCGTGGTTGAGAGCGAGAACTTCTTTGTCAACCGCGCCGTAAATCATTGCGCCGAGACTGCCGTTGCCTATGGGGAGGCACTGTGTCCATGCTTTAGCAGGGGAGTTGTACCATAAAAGTGTTCCGTTTACCATAATATATCTCCTTTGGAAGATTTATATAAAGTTAGTTTATTATACATCATATATAATCGTTAAGTCAATCTTTAAAAATGAAAGAAATCTTGCAAAATATAAAAAATGACTTGCATTTCAGCCTGCGATAGTGTAAAATTTACTCTATGTGGATAGTGAGGTATTGTTATGTCAGAAAACTTTCAGTTTCGCATAGAAAATGTGTATCCGACTCTTTCAAAGGGTCATAAAAAAATAGCGGATTTTATCAAATCCAATTATGAAAAGGCATCGTTCATGACTGCTGCAAGTCTCGGAAAAGCGGTGGGTGTGAGTGAATCAACGGTTGTCCGCTTTGCGTCAAATATCGGATTTGACGGCTATCCCGAGCTTCAGAAATATCTTCAGGAAGCGGTCAAAAGCCATCTGACAAGCGTGCAGAGAATGGATGTTGCTGCAAGCAGATACGGAAGCGACGATTTTATTGACAGAGCTTTCATGACCGATGTTGAAATGATAAAGCAAACAAGGGACAGCATTTCCCGTGAGGCTTTTTCAAAGAGTGCGGAAGCGATTAACAAGGCTAAAAAAATATATATTCTCGGAGTCAGAAGCTCGGCGGCTCTTGCAAGCTTTGCCGCTTTCTATCTTCGTTTTCTTTATGAAAATGTTGTTCTTATTGACACATCTGCCTCGAGTGAGCTTTTTGAGCAGATGTTCCGCATAAGCAGCGAGGATGTGTGCATAGCAATCAGCTTTCCGAGATATTCAAGTCAGACGGTAAAAGCATTATCTTTTGCGAAAAGCAGAGGAGCAACGATTATTTCGATAACAGACGGAGAAATGTCGCCCATTGCGCCTTATGCAACCCATCTTCTTGTTGCAAAGAGCAGTATGGTTTCGTTTGTAGATTCTCTTGTTGCGCCTTTGAGCGTAATAAATGCTCTTGTTGCCGCAAGTGCAAGAGAAAAGCGCGACGATGTTTATAAAGATTTCAAAGCACTTGAAGAAATATGGGATGAATACCATGTTTACAGAACGGGCGGTGAGGAAAAGAAATGAGAACCTCATTGCTTGTAATAGGCGGCGGTGCGGCAGGTCTTATGGCTGCGGGAATATCCTCACATATGAATGCAGAAACAATCGTTCTTGAAAGGAACGAGCGTCCTGCGCGAAAGCTTATGATAACGGGTAAAGGAAGATGTAATGTAACGAATAACTGCAATGTGCTTCAGGAGCTTATCTCAAATGTACCGAGAAACGGCAGATTTCTTTACGGCGCATTTTCAAGATTTATGCCTGCTGATGTAATTGAATTTTTTGAGGGCAGAGGAGTAGAGCTCAAAACAGAGCGCGGCAACCGCGTTTTTCCTGTTTCCGATAATGCGGTTGATATAGTTGATGCTCTTGTCGGGTATGCAAAAGAAAGAGCAAGATTTCTCAGCGGCAGAGCAACGAAGCTTATTGTTGAAGACGGTGCTGTCAAAGGCGTTGAAACCGAAAGCGGTGAAGAGATTTTTGCCGATAAAATAATAATCGCAACGGGAGGTCTCTCATATCCCGGCACGGGTTCAACGGGTGACGGCTATGAGCTTGCAAGGCAGGCGGGTCATAAAATAACCGAGCTTGTACCTTCTCTTGTCCCTCTTGAAATTCACGAGGGATTTTGCTCGGATTTGATGGGACTTTCTCTTCGCAACACGGCGATAAAGGTTGTTGATACCGAAAGCGGCAAAACAATTTATACCGATTTCGGCGAAATGCTTTTCACTCATTTCGGTGTTTCAGGACCGATGATTTTAAGTGCATCGGCTCATATGAGAAACATGAAAAGCGGTAAATATAAAATTTATATCGACCTCAAGCCTGCACTTACCGAAGAACAGCTTGATGCAAGAATTCTCAGGGATTTTTCGGAAAATACAAATAAGAATTTTATCAACGCACTCAATTCTCTTTTGCCCAAAAAGCTTGTTCCCGTCATTGTTAAACTCAGCGGAATAAGTCTTTCAACAAAGGTTAATCAGATAACCAAAGAGCAAAGAAAAAATCTTGTTCAGCTTCTTAAGGGTATGAGTATAACCGTGACGGGTTTCCGACCTGTTGCTGAGGCAATTATCACCTCGGGCGGAGTTGATATTTCTCAAATTAATCCAAAAACCATGGAATCAAAGCTTGTGAAAGGTCTTTATTTCGCAGGTGAAGTGATAGATACAGATGCTTATACAGGCGGATTTAATTTACAGATAGCATTTTCAACGGGCAGACTCGCAGGAATAAGCGCTGCCGAAGAAATATTGAATGAACGGAGATATGATTATGAGTAATAACATTATCAATGTTGCAATTGACGGACCTGCAGGTGCAGGCAAAAGCACGGTTTCCCGTGCCGCAGCAAAGGAACTCGGATTTATTTATGTTGATACGGGTGCACTTTACAGAGCAGTCGGTGTCAACGCATTGAGAAAAGGCATCGACACCAAGGATAAGTCTGCCGTTGCCGCAACTCTTTCCGAAATCAGCGTTGACCTTGTTTTTGAAAACGGCGAGCAGAAGGTGCTTCTCAACGGCGAGAATGTTTCCGTGGAAATCAGAACACCTCCCGCTTCCATGGCGGATCCGATGTTTCAGCTGTTCCCGAAGTCAGAGCTTTCCTTTTTGATCTGCAGAGAGATATCGCAGCGAGAAATAACTGCATAATGGACGGCAGAGATATCGGTACGGTTGTTCTTCCCGATGCACAGGTTAAAATATTCCTCACCGCGTCCCCCGAGGAGCGTGCAACAAGAAGATATAAGGAGCTTATTGAGAAAGGCAGTAAGGTTGAATATAAAGAAGTTCTTGATGATTTGATACAGCGAGACTATAACGATTCTCACAGAGAAATCGCACCTCTTAAGCCTGCCAAGGACGGCGTTATTCTTGATACAACGGGACTCAGTCTTGAGCAGTCAATCAATGAAATCATAAGAATTGTTAAGGAGAAGATATAATGAAAGGCTTCGATTATTCAGCAGAAATCAAGGACAGCAAAACCTATGAGAAATTAAGACCCGTCGGAAAATCTCTTATCAATATGCTTTATAAAGTTGAATATGTCGGCATTGAAAACATTCCCGAGGATGGCGGTTTTATCCTTGCATCAAATCACATTGACGCACTTGACCCCGTATTTATCGGTCTCGGCATGAAAAAAAGACAGCTTCATTTCATGGGCAAAAAAGAACTTTTTGAAAATCCCATCGTAAAATGTTTTCTCACAAAGCTCAATGGCTTCCCTATCGTAAGAGGCGCGGCAGACTCCGCTGCACTTAACTATGCAATAAGAGTTGTTAAGGAAGGCAATATTCTCGGTATTTTCCCCGAGGGAACACGCTCAAAGGATTATAAACCCGCAAGAGCAAAAAGCGGCGTTGCCATGATTGCCAATCAGGCAAAAGTGCCCGTGCTTCCCGTATCTGTTTATAACTGCGATGAAATGAAGAAAAAATCAAAGATTACAGTCAGATTCGGCGAGCTTATTCCTTATGAGAATCTCGGAATGAGCGAGGAAGCAACAAGAGAAGAAACAAAGGCTTGCGCAAAAATGATAATGAGCGAAATCGTCAAGCTTTGGGAGATGGGACATTGCGAATAACTCTTGCAAAAACGGCAGGTTTCTGTTTTGGAGTGGACAGAGCCGTCAACATGGCTTATGAGATTGCTGATAAGAGTATTGATGCCGCAACTCTCGGTCAGCTTATTCACAATACATATGTTACAAACCGTCTTGCCGAAAGGGGAGTCGTAATAATTGACTCTCCGTCGCAATCGCACAAAGGTCAGACCGTTATAATCAGAGCGCACGGTGTTTCAAAGAATGTTTATGATGAGCTTGATGCGGTCGGTGCCGAAATATGTGATGCGACCTGTCCGTTTGTAAAAAAAATTCACACAATTGTTTCCGAAAATTCCGATGAGGAAATTCCCGTTCTGATTGCAGGTGATCCTGTTCATCCCGAGGTTATCGGAATAAAAGGTCATTGCCAAGGAGAGGTTTTTGTTTTCAAAAATTTGTCGGAACTTGAAGAAATTCTTCGGGAAAACATTTTTTTGTGCAAAAAAAGAATAATAGTCGTTTCTCAGACGACATTTTCGCAAAATGAATGGAAAATTTGTAAAGAAAAAATAAAAATAGACTGTACAAATTCAAAAATATTTGATACAATATGCTTTGCGACACGTCAAAGGCAGGATGAAGCTGCCGAGCTTTCAAAGAAGAGCGATATGATGATTATCATCGGCGGTCGTCACAGTTCAAACACGGTCAAGCTCAAAGCCGTGTGCAGTGAAAACTGCAAAACATATTTGGTGGAAAGAGCCGATGAGCTCACATCCATAGATTTTTCCGAATGCGCCGAAATAGGCGTGACGGCAGGGGCATCCACCCCTTCCGATATTATTAAGGAGGTACTTTTAGCAATGTCCGAAATCGTAAAAGAAACCGCAAATATTCAGGTAGAGGAGGTGCCTTCTGAAGCAGCTATGACAGCAGACGAGATGGATTTTTCCGCAGCACTTGAAGCTTCTCTTAACAGCATGAGCACAGATCAGAAAGTTAAGGGCGTTGTCATGGGTATCACACCCACAGAAATCCAGGTTGATATCGGCAGAAAGCATGCCGGCTTTGTTCCCATGGATGAATACAGCGCAGACCCCACAGCTAATGCAGCAAAGGAACTCAAGATTGGCGACGAAATCGATCTTATCATAATGAAAACTAACGATGCGGAAGGTACCGTTATGCTTTCAAAGAAGCGCTTTGATGCTCAGAAGTCATGGGTTGACATCATCGAAGCAGAAGAAGACGGCAGAATCCTCGAAGGCACAGTTGTTGAAGTTATCAAGGGCGGCGTACTTGTTGTTTCGAATAATGTCCGCGTATTCATCCCTGCTTCACTTGCAACAGAACGCCGTGATGAAAATCTTGAAGATCTTCTCAAGAAGACTGTTAAGTTCCGCATCATCGAAGTAAATAAGCAGCGCAGAAGAGCAGTAGGCTCAATCCGTGCCGTGCTTAAGGAAGAAAAGAAGGAAGCAGTTGAAGCTTTCTGGGCAAGCGCAGAAGTCGGCGCAAAGTACAGCGGTGTTGTTAAGTCAATGACAAACTACGGTGCTTTCGTTGATATCGGCGGTGTTGACGGTATGGTTCACATTTCCGAAATGTCATGGAAGCGTATCAAGAATCCTTCAGAAGTTTTTGAAATCGGTCAGGAAGTTGATGTTTACATCAAGGCTCTTGACGCTGAAAACAAGAAGATTTCTCTCGGCTACAGACGTGACGAGGATAATCCTTGGGAAATCCTCAGAAAGAATTATCCTGTTGATTCAGTTCTTGAAGCTGAAATCGTTGGCCTCACAACCTTCGGTGCTTTCGCAAGAGTTATTCCCGGTATCGACGGCCTTATCCATATTTCACAGATTGCTGACCGTCATATCAGCAAGCCTCAGGATGTACTTAAGGTTGGCGACAAAGTTACCTGCAAGCTTACTGCAGTTGACTATGACAAGAAGCGCGTAAGCCTTTCAATCCGTGCTCTCCTTGAGCCCGCAGAGGAAGCTGTTGAAGAAGCAGCAGAAGAGGCTCCTGCAGAAGAAGCTGTAGCAGAGGAAGCAGCTGAATAAGATTTTTTCACCGCCCGCAGCTTCTGTGGGCGGTTTTGTTTGGAGTGGTTAAAATTAAAAATAAAGGCAAATTTCTCGGACCGTTTTACTGTATTCTTGCTGCCGTTGTCTGGGGGCTTTCATTCGTTGCCCAGAGTGAGGGCGCAGATATCGGAACTTTCACGTTCAACGGTATCAGAACTCTTATAGGCGGCATTGTTCTTGTTCCGCTTGTGTTAATCAGTCATATAAGCGAAAACCGAAAGCTTCCGTCAGGAGAAAAGAAAAAATTTGCATTCAAAGACATGCTTATAGGCGGTTTTTGTTGCGGCATTCCTCTTTTCCTTGGCGGCAATCTTCAGCAGCACGCTTTTTTCCTTGACCTCGGACCTGGCAAGGTTGGTTTCATAACCGCACTTTACATGGTTCTTGTTCCCGTTGCGGGAATTTTTCTGAGAAGAAAGCTTCATTTCAATATATGGCTTGGTGTGGGACTTGGCGTTGTCGGTCTTTATCTTCTCAGCGTTCCTGCAGGCGGATTTACAATCGGCAAAGGTGAGATTATAGCAATCTGCGGCGCGTTTGCTTTTGCAGCGCATATCCTTGTAATTGATTATTTCTGTAAAAAAGTTAATAACATAGCTCTTTCATGCTGTCAGTTCTTTGTGGCAGGTATTCTGTCAATTATCTGTATGTTTATCTTTGAAGAACCGAATATCGGTGATATAATGGGTGCGGCAATTCCCGTTCTTTATGCAGGTGTTATGAGCTGCGGTGTTGCATTTACGGCTCAGATTTTCGGACAGAAGTATTCCGACCCAACTGTTGCATCAATTCTTCTTTGCCTTGAATCTGTTTTTGCCGTTATTTTCGGACTCATTTTCCTGAACGACAAGCTGAATTCCAGAGAAACAATCGGCTGTGTCATTATGTTTACGGCAATCCTGCTTACACAGATTCCGGCAGAAAAGTTCAGCCTTAAGAAAAAATAATTAAGGAGTTTTCGGATATGTTAACTAAATTGGTATCCTTGCTGATGTCTTTTATTCTTCCGATAACGGGATTTCTTTATACATCGGTCAACACCGTAATTGACTCGGTGAGCGAAATGATTTTTGGCATTCCTTATACTGCCGAAGCGATAAAAGATGACTTCTTTTCCGAAATTGATGACGGAGATATTATTTCGGTTGATAAAAACAGCGGTTTTGTCAAGGATTTGGTTGCTGTTTTTATCGACAGTAACCTTGCTTTTAAAGAAAAACTGAATCTATTCGGAAAAACGGGCGGAGTTATTGTCGGCTGGAGCACCCTTGCTGATTTGTATGTTATTCGTTATCCCGTAATGAGCTTTGACTCGGTTAATGATAAGTGTGATAAAATAAGCGGTTATGAGGGTGTTGTTTACGCGATGCCCGTTACAACAAGCAAAACCGTTCCGGATTTTACTCCCGATGACCCGTTTGATGAGTTTGATTTCACCGTGCCCGAATGGGATGAACTCAATCCTCAGGGCAGCAATTGGTGGCTTGAAGCGGTTCATGCAAGGCAAGCTTGGGATTATTCATCTTATTTCAGCGAAATCAACATCGGTATTATTGATGCCGGATATGACCTTGACCACCCTGAGCTTGACGGAAAGATTTTTTTCCCTTCAAAAAGACTTGCTTTAAGAAATAATCAGAGCTACCACGGCTGCCATGTTGCGGGAATTATTGGTGCAAAGCATAATAACGGTGTCGGGATTGCAGGCATTTGCGATAATTCACAGCTCATCTGCGTTGACTGGGAACCGACTATTCTCCAGTTCTGGAACACCGAGCTTGCAATATTTTTCGGATTTTCAGAGCTTGTAAAGTCGGGCGCAAAGGTTATCAATCTTTCTCTCGGCACTTCGGGTTCAAAATCAACAGACGGAAACAGTCTCTGGGATGAGTTTATCGTTACTGCCGCAGTGTCAATCATGATGTCGTCGCTTCTTTCAAAAGGCTATGATTTTGTTGCGGTGCAGTCGGCAGGCAACGGAGATGTGTACGGAAACCCCATGAACGCAAATTATAACGGACATTTTGCTGCGTTGCGCGAAGGAAACATAATAACAGTCAATGGTATATCTGCAGAAGAAATACTTGACCGTATTATCGTTGTTGCAAGTGCCGATAATGCGGTGAACGGCAGTTATATTCAGTCGGGCTTCACCAATGTTGGAAAAGCCGTTTCAATTGCAGCGCCCGGAAGCGATATTTACAGCTGTTCAACCGACGGAGGATATGAATATCTTTCGGGTACATCCATGTCAGCTCCCATTGTTACCGGTGTTGCATCTCTTGTGTGGTCTGTTAATCCCGAATTAACCGGCGCGGACGTAAAAAACATAGTTTGTTTCTCGACGGAATCTGTTGCAGCTATTAACCGTGATTATGAATATTCTTATGAGGTTGACCTTATGGATTATCCTATGGTTAATGCAAAGCTTGCAGTTGAAGAAGCGATAAGACGCACCGATTCAACCGTCGGTACGGTAAGCGGTAAGATTATCGGCGAAGATGCGGCGGAGATAGTTTATAATGAAAAATCTTATACATTATTCTCTGATGGCACTTATTCTTTTGTTGCGCCTGCTTCAAGTGGCACGGCAACCGTGCTTGACAGTCTCGGAAACACATTGGGAGAATTTGAAATCAATATCGTTTCAGAGACTGAAATTTTGGCAGGGGACTATGTTATCAATTCCGAATCCGATACAGAACCTGAAATTTCCGAAACTACACAATCCGATATTTAAGAAAGGGTGATAAAAATGGCAGAAATCAAAAAGCATTGGTATAAGGAAATGGCTGTTTACCAGGTGTGGCCCAGAAGCTTTTATGATGGCAACGGCGACGGTATAGGAGATATCAAAGGTGTTATGCAGAAGCTTGACTATATCAAGAGCATCGGCGTTGATGCAATCTGGTTTTCACCTCTTTATAAATCCCCCCAGCATGACTATGGCTACGATATAGCCGATTATAAAAGTATTGCACCCGAATACGGCACTATAGAAGAATTCAAAGAACTTCTTGATGCCGCACACAGCAAGGGTCTCAAGATTATCATGGATCTTGTTATAAACCACACTTCCGATGAGCATGAGTGGTTTATCGAAAGTCAGAAGGGACACGATAATCCTTATCACGATTATTATTTCTGGCGCAAGGGGAAAAAGCCGAACGGCAAAAAGCCACCCAATAACTGGCTTTCAACCTTTGCGGGTCCGGGTTGGCACTATAACGAAAATCTTGATGAGTGGTATCTCACTCTTTTTGCGAAGGAACAGCCCGACCTCAACATGGATAATCCGAAAGTCCGTGAAGAAATCAAAGATATTATCAGATTCTGGCTTGATATGGGTGTTGACGGTTTCCGTGAGGACGTTATCACTTTTATATCGAAGAAAGAAGGTCTTCCCAACGGCTTCCCCATTCCCGTTGCCTGCGGTATGGAACATTATAAATGCGGACCGAATCTTGATAAATATCTCAAGGAGTTCAGAGCCGTTACCGATGATTATGACTGCATGACGGTTGGCGAAGCACCTATGATGACACCGAAGCTTGCTCTTCGTTTCATTAAAGAGGGTGCAGATCAGACTCTGAATATGATGTTTAATTTCCAGCATATGGAAGCAGACTCCTTTATGGTAAGCTGGATTCCTATGCCTTTCAGCCTTAAGAAGCTTAAGAATGCTTATAACAGATGGCAGCATAAGCTTTACGGCATTGCGTGGAACGCAAACTATATTGAAAATCATGACCAGCCCAGAATTATCAGTCGTTACGGCAGCGAGAAATACAGAGTAGAAAGCGGTAAAATGCTTGCGACCATGTATATCTGTCAGAGCGGTACACCCTTTATATATCAGGGTCAGGAAATCGGTATGACAAACATAAAGTTTGACAGCGTTGACCGATATACCGATACTCAGGTCAAAAGCACTTATGAGCTTTTTAAAAAGCTCGGATTTACCGATAAAATGTTTCTTAAAATTGCAAACCGTGCATCCCGTGATAATGCAAGAACTCCCGTTCAGTGGACCGCCGAAAAGAACGCAGGTTTCACAACAGCCGATAAGCCTTGGTTTGAAATTAATGAAAACTATACGCAGATTAACGTTGAAGCGGCTGAAAAGGATGAGAACTCCATTCTTAACTATTACAGAAAGCTTCTTAAATTCCGCAAGGAAAATGAAATCTGCATTTACGGTGATTTCAAGCTTCATTATCCGAAAAGCAAAAAGCTTTTTGTTTATGAACGCAACTATGAAGGTAAGAGGATGCTCGTTATCAACTCATTCTCGGATGAAAGCGTTGCTTTTGATGCACCTAAAGGCTTTGATTTGGCAAAGGGTAAGCTTATGCTTTCAAACTATGATGTTATTGACAGCAGTCTTAACGCCTTTATGCTCAAGCCTTTTGAAACAAGAGTTTATTTGTTTGACTGATAAAAAATTCCCCTTGAATCAGGTTTACCGATTCAAGGGGAATTGATTTTTATATTGTTTTATGCAGCGGAATAAGCAAGATTCTTTCTGATGTTATCGCAGAAATTCTTTGCAACCATGTTAATCCATGTTTCATGCTTTTCAATGCTGTATTCGCCGTCTTCTGCAAGAAGAGTTTCTTCATAAGCAGTAAGAGCGTCTGCGCCCTTTGCGGTTTTGATTGTTGCTTTCCAGTCAAGGTCATCGGTGTTGTCGCTTACGAAATACATGATGTGATAGCCGTATTCTGTTTCAACAATACCGTAATCGCCTGCTTTTCTTGCATCGTCAAATGACCATTCTTCAAATGCTGCAACATAGTTATCGGATGTTCTGATGCCTTCGTAAAGACCGCCTGTTTCCTTTGATGCTGTATCATCGGTGTTTTCTTTTACCATAGCGGTAAAGCTTTCTTCGGTCTTATCGCCTGCAAGCCATTCATCGAGGAGAGCCTTTGCTTCCTTCTGAGCGGCTTCTTTCTGTGCATCGGTAACATTCTGTGTATCTTCTGTATCAAACTGAACAAGGCAATGACGAACGTCAACGCTGTTCATTGCATAAACAGGCTTAACGCTGTAGATTATGTATACAGCCTTATCGCCTTTAACCATGGTTTTGTCGCCTGCTTTGCGGACCGCATCAAATGCCCATTCTGCGGCATCCTTGCAGGTTGCAGCTGTAAGTGAGCTGTAGGTTGTGATTTCGGAAAGAGTTGTGTAATCGTCGTCTGTGGGATTTTCTTTGCCTTCGTTCTTGTAAGCTGTGATTGCAGCCTGGAATGAAGCTTCGTCTGTAAGCTTATCAAAGATAGCTTTTGCTTCTGCTTCAACCTTAGCGTTAGCAGCTGTCTGTCTTTCTTTGAGAGCTTCTTCTGTTTCTCCGTCGTTAAGAGTGAGAGTTGTGAATGCAAACGCATAGTAACGAACATCAGCGTAGTCGTAGTTCTTTCTGTTTGCATCGTATTCTGCTTTTATATCGGCATCGGAAACTGCTGTTTCAAGCTCTGTTGCCTTATCTTCTGAATAATTCTTTGCGAGAGTTTCCATTTCAAGCTGTTTTCTGAATGCTTTTTCATTGAAACCGCCGCCAAAGCTTTCGCGGAGATAAGCGTTGAGAGAGTAGTTGTTTGTTGCAGCTTCATCTCTGTAGCTTTCGATTGTTTCGTTGATTTCAGCTTTTTCGTCATCGGTAAGCTTATAGCCAGCCTTAACAGCTTCGTTATAGTAAGCGTAAACGAACTGTGCATAGTTAACTGCCGAATCCTTGAAAACTTCGTCCCAAGTGAGTGCGTTGCCTTCTTCGTCCTTCTGAGTTGATTCCTGCTCATCGGGTGCAACGCTTGTGTCAAAGCCCATGCTCATGCCCTGCTGTGCATACATATTCTGATAATATGCCATCTGCTGATACTGAGCTGTGTAGTAATAATTAAACTGTGCGGCAGTGATTTTATCATCACCGATGTTTACTGCTGTAACAGCTCTTTCGATAACGCCGAGGCTGTCAACGATTTTCCATGCGATGCCGCCAACGATTGCAACAGCAAGAACAACAGCAACCACTTTCTTGAGTATATCAGCTGCAGCAGTTCTTTTTTCAATACTTTTTGCATTTTTCTTTGCTGCTTTAGCTATTCTGGCTTTGCGTTCCTCGCGGTAAACTTCAGCCTTGCTCTTTGAGCTTTCATTTTTTGCCATAACTGTTCATCCTTTACTTTAAATATTAGTTGCCGACCGAACAAAATCGGCACAATACACATATATTATACTATTTTAATAATTTTTACAAGCTTTTTTTGAAAATTAATAATCAGTTTGTAATAAATTAATAAAATCATGTGTCGGGATTTGTGAGTTTGCCGTTCAGAAACTCTGTTTTGAACCAGACATCCTCAACCGAAAAGCTTTTGCCGTTAAGGTAATCAAGAATACCGGCTTCGGTTGTGAAGGTAAACTTCAGTCTGTAAGAATAAAGAAACTGCTTTTTATATCCGAGAGCTTTGTTAAGAGCATTTGTGCCGTATTTTCCGTCACCGAGAAGGGGATGGCCGATGCTTGAAAAATGTGCTCTTATCTGGTGAGTTCTGCCTGTTAAAAGCTCAACTTCAACAAGACTTAATCCGTCACGCTCGGAAATAACGGAATACTTTGTCTGTATTTCTTTGGAATCGTGCATCCGGTTTTCAAAAACCCTGACCTTATTCTTTTTTTCGTCTTTGATAAGCCAACCCGTGAGAGTGCCGCTTTTTCTTTTGAGAATACCGTGAACAACACAGAGATAATATTTTTCAAGCTCTCTGTCCTTTAATTTCTGATTGAGAATGCGCAAACTCTCCGCGTTCTTTGCAGCGATAACAATACCGCCCGTGTTTCTGTCTATTCTGTTGACAAGGGCGGGTGCAAATGAATGCTCGTCCTTCGGGTTGTATTCGCCTTTTTCATAAAGATATCTTTTGACTCTTGTGATGAGAGTATCGTTATATTCTGTTTCGTCGGGATGTGAAAGCAACCCAACCTTTTTATCAAGCAGAATTATATTTTCATCTTCGTATACGATATCAATTTTTTTGGAGGCGGAGAGAAAATCATAATGCTCATCATCGGCAGGCGCGAAGAATTCATCGTTTATGTACATATCAACCACATCGCCTTGGGCAAGTTTTGTTGATATATCTCCTCGTTTTGAATTTATCTTGATTCTTTTTGTTCTTATGTACTTATACATCAGTGACTTCGGAAGCGCGGGCACCGCTTTTGATATGAATTTATCGAGCCGCTGACCCGAATCGTTTTTGGAAATTGTAAATGACTTCAAAAAAATCACTCCGGATGTGATAATAATTTAAAAATATCTTTTCAAAATCAATAAAATATAGTATAATACTATAGTAATAATCGGTAGGAGAGTTGGATTTGAGCGATAAAAAAGTGAAAAATGATAAAAACGATAATCCGCACAGCGAACACAGAAAAAGACTGAGAGAAACATTCAGAAATGCGGATATAGACGGAATGCCCCAACATAATATACTGGAGTTTCTTTTGTTTTATTCAATACCGCGAAAGAATACGAACAATCTTGCTCATAGTCTTATTACACGGTTCGGTTCATTGAGCAAGGTGTTTGATGCAACATATGAACAACTTCTCGAAGTAGACGGAATCGGTGAAAGCTCTGCACTTCTTATTTCTCTGATACCCGGAATATGCAGACGCTATATAGAAGATAAATCAAAGGGAAAGATTAATCTCTCCGACCCGAAGGACGCTCAGAACTATCTTAAGGATAAGTTTTACGGCTGTAAAACAGAGGTATTCTATATTCTTTGCCTTGATTCCTCGGGAAATCTTATTAATAGCTGTAAGGTCGCGGAAGGAACACCGGGTACTGTGCTGGTTGATAAAAGAAACGTTATGCAGACCGCTTGCAGAAACGATGCTGACAAGGTTATACTTGCTCATAACCATCCGAACGGAGTTGCTGCACCTTCAAGGGAGGACCTTGAGCTGACAAACGAATTTTCGTCCATGTTTTCCACCGTCGGAATAAGAGTTGTTGACCATATTATTGTTGCGGATAACGATACATTATCGCTTGCTTCCGTTGATAAATTCAAAAAGTTATTCATACAGGCTGCCATTTGAGGCAGCCTGTTTTGTTATCAGAATGAAATTTTGAGCTTGTTATTTCCGACTTTGCCGTTTAATTTAAGAATTGCAGCACCGTTTTCACCAACGGGTTCAAGTGTGTATTCACCGTCAAAATCAATGGCTTTGGCATTTTTATGAACAAAAACTTCCGTAGGTACGTTATATTCTTTATCTTGAGTATATTCGAGAGTGAATACTTCATTTTCTCTGTCGAAAGAATAGCTGTTGATTTTACCGCATACTGCAACGGGAGAAGTTCTGATAAGGCAGGTCATTATGGGATTGTCAAGAAGACCGTCATAATATGCCCAATATGTATGACCCCACTGATTGCCGTCGAATTTATCAAGCAGATATTCGATGTGATAAAGCCAGTCTGTGCCTTCGGACTGACCGCCCCATTCACCTACGATTACGGGAACGTTGAGTCTGTCCTGAGATCTCTTATGCTCATCAAAAATAGAACCCACTCTTGAATTGCTTGCATATTTATATGCAGGAGTATCAACCATAAGGTCATATGCATGAGGAGCGAAGCAAAGCTTTTCTTCGCGCTTTCCGTCATAATTTACGGCAGGGCATGAATAGGGGATGCCGAGGTTTGAATAATAGCTGTTTTCCATAATGATGATACCGTTATCGGTAACTTCGCGGATAGCTTTTGCGGTTCTGTTTATAAATTCGGAATATGCACCCGTATCGAATTTGCGGATTAAATCATCGGCAGCCGATGTAACTTTTCTGAAAAGTGCAGGATCGTTGAACGGCTCAAGAACTTTGATTGCGTTACCCGTAACAAGCTGCTTGAGCATCCATAATTTCTTGCATCTTTTGTCAGTGATAACGGTTTTTGCAACGCTCATAATAAGCTTTCTGAAAACCTTGCCGCCGTCTGTGCCGGGGAAAGGCTCGTTGAGAACATCAAAACCGAAAAGGGCAGGGTGATCCTTGAATTTTTCAGCAACGTGCTTCCACATATTGCAGTAGTATGTCTGCAAGGGAACACCGTTAACCTTATCGTTTGCCCAGAAATGGTCAAATGCTCTGTGGACCGATTTGCCCCAGAAATAACCCTCTGCCCATACAAGCTTTGTTTTGGTGAATTTCGCACCGTCGGTTATGCATGCCCAGGGGGGAGCGCCGTCGCCTGCTGTATCCTTAGCACCGCTGTAAAGGTCCTGATGCATATCAAGATAGAAATAAATGCCGTATTTTGCGCATAAATCCGCAATTGCATAAACTCTGTCAAGATATTCTTCGTTATATTGGCAGGGTTCGGGCTCAACTGCATCCCATGTAAGACCGAGTCTGACAAGGTTAAAACCGTATTCGCTGAGCTGTTTGATAAGCTTTTCGTCAAAATCAAGGAGATATGTTCTTCTTTCCGCGCCGTCTTTGTGATATCCTTTATCGCAAAGATTAACGCCGTTGAATATTCTCTGTCTGCCTTCCGAGTCAATAAATGTTTTTTCAAAGGTACTGATTTTAAGCATGATATACTCCTTTCGTGGCAGTTATACATTGAAATTATACCATTATTATATCTATAATGCAATATTAAAAACAATAAATAATGGTTGCACAAATGAAATGCATATGATATAATCAAAATGTATAAATTTAGTGAATCGAGGTAATACAAATGGCAGCATCAAAACTTTTCAAAATGTATTGCAGGGCTTATCAGGGAATTTTCCGCGTTGCGGTTAATTTCCTTGACTGGACAGAGCCTCAGTTAATCAAGGGCGCAGGAAGTGTTAAAAAGCTTCCCGAGGTTGTTAAGAAAAACGGACATGACAGCGTTCTTGTTGTAACGGATAAGGGTCTTATGGGTCTGCACCTTCTTGACGGTATGTTTGACGGTCTTGATAAGTCAAATGTCAAGTATGCTGTATATGACGGCACACAGCCTAACCCCACAATCAATAATATCGAAGATGCAAGACAGATGTATGTTGATAATAATTGCTCGGCTGTTATCGCTTTCGGTGGCGGTTCACCCATGGACTGCGCAAAAGTTGCGGCGGCAAGAATCGCACGTCCCAACAAGAGCGTACAGAAGATGAGAGGAACTCTCAAAATTCTCAAGAAGCTTCCCACAATCTATGCCGTTCCCACAACTGCGGGCACAGGCTCGGAAACAACAATTGCAGCCGTTGTTTCCGACCCTACCACTCACGAAAAATATGCCCTTCAGGACCCCGTACTCCGTCCGAAGTATGCTGTTCTTGACCCCGAGCTTACCATCGGTCTGCCTCCTCACATAACCTCAACAACAGGTATGGATGCTCTTACCCATGCCGTTGAAGCTTATATCGGCGGAAGCAACACAAAGGATACAATTGCAGCCGCAGAAAAGGCAACAAGAATGATTTTTGATAACATCCTTAAGGTTTATGAAAACGGCAAGGATGTTGAGGCAAGAGAAAATATGCTTGAAGCTTCATATCTTGCAGGTATTGCATTCACAAGAGCGTATGTAGGATATGTTCATGCAATCGCCCATAATTTCGGCGGTATGTACGGAACACCCCACGGTCTTGCAAATGCGGTTATTCTTCCCTATGTTCTTGAAGCATTCGGTGAAACTGCTTATAAGCCTCTTGCAAAGCTTGCAGATGTTGCAGGTCTTGAAACTGCGGGCATGAACGAAGCTCAGAAGGCAAATCTCTTTATCGAAAAGATTAAGGAACTCAACAAGCTTCTCAATATCCCCGAACATCTTGAAGTTCAGGAAAAGGATGTTGAAACAATTGCAAAGAGAGCAAATAAAGAAGGCAATCCTCTTTATCCCGTTCCGAAGATTATGGATGTTGAGGAACTTTCCGCTATTATCAGAAAGGTCGGTAACCTTAATTAATTGCATTCAAAACGGACAATTGCGTGCAATTGCCCGTTTTTTTGTAACTGATAAATTGTATAATAAAAATAAAGGAGTGAGAAATATGAAATTACGCCGTATAATTTGTTTGTTTCTTTCAATTGTAATGATTTCAGGTATTTTAACCTGTACAGCTTCTGCCGCACAGGATTCATGGAAACCGAAGAATGAAGAACCCATCGTTTTTGTTCACGGTCTTAACGGTTGGGGCGGTGCAGAGGGGATAAACGGTATTGTTCCGTATTGGGGTGCCACAACAGGCGACCTTATGAGCTATCTTCAGAGCGAGGGATATGAATGTTATTCGGCATCGGTAGGACCTCTCAGCAGTGCATGGGACAGAGCCTGCGAGCTTTATGCCCAGCTTATCGGTTCAACCGTTGACTACGGTGAAGCTCATTCCAAAGAGCATAACCATGACCGCTACGGAAGAACATATTATCAGGCTCTCGTACCCGATTGGGGTGACCTTGATAACAACGGCAAGATAAAGCAGATTCAT
>JAFWYP010000067.1 GCA_017517665.1 Clostridia bacterium | reverse complement strand
TTCTTTTTCTTTTCTTTTTTGGGTTTATCTTCTTTTTCTTTTTTAGGAAGAATATCAAACTTTAAGAAAAGCCAACCGACAGAAACCGCAACATCGTCCTCATAATGAACGGTTATAACAAATTTCACAGAGAGTAAAAGAACAAAAAACGCTATAATTGCGATTAATATATAAAGCGCCGTCAAGCTGTTCACTCCTTATTCTTCGGGTTGAAAGAAATTTCTGATTTGTTCACCCTGGTCATTATCTATTTCATCATCCTGTTCAACATCAATTTCAGGTTTTTCCGGAAGTTCCGGTAAATCCGCAAGAGATGTAAGACAAAAACAACGAAGGAAATCGGGAGTTGTGCCGTAAAGAAGCGGTCTGCCGGGTAAATCAAGTCGACCTTTTTCTTCAAGTAAACCTCTCTGACAAAGAGTTGAAACAACACCCGAGCAATCAACTCCTCTGATTTGTTCTATATAAGCTTTCGTTACCGGCTGATTATACGCAACAACCGCAAGAACTTCAAAAGCCGCAGGTGAAAGCGGTGTATTCTTTTTAATATCAAGAACGCTTCTGACCTGCTGGGCATACTCAACTCTTGAACAAAGCTGATATTTACTGCCGAGTTTTAAAAGACAGATTCCGCTTTGTCTTTCGTCAAGTGAACGCGAAAGTTCCCACAGAGCGCCTGTAACAACTTCCGTTTCAAGTTCAAGAGCCTCCGCAATACGAACTGCCTCAACAGGTTCTCCCGAGGCAAAAAGGATAGCCTCGCAGGCGGCTCTTATTTGTTCATTCGTCAATTTCAATACTCTCCCCTCTGCCCTGAAGCAAGGTTACACTCAGCTCATCACCCTGACCGTCAATCTGAATTCTTTTTGCTTTTGCCATTGCAAGCAAAGCAAGAAAGGTTGCAACCATTTCGGAACGTGATTCTGCCTCGGTAAAAAACGATGCAAATTTTCTGCTCTTTTTGTCTTTAAACTTATCAATAATAAAACTTATTCTCGAAGAAACAGAAACAATTTTATGAGCAACAATTCCTCTGAACGCTTCAATCGGAGGAGGAAGCTTTCTTTTTCCTTTTCCGACGGCAGAAATATAGGCCTTGAAAATCTCAAACGGTTCATGAATTCTTGTGTAAGTCATATCAACTTCAAATTCTTCGGGTTCTCTTGAATAAAATTCAAAGCCCTTTGCCTGAGTCTGAAGTTTCCCCGCAACAAGCTTGCAATCCTGATATTCTGTCAATTCACCGCGAAGTTCTTCAACAAGTTTTTCGGCCTCTTCATGAACAGGAAGAAGCGATACTGTTTTAATATAAATAAGTCTTGCTGCCATTTCAAGAAATTCACTCGAAACATCAAGATTATCTTCCTGCATCATTCTGACATATTCAAGATACTGTTCAATGATTTCCATAATCGGAACATCATTTATACTGACTTTCTTTTTTGAAATAAGCTGAAGTAATAAATCCATGGGACCTTCAAATACTTCAAGCTTATATTGAAGCTTTTCCAAAAGGAATAACCCCTCTCTGTTAAAGGTTAATTAATAAGTCCGAAAGGAAGTCCTGCAATAAAAACTATGAATCTCATAATAAGGTTTGATACAAAAGTAAGCGGACCGTCAAGGATGCCAAAAAAAATAAGTGCAAATACCGCCAATATAATATAGCGTTCATATTGCATTATTTTGAAATAATATTTTGAAGGAATAATCAAGTTTAAAATTCTTGAACCGTCGAGAGGCGGAATGGGAATAAGATTGAAAACTGCAAGGCTGACATTGATTTGTGCAGCAAAAAAGAAAAACGAATAAGCAACACCGGCAAACATTACACCTGAATTATCAAAAACAATTGAAGCAATGTTGCAAAGCAGCATAAATATAACAGCCATAAGAACATTTGAAAAAGGTCCTGCAAAGGCAGTAAGAGCCATTCCCGCTTTTGGATTTTTAAATCTTCTCGGATTAACCGGTACGGGTTTTGCATAACCGAATCCGACAAGAAATATCATCAAGGCACCTATAAGGTCAATGTGTGCAAGAGGTGCAAGTGTGAGTCTGCCTTTAAGTCTCGGAGTATCATCTCCGAGTTTTGTTGCAATCAATGCATGGGCATATTCATGCACAGGCAAAGTACAGAAAACTACAAAGACTCTTGCAAGAAGATTTAAAACAGTATCCATGGAAAATCCGTTTCGGATTATATCAAAAATCATTTTATATCCTTTCTTCCGACAACAACTCTTTCGATTCCGTTAAAATCAGAAATTGAAAAAATTTCGGAACAATGAAATGAGAAAAGTTTTTTTATGCTTTCAGCCTGTCCCTCTCCACATTCAACCGCAATCGAACTGTTACACGACTTAATCCATTTATCGGCAATTACTTTATAAAAATTCAGTCCGTCAATTCCGCCGTCAAGAGCCATAACGGGTTCTTTAAGAACCTCTGACTGAAGTGACAAAATTTCATCAGAATTAATATAGGGAGGATTGGATAATATCAAATCAGGTTCAGGAATCTGAAATGAATCAAATCCGTTAAATATATCTCCCGAAATTATAACAACATTTTTAAGATTGAATTTATTTTTGTTGGAAACAAGATATTTCATTGCATCGTCTGATTTCTCTATAAGAAATACTTTTGAATCGGGAACTAATCTTGCAACCGTAAGACCGATGCATCCGCTTCCGGCACATAAATCAAAAACAACAGGATTTTTCTTTTCTTTCAGATAATCAACCGCAAAATCAACAAGAAGTTCTGTTTCAGGTCTGGGAATAAGAACTCCTTCACCAACAAAAAATTCTTCACCGTAAAAATCCCACTTACCAATTACATATTGTACAGGAACACCCGATGCTCTGTTTTTTGTTTTTTGCAGATATTCCGTAGCCTTTGTTGAATCAGCAATATCATCCGAATGAAAGACTATATAATCCGATTTACACTCAAAAACAGATTCAAATATCCATCTTGCTTCATTGGAACAATTTTCAATGTTATGTTTTTCAAGAATTGATTTACCTTCTGTCAGTAATTCTTTAACGGTCATTCTGCATTCTCCGAATCAATGTTTGCAGAATCATTGCTTATCTCATCAACCTTACCGCTGAGTGCAGCTTTCATAGCTTCTATCGCAACTTCTATAATTGCATCATCCGGTTCAGCCGTTGTTATCCTCTGCATAAGTAAACCGGGTGCAGAAAGAAGATTTGTCAGCTTATTGGGATATTTACCTGCAAGCTGAATAAATTCAAAACCAATACCCATTATAAGCGGAGTAATGAGAATCTTTGCAAGAATCCAGAGTGCTCTTGTTTGAGTAAGTTCAGGAAACAGAACGGAAACAATTGATGAAACAAGAATGCTGAGCAGAATTGTCACAAAAATAAAGCTCGTTCCGCATCTGGGGTGAAAACGTTTTTCTTTTTTTATATTTGCAACGGTCAATTCATTACCGTGCTCAAAACAAAAAATTGTTTTATGCTCAGCTCCGTGATACATATAAACTCTGCGAATTTCTTTCATTCTTGCCACAAGAGCCATGTAAACAATGAAAATGATTACCCTTATTACACCTTCAAAAATTGCTCTGAGACCAAGAATAGAACCGTTAGCAAGATGATTATTCACAAGGTCAAAAAGAAAGCTGGGAAGCCACATAAAAAGAACGAAAGCAAGACCGATACCGAGAACGGCAGAAACAAATCCGATAACAGCCATCATTTTAGGACCAAAATGTTCCGTAATCCATTTATCAAGTTTGGACTCATTCTCCTCTTCAAAATCAAGCGAAGTCTTTTCTGCGGATTCCATAATAAGCTTATATCCGAATATCATGGATTCAACAAATGAAACAATACCGCGAAGAACGGGAATATTGAAAAATTTAATTTTATTTCTGACCGAAACAAAATCTTTCATTGATGTTTCTATAGTACCGTCGGGAAGTCTTAACGAAACAGCAGTCCCCTTGGGACCTCTCATCATTATTCCTTCCATAAGCGCCTGACCGCCGACTGCAACATAACTACATTTATTTTTACTCATTTATTGAAATATCCCCTTCCGTATCTGTAGTATCTTTTTCAAACGGCGAAATCGGAACAGTTATTCTCACGGTAGTTCCCTCACCGAGAACGCTGTCGATGTCAATCTCACCGTTATGAAGTCTGATAATTTCATCTGCAACAGCAAGTCCGATTCCCGAACCGCGAACGGTTGTGTTAGCTTTGTAAAACTTTTCTTTTATATGAGGCAAATCCTCGGGAGAAATTCCTGCACCTGTATCGCTTATAGAAATAATAAGTGTTGCGGGATTGGGAATTTCAGCAAAAATAATAATCTTTCCGCCGTGTTCGGTATATTTTAACGCGTTATCAAGAATATTGATAAAAACCTGCTTTATTCTGGAAGCATCACCGTTTGCAGGTGCAGGTGTATGCGGTACATTATAAACAAGGTCAATGCCATCCTTGATTGTTCGTTCTTTAAATGAAAATACAACTTCATCAAGTTCTGCAAGAATATCAATTCTGTCATTATTCATTTTCATTCTTCCACTGCTCATTCTTGAGAAATCAAGAAGTTCTTCAACCATATCATTAAGACGTGAAGCCTCGTTTATAATTACGCCCATACCTCTTTCAGTCATCTGAGAATCGGTATCACCAATCTGAAGAAGCGTTTCTCCCCACCCTTTTATAGCAGTAAGCGGTGTTCTCAGTTCATGGGAAACGGTTGAAATAAAATCATTTTTTAATCTGTCTGATGTAGCAAGCTTGTCAGCCATGTCATTGATGGTCGCACATAACTCTCCGATTTCATCATTATACGGATAGCGGTCAATTCTTGCTTCAAGATCACCGCCCGCAATTTTTTTGGCAGTATCACCAATATCCTTAACGGGATTTACTATTGAACGAATAAACAAGCTTCCCGACAATATCAAAAGCGCAAACATAAACACACAGCAAAATGCAACAATGAAGCATATTCTGACAAGCTGTGAGTCAATCGCTTCAAGTGAAATCATAAATCGGACTGCACCGCCGTGAACACCGGTAGAAAAATTATATATGCATGTTGAAGCTATGATTTTTTCACCTGAAGGAAGCCTGCCTGTAAATCTTGCAGACCCGTGTTCGCTGCTTAATGCATTTACATAATCAGGCATATCAACTTTTTCTTTAATTTGGAAACCACTTGATGAAAGAATAATATTGCCGTTTCTGTCAATAATCCAGACCGCCATTATATCTTTATCGGGAAAGTTTTCAACAAAATCTCTGCCGGCTTTTTCAAAACCGCTTGATGATGCTTCGTAACGACTGAATGTTGAAGCAATTTTATCGGATGAATAAGCATCCAGTGCCATTGAAGCTACACCGTAATAATAATTTCTCATTGAAAGAAGGAGTAAAACAGAAACAGATAAAAGAATAACAATAACTATGGAAGCAACATTTATGAACCATCGTTTTGTTATGCTTAAATAATTCACATTCAATCTCCTTCCTGAGCTTTTATACTATCCACTTATATCCTATACCCCAGATAGTGGTAAGATGCTTTGGTTCAGAAGGCTCGTCTTCTATCTTCATTCTGAGGCGGCGTATATTAACATCAACAATTTTTTCTTCACCGAAATACTCATTGCCCCATACTTTATTCAGTATATCGGTTCGGCTCAAAGCTGCTCCGGGGTTTATGAAAAAATATTCCATCATCTGAAACTCAACCTGAGTAAGTTCAATATATCTTCCGTTTTTAGTCAATGTTCTGTTGCGAAGGTTGAGTTTGAATTCACCAAGCTCAATAATATCAACAGTGACTGTTTTACGGTTTGAATTCATTACAACTCTTCGATAGATTGCATCCACACGTGCCACGAGTTCGGTGGGAGAAAAAGGTTTTGTTACATAATCATCAGCACCATTCATCAGCCCTGTTATTTTGTCCATTTCCTGAGTTTTGGCTGTAAGCATAATTATGCCGATATTATTATTCATCGCTCTTAATCTTTTACATACTTCAAAACCGTCAATATTGGGCATCATAACATCAAGTAAAGCAACATCAATTTCTCCGTCACAGTTCTCATAAAGCTCAAGTGCCATTTCACCGTCTGATGCTTCAACAACGTCATAACCGCCGCGTTTAAGATTGATGACAATAAATTCTCTTATTGCAGATTCATCTTCAGCGATCAGTACCCTCTTCATTCCTCAATCCCCCTTTTAAGAAATTTTTATTATTTTTGATTTGATAAATTTTTCGTCAAGACCAAGTTTTTTACCGTCTGAAGTAACAAAGGCACAAACTATACTTTCTTCATTTTCAATAACAGGAATATAAGCACTGAATTTTTGTACATTCCATTTCAAAAAAGGAATTTTAATCACGGAAAAAAGTTCATTAACAGCTTCCCCGTCAGAATCTGCCGAATATACTATCCAACAATTCTGAGAACGGTAACTTCTGATTCCGGTTGAATAAATTTCTGACTCATCCAGCTTTATCATATAACCGTCCGAATAATTAACAAGAGTATAAGCAACTGTTTCTAAACCCGAAGAATTAAGATTTTTCCACTCGGTAAGATAAATATTTTCTGTGTCAACAGTTATTAAATTATCTCCTTTTCCGAAAACGGAAGATTGAACGGGAATATCAATTATTCCGTCGTTATTTATATCTGAACATCCTACGGGTTCATATCTGAGAGTTGCAAAATTGGTCATTGTTTCAGTATCAAGTAAAGGAGAACAGAGTTTTGACAAAGAATGATCCCAATAAATCACTTCGGTAATCATCTCATGTTCACCCTTCAACGCATCGACATATATTCTCATCGGTGAATCTTTGGAAGCTTTTTCTGTTTTAACTGAAGAGTAAGTACTTATGTTAGGATCAAGCTTTGTTTCTCCGAAAAGAATGAATGAATCACCTGACAATCTCATTGTTTTTGCAACTTTTTGATTGCCGCTTTGAATATTATTCTGACTAATCAAAAAAATGTCTTTTCTTCCGTTACCGTCAATATCAATCACTTCGGAAAGAAAACATGATTCATTCAGAATTTCTTTATATTTTTTTGTAACAACATCTAATCTGTAAATAGAAAGTATGTTTCCCGAAGGTGAACCGGACGTATTCCATAAAACAAGAATTTCACTGTTTCCGTCAATATCCATATCAGAGATTATAATATTTTCTATGCCTGCCCCATATCCGTTGTAATCACCGAACGATATCCATCTGCCGTCAACAGAATCAAAATAATGCATGCGTGCGACAGAAACGTCATTATTATTTTTATAAAATATAACAGCTTCGGGATTCCCGTCGGAATCAAAATCTTCTACAATTATGGCAGAACGATAATCACCTTTCTGAGGAATGCACAGTGTTGTTTCATCTTTGATACTATTGTAAAACAGATTAACCAGTTCTTCATATTCTTCATAATACAGCGGAGGAGAAAGAAGAGAGTCGGCCGGAAGAATAAGCGATTCAGAATCACAGGAAGAAAATGTCATTGCTATTGCAAGAATAATAACACTTAAAGCAAAGAGTCTTTTCATCAGTCACTCCTCCATATTATTTTACATCATATTATATCACACACTTTTTATATAAATCAATATATATTTATATTATTTATATAAAATTAATATATTATTTAAAAGTAAAAACCGCTCTTTTCAGAGCGGTTAAAATCAAGCTATATTAAATACTGCATAATATTCTCCGAAAGACCAACAGTATCCGTCAGAAACTCTGACAGGAACAATCAATGTTTCAGTTTCAATTTCATCATAAGCGCCAAAATCTGCAATCAGAATAATATTTTCATTTTGCATCTGAGAAACATTGTCTTCAGGTCCGATAACAGTTAATTCCGAAAACTGAAAATCAGAAAACTCTGCAGATACACCGTTAGGAAGATTCTCAAGCCTTATGTTTTCCGAGGAAGCAATGAAATTCTTGCTTATAACATCATTAACTTTAACAGTAACAACAAACTCCGTTATATCCTCATCAAGAAGAACAGCACCGGAAAATTCATTCGCATTCACACTGAAAGTAAACTTGTTTTCACCAACATTCAATTTGGTAAAGTCAATTTTTGTTGCAAGCTCAACACTTTCTTTTTCCGTGTCTTCGTCAAAAACGCCAAATGTAGCAAATGACGGAGAAATTGTATACTCAAAAGGAATATTACCGATATATTCTGAAGGAATATTAGAGAAAGAACACACAACAGGAAGTGTCTGAATTGAATAAACAGGAATTTTTACATTAACTTTTGTTGAATTTCTGTTAAAACTGACACCCTGAACAACAACATTATTTTTATCAACAGCAAGAAGCGAAGCTTCAACTGATGTGCTTTTACGCAAATCGCCATCATGTTCGGCTCTTGCTACAACTTTTGATACTTTTTTCACAGAAGACTCAGGACCGCTCACCTTAACAGAAGATAAATCCGAAACAATAATATCTCCCAAATGATATCCGTCACGAACGGAATCTCTTGAAAATGTTATTTCGGGTTCAATTTTAAACTCTTCTTCTTTAAAGTAATCGAATGTTATTTTATCGGTGATTTGAGGAGAAATGCTGACAAACTCATATTCCGGCCTCACACTTTTTGAAGTAACAGAAAGAGTCAGAGGAAATTCACCGACAGAATTTACAAGACTTGTATCAGCAATAACAAGAATATCATCCTTGATTTCATCAGATTCAACGATATAACGCTTGCCGCTGATTGTTACATCAACAGTATATTCTTTATCAAGAAAAGGCTGAAGACCGCCCAGATTATTATTAACATTGGAATAATTAATCTGAACAGGAACATTTGAAATAGTGTTTTGTGTTTCCGCAAATTCCGTTGCTACAATCAGCCATGCAATCAATGCAAACAAAACCGAAAACACCAAAAGAAAACGGTTATCATAAAATAAGTCACTTATTCTTTGTTTTTTTCTTTCCATCATTTTTACCCTTAAATATTTTTTTGAAGAAACCGTTGTCGATAATATTATCTGAAGGATTATCAACAAGAAGATTGATAAGTTTTTCACGAAGTTCCGAATCGGTTAAATTTCGTTCAAGACTGCCGTTGTATGCAAGAGAAATAATACCCGTTTCTTCTGAAGTAACTATTACGACTGCATCGCTTTGCTCACTCATTCCGAGTGCTGCTCTGTGTCTTGTTCCGAGGTCACTTGAAACATCAGTGTTTTTTGTAAGCGGAAGGACACATCCCGCCGAAACAAGTCTTCCGTTTCTGACAATTGCTGCGCCGTCATGAAGCGGAGATTTCGGAAAAAAGATGTTTCCAATCAATTCATGTGTAATATAAGCGTCAACAGGTTTTCCCGATTTGATAACATCTCCGAGAAGTGTCTGGCGTTCCATAACAATGAGGGAGCCGGTTTTGCTATCACTCATTCTCTGAACAGCCTTTGAAATTTCATTTATTGACTCATTAATGATTTTTTCTTTTTCAGATGAATTTCCTTTTAGAATAAGACTGAGACTTGTAAATTTACTGTTACCGACTTTTTCAATAACTTGTCTGATTTCCTGCTGAAACAAAATAATAAGAATTATAAAAATATTCTGGAACAAAAACCTGAATATGTATGAGCTTGCCTGCATATCAAGCTGAGTGATTATAAGATAAGCAACGCCGAGAAGAAGTAAACCCTTAACAAGCTGAAATGCGCGGGTTTCTCTTATTAACTTGATTGCATTGTAAACAACAAAAGAAATCAATGCAATATCAAGCAAGTCCGTTATGCCGAAGCTTAACGAACCAAGCTTTGAAAAAAACTCGACTATATTATCAAAAAGGGCCATAATCTGACCATTCCTTTCCGATTCTGCAATAATTCAATAACATAATAACACAAATAAAATAAATATGTAAATATAATTAACGGATATTTACAAAAAGTTTATTTTTCTATAAGACAAACAGCATGTGCAGAAATACCTTCTTCTCTTCCGGTAAAGCCGAGTTTTTCTTCTGTTGTCGCCTTAACACTTATATTATCAATTAAAACACCGCAGGCGAACGCTATATTATTTCTCATTTCTTCAATGAACGGACGCATTTTTGGCTTCTGAGCAATAAGAGTAGCATCAATGTTATTAATAGAATATCCCTCGGATTTAAGAAAATTTACTACCTCTTTCAGAAGTTCAAGACTGTCTGCATCTTTATATTTGTCATCATTATCGGGAAAAAGACAGCCTATATCCCCTTTTGCGGCTGCACCGAGAAGAGAATCGCTTATAGCATGAAGAAGTACGTCTGCATCGGAGTGTCCGAGAAGACCTTTATCATGTTCAATTTCAACACCGCCGATTATAAGCTTTCTTCCTTCGACAAGCTTATGAACATCATAACCGTGTCCTATTCTAATCATTTCAGCATCTCCTTTTCGATTTCTTTGATATCCTCAAGAAACCTGTCGTATGTAGTAACGCAATTCAAAACTTTAATGAGAGAATTTGCGGAAAGCCTTGACGGAAAAGAATAATATTTCAGCAAGGCTGCTCTTTTTTTTGAACTTTCCTCTCCGCCTGTAAATCCGAAGTCATACAAATCAAGTTTTGTAATGGGTCTTTCGGGTTCAGGAGTTGTTTCACACAATACACCTGCATTGGCAAGAGCCTGCATAATTATATCTTCAGAAACACCTTCAACCCCGATTTTTCCTTCTTTGGAAGGCTCTGTTTTTCTGCTTTCCTTTCCGAAAATATCTGGTATATAAGCATGCTTAATGTTTTTTTGATCAACTGTTGAACCGATAAAAGAGCGAATCTTAAAACCGGCTGAATCACTGTCCGTAAGTACAAGAATACCTCTTTTTTCAGCAAGTTTTCTGATTAAAAGCTGTAATTCCTTGTCTTTGAATATACCGAATCCGTCCGTCTGAATTATCGGAGCATCAATAATTCCCGACAGCTTGATTTTATCATATTTACCCTCAACAATAACAGCTTGTTTTATTTTTATCATCTTATCTCCTGCCCGCTCTTGCCAGTTTTACAACCGTTTGTTCAAGAACAAGTCTTTTATCAAGTGCCGAACTTTTAAGTGTCGTATCAGCCCATGAAAGAATATCAACACACTCACCAATCGCTTCAAAAGAAAGCGAAGAACCGTTTCTTGCAGCGTTGCTGAGTCTGAATTCTTTGCCATTATAATCATAATATTTTGAAATCATTTCCGGTCTGTTTCCCGATTTAACAGCAGCTTTCGCTCTGTAAATATCGGAATACTGCGCAATAAGAGCACCGAGAATCTGAAATTCATCTTCCCTCTGATCAAAAAGAAGCGACAGCTTTTTAAATGCGCTGTCAAATCTTCCTGCGGTCAAATCTTTAATCATATCGAAGACTTTTGCGTCCAGACTTTTTATACAAACAGCATCAACATCACTCTTTTTGATTTCTCTGTCTCTCGCAAAAGCACAGACTTTATCTGTTTCATTAAGCAATGTGTTAAGGTCATTCCCCACGCATCCTATAAGATACGAAGCAACGCCTTTTTCAAAATTTGTTCCTCTTTTTTTAGCGCCGCTTTCAAGCATTTTAACAAGCTCGGGCGTGGTTTTTTTGTCAAGTTTTGCATTATAACCGTATTTTTCAAACAATTTGACGGCTTTGTTCCATTTTGCACCTTTGGGATTGTAGCCTGCAAAAGAAAAAATAAGCGCACAATCCTCGGGATTATCGCTGAGCACGGTTTCAAGCTGCTCGAAACCGTTATCATCAAGTGTGTCAAGCGGAAAGTCTTTAACCAAAACACATTTTGTTTCAGCCATCATAGGTACGGCGCCTGCACTCTCATAAATATCGGAAAGAGTACATTCTTTTCCGTCAAATGAATGAAAATTGAAGTCAGCAAACGCTTCGTCAACTGTTTTGGATATAATCTTTTCCGTATATGCCTTTTTCAAATAGCTTTCTTCGCCGTGAATAAGATATATATTCACAGGACTATTCTTTATTATTTCTTTTAATCCGCTTTCATTTATCGTAGGCATAATACTCCTTTCCGAAATCAATCCTCTCTGTATGAACTGATATTTCCATCGTCAGCTTTAATAATTATATCACTGCAGCCTGCCGTTGCGGCACAAAACAAACCTTTATCTGTTAATTCATTTTGTAAAATTAGTCCTCTTGAATTTTCGGCATTAATAACCGTCATTCGGCAATCAATATTTTCTATCCCTGCAGGATAATCGTTTCTTGTAATTATAACATCGGAATTTTTATATTGCTCGGGAATGGCGGAAAAATCATCAAACGGGTCAAATAAAACCAATAATGATATATCATTATTTTTTATGAACGAAAAAGATTTACCGCTTATTGATTCCGATACAATTTCAAAATTTAAAAATCCGTATGTTCCGTCAAAAGAATTAACCGGTATCTCCTTGACAAGTGGTAAAATTTCCGACGAAAGAGTCCGACAATATATTTCGTCAGGGCAATATTCGTTTAATATATCAGAAAGATATCCCGATGATTTTTCGTCCGGTTCAGGATAAATTATTGCGTTTAAATTGTTACCCGTACTGTATACAGCGTTGCACAGATTATATGAACCGAGAAATTCAGTTCCGCCGCAGCCGATAACAATACATTCGTTTCCCTTGCTTAAGACTACCGATGTGCCGTTCCCACAATCAACAATACGAACTTTTGTTAAACATTTATCGGATAATGAAAAAATCAGAATTAACCCGACAAAAACAACAGAACATATTAAACATGTAAGTCTCGGAAATGATTTATCGAAATAAGCAAGCAGAAGCGAGAAAACACATATTAAAAACAAAGAAATTATTATAATGGCAGTTTCATCGCTTTCTGTATTGAAAGATAAAAAGCGTAATTCGGAAAGCTTATCTGAAAACTCAATAAGAAACTTTGAAAGAACTCCGCCTGAATAAGCAGGAATATTAATGATTTTTGTTGTAAAACAACCGATAAATGCACCTACGGCACAGAGAACCATGCAAATACCTGAAGAAGGAACAGCAATCATATTTGCAGCAAAAACCATAAAATTGAATCTGTTATAAAGCGATAAGGAAACAGGAAGTGTGAAAGCAGTTGCAGCAACCGTAACAGATAAAACAGATACAACAGATTTAATAAATCTTCTTATTATACTATTGTTTATTCCGTTAATTCTATCATAAATTTTTGGAGAAAGATTTTCAGAATAAATAATTATGCCTGCAGTAGCCATGGCTGAAAGCTGCAAACTTGCCGAACCCATTGCAAAAGGATTGAAAACAGCAATCAACATCAATGCAAATCCAAGAGAATTCAACGGGTCTCGTTTCCTTAACACAACATTTGAAGCAAGATAAATAACCGTCATAATACCTGCACGGATAACGGAATAAGTCATGCCGGAAATAAACATAAAGAGTATAACGGGAAAAATACAAATAAAACTTGATAATCTGATTCCGACTTTTGATTTTCTTAATAATTCATAAACAACCAAAGTCCACAAAGAAAGATGATATCCCGAAACACAAATAATATGTGATATTCCGATAAAATTGAAATTATTTAAAGTTTCCGCCGAAAGACCGCTTTTATCGCCAATCAGAAGCGCAACAGCCAAAGCACCGTATTCATTAGGTAAAACACGGTAAACAGAATCTTTTATCTTTGTTCTGATGTCTATGATTTTCTTTCCGAAAGGTTTATCGGATTCGGGAACAGTAGTTATTTCATAACCGTCTTCATTGGGATATGCAGCTATAAATATACCGCTTGAAATATTTGATGACAGAGATACTTCATTTGTTTCACCCGGAATATAAAACGTAAACTTACCGTTCACAATATCATACGGTTCTGCATCGGGTACATCGGAAAACACAAGACGAATCTTCAAATCGACATTCTCTGAATCAATCTGCGTGACCTTGGCAATATAATAACAATTTCCGTATTCAAATTCCGGCTCACTTGTCAGCACCGCAGAGATATCACAGGTTTTACCTTTATGTGATATCGCAGGTATGTATAGAAAATTTATATTCGTTAATAAAAGCACGCAAGCAAGAATTGCGGATGCTGCAGAAACAGGAACAACCCTATTATCTCTTAATGATTTATTTAAAAGTGCAACAACCAGAGCGACGGAAAACACAATTAATGCGGAAACCGTCACTCCGGATGGAAATTTAAACAGTAAAGCAATGGTGAAAAACACCGTGAAGCCAATAACAGCAAACGGACGAGACATAGTCATCACTATTTAAAATTTTTATTTTTCAATAAGAGGAATAACACCAAGGAAAACTATATCGTTTCTGTCGGCCGCATCGCCTTCAGCGAGAACGGATGCTTTGGCAACAATATCAGCATCAAATTTTTCACAAAGCTTTTCAACTGCCTTAAGCGATTCACCCGTGCTGATAACATCATCAAGAATGACAACACGCTTGCCTCTTATCTGTTCCCCTTCAGCACCGTCAAGAATAAGAGTCTGAACCGCATCCGTTGTTATGGAACGAACTTCAACAGAAACAGCATCTTTCATATAAAGCTTTGCTTTTTTTCGTGCAACAAAATATTTCTTGCCGCTCTGTCTTGACATTTCATATGCAAGAGGAATACTTTTTGCTTCAGGAGTGACAATATAATCAAACTCAGGAAGTCTTTTGAGAAGCTCTGTGGCTGAATGAACAGTTACCTCTACATCTCCGAAAAGAATAAAAGCGGCAATATCAAGCTTATCGCTTATAGGGCATCTGAGTAAATCTCTATCAAGACCAGCTATATTAACTCTGTAATATTCTGACATATCAATTCCTCCATTCACATCAGCCGGCAGGCCAGGTAAATTCCCTGCCGCTCATTAAATGGAAATGAATATGCTTAACGGTCTGACCTGCACAGTCGCCGCAGTTGTTAACAATGCGGAAACCGTCGAGCTTCATATCCTTTGCAATTTTTGAGGCAACTTCAAAAACATGGGCGATAAGAACGCTGTTTGATTCATCAATTTCAGCCGCAGATTTAATATGCTCCTTGGGAATTATGAGAATATGAACGGGAGCCTGAGGTTCTATGTCATTGAAAGCAAGAACTTTATCATCTTCATAAACCTTTGAGCAAGGAATATCGCCGTTTATAATTTTACAAAAAAGGCAATCCATAATTACACTTCCTTATTTAATCATTTCTTCAACTATTGATACAACCGCATCCATAGCAGCTTTAATATTTGAAACATCTTTTGTGCCAGCCATTGCACTGTCGGGTCTGCCGCCGCCTGAACCGCCTGCAATCTTTGAAACATTCTTTACAATATTTCCAGCATGAGCGCCTTTAGAAACAGCATTTGCACCGCAAGCGCAGGCAAAGTTTGCATTTGCACCGTTAATGCCGCAGATAACTGCAACAGCATCGGGGTTTTCCTTAACCTTATCGCACATTGAACGAAGATCACCGGGGTTAACACCTTCAACGGTTGTTGAAATAAGAGTTACTCCCTTCACATCAACCGAACTACTCATAAGGTCGCCAGTTTTAAGCTGTGAAAGTTCTGCACGAAGCTGTTCGATTTCCTTTTCCTTTGCCTTAAGGTCGGACATAAGCGAATTTGCTTTTTTGTCAAGTTCAGAAACATTTGCAAGCTTCATTGCAGCTGCAGTATTATTGATAAGCCCATTGTTCTTTGCAATATAATCAAGCACGCCATAACCTGTTACGGCTTCAATTCTGCGAACACCTGCTGCAACGGAAGACTCGGAAATAATCTTGAAAAGACCGAGTTTACCCGTGTTATTCACATGAGTGCCGCCGCAAAGTTCAGTTGAAAAATCACCTGCTTTTACAACACGTACCACATCGCCGTATTTTTCTCCGAAGAGAGCCATCGCACCAAGCTTCTTTGCTTCTTCGATAGGCATTTCATTACTTGTTACAGGCAATGCAGAAAGGATAATATTATTAACCTTGTTTTCAACTTTTGAAAGTTCTTCAGCGGTAAGAGCAGAGAAATGTGTAAAGTCAAATCTCATTGCAGTATCATTAACAAGCTGGCCAGCCTGCTCAACGTGTGAGCCGAGAATTTCACGGAGTGCAGCCTGAAGAAGATGAGCAGCAGTGTGATTTCTCATGATTTTTTCGCGTTTTGCAATATCAATAACAGCAACAACTTCTTCACCGACAGAAATATCTCCGCCATCAACTGTACCGATGTGAAGAATAATGCCGTCAGCAGTTTTGCTTGTTGTTGAAACAACAAATGATGCTCCGAAGCTTTCAGACTGTACTTTTATTACACCTGAGTCACCGACCTGACCGCCGCTTTCACCGTAAAATACGGATTTATCAAGAATAATGGCAGCGTTTGTTCCTTCACAAGCACTCTCAACTCTTTCACCGTCAACAATAATAGCTTTAACAACCGCTTCTGTGTTATTACGGAATTCTCCGCCGACAAGATCATATACAAGGTGTTCGGTAGCTTCGATATCCTTGAGCGAAGCCTGTCCGCCTTTCCATGCTTCTGCACCTGCATCCTTACGGGCAGCTCTTGCAGCGGCTCTGCTTTCAGCATAAAGACGTTTGTACTCATCAATATCAACGCTCATGCCTCTTTCTTCGAGAAGCTCTTTTGTGAGGTCAATGGGGAATCCGAAGGTGTCCTGAAGCTTGAATGCATCTGCACCGCCGAGAACCTTTGAATCCATATTTTCGATAATATTTTCAAGAAGGCTGAGACCTGTGTCAATTGTCTTATTGAAGCTTTCTTCCTCTGCTTTGATAACCTTAACAATAAGGTCACGCTTTTCTACAAGATTGGGGTATGCGTTTGCATTTTCTTTGATAACTGTTTCACAAACATCTGAAAGGAATGTACCCTGAATTCCGAGAAGTCTGCCATGACGTGCAGCTCTTCTGAGAAGACGGCGAAGAACATATCCCCTGCCCTCATTTGAAGGCATAACACCGTCACCAATCATGAATGTTGTGCTTCTGATATGGTCTGTAATGACGCGAAGAGAGATATCGTTCTTCTCGTTCTCATGATACTTGATGCCCGTTATTTCCATTACATGCTTCATGATATTCTGAACGGTATCAACCTCAAAAATATTGTCGACATCCTGCATAATGCATGCAAGTCTTTCAAGACCCATACCTGTATCAATGTTGCAGCTCTTGAGTCTTGTATAGTTTCCGTTACCGTCATTTTCAAACTGAGTGAAAACAAGGTTCCAGAATTCAATATATCTGTCACATTCACAACCGACTTTGCAATCGGGTGATCCGCAGCCGTATTTTTCGCCTCTGTCAAAATAAAGCTCTGAACAAGGACCGCAAGGACCTGCACCGTGCTCCCAGAAGTTATCTGCCTTGCCGAATCTTACCATATGGTCTTCGGGAATACCGACTTCCTTTGTCCAGATGTCAAATGCTTCATCATCTTCTTCATAAACACTGATATAAATTCTGTCGGCAGGCATTTCCATTACCTTTGTGCAGAATTCCCATGCCCAACGGGTAGCTTCGTGCTTGAAATAATCACCGAATGAGAAGTTGCCAAGCATCTCAAAATATGTGCCGTGACGTGCGGTGATACCAACGCTTTCAATATCGGGAGTTCTGATACATTTCTGGCAGGTTGTAACTCTGTTACGGGGAGGTGTGAGTTCACCCGTAAAATACTTTTTAAGAGGTGCCATACCTGCATTGATAAGCAAAAGGCTCTTATCACCCTGCGGCACAAGAGAAAAACTGGGCATTCTCAAATGTTCTTTTGATTCAAAAAAAGAAAGATATTTTTCTCTGATTTCATTAAGTCCCATCCACTGCATAATAAATTCCTCCTAAGGGACAAAATCCCGTGTTTTTTTATAATCTAAAAAAAGGTGCAGTTTAACAATTCGGTTATGGGACGGCTTTTGCCGCGGTACCACCCAAATTGTGCAAACTGCACCACTCAATTCCTTTAACGCAGGAAACGCCGTAACTCATCGGAACGGAGCTCAAAGGCGGCCTTTTATTATCCTTATGCTCATCGGTCATTTCAGCCATGTAACCGACTCTCTGTGACGCTGATAATAAATTCTTCCTTTTCAACGCTTTAATATTAAATTAAACGCCTTCTTCTTCAAGATTGCTCATTGCAACCCATCCGTATTTGCCTTCGTATCTGATTTTAACCCATTTATTGCCGTTGTCGGCTCTCTTGGTATCATAGGCTCTTACAGTATCGCCATACTTAAGTTCACCGATTTTTTCATAATCAGCACCTGCACCGTCTCTTACATTTGCACCGCTTTCAGAAATAACAGTGTAGCTGTCATAAGCTGTTGAAGAACCGGTTGTATCTTCCGAATTATCGGGTGAAACAGGCTCAATTGAAATGTTAATACCGGTAAAAGATGAAACAGCATCGCCGAGAAGGATTACACCCCATGTACCGCCTTTGCAGGCAATATATACACCGTTTTTACCCGGCATAATATTTGAATACTCAAAAGGAACAACAATATCGTTTTCGAGATTAATAATACCCATCATTCCGTTCTTTTTAACAGCGATGTGACCGTCAGTAACAGGACGGCAATAATCGCTGCCTGCATAATCGAGAGCGGAAGGATATTCATTTACGGCTTCGTATTCATAAGGAATAACTTTCTTATCTCTTTCCTGGCTTACATAACCCCACTTACCGTCTTTTCTGGCAGCGGCATATCCTTCAAAATAACGGTCACGTTCTTCATATGATCTATCACCGAGAGTTTCGCTGTTAAGAGTATGGTCAAGATGAGGCGTATCGGAAATTGTTACATTACCGTTGATAACATCAAACTCATATTCTTCCGTACCGATAACGACAAGACTGTGATAAATACCGCTGTTTGAATAATCTCTGCCTGTACGGCAATGTCTGAAGCCGTCATAATTGGGTTGCAGAATTACATTGCCCTGATAATCAAGCAATCCGTATTTTCCGGTTGAAACAGATTTGAAAGAAATACAGTTTTCATCGAGATATTTAATTTCCGAGCATTCAGCAAAACCGCCCGCGCGCCAATCATATCCCGATGCAAGAGTATCAACCACGCCTGATGGATCGTTGTTTGCAGGAGTCTTACCGGGTTTATCACCGCCTGTGATTTTAGACACTGCAACACAAATCACTATTAACGCAACAAGTGAAGCACATATGATAGCGATTAATTTTTTATTAATCTTCAAATCAAATTTTTTCTTTTTATTATCCGAAACAACAGCTTTGCTATTCTCATCATTTGATTCATAATTTGAAAAATGTTCAATTGCCTCTTGTGTTTTTTCTTCAGAAACAAACTCGGGAACATCAACATCATCCTGAACATCTGATTCTGCAGTTTCAGACTGAACATCTTCAGGAACGCTTTCTCCGCTGAGAATTTCACTTATCTTCTGCTTGAACGCTAAAACATTGCTGTCTTCCGGAGTCAAAGACTGTGAAGAATCTTCTGCCTCATCAGCAGAAACTTCGTCTTGCTCAGTTGTTGCTTCCTGAACAACAGAATTATCCTGAACAGCAGGAGCTTCTTCAACGGGAGCAGGAACAACAGTTTCTTCATGAACAGGTTCAGCAGGCTTTGAAGCTTCATAAGCATCAATAGCATATATAAAAATATCGCGAACAAATGAATTTTCAATTGCAGTAACCGTTGCTGAACGCTGGAAGATTTTTGTAAGAACAGGAAGGGCTCCGTTCTCTATATTTGATGAATCAAGTTCTACCGCAGAAAGAATAGCACTTCTTGCCTTTCCGAGCAAAGCATTGGATGTGCTTTCAGACACACCGAAAAATTTAGCAAGAATATTTACGGGCATACCATTATTATAGTGTAGAACAATTGCAGCACGAAGCTCGGGGCTGAGTTCGGATACGGCAGAAAGTATCTTTGCGCTTGCCTCTTCATCATTATAAATTTCCTCGGAAAGAAATTCTGAAGAATTCTCAACGGCACCGGCATCCGCATCAGAAAAAACAAACTTAACGCCTTCTTTATAAACCAAAGCGACGTTTTGTTTCATCCAGATTTCAAACGCTTCAGGTCTTTTCAGTTTATCAATTGTGCAGAATGCCTTTGCGTAAGACTTCTTTGTTATTTCGAGAGCTGCATCTTTATCGTTGCTCAAAGTATAGGCAAGAAAATACGAAGCTTTCAATGTTTTGGAATAGAGCTTTGCCATTGCATCGGTATCACCGTTTGATGCAGCGGCAACATACTGAATAATGTTTTCGCTCACTTTTAATACACTCCAATCATATATATTATCTTATAAATCAAACATTTTAACCCATTAAACATAATTATATTTGATTTTATACTATATTTGGTGATTTGTCAAGTAAGTTAAACAATATTAAGACAACATATTGTAAAAAAACAGAAGCAACATAAATTGCTTCTGTATAAAATAATTATTTTTACGCTTCCGAGAATGGTGTGCTGAGATGTGTTAGTCGGAAATTAATCGGATCACGGTTACAGTTAAAACGATAAACGCTCATTACAATTCCGATTGCAAAATAAATACAAAGATTAGATGAACCTCCCGCACTCAAAAAAGGAAGTGTGATACCTATGCACGGAAACAGTTTAAGACACATACCGATATTAATAATTGTTTGCGATCCAATCATAAACGCTGTGCCGAAACAAAGCAAACTTCCCGAAAGATTTCGAGACATTTTACCGACTGCAACAATTCTGACAATTATAAAAACCATAACCGCCAGAAATCCGGCTGCGCCAACGAACCCAAGTTCTTCACCTACGACGGTAAAAACCATATCGCTTTCATTAACAGGTACACCCGTTGCCGATTGAGTATAAGTACCCTTAAAAAGACCGTCACCCCAGAACTGCCCCGAACCGATTGCATTAACACCTCTTTGTTGCTGATAAATGTATTTCTCATACACATCTTCGCTGAGAGATGAAGGATAGTATATTGCAAGAATTCTGTATTTATGAAAACTTGCAAGGAATTTTGTCCATATCAAAGGAACAAACGCTACAGCACCGCCGATTGCAACCGCAAAATACCGAAGCTGAACACCGGATACAAACATCATACCAACAAATATAAATGCAAAAACCATTGCAGATCCAAGGTCATCGGTAATGATGATAATTCCTATCGGGACAATAGCATGAACAAGGAGCAATAATATATTTTTCAAAGAATTAATATTATCTTTAACTGCCTCAATATGAGCCGTAAAAGTAATCAAAAATCCGATTTTTGCCAATTCAGACGGCTGAAATCTTACAACTAATCCGCCAACATTTATTATTCTCAACCAGCATCTCGCTTCTTCTCTTCCCGGTGCGCCTTCTCCAAAAGGAAATAAAATAAGCAAAAGAAGAAAGCATACACCGCCTGCAAGAGGCCAAAGCCTGACAATTGCATCATAATCCAGAAACGATATTATAATACAAGCAATTATACCGACAGATGCTGCACAAATCATAACAAGACAGTCACGACCGATAATTGTTCCGTCGGCAATTGCTTCATTACGGGTTGCACTATGAACCATCAATACGCCAAACGCCGTCGTAAAAAGACAAAGCAAAAACAGAATAAAATCGGTTTCTTTAAGCGCATATTTAATTGAACTTTTGTTGTTCAAAGTACCACCGCCGAATTATAGTTTTAATAATTATTTAACTTCATTATAGAGATCGAGATATGTTGCTGTAATAACAGCGCCTGCCTTGGGACCTGTTGAAACGATTTCTTCATTTTCGGTAAGATATGAACGCCAGTCATTATCTGTAAGCATGTAACCTATCTGGTCATTAGTAATACCAAAAACAAGAAGCTTTCTTTCTGTTGCATCTGCAAATGCAGTATAGTTCCATTCAGTTCCGTCCCATGAATCCTCAGCAGAAACAGCACCGCCGAAAGCAATTTCAGGTGCAAGCTCACCAGGAATAATTGCAATTGCAAGGTCATTACCAAGTTCAAGGTATCCTACTTCGGTGGGAGTTTCATATCCGAGTCCGTTCTTAACAACAGTATTAGTAAGAAGACCGCCTCTTGCAGCAAGCTTGAATATTGAATTATCAACGGGGACCATAACTTCCTTGTATCTGATATTAAGAATAGGTGCTATTTCCTTATCGTTTGAAACATTGCTTGCAAGCTCGGCAAGAAGATAACCGTAAGCAGCCATTCTTGCATAACCTTCGTCATCGGGATACTTATCCAGATAATAAGGATCAGCAACAAGATCATCGGGATATTCGGAAGAAATTGCAAGTTCAGCACCAAGAATCAGCATAAAGTTAGCATCTTCATTCTTATTAATATATTCTTCCATAAAATAAGGATAGTCGCCTGTAACCATTGTTCCTGCAGCGCCGTTGCCGACACAGTGAATGGGAAGGTTGATAATCCATGTTTCTTTTTCACCGGCTGCATCGGGAACAAAGCGGATTCTGTTAAGGTTGCTGTCAAAAACTTCAGGCTTACGCTTTTCTCTGATATACTCTGTTGCATCAATTGTACCAAAGTAAAGTTTACCTGTCTGCATATCATTTACAGCATCAATCATTGACTGAACTGATACTTCATAAAGATTATCCATAAAACCTGTATTTTTTCCGCTGGGAAGCTCAAGACCGAGAAGGTTTCTGAAAGAAGAAGTGAAAAGGGCTCCGATAATATCTCCGTTAAGACCGAATGTGTCAACGCAGCTATGCTGATGGAGTGCGGAAATATTGATGCTTGTAATATCCCAGCCCATAGTATCTGCATAAGCCTGGAACTTCTCACGGATAACCTTCACTTCATTGTTTGCAAGACCAAATGTATCAATTGATGCAAAAATGCTGATTCCTCTTCCGTCGGAAATTGCAACGGTTCTGATTTTCTGATCATCTCTTACTTCATCGGCAAGCTTCTTTGTTATTGCAAGGCTGCCACCGACATAATGCTCCTCTTCAAGTTCCTTACCTGTTTTGATTGATGCGTTTGCATAGCCGACTTTCCAAACGGCATCGGATGCGGGAGCGTTCAAAAACTCTTCAGGTTTATGACCTTCATAGAAGTTCTCAGAAACATAATCATCGTTATCAACAAAACTGCGGGGTTCAACAATAAGATTTGTTATTCCGCCGACAACTACGTCAAGAAGTTTATCAACAAAACGATAAAAACCTCTTTCGAAATCGGATGTTACTTCTGTTGCTGCATAAGCAGGGATTGCGAATGCCGACATGAGAACGGCAATTGAAAGGATAAATGCGGTAATTCTTTTTGTCATAAAACTTAACCTCCGTTAATTTAATCCATATTTTTAAGCTCCATATCACCGAAGCTTATAAGCTTTTTCTTACGCATAAACTCGGAAACGGCAAATGAAATTAATGCGGGTGCAATGAAATGCATAACAGCGATTTCAACAAGTACAATTGCAGGATCAGTTCCCGATTCAGTCATTGAAGCGTAAGTCATGAACTGACCTACAAGACCTGACGTTCCCATTCCTGAACCCGAAGCATGACATGTCATTCCGAGAACAGCTGACGAAATCGGACCGAGAACGGCACTCGCAACAATCGGCGGAATCCATATCTGAGGATGTTTAACAATGTTAGGCATCTGAAGCATCGAAGTGCCGATACCCTGAGCAACAAGTCCACCGAATTTATTCTCGCGATAGCTGGCAACTGCAAAACCAATCATATTTGCACTGCATCCTACAACAGCTGCACCGCCTGCAATACCCGAAAGTCCGAGAATTATTCCGAGTGCGGCAGAACTTATCGGAAGAGTAAGGCAAATACCCATAACAACAGAAACAACAATACCCATAACAACGGGCTGACGCTCCATACCCCAATTAATTACCTCGCCGATATATGTTGTAACATTAGATACAGGAGGTCCGATAAATAAACCTGCAGCACATCCGGTTATGATGGAAACGGCGGGAGTAACAATAATATCAAGCTTTGTTTTTCCGCCGACAAGCAAACCTGCCTGAACAGCAAAAAAAGCTGCAATAAAAGCACAAAGCGGATCTCCCGGACCGGAATACAACATTCCGCTTTCGGTCAAAACCGAACCAGCAATAATTTTCGGAGCAAACGCACCCACCATTCCGGCAACTGCGGCAGAAACTCCCGCAAGCGGCGAACATTTATATTTAAAAGCCATGCCGGCACCGATACCAGCTCCGGTCAATGACTTTGCAACAGCAGCAACGGCAATAAGATATGTGCCGATACTGTTATTGATAAATCCGCCAATCTGTTCAATAATCGTACCTATGATAAGTGTGGCAAACAAACCGAGAGCCATTCCCGATAAACCGTCAACAAAAATGTAATTGAATATGTTTTTTATTGTCTTCATTCTATTTCATCTCGTCAAGTAAAATATTAATTGCGTTGGCATAAACATCACCGATAAATTCAGAACCGTTTTTATTCGGATGTACACCGTCTTCAGACCAATGCAAATCATCAGCGCCGATACTTGCAGAAGCAAAAAGACCGTCAAGGGGAATATAGAAATCCGCAAATTCTTTTGCAAGTTTTCTTATAATATCAATCTTGGGATTAAGATCAACTCTGAAATATTCCTTTTCGGGTGCAAAAAGCAAAAAAGGTTCAAGAATCATTATTTTTGCATTTGTTTTTTCTTTTATCTCCGTCAGGATTTTTCTGTAATTAGACTCAAAGATATCATTGCCGAGCCATTTTCTGTTATCAGCCCTGTGCCACGTATCGTTGACACCAATAAGAATTGAAACAATATCAGGCTGTATGTCGATAAAATCCGCTTGAAGTCTGTTGACCAAATCAGCAGTCTGGTTTCCGCTGATACCAAGATTTATGAATTCAAATTCGGTATCAGGATTATCTTCTTTAATATAACGTGCGGCATAGAAAGGATATCCCGCACCCAAATCATGATAATCCAAACGGTTTCTGCCTGCATCTGTTATCGAATCACCTTGAAAAAGTATTTTCATATTATCACCTCAAAACTTATCTCTGACTTTACGAAGCATTTCTATAACAGGAATATGCTGCGGACAGGCATTTTCACATTTTCCGCACTTTTTGCAAAGAGAAGCGTTTGTTTCTATATCGGGAAAAACTTCTTTAACGAGCCTTCTGCCGCCTTCCGTAATTTTATTAAATGCAGAAAAAACTTCTGGAATTTTTACACCTTCGGGACAAGGCATGCAGTATTCGCATCCTGTACAAGGAACAAGATTCATTTCATCAAAAACAAGCTTCGCTTTTGAAAGCATTGCAAGTTCTTCTTCGGAAAGCATACCGGGATTTGATTTATCGGCATATCCGATATTATCATCAACCATCTGTTCGCTGCCCATTCCGCTCAGAAGCATTCCAACCTCAGGTCTGTTCCAGACAAAATCAAGCGCCCACTCGACGGGAGATTTCTTATCCGAAAGAACTTCCTTAATTTTATCATTGGGATTTGCAAGCTTACCGCCAAGAAGAGGCTCCATGACAATAACTCCGAGACCTTTTGACGCGGCATATTCAAGACCTTCAACACCTGCCTGATAGTCAACATCAATGTAGTTAAACTGAATCTGACAAAACTCAAACCCGTCATATGAATCAATTATCTTTTTAAAAACATCGAGGTCATCATGAAACGAAAAACCAAGGTGCTTTATTTTCCCTTCCGCAAGCTTTTTTTCAAGTTTCGGAAGAATATCGAACTTCAGAACCTTTGTTTCCCACGATTCATTATTGACGGCATGGAGAAGATAAAAATCAATATAATCGGTATCTAATTTAGAAAGCTGTTCATTAAAAATCTTATCAACATCTTCTTCCGAATTAACACTCCACAACGGAAGCTTTGTTGCAAGATATGCTTTATTTCTGTAACCGTCTTTAAGAGCTTTACCGACAAGGACTTCACTTTGCCCGTTATGATATCCGAAAGCGGTATCAAGATAATTAATTCCGCTGTCAATGCCTTTTCGGATGATTCTTATTGCTTCGGATTCATCAATAACATCATTATCAAGCACGGGCAATCTCATGCATCCGAATCCGAGCGCGGAAACTTCGACATTTGTTTTTCCCAAAACTCTGTATCTCATTTTATCACCTCTATATATTTATAATATTATATCATATTCAAAAATCAAAAACAACCCCAAAGGAAACATAAAATATATCATAAAACAAACAAAATCGGACACAATATAATTGAGGTGTTAATATGAATGACTTAAACGGCATTCCGCAAGGTTTTGGCATGGCTCTGACGAAAAATATCAAAGCCATGAATAATTTTTCAAATCTGAACAACGAAGAAAAGAAGAGAATCATTGAGCTTACACGTTCTGTCCGTTCAAAAGAAGAAATGAACAGAATTGTAAGCAAACTGGAAAAAGGGAAAAATCAATTTTTTTAATAAACAGGTGTGCATTATACAGCAATGCACACCTGAATTTTATTTTTCAAATATTTTCAAATTGTATTTATTGTTTCTCAAAGCTTCTGCTACCTGATATGAATCGGTAAGATACTCTTCAAAGAAAACACCACCGGGTTCAAGTGAAAGATTGCCGTGGAAATCGGAGCCCGAAAGTTTCCGGAGGGCGTATTTTTCAGCCCATTTATAAGCAACATCATTGCTTGAATTGTGATCACCGTGACCGTTATAAACTTCAACACCGTCAAGAAATTCACGGTCAACAACAGTCATTCCTGTTCTGAAAGGATGTGCCTGAAAAACAATAAGATTATGTTCATTTGCGAAAGGTCTGAATTCCTCAGGGTCCTTAAAATGAATCATGTCATGTTTTTTTACAAAATCCTCATCAAAACCGTATACAAGGTAGTCGTTATCATTTTCAAGAAAACGGATTTCCATTCCAAGAATTATGTGAAAATTTTCATCCTCAAATTTCTTTGCAGCTCTGTATCCTGAAAGATATTTTTCGACCTGTTCTTCATATGATTCGCCGTGTCTTGAAAACTGATGAACGCTGACATGGTCTGTGATACAAAGACCTTTATATCCGAGTTCTTTATATCTTTTTACAATGTCTTCAGCGTAAACTCTGCTGCAAGAACTTGCCTCTTTTGTGTGTATATGAGTATCAAAAAGATAACCTTTCATTTATATCGACCTCCTGACGATATTATATACTCGGTAATTTAAATATTCAATAGAAAATTTATTTTTATGCCCCGAATTGACAAATTTTATATTGTCATAATGTCTATAATCAAAGATGTTAAGGGGTGATAGAATGAAAACGGTTGTCTATGCGGACATTCTGATTATTTTAAACTTTATAATTAACTACTTATTGCTTAAAGCTGAGTCAATGATAACCGGACAAAATTATAAAACAATAAGATTAATTATTTCTTCATTTATCGGAAGTCTTTTTTCTCTTACAATTTTTATTAATAAGATACATCCGATTTTTAATATTGTTACTAAACTTATTTACATAACGATTATTATTTTAATTGTAACCGAAATAAAATCATTAAAAAATTTTTTAAAACATTTTTTTGCTTTTTTATCGGTAAATTTTATATTCAGCGGAATAATGCTTGCAATTAACATCCTTCTGTTTCCGAATTTATCAGTATATAACAACGGAATAATTTACTTTGATATTGATATTCTGTCTTTAATTATAATATCGGTAATTTGTTACTTATTAATTTGGGTAATAACCAAAATAAATAATAATAAAACGCCGCCAAAATGCGTTTATGATATAGCTATAAAATATAAAGGCAGAGCCGTTAAAGGTAAAGCCCTGTTTGACTCGGGCAACACACTCTGCGACTGTTTTTCGGGAAAACCCGTTGTAATTGCCGAAAAAGATTTAATTATCAAATTGACAAATAAAGAGGAATTTGAAAACCTGAAAAATTACAGATTAATCCCATTTTCAACAATAAGCGGAAAAAGCATCCTTCCGGCTTTTATGCCTGACAGTATAGAAATTATTATCTCCGGAAACACAAAAATTGTTAAAAATATTTTTATCGGAATTACAGACAAAAAAATCATTTCGGGCAATTATTCAGCATTAATAGGTCAACCGTTTTTTGATTTGTTGCAAGATAAAAACTAAAGATGATTTCAAGGAGGAAAACCATGAATATAAAATCAACAAAATTCATAGCATCATTGAGAAAATTTATTGATAAAATTAAATGCAAATTATTTGAAGTTGAGGTAGACTATATAAACGGTCCGGAATCACTTCCCGCCCCGCTTTCTGTCGAAGAAGAAAACATTTTATTACTGAAACATGAAAATGGAGATAAAGATGCAAGAGAAGAACTTATTGTTCACAACCTGCGACTTGTTGTATATATAGCCAAAAAATTTGAAAATACAGGAATAGCAATTGAAGATTTAATATCAATCGGAACTTTAGGACTAATTAAAGCGGTAAACACATTCAGGATTTCAAAAAATATAAAACTCGCTACATATGCTTCCAGATGCATAGAAAACGAAATTCTGATGTACCTAAGAAAAACCAATTCTCTTAAAGCTGAGGTATCTTATTTTGAACCTTTGAATGTTGATTGGGATGGAAACGAACTATTGCTTTCCGATGTTTTGGGAAATGAACCCGAAGACGTTTACCGAGAACTTGAAGAAGATGACGAAAAAAGCAGATTATATAAAATCATATCATCACTTGAAGAAAGAGAAAAAATGATAATGACAATGAGATTCGGAATCGGAGGCGGAAAAGAATATACTCAAAAAGAAGTAGCTGATTCTCTCGGCATATCACAAAGCTATATTTCAAGGCTTGAAAAAAGAATAATCGAAAAAATCAAACGTGAAATATAAAAATCAGGCTGCCTCACAATGAGACAGCCTGTTGAATTATGCTTGTGAAAGTTTATTTTCAACAAGAGTGAAAATCGCTTTGAAGAATTTGATAAGCGAATCAAAATATAAAGTTTCCCAACGTCCGGTTGTATTCATGTTTTCAGCAGTCATAGGTACAATGACAGACGTATCATCTTTATAAACAAGATACTGAGGATATTCGCTGTTAGAGTAAATATTGAAGTTTTCATTATTCACTATGTCACTTACCAGGCCATTAATGCAGTCAGGGAAATCTGCATGTTTTAGATTTTTTACAAACCATGTTTTATCAGGTGAAAGGCAGGTTGAAGCATCAATCTGCTTATCCGGTGAAATATATTTTGCCGTGCTGTTTGTAACAGCGCTACGGATATATTCATCGTCAAAGGTTTTTCCGACATCAAGCGCGGTTGCACCGAAAGAACTTTCACGGACAGTTACAAGCTGGTCAGACAGTTCATTTGAATTTTCGGTAACGGGAATGCTCTGATAACCGTATTTGACAATATTTGAAAACTCAATGCCTCTTTCTTCAAAAGCCTTGACATCGCTTTCAAATGTAAGACGAACATTGTTATGATAGTTCTCAATTTTTGATATCAGCTCAGCATATTCGGAAACGTCTTTACCGTAGAACATAGTTTCCATTGCGCGGTCATAGTCTTCAAGGCTTACCATGCTCCAATAAGCAGGAAACGTGCCGTAGCTTTCGCCGACAATTCTCGGGAAAATATCAAGATAAATATCCTGAACAACATTATTTACAGCCCAGCAAGCAATATCAAGACCGTATGTTTTATTCATAAGAGTCACAAGCGACTCAACAAGGTCTGTTATATACTCCTCCAGTCCGAGGTCAGTATCATAGATAAATCTTTCGATACCGTCAGCATGGAGAAAAAGCTCTCCTGTAAACATTTTGCTGCATTGTGTAGCACCGTAAGCGGCACTTGCATAGTGAATAACTTCAGAAACATATTCACCGTCATATTTTTTCATATATGCGGCAACCATGTTTGAACCGAGACAGCGTCCGTAAAGCGCAACCTTATCGGACCCGGTCGCTTCCATAACATCTTCAATATACTGATGAAGAGTATCCGCTGTCACAAACGGGTCAAGACGCCAATCGTAATGGAATTTAAATTCCGTTGCGCTGTATAAACCGTCGTTATGATTGGCGAGATCCTCTTTGGACCAGTCCCAGTCAACAAAGCTTCCGTCTGAAACATTTCCGTTTTTATCAAGCGACATCTGATTGAATATGGGCGAAACACACTCATAAAGAACATCGCAGAATTCATCCCATTCCTGAGTAAAGAAAGCATCAGCAAAAACGGGAAGAAAAATTTCTGCTTTTTCTTCAATATATCCATCGGGAATCTGCAAGGGATATACAGTTTCTCTCTCGCCAGCCTCATTATAACGGAGAATGGGTGTTCCCGTTCCAACAACATGAACTATAGGTGTAGTTGTTCCGTCTTCAGAAGCGATAGCTGAAGGAAGAACACACACAACAGCAGTTGATAATATGACAGCAGCGAGAATAAATGAAATAATTTTTTTCATGATATACCTCAATTACTTTACTGACTTCGGTTTATAGGGAAGTTCAGTTTCAGTTGCAACATGGGAGAAGAAAAATTCGCATCTTTCTTCGGAATTGATAATTGTTACGGGTTTAATCTGATTGAGAACTCTGCCTTGCGAACGAAGATACTCTCTGTAATCCCAATAAGTTTTTTCCTTAAGGAAAAGGACTTCGGGTCTGTTAATCATGCCCCAGCGGCGGTATTTGAAATACTTTTCATTGAAATCCTTGAATTTTTCGTCAAGAATATCAATATATTTCTGCCTGTCTTCTTCAGATACAGGATGAACAGGCTCAGCAAGCATACAGTAACGGGGAGGATTGGTTGAATAATCGGCATAAAGGCTGTGTCCCACAAATTCATTACCCATCGCCTCGGCAGTCTGCTTTGCAGCGAGGTCAACCATCTCTGTTGTTGTTTTTTCATTTGCAAGGTTCATGCCGAGATTGCGTCTGTAAAGGAACTCAATCATAGGAGTATTGTTATGCATACCCGTAACCTTAACAACGTCTTCCATGCGGTATCTGTAAAGACCCGAGAAGTTAGAAACAACTATTTCATACTTCTTTCCGACCTCAAGCTGGTTTATAAGCAGAGGCTTAACATCTTCATCGGGATCATCAGCATCATCGTCAACAGGTAAAAATTCAAAGAAAAGGCAATGAGGAAGAAGAACACCGTCATGTGAATCAAGCTTCGTTGCCATAGCGAAAAAGCCTTCAGCAGCAGCAAATCCCATACCGTGAATGGGTACATCATCACCGATATACTTACGGAGTTTTTCAACATAAACCTTAAGATTTGAGCCAACCATACCATATGCCCAAGTAAGCATGGGCCAGATTCTGGGTGCAATAGGTTCATCAAAGCCCTTTTCAAACTCCCTGCGAAGCTCTGCGGCTCTTTCGGGATTGGGCTTGAATTTCTTTGCATATTCCTCTTTTAATTCCGGAGTGATTTTGATATTCGGGTTAATAATTCCCTTTTCAATATCATCGCAAAGCATTTCCCAGTTTTCTTTAAGATAATCGAACATGGTTGTAACAAGAGTTATAACCAAAGAACCGATATAGCTTACCTTTCTGTTCTCAAGTGCAAATCGAAGCTGAAGATAAGAAGTATCAATAAGCTCTTCATGTTCAGGATAAAGAAGAGAATTGGGTGATGTGCAGAAAAACGGTGTTATTGTTTTAAGATATGTAAGAGGAATCTGTGCGGCACCGTTGCACATTTTTCCGTCTTCAAGAGGATGTCCCGTAAGAATAAGAACAAGAGGACCCATCTGAGCAGGCATCTTTTTATTCTTATACTTTTTCAAATAATGTGCCGAAGTGGCAACAGTACACGAAAAACCTATGCACTGCATATTCCAGAGGTCTTTTATACCTTTTGGAAGAATCTTCGGTTTTCCGACGCTTCCCGATGAAGAGCAGTAACGGATGTTAGGACCGGAAAACATAAGATTCTTTTCGCGATTATTAACCATTCTTTCAACATAAGGAACATAGTCTTCATAAGTTGAAAGAGGAACATTTTTCTGGTAATCCTCAATTGTTTTTATATCTTTAAAATTATGTTTCTTTCCGAGTTCGCAGTTTTTGTTTCGTCTTATAATCTTTCTGAGGGTGCTTTCCTGTGCCTTCATCGGATTTTTGGTGAAATGCTCAATTTCAAGAAGAGAAACATCACCGAGCAATATTCCCAAATCAGACATAGCCATAAATATCACATCCTATCATATTTTTCAAAATCTTACGTATTATAACAGTTTTCTCATTTAAAATCAAGAACATTAAACCCGAATAATATTTAAAATATGTATACAATTTATTTAAAGTGACTAAAAACCGAGCCGACATTATGCCGGCCCGGTTATAAAAATCAATCAAGAATTATTTAATTGGAATTGCCGCAAATGTTCTTGATCCATCCTCAAAAATTATCTCTGCGTAGTTTGTTTCGTAGCAAGCAAGACACATCAAGGTGCATTCCTTTGCAACATCTGCAATTTCATTTTTATCCGTTACGGAAACAGAATTTCCGGGAACAAGAAGGCAGGTTTCATCGGTATTGAACCACCAACCCGACCAGAGCATTGATGCGCCGTCATATGTGTTTATATCCGCAACCGACTGTTCATCGGGAACCCATATGCGAATTTTTGAAACCTCAACAACCTCTTCAAGATAACTTTCAAGTCCGTTAATCTTTAGGAAATTGATTGTGTTTGACATATCGGCATAAACAGGAACGCTGACTCTGTTTGTGAAGAAAACTTTAAATTCACCGCCGAAAACATTGATTTTAACAGGTTCTGTCATTTCGGGAGTAATCAGAGTTCCGCCCTGATATCTGATATCATTGAAGCCGCTATTCTGATCATCGGGATTGAATTTATTGAAAACGATATAGCCGAGAATATCAGCATCGCTTCTGTAGTTAAGAGGCAGATTATCGTTTTCGATATCAGCGCAAATTGCATTGAGAAGACTGTCTTTTAATTCCGAATCACCGTTAAGCTGAGGTAAATAAGTAATATTTGATAACAACGGTGATGCAAGCGAAACCTGTGCGCCTCTGAAAGTGAAGGGCATAACGGTTGATACTGCATGGGCAACGCTTTCAACAGTCACACTGTCAATACTGTAAACAGGCTCTGATTTATAATAATATTCATCATATATTTCACTGTATTCCATTTTAGGAACAGGCTTCTGAATATTTTTAACCGCAAGCTCTTTGTATCTTTCGGTTTTCGTTACTTCAGAAAGCATCTGCATGATTTCATCTGTTGCAACGGGATACATTCTTTCAAATCTTTCACCGTTTCTGAGTTCATAAATAATTTTGATATTTACAGGAAGAACTCTCTTGCCATAGCCGGCATTAAGGGTTTCATCGTTAACCTTAAGACCTTTGCATTCAATAAACTTTTTATGAATATCCATTACATATTCAATATCTTCCGCATCGGTAATTCCGTCAACAATGCCCTGATAGCAAATGCCTGCAAGCAGATAATAATCAGCAAGGTCATATGCTCCTGCATTGTTTTTCATAACCGTCAATTCATCATAATTCATCATGATATCGCCCGTGCCTGTTGAAACGGAAACACTTTCAACATCTTTTATGTCAGGCAATCTCGATGAATAACCGAAAAATCCCGTTGAGAAAATGATAATGCAAACCGCAACAGCGCCCAGATGAACAAGATATTTCCACATTGTTCCAAGGATTTTTTTAATATTATGAACCGTAATGATATCAAAGAAAAGATAAACAACGAGGAATATAACCGCTGTAAGACATAAACAGAAAACAGCAATATCAGGTGAATATTCAATCAGATCCAAAAAAACAAAACTGGATATAAATGATGCAATAAGAAATACCGAAAGACCTTTTGTCAGCTCATCTGCACCGAGAAATCCTGCAATTTCGGTTTTTCTTTTTTTATATGTTACAAGCGCAATCAAAGCAACAGCAACAACAAGAAATGCAAGAGGAATAAGCGAAATGAAATCGGGGTTTATCATATTTGAACCGGATTTTGAAAGCTGTTCGCTGAAATAGAATACATCCGCAAACGGAACGGTGTTAGATACAAAACCCGTTTGGGTATAATGGCTTTCGCTCGTGCTGTAGTATTCGGAATGGTTCCATCTGTAAATCCATTCATTCTCGTGAAGAGGCGAACCGTAGAGCAAGGTGCGGAAAAAGAATTCGCCAATATAACTGAGAATAAACGGAGCAACAAGGAAAACGGCGCTGTATATAATTGCTTCGATAATCGTTCCGACTCTGCAGCAAACGGCGACAGAAACGGTATATGCAAATAGAATCGAGAGAGTTGCGCCAAGAAAATAAAACAAAGCAGAAATCCACAATTCTTTACAGCTTCCGAAAATTGCGATGTTGGCAATAACATCAATTGCGAGCGGAATCATAACCGCAAGGACAAGAAGAAATGCACCCGAAAAATACTTTGCAAGGAACATATTTGTTCTTGAAATTCCGAGACTGTAATAAACATTGACTGCTTTTTTTGAGAACATATAACGGAATATCATGATTCCCGTTGCCATGGCAAGAACCATCAGAAGTGCCATATAAAGTTCGGTTCTCATTCCGACATCACCGAGAATATAGACAGTATTAAGTGAAATCCATTCTCTGAAGCTTTTTCCCAATTCCCACGAATGATTGTTATATATCATCCATTCATTGAAAAGTCCGCAAATCAAAGTCAGGAAAGATACAACAGCACATATCAATGCGGGAAAATGCCAGTTTTTCTTTATTGTTCTGAAAAATGTAAATCTGAAAGGCTTAGCCGAAGATTTCGCTGAAGTCATAGTCTGTTCCCTCCATTTCTTCAAGGAATATTTCTTCAAGAGTAAGCGGATAACGTTCAATAAGAATGGGATTCAAAGCTTTGAGCTTTTCTTCGTTCTCGTCTGTGTCACCCTTCATTGTAAGGGTGATTAATTTACCGTCCTGTTTGAATTTACCGTAAGTTAAATTTTCAAAATCCTTTTCGGTTTTTTCTTCGGCAAAGGCAAGCCTGAATTTGCATCTGCTTGCACTTATATCGTCAACGCAACAATCCATAACAATCTTTTTGCCGTTGATAAGAGCAATATGGTCGCAAATTTCGGTAAGTTCATGAAGATTATGCGATGAAATAATAATGCTGCATTCTCTGTCTGCCGAATATTCAATCAGCATTTTATTCATAAGATTGCGCTTTGCAGGGTCAAGACCGTCAAAGCTTTCGTCAAGCAAAATTATTTTGGGATTAGTTGAAAGACCGAGAACAAGCTCTGCCTGACGCTGCATTCCTTTTGAAAAAGAATTCAGCTTTGCATTTTTATCAAGTCCGAAAACATCACACAGTTTGTCAAGAAGGTTATAACTGAAATCTTCATAATATCCGCTGTAGAAATTTGCCATTTTTGCAATTGTTGAATATGCCTCAAAGTAAATATCATCAGGCACAAAGAAAATCTTTTTCTTTGCCTGTGCCGAATCATATGTATTTACTCCGTCTATTAAAACTTCTCCCTCGTCCGCTTTATACACGCCTGCTATGGTCTTCAGAAGTGTGGTTTTACCTGCACCGTTATAACCTACTAATCCATAGACCGAAGATTTATCGACTTTAAGCGATAAATTTTCAATAGCCGTAAAATCACCGAATTTCTTGGTGACATTTCTGATTTCAATCATAAACTCTCCTCCTTGTATACGGATTTAATAAGTTCAAGCAAATCTTCAAGAGGTATTCCGAGCGATTTTGCAGTCTGAACCGAATCGGATATTTCTCTCTTTGTCTTTTCAAACAGTTTATCATCCCCCAAAGCCTGTTCACTGACAAAACATCCCGTACCCGGCACAGAATAAATCACGCCATTCATTTCAAGCTCCGCAAACGCCTTTTTTACCGTATTGACATTTACGGATATATCGGCAGATATGCTTCTGATTGACGGAAGCTTTGAATTGGCAGGATATACCCCGAGCCTGATAAGAGTTATTATCTGATTTTTGATTTGTTCATAAACGGGAATTCTGCTTTGTTTATCAACAACTATCATCGGCATTCCTCCTTTTAGAGAATAAAATCGTTGCAACTGTGCTATCCGTGATATCACACCTATAATATATCTCGTCATTTAAGATTTGTCAATACACTTCCAGAAATTTCATAATTTGTTAACATTGTTATTTTCGCTCATAATTTTGAAATTTTTTGTTGTATTTTTAATATTTATGTGTTATATTTATTAAGAAATATTTATTAACGGAGGATAAAACCAATATGGATAATAAAGATTTATTTCAGAAGGAACAAAACGGTTATAACTGCGAGCAGGTTGAGCAGTACATAACCGTTCTCAAAGCAGAATATAAAAAGGTTTTTGAATATGCAAAAGCAACAGAAGCCAACAACGAAAAGCTTAAAAAAATCTGCCGTTCTCTTTCAGACGAAAATAAAGCATTAAAAGCTGGCGGTGCAGTAACCAATGCAAATCCCGCACTTGCCGAAAACATTGAAAAAGTCGCAAAGCTTGCTGAAAATCTTGCCAACGAAAGCGCCGCTCTTCGCAGTCTGATTAAATAATTTGAAAGGCAGTACATAATATGGAACAATTCAAGCTTAAAAGCATTGATGAACTTGACCTTGAGTTTGTTTCGGCAACAAGAGGTCAGAATCAACCCGTCAACAAAGAACCTGCAAGTCTTATACCTGAAATAAGCAAAACCGAAAATAAACCAAAACCGGAAGATACAATCGGTGAGCATTATTTCAAGAAACCCGTTGCAGTTCCCGTTCAGGATAATCCAATTTATTCGCCCATGGGTGAACCGGAAAAGAAAAAGCCCAGACCTCTTGTACCAATCGGTCAAAAACCCTCGCCCTATGTTCCTGTGGGTGCAAAGGCAGAAAAAGAACAAACCGAAGAAGAAATTCTTGATTTTTCCGATGCAAATTACGGCGAAGCTAAGATTGAAGACCAGAGCAAGAAAACTAAAAAGAACGGCGGTGTTTTGGCAGGCAAAATAATTTCAATTGTTATGCTTTGCGTTACTGTTGTTACTTTCATTCTCGGTTGCTTTGTAACAATTTTCCTTGATAACAGCGGAACTGATATCGGCGGCTTATGCTTTAACACAATGAGTCACGACATAGAAAATCTTGAAGTTTCCGAAGGCGACCTTATCATTTCAAAGAAATGCGATGTTACAGAATATACACCTGGTGATTATATTTCCGTACCCGCTTCAGGTCTTTCCGGATGTGACATTCAGGTTCTTACATCAGTAAGCGTTTATTCGGAAGATAACGCATCTTTAAGTGTAACACCCGTTTCATCATCAGGTTATCCTTATACTCTTCCAAGTGCATCCAGCTTCGGCGTAGTTGTCAGATTTATTCCTGCACTCGGCGGAATTCTCAGATTTGCAATGGATAACGCTATTCTTGTGTGCATTCTTTTCGTACTTCTTTCTGCATTCTGGTGTCTTATCCTTGTTCTTATGGAAAGAAGCTCAAAAGCTGACTCTTCAAACAAAAAAGCAAGAACTGCTAAATAATAAAAGGGTTGCTTCACTTTTAAGTGAGGCAACCCTGCTTTTTATATTTCAACTGATATAATATGCTCGTTTTGTTCAGCGATGAGAAGAATTTCATCCATTGAAGTTGTTCTTGCTTTTTTTATTGTAATATCAAGAGTAATTGTTGAATCATCGTTTCTGGACATTTTACAGTTTTCAACAAGAATCTTATTCTTTTCGAGCATTGCTCTGAAATCCTTTACGGCATTCAGACTATCCGAAATTGTAACAGTAAATTCATTAACGGTATTTTCGAGTCTGGTGAAAAATCTGTGAAAAACAAGCTGAAAAAGAACCATGAGAAGTGTTGCTCCGAGTGCAACGGTATACATTCCCGCACCGATAGCAAGACCAACACTCGCCGTTGTCCAGATACCCGCCGCGGTTGTAAGACCTTTGATTGAAACATCTTTAACAAATATAACGCCTGCGCCAAGGAAACCGACACCTGTAATAACATTAGAAGCAATTCTGGAAGCATCGGCACGAAGACCTTCAAACTGCAGCAAATCAAAAAATCCGTATTTTGAAACTATCATGGCAAGTGCAGCACCGAGAGCAACAATCATATGTGTTCTTATACCGGCATCCTTTTGACGTCTGCTTCTTTCAAAACCGATTACAACACCGCAGAAACCGGCAAGAACCATTCTTACAAGCAAATATCCGTTTGCGCTGAAATCCGAATAAACAGCATCTAAAATGTTTTGCATTCCAATCCCCTTTTTCATATCGTATTTTATGGTTAAATATTATATCAGTTTCAACAATCTTTGTCAATCATTATAGCGTCGTACAAATTTATAATTCTTTACAATAATTATTCAGAATATCATTTATCATTTCTTCATTAGCAAAAAATACTGCATCACATTTTTTGATATCAGCTTCGGCAGCGTCATTGGTTTCACCGTCTTTCAACAACAAATGAGCTTGATAAGCATTTTTCAGATTTTCTTTTAAAACACCAGGAAGAATGTTGTTCAGCGTTGATATTTCATCGGTTAAATTGCTCACATTTTCTGTATTAATGAAATATTGAGCGTGACCGCCGTTGTTAACTTCGCTCTGATAATTCATAAGTTCATTATAAGGCGAAACAACTTCACCGTCAGACCACATATCCCACATTTTGTTCCATTGTTTTGCATCTTCCGATAATTCCGCTATCTCAGAGTATTTTTTCTTTCGCTCAAACAAACCAAATAACATAATTCAAACTCCTACATAAACAATAATAAACTTTTGTTTTATAGTGTTAAAAAATCCGAGGTATCAATACCTCGGATTTTTTCTTGGTGGAGACGGAGAGGATCGAACTCTTGACCTCTTGAATGCCATTCAAGCGCTCTCCCAGCTGAGCTACGCCCCCATAAATTTACTTGAATATATTATCATAAATAATTAGAAAAATCAAGAATTATTTAAAAATTATTTTTATAAAATTATTTCAACATTTCCCTTTCAATCCATGCTATCAGAAGATTTACTATTTTGGTCTGTTGAGTTTCATTAAGGGTTACTCCGAAAGGCACTTTATACCATTTATTGAGGCATCCCCTGCAACAGCAGGCACAAGCGTGCTGAGCCTTAAAAACAGGATGACCTCTCATCGGAGTCTGTTTCCCGTCATTCGGAATTACGGCAGGGGCAATTCTCTGTCTGATAAAATCTTCTGCATGATTTCTAATTGTTTCAATTCCTTTTTCTTTAACATACTTTTTCTCCGAACAACTCAGATAAAAAGATGAACGGAAGTTTGATTTATTAAGGTTATTCAATGCTTCTTCAACAGTCATATTTACTCCCCAAAATTTTTTGAAAATTATATCACAGATAATTTAAAACATTAATGATTTACTTGACGATTAAATATTATCTATTATATAATGGATAAAATTAACGATAGGAGATAGTTATGGATAAATTTGCAAGATTCAGATATCAGCCGTGTATTCCTCTCGGCGAAGACGGAAGATGCGTCACAGCATCAAAAAAACATATCTCACTTTCACGAAAAGCTGCCGCTGACGGCATGGTTCTTCTGAAAAATGAAAATAACGCACTCCCCTTTTCGAGAGGCGAAAAAGTTGCTCTTTTCGGCAAAGCAACCATTGAATACATAAAAGGGGGCGGCGGAAGCGGTGACGTGCATTGCCCGTACATACGCAATATTTATGAGGGATTCAAAGAAAAGGAACATGAAGGTAAGGTTTCCGTATATATGCCTCTCGTTGAGTTTTACAAAGATTATGTCGAAAAAGAAAGCGTCAATGTTCTCACCCAAGAGCAAATCAACGCAAGATGGGACATTGTCAACAACATGGAATTCTGCACAGAACGCGACGACATGACATATGACACATTTGCCGCCATGCATGTAAAAGAAGCAGAAGTGCCCGATGAACTTATTAAAGCATCGGCAGAATGGGCAGATACAGCCGTTATAACCCTCAGCCGTTTCTCTGCTGAGGGTGTTGACCGCAGACCTCAGGGCGGTGACTACTATCTATCCGACCTTGAAAAAAACCTCATCACAAAAGCTGCAGAATGTTTTGGTAAGGTTATTATTATAATTAACTCGGGCGCAACAATTGATTGCGAATTTTTCGCAGAAAACGATAAAATTCAGGCTGTTCTTATGTCATGGCAGGGCGGCATGGAGGGCGGCGCAGCAATCGCCGATATTCTTTGCGGCGATGTCAATCCCTCGGGTAAGCTTGCAGATACAATAACTAAATCATATGATTATTATCCCTGCAAGGATGAATTCTGGGAAAGCTTCAAAAAGATTGATTACAGCGACGATATATATGTAGGCTACAGATATTTTGAAACAATTCCCGGTGCGAAAAAACATGTGCGTTACCCCTTCGGCTTCGGTCTTTCCTACACAACATTTGAAATCAGCGGCAGAGTATGCATCGAGAACGAAGGTAAAATCGTTGCTGTTGCAACAGTCAGAAACACAGGAGATGTTGCAGGCAAAGAAGTAATTCAGCTTTATTACAGCGCTCCTCAGGGATTGCTCGGTAAACCCTCAAAGGAGCTTTGCGCTTTCAAGAAAACAAAACTCCTCTCCCCCGGCGAATCTGAGACTGTTGTAATGAGTTTTGATGTCAAAGATATGGCAAGCTTTGATGACCTCGGAAAAATCAGTAAATCCGCTTACGTGCTTGAAAAAGGAAATTATCAATTCTATCTCGGTACATCTGTCAGAGATTTGAAAAAGCTTGAATTTGAATATGTTGTTTCTGAAAACACTGTTGTTGAACAGCTCAACAGTTGGTGCAAGCCGTTCAGACTTGAAAAGAGAATGCTTGCTGACGGCAGTTTTGAAGAATTACCCGTCTGCGAAGAAAAATATTACTACGGAACAAACAAACCGACAAATGCAAATACGCCCGAAAGCCTTGTTAAATTTGATAAAGTCGGAGAAGAAATAACTCTCGATGAATTTGTTTCGCAGTTCACACTTGATGAACTTATGTATATTGTCGGCGGTCAGAAAACAACGGGCGTTTGCAACACAGGTTCATTCGGCGGTATTGAAAGACTTGACATCCCCTATTTCCCCACCGCTGACGGACCTGCAGGCTTAAGACTCGAACCCTCAACTGGAATCCCCACAACAGCATGGCCCTGCGCAACTCTTCTCGCATGCTGCTGGGATCCAGAACTGCTTTATGAAGTAGGTGCTGCAGGCGGTGCAGAGCTTCGAGAAAATAATCTTGCAATATGGCTTGCACCCGCACTCAACATTCACAGAGACCCTCTTTGCGGCAGAAACTTTGAATATTATTCTGAAGACCCGCTCGTTGCAGGCAAATCCGCATCAGCGGCTGTAAGAGGTATTCAGTCACAAAAAGCCGCTGTGTCAATAAAACATTTTGCTTGTAACAACAAAGAAGCAAACCGTTATGATATTGATGCAAGAATTTCCGAAAGAGCTCTTCGTGAAATATATCTTAAAGGCTTTGAAATAACAGTAAAAGAAGCCGATCCGTGGACTGTTATGTCATCCTATAACAGAATCAACGGTCAGCATACATCAGAAAGCTATGAGCTTCTTACTTGTATTCTCAGAAATGAATGGGGATTCAAGGGCATGGTTGTGACAGACTGGGGTGTAAAAAACAATCCCGTTCTCGAGGTTAAAGCCGGCAACGATATGAAGATGCATTGCGGATATCCCGAAGACCTCAAAGCAGCTTATGATAAGGGCGAGCTCACAAGAGCTGACCTTGAGCTTTGCGCAAAGAGAATTCTTGAAATGTTCTTAAAACTCATATAAGGATTGATTTAATGAGCGTTAAAACCGATATCTTTATTAAGGACAGAGCCGACCCGTTTATAACAAAAGGCAGTGACGGATATTATTATTTCACCGCTTCCTATCCGATGTACGGTGAAAAGGATTCTGAGGGATATGACAGAATTATTCTCAGACGTGCAAAAAGAATTGCCGACCTTGCTGATGCAGAGGAAAAAATTATCTGGCACGAAAAAGAGTCGGACACAGCTTTCCGTTTCATATGGGCACCTGAAATCCATGAAATAAACGGTAAATGGTATGTTCTTTTTGCCGCAAGCGGAAGCGGCAACAATGTTTGGGATATTGACTGCCATATAATCACGTGTTCGGGTAAAGACCCTTATAATAACACTTGGAATGACATAGGAAAATTCAAAGCTTGTGAAGGTGATAATTTTTCGTTCAGAGGATTCTCACTAGATATGACTCACTTTGTATGTAACGGAAAACATTATGTTTCATGGGCACAAAACGGCGGAAACTCAAATGTTTACCTTGCAACTATAAATCCCGATGAACCGTGGAAAACAACGTGTAAAGCCGTTCTGTTAACAAAACCCGAATATGATTGGGAAAGAGTTAATATCCCCGTCAATGAAGGTCCTGCCGCAATGATTCACGATGAAAGAATTTTTCTTGCTTTCTCCGCATCAGCAACAGGTCCCGAATATTGTTTGGGGCTTATGTATGCAGATATCAATGATGATTTAACAGATATAAACAGCTGGATAAAGCTTGACAAACCTATTCTTACATCTGAAGACCTTGACGGAGAATACGGTCCCGGTCATAATTCATTTGTTAAAGATGAAAACGGTGATTGGTTTTTTGTTTATCATTCAAGAGATGAAGTGTGTTTCACCGGTAAATGCGGATATTCCGATAACGCCCCCCTTTATGACCCTTGCAGAAGCGCAAGAATAAGAAAAGTCAAATGGGACTCAAACGGTTTCCCGATTCTTAATTCCTAACAACAGTAAACCCCGACAGAATGAACTGTCGGGGTTATCGTTTTTAGAATGTCATATTTTCAAGACCGAAGGCAACGATAAGCTTTTCAAAAAGATTATTCATGCCTGTACCGATTTTCTTGAGACCAGCAAGGAAGAAGTTTGTTTCAACATTCTGAACCTGAACAGTTCCTAAATTCTCGGTAAGGAACTGAGCTCTTACAGTTGAGAAAGTATAAATATCGTTGACCGCTTTTGCATAAGCAGTTTTGATTGCGGCAACATCGTATGTTCCGAAAATATTCCAGCGGATTGCATTCATTACGGCTGAACCCATGTTTGCTTCTGCATATGTCGAAAGCATAGAGTTTGTATTATCAACCGCAGCTTTAACCTCAGAATCCCATACCTTTTTAACTTCCGAAACAAATTCCTGCTTTTTGCAAAGCTCATTGTAAATATGAGGAACTTCGTCAACGTCATATTTGCCGAAGAAGGTGTTTCTGTACTGTCTGCCGAAGCAAACGGTAAATTCTTTGGGATTAGTGTAATCACAGCCGAATCTGCCGCTGTCATTATTTGCGAAACAAATGTCGAAATCCCACACAGGACCTGCATAAAGCTTATCGCCTGCAGGCTTATAGAAATAGGTACTTGTAAGACCGCAGTCCTGATTGGAAGTCCATTCGTTGATTGCGTAAAACTTAGCAAGAGAATTCATGTCAGCAAGTTCTTTATAATCTTCTCCCTCGCTGTTTTTACCCGATTCGGAGAATACAGCATCTTCAAATCTCTGATAATAGTCATTAATATATTTAATCTGTGCTTCCGATGCATATTCGGGAGATTTCATGATAAACGGCTGATTTCTTGATGTAACAAAACCGCTGATTTCATCTGTATATCTGTTGGCAAGTTCCATTTCAAGAATATATCCGCCGGTTTCAGCTTCGTCCTCTGTTGCGGGAACTTCTACCCATTTCTGAGTACCCTGAAGAAGACCGGCAAATCTTCCGTAAATACCGCCTTTGGCAAGAGTATCCATATCAAAGTCTTCGCCGTACTCTTTAATGCAGATTTCTTCGTTCACATCATCAAGGTTATCAATATCAACTCTTGTTTCATCAACTTCAACTCTTGTTGTAAGAATGTATGCACCCATGTATTCATTGTTTATATAAACATCACAGGGAACGAAAAGCGGTGTATAAGGCATTCCCGCTTCTTTTGCAGCATAATAAGCAGCAACATTTCTTGCAAGTGAGTCATCGCTGTGGTTTGCAATAAGACTCCATTTCTTGCTTTTGCCCATTCCGAAAAGGTCCGCCTTCTTATCAAGCTTAATGTTATAAGGCTTCTTATCCATTCCCCATGTTGAATTGCCTCTGCCCTTGATGTATTCAAGAACACCGTTGTATTCGGCAGATACCAAATCAGTATTGATAATTGTGATTTTGCCCTCTTCTTTATAATTTTTATCGGCATGAACAGCATCAAGATTACCGGATTCTGTTTCAATGAATACAGAAGCAACCGTTGATTCATTAATAACGATTACTTTAAAAGTTTCATTGCCGCAGCTGAGAACAACTTCATTTTTTCCGTTGAAAACATCAGTTGTTTCCCCGTTAACAAGCTTTGTTGAACCTGCGTAAACATCGGCAGAGGCATCAAAGCTGATTTTTGCATTTGAAAGGTCAATTGATGAAGGAACAAAAAGATAATATGTTCCGTCAATTTCATACCAGTCGGTCTTAACAGCCGCACCGTCACCTTTACCGGCTTTTACATCATACTCTGCAACGGATTCAACAGCAAAATTTGAAATTGCAGGATCTTTCGCAGCCGAAACTGTAATTGAAAGACATGAACACGAAAGAACAAGTGCCAAGATAATCGCAATAATCTTCTTCATATTTTTACCTCTCTTTTATTATTTCATAATAATCTCAATAAGCTTATTATGAATAAATTCCTTTCTCTTTTCGGCAGATTCTTTGCCTTCTCCCTTTACTGAGAAATAAATCTTCAGCTTAGGTTCTGTGCCCGAAGGTCTTACTGCAGTCCATGAACCGTCTTTGAAATCAAAACGAAGAACATTTTCTTTGGGAAGATCATCTATGCCTTTTGAATAATCAAGAAGAACATCAAGATCATCAAATAATGTATTACCTGTTTCACGAAGGTCCTTCATGGCATTCTGAATCTTTTCTGCACCTTCTTTACCCTTAAGTACAATTGTTTCAAGGCAATCGAAATAGTAGCCGTATTCATCATATATGGCATTCATTGCATCAACAAGTGTCATTCCTTTGTTCTTGTAATAAGAAGCCATTTCAGCAATAAGCATTGCAGAAGAAACAGCATCCTTATCTCTTGCGTGTGTTCCTGCAAGATAACCGTAGCTTTCTTCATAACCGAAGAGGAATGTGTATTCCTCGCTTTCTTCCCACAGGCAGATTTTCTCACCGATATACTTAAAGCCCGTGAGAGTCTGAACTGACTTTGCACCGCATTTTTCAGCAATAGCCGCACCGAGACCGCTTGTTACAATCGTTTTGACAACAGCAGCATTTGCTGGCATTGAATCTTTCTTGAACTTAAGAACAAAATCAACAAGAAGAGCGCCTGTCTGATTGCCGGTAAGCAAAGAATATGCACCGTTATGAAGAACGCCGACACCAATTCTGTCGCAGTCGGGGTCTGTACCGATAACAATATCAGCACCTTCTGCTTCTGCCTGCTTAAGAGCAAGTGTAAGAGCATCTTTTTCCTCGGGGTTGGGTGAGCGAACGGTTGAGAAGTTTCCGTCGGGAAGCTCCTGTTCTTTTACGATTGAAACATTCTTTCCTTCAAGAATACGGCGAACGGGAATATTGCCCGTGCCGTGAAGCGCTGTGTAAACAATCTTAAGGTCTGATTTTTCATCATAAAGGCTATGCTTTTTTACTTCTGCAAGGAATGCATCAAGAGTATCATTGCCAATAATAACAAGCATTCCGTTTCGCTTCGCTTCATCAAGTGAAACAGAAGGAATGTTCTTAAGATCTGTAACGGCATTAACATAAGCAATAACCTTATCAGCATACTGGGGAACAAGCTGGCAGCCCTTTGAATCATACACCTTATATCCGTTATATTCCTTGGGATTGTGGCTTGCAGTAATAACAATACCTGCAGTGCAGTTATGATACCTCACGGCAAAAGAAAGAACGGGTGTAGGCATAAGGGTTTCAAAGAGAAATACTTTTATTCCAGCTGCACAAAGAACACCTGCCGCAGTCTTAGCAAAATCAGCTGAATTATTTCTTGAATCAAAAGCGATTGCAACAGACTTTTCACCGTCAAATTCATCATTAAGATAATCGGCAAGACCTTTGGTAGCTTTTGAAACAGTGTATTTATTCATTCTGTTTGCACCTGCACCCATAATGCCGCGGAGACCGCCTGTGCCGAATTCGAGTTCCTTATAGAATCTGTCCTCAAGCTCGGCTTTGTCTGTGATGCTTTCAAGTTCTTTTTTGGTTTCCTCGTCAAACGTAAGCCAGTATTCATAATTGTTCATTTTAAACACGTCCTTTTGCATTAAATTACGAAATAACCAACAAACACAGTTATTTAATATAGATTATATCATTATAAATTAACAGTATCAATAAAAAATAAAAAAAATTTTTAAAAATATACTTTTAAACAAATATTTCATATGGTAAAATAAATTTATAACATAAACCGAGGTGCTAATATGTTTGTTGTTACAAGCAATCAGATGTTTCAGGCGGAATGCAACGCCGTAAAAAGAGGAATATCTTTTCCTCAGCTTATGGAAAATGCAGGTCAGGCTTGTGCTAAAATAATAAAAAACCACTTTTGCATCAGTAAGGATAACTCAAAAAAAATCCTTGTTATATGCGGTAAAGGCAAAAACGGCGGTGACGGCTTTGTAATCGCAAGAAAGATGTGGGAATACGGCTGCGATGTTACTGTTATGCTCGCTTGCGGAGAGCCAAAAGCATCGGATGCAATTGATATGTATTCTCTTGTTGAGGCAACAGGGATTGAAATATTAAATTATGATAACAATCTCACGGTCCTGAAATCTTATATAGAGAATGCGGAAATAATAGTTGAAGCGATTTTCGGAACAGGTTTTTCAGGTTCGCTCAATCATTCTTTAAGCGTTCTTGCTCAAGCTGTTAACGCAGCAAAGGGAACGCTTGTTTCCATTGATGTTCCCGCGGGTGCTGACTGCGATGCAGCATCCGTTAAAGGTGCAGTTTTCAAAGCAGACACAACCATTGCAATTTCGGCATACAAACCAATACATATTATGAAGCCGTGTAACAAATATTGCGGAAGAACAGTTATCGCTGACATTGGAATAACAAAAGAGGATTTCAGAAATATTGACAGCGTTACCTGTTTTTCTCTCAATGCACAGGACATCAGAGATATGCTTCCGAAAAGAAAACCGGTTTCAAACAAAGGAACTTACGGGCATGCACTCTGCGTCTGCGGAAGCATGAGAATGACAGGTGCAGCATATCTTGCTGTCAGCGGTGCATTAAGATGCGGTGTCGGACTTGTTACTGCTGCATTTCCTCAAAGCGCTTACGCCGCAATTGCCCCGAAGCTTGTTGAGCCCCTTCTTCTTCCGCTTGAATCAAATTTCGAAGGAACATTTGCTTTTTCAGCAAAAGCAGGAATTTCGGAAGCAGTTAAAAGAGCAAGTGCTGTTCTTATCGGATGCGGTTTAGGATTCAACAAAGACACAACATTGCTTGTTCATTCGTTAATCAAAGAAATAAATAAACCTATGATTATTGATGCAGACGGAATAAATGCCCTGAGCACTAATATAGATATATTGAAAGATGCTCAGGCTCCCGTTATTCTGACACCACACCCCGGAGAAATGAGCCGCATCTGCGGAAAAAGTATTGGTGAAATTATAGAGAATCCTATAGTTACAGCCTATGAATTTGCCAAGAAATACGGAGTAACCGTTGTTCTCAAAGGATCAAATACAATTGTTTGCAGCCATGACAGCAACGAAATATATATCAACACAACAGGTAACTCCGGACTCGCGAGAGGCGGAAGCGGTGATTTGCTTGCAGGAATGACTGTGTCATTGCTTGCGCAGGGAATGTCACCTTTTGATGCTTCTGTCTGTGCGGTTTATCTTCACGGATTATGCGCTGACATGGTTGCGGATGAAACATCAATGAGAGGGATGTTACCGTCAGATGTATTAAATCATTTGCCTGAGCTTTTTTCAAAATTTGAATAGCAGGTGATAAATTGAAAAAGTTTTGTGTTTCCCTCGTTATTGTGATTGTATTATTCATATCGGGATGTAATAAAGACAATAGCCCTCAAAAAGAAAACTTCACTCCCCCGTCTTTTAATTCCGTAATTCTTGATGTAACATTCAAAAACACGGAAATGAACGCAAAACTTATAAAGCATTCTTCACAGAAATACGAACTGCAAATGCTCTCCCCTGAAATAATGAGACCGCTTAATCTTATTTACGAAAATGACATCTGCACCGTTACATATGACGGTCTTACTTTCGAAACAGATATGAAGAGATTCCCGCAGAGCGAATTCGGCGGAATACTCATAAATTCACTGAAAGACATTGATGGTGGAATTGTTTCTAAAACTCTCGCCGATGACGGAACTGTAATCTATAAAGGTATTACGGATTACGGAGATTTCGTTCTGACTTGTGACTCAAGAACAGGTTTATGGAATGAATTTTCAGTTGTAGGTGCAGAATTAAGAATCCTGTTTAAGGACTATACAACAAATTAAAAGGATGATTTAAATGTATTATTCAAAATGCTTTCCTGCGTGGGGACCTTACGGCAAGAAATACATGGGTGTTTCCCGTATTGCAGACCATGCTTTTGCTAAGGGTGTCCGTTTTGACGTGACGGTTGCGCCTGCAATTTTCGGCGGTGAAATAAAACTTCCAAACACGACTCTTCCTTCCGGATGCCATCCGTGGAGATGCAGTCCCGATTATTCACTTTTCACATACAGATATGACCTTGAATGGAAAGATAAGGTTTATGCGGAAGTTTCATATGTAAGAATTGATGACGAAAGCATTTTAGTACGCACAGAGATTGTTAATAATTCGGAAATTATGCAAAACTGCGTAATCAATTTCTTCAAATCAATCGAGTATCCCACACCGTCATACTGCAAGCTTACATTGCCCTCAAAATGCGCTTACAAAAAGGCGATTGAATACAACAGCTATAATTATGCAGTTAAAAGACCTTGGGACGAAGAAAATGCCGACGGATATAAAAAGGGTGAATTTGCAGACAGCAAGTTTGTTGACGGCTTCGGTCTGGGCGACAGAGCAGGCAAATGGCATATGCCTCACCGTTATCTTCCACCCTTCGGATGTGAAAAAGGAGATAATTTAAGTATAACAATAAAAAACAGCCATGAGTTTAAAAATGCTGTTCTCGCTGTCAGATACAGAACATCCGGTATTAAATATGAGCAAGGCAAAATGGTCGGTGTTAATGTTACAACCGGTGATACAGTTTCATCTTTCATCATGAACGAAACCAACCGTTTTGATTTTGAGCCGACGGATGAACTCAAAATCGCCAGCTTTGATATCGGACATATTAAAGCTGAAGATTATAATATAAATCTCAGTGCAATCGGAACAGGCGGAATAGAATTTGACTTTTTCTGTATATGTGAAAAAGAAGATTTTGAAAACATAAAAGCAGACATGACCGCATATGATTTCACACCCGAAATAAAAACTTTAAAATGTGAAAAAGGTTACCTTTCATCATGCAGATACAATGACATTGACGGAGAATTTTTCCTCCGCACATTCAATGATAACACTCGTTTTCGTCAGATCGAAACAGGCGCGCTTGAAGACTGCATGAGTGCAAGACTTTCAAACTCCGACCCGTCTTTCGACGATGTTACCGAAAGCTTCACAGGTGCATTCTCAAGGAAACACAGCGATGACGGTTTCTTTTCAAATGCAATTGTTCACACAATTTTCGTAAACCCCAATAATAATCATGTTGAGTATGCTGTTATTTCCAAGGGCAACACAGAATATAAAACCGCCGATGAATACGAAAATCTGTATTTAGAGCGTCTCAAAGAAGCACCTTCAACAAACCTGAATAAAAGCGGTAAAAAGTATGAACTCAGCAACGATATTCTTAAGGCAACAGTTTTAACCAACGCTGTATATCCGATTTATAAGCACGGAGAATATATTATTCATCACACACCCGGAAAACGCTGGGACTGCCTTTACACATGGGATTCAGGCTTCATCGGACTTGGTCTGATTGACTATTCGGAAAGATTTTCAAGATACAGCCTTGATACATATCTCAGCGACGAAAGCAACCCTGATTATGCATTCCTTCATCACGGGTCACCCGTTCCAGTTCAGATGTATCAATGGCTTGAGCTTCTTAAAAGAAACAATGACAAATCTGACCTTATCGCATTATATCCGAGAGTAAAACTTTATTATGATTTTCTTGCAGGGAAGATAAGAGGTTCAACAACCGCTAAATTCAAAAGCGGTCTTACAACCACCTACGACTATTTCTATTCATCAAGCGGTATGGATGATTACCCTGCTCAGGTTGCTATGATGGACAGAAACATCAGAGATACTGCCGCGCCTGTTATATCAACATCTCAATTAATCAGATGCGGTAAAATTCTCAGAATGGTTGCTGAAAAAATTGGTCTTTCCGAAGATATCAAAAACTATTCGGATGACATTGCAAGATTAACCGATTCACTCAATAAATATTCATGGGATAAAGAAAGTGGTTATTACAGCTATGTTCTCCACGACAAAGAATACAATCCCACGGGATTTATGCTTGCAGAAGACGGAGAAAACCTTAACAAAGGTCTTGACGGTATTTATCCCTTTATTGCAGGCGTTTGCAACGAAGAACAGCAAAATGCAATCCTCGGCCACATGAAGAACGAGAAAGAAATGCTCTCCCCTTACGGTATAAGTGCCGTTGATATGAGCGCAGGATACTTCATGGTGAACGGCTATTGGAACGGAAATGTATGGTTTCCCCATCAATGGTTTATCTGGAAATCCATGCTTGATATCGGTGAAAACGACTTTGCATACAAAATTGCACAACTCGCTCTGGATATCTGGAAAAGAGAAGTCGACTACTCATACTATACATTTGAAATGGTTAATGTTGTAACGGGCAGAGGCGGTTGGTTCCATAATTTCGGCGGTCTCTCAACTCCCATTACAATGTGGGCAGACGCATATTACAAAGCCGGAACTTTCAACACAGGTTTGGATACATGGGTTGATAAATATGAATTCAGCGAAGATAAAAAATCTCTTTCCGCCGATATTACATATTTCGGAGAAAAAGAAAAATTCACCGTTATTTCAACGATGAACGATGATGAAAACAAAGAGTATAAAGTTTATCTTGACGGAAAAGAAATTCCGTTCACCGAAAGATTTAAGGGTACGCTCGAAATATCTATTTCAATTTCCGATAAAAACATCCATAACATAACAGTAAAATAAAAATTCCTCCCGTGAGCACATTTTCACGGGAGGAAAACTTTTTATACAAGAGGAATTGTTACATTATAATCCGTATACCACACACTTGCCGAGAAGCTTCTGGGGCGGATTTCAACTCTGTCATCATAAACCTCAAGCTGATATCCCGTGCCGTTTGCAACCCTGCCTCTTATTGTCATATACATATAGCAAGGAACATTTATGCTGTGGAACGAGCCGTCAGATTCAACACTTGCATAATGATAAACACTTTCCTGGTCTTCATTTGCAAATCCGTTATGAAGATGACCTGTAATCATAAATACATTTTTATACTTTTTGAGGATTGCTTCAACCGCCGCAGACTGATCGCCGATACCGCCGTCATCAGGTTCCATATCTTCATCGCCCCATGTTTCGGGAAGACCGTGAGTCTGGTTGATAGGCCAATGCGACACAACAAAAATAGGGAGTCCGTTCTGCGATGCCTTTTCCATTTCATCTGCAAGCCAGTCAAGCTGTTCATCGCTCATATACATAGATGTTCTGTCATCTTCGCTCGCAAGCACAATGAATGTATAACCGTTTACTTTTGTTGAAAAATATTCATGCTCATTGCTTCTTCCGGTAATATCATTGGTGTAATCAATGAAATAATCCTTTGCAAGGTTGTAACCTTCATCTTCTGTCCATGTATCGTGGTTTCCTTGGGCAAGGATGATTTCTTTTGCGGGACTGTATTTTGAAAATGTTTTTGCAAGCATTTCCCACTCTTCTTTTTCGCCGTGGTCAGTAAGATCACCGGAGCAAATAAGAAGGTCTATTTTTTCATCTGCATTTTCCATATCATGAAGACCGAATTCGAGCATGAAGGAACGAAGAACGGTTTTATCCATATGTATATCAGAAATAACGGAGCAATTAAGTCTGCATTCATCGGAATTAATCGGTTTGAAATCAGCGGTGAAATTACCGAAAAACAACGATGTGAAGAAATTAAGAATTGCCATTAAAATTGAAACAAATGTTTTAATAATTCCAACCATATTTTTGCACCTCAGATTTATTTTTTTATATTCTAACAAATATAATCACATAATGCAAACTTTTTCCAAAAATTTTATATAATTATATTGTTAAATATTTTTATTTATGATAAGATTATAAAAAATGAGGTGATTAACATGATACATAACAGTAATTATTTTATAAGCTTCATGGAAAGATTTGATTTTCCTCTGGAAGCAAAAGATTGCTTTAACGCAATATCACAGAAGCTTGATTCAGAGGAAGCCTTCGGTAAAAAATACGATGATATTCTCAATGAATATATGTATCCCGTTGCAAACGAAGAAATCAGACCTTCGCTCAACGCTTTAACCAAGCTTGCCGAAGAAAATGACATCAACGTTTACTCTCTTCACTGCGTTTTTCTTATCCATTGTGCAGAAATTCTTGAACCCAGATATGAAGAGGCGGGAATTGATAAAGAAATCTATTGGGATACCATGGCAGACATCAAATATAAACTCAAAGAATGCATGGACTGCGAAGAAGTGCCCGGAATTTTTGTTGCAGACTGGTATAACGGTTTCCATGACATGACCCGTTTTGCTTACGGCAGATTCCAGTATGAAATGCGTGAATTCGATAAAGATTTCACAACTTCATGCGGAATTGAAATCAAAAGCGGCGATAAATATGTTAACTTTCACATTCCTTCATCAGGCGTTTCGCTTACAGATGACGTAAGATTTGATTCATATAAAAAAGCTTATGCAGCATTCAAAGATGAATTTACTGACGGAAAAGTAATTTTCGGCTGCAGTTCATGGCTTCTTTATCCCAAACACAGAGAATTTCTCCCCTCACACCTGAATATTCTCAGATTCATGGACGATTTTGAAATCATTGAATCACATGAAAGCGAAGATTTCTCAAACGGATGGAGAGTATTCGGCAAAGATTCCGACTTGCCTCTCGACAAGCTTCCGAGAAACAACTCTTTGCAGAACGCCTATGCTGATTGGCTTCTTGCAGGCAACGGTGCAGGCGGTGCTTTCGGTATAATCGTATTTGACGGTGAAAAAATATTAAGATAACAGCAAAACGGCTTACCTTACGGTAAGCCGTTTTGTTCATATATTATTATTTTTAATAATTTTTCGTTTTAAAATAAAGTACATAATAAACTGAGCAAAAAATGTTATCATCCATGAAACAGGATAAGACCAATAAAGATTAATAAGCGTTTTATCAAGCGGAAGAATGAAAAACACCCAGAAAACTCTGATACCGCAAGCACCAATCAAAGATACAATCATAGGTTCAACCGATTTCCCCATTCCTCTTATCTGACTTGCAGCAACGTCCATCAGCGAACAGAAGAAATAGAAAGGCAGAACAAGGCGCATTCTTTCTGCACCAATTTGAATAACACCCGCATCATCGGAGAAAAATCCGACAATCTCATCACTGAAAACAGTTCCTGCAAATCCGAAAACAACTCCGATTGATAACGCAAAAAAAATACAATAACGGAATACCTTACCGATGTTTTCAACCTTTTTCGCACCGATATTCTGGGATGTGAAAGTCATCGTCGTTTGCGCAACTGCATTTGTTCCCGTGTAAATATACGAATCATAATTTGAACCCGCAGCAATTCCTGCCATTGCAACCGAACCGAAAGAATTAACCGAGGATTGAATTATTACATTTGAAATTGAAAAAAGCGAACTTTGGATTCCCGCAGGGAGTCCGAGTTTCAGAATCTGTATAAGTTCAGTTTTATCAATATGTATATTCCTGATATTCAATCTGCAGGAATTATTTATTCTTAAAAGATATACAGTTATCATTATTGCAGATAAATATTGAGAAACAACCGTAGCGATTGCTACACCTTCCACACCAAATTTAAAAACAACAATTAATACAACATTCAAAACAACATTAACAAGACCCGACACACCGAGAATAAAAAGAGGTCTTTTTGTATCACCGGTTGATCTTACAACAGATGCGCCGAAATTATATGCAAGAAGTCCCGGTGAGCCTATAAAATAAACCTTAAGATAGAGCGTTGCCAAATCAAGTACATCATCGGGCACTTTCATAAGTTTCAGCATATTACCTGAAAAGAAAAACCCGATAAGCCCAATTAATAAACCGCATATAACGCTCAGCAGCATTGATGTATGAACGCTTTCGGACACTCTTCTGTCATCTCTTGCGCCTATATGACGAGCAACCATAACTCCCGACCCCATGGAAAGACCGAGAAAAACATTAAGAAACAAATTCACAAGCGAGCCTGTTGAACCGACAGCTGCAAGCGCTTCCTTTCCGACAAATCTGCCTACAACAATAACATCGGCAGTATTATACGCAAGCTGTAAAATACCTGTAAGTATCAGCGGAACGGAAAATATCATTATTTTCTTCAAAAACGGTCCGCTTGTCATATCCAAAGAATATCTGCTTTTCATTTCTTTCTCCCTGAAATAGAATAAAACAAGTATAACACTAAATCAACAAATGTCAATAAACCCTCTGAGATTTCTCAGAGGGCATTGAATTATTATTGAATGTCGTTACTGTCGAATCTGTCACCGCATTCAGGGCAGAACTTTGGCGGATTCTTGGGGTCTTCAGGTTTCCATCCGCATTTGTCACACTGATAGAGAGGTGCGCCCTCGGGTTTCTTTGCACCGCAGTTTGGACAGAATTTACCTTTGTTTACAGCACCGCAGGAGCAGGTCCAGCCTTCATCTTCAGGCTTTTTAGCACCGCATTCTGTGCAGAAATTACCGCTTACAGTTGCACCGCAAGCACACTTCCAACCGTTTGCAGTCTGAGTCTGCTGCTTTGCCATTTGCTGTTGCTGCTGAACACCTGCGTTATACATCTGCGCCGCATTAAATCCTCCGTTTGCATTCATTGCCATACCCATTCCCATGAAGCCTGTCATTGCACCTGCTTCATTGTTTGCAGCTGCTTCCATTGCATTAGCCTGTGCATCTGTCATTCTGCCTGCCATCATAAACGGATTGCTGCCCATTGTTGCGGCATCTTCCATCTGATTGATTTTCTTCATATCCTCTTCTGTGAGGGTAATCGGATTAAGTGCAATTGATTCAACGGAAATACCTCTTCTGTCTGTCCACTCAACTTTAAGTGCAGCATTCATTGCGTCTTTAAGCTCCGTTGTGTGCGCGGGAATCTGTGCAGGACGAAGCTCAAGCTCTGTCAATCTTGCAAATGCAGGCTGAAGCGCAGAGATAAACTCTGTTTTAAGCTGCATATCAATTTCTTCACGTCTGAATTCATCACTGACATTTCCAGCAATCTGAGTATAGAAAAGAATGGGGTCAGTAATTTTATATGAATAGAGACCGTTACATCTTACCTGAACCGTGCGGCTCATACCGATTCTTTTGTTTACAACTTCAAACATAAACGGATTTGCCGTACCAAACTTGTTGTCCATTATTTCTTTCATATTGAAATAATAAACTCTTTGGTCTTTACCGGTATCGCCGCCGTATGTAAATCTTTTGCCGATAAGCTTAAAAGTATCTTTAATTGAATCACCGAGCTTACCCGAGAAGATGCTGGGTTCTGTTGAGCTGTCATATGTAAACTGACCGGGTTCCGCACAAACTTCAACGACCTTACCCTGCTCGACGATAATCATGCATTGTCCGTCTGCAACAGCTATTCCTGAGCCATTGGATATAATATTATCGCTGCCCTTGGTATTGGAAGAACGTCCGCTTACACGCTTCTGACCTTTTACCATAAGCACATCATTTTCAAGTGAATCGCAATAGAAAAATTCCTTCCATTGGTCTGCCAACACTCCGCCGAGTGCTCCGATTCCTGCTTTGATAAGTCCCATTATACATTACCTCCTGATGTAATTATATAAGTTTATCTGTATCTGAAAGATTAATACGCTTTGAAACAACATATGTTTTATAGCTTCCGTCGGAATTCTTTTCTCCGAAACATCCGTATGTTGAAGTAACTACAGTTCCGTCATCAAGAACGACATTTCCGCAATAACCTGTATCACCGTTTGCTGTAATGCAAGGTTCAGTCTGATTACTGAGATAAGTGTGCGCAAGCTTTATTCTGTACTGACCTTCTCTGCCGTTTTTAAGATCATCATAAGTACCGACCCATGCAATCCAGCCTTCGCTGTACCAATTTCTGCCCTTGACTTCATAATTTGTCTTTATTCTCTTTTTGCTTCTTTCTATTGAACGGAAAGTAATAAACAGTCTTCCGTCGGGAAGATAATCCGCCTTATGTCTTTCACCGTTGAGTGCAGAAGGAACAAATTTCGGCGCAGACCATGTTTTACCTTCATCATTTGAAAAAGAAATAAGTGAATTATATCTTTTATTATTGCTTCTTGCAATCAGACAAAGCTCATCGCCTTTTCCGAAATCGGAACGAATAACCTCAACCTCACACATCTTCGCATTCTTTTCAATCTTTCTGTGCTGAGAAAAATAAGGTTCGGGCTTGCTCCATACAGCTTTTCCGTTTTCAAAAGAAAGGATAGTTTTATAATTAATAAAACCGCCCCAATGGTCATGGAAGAATGCCATCCACTTATCAACAAATCTGCCGTTTTCTTTAAGTCTTGTAAGCGAAGCCATTGCTACCGTAGGAATAACAGTCACATCGTCCTTCTTTGAAAAAACAAGTTCAAATTCAGTCCATGTTTTTCCTTCATCATCGGAAAGCGAGTAATTAAAGCCGCCCACAGTACCCTTTCCGTCGCGCCAATCGGGATTGCCCGAAAAAAGAATTATTTTATCGGGTGTTCCGTCGGAAAATTCAAGGCGGTAAACGGTGGGAGTTTCTCTGGATGTTTCCCACGACTTCGGCTGATTCTCAATTTCCGATGTATAGGTCAGACCGCCGTCCGTGCTTATTCTGCTTCTTACCGCACCCTTTCCGTGTCCGGAAGGATAAACCTGAAGAATTCTTCCGTCTTTAAAAAGAATCGCATCGGGATGTCCGATATAATCAAGTCCGTTGTCAACAACGGAAAAATCATAAAGGTATTTCATTTCATCGGGAGTATTCTCAGGCATAACATCAAGCCTGATAAGAGGAATTGTATAATCCCCTGCACCGTTTCCGAAAGAAAATTTTTCAAATATTTTTTTAAACATATCACATCACCTTAACCCTGTAAATTTTAACTCCGTGAGGAGGAACTGTTGTTTCAAGTTTATCGCTGACAGACAGAATATCATCACTCCAAAGTTCATTGATTTCAAATTCATTTGAAGAGTACACTCCGACAAAAGGATGTGACGAAAGCTCCTTAAGAGAGCACTCCATCCTTGCAAGCGAACCCGCTTTATTAAACAGGCAAACAGCAAACTCTCCGTTTTCAAGAGGTTTTACTAGAATATCCTCTGCACCGTTTGTTTTAACTCTTCGGCATTGAATTCCGAGTTTATCCTGATTTACTGCAATAAGTTTTTTATTTGACAAAATTTTATATGTGGGGTTATTAATATCCACGCTTCCGTCAGATTTAATGAATTTTCTTACATCGTTTCCGAGAATAAGCGGCGCTGCCATCATACACCAAAGAGTAAAATGCGACTTGTTTTCTTCATATGTAAGATTTCCGTTGCCGACTTCAAGCATATCAGGGTCATTCCATGAACCTATTCCTGAATATTTATAAAGCATAACATTAAATTCATATATTCCGAGAACAGAAAACCATTTAGGTAAGATATCAGGAGTTGTTCTCCAAAGGTTGCCCGCTTTTGAGCCCCATTGCCACGGGAAATTTCTTCCCCATTCACAGATAGAAAATACAATAGGCTTCTCTTCACATCCGTTTTTTTCGGCATACTCCTTTGTTGCTCTTTTTAATTCCTTACCCATTACGGAATACTGAACAGCAGCACTGTCACGCCTTGAAGCAACGGAATTATAAAGTTTAACGTTGTTTTCACCCTCAGACAGTTTAATCTTTATCTGATGCTTGCCATCAGGTGTAGGCGACTTTGTACCCGGCAGGTCAGTTCTGTAAATATCAGTTCCGTTAACAAGAATATCAAGATGTTTCTCGTTTCTGCCTGATTTGCGGACAATAATCGTAAGAATATATTCTCCGGATTCCCGAACATAAATGTTTTTAAACTCGCATGCACCTGAATTTGAAGAAAGGCCCGAAATATATCGAAGATGCTTATCATTGATTATTTCAGCTTCTCCGCTCAGTACAGCCGAATCAATATTGTATTCAGTTTCTTCATAGGTTTTTGTATCGGTTACTGTAATTCCGCCGATTTTAGGTGCTGACGTTGAAATGGGAATATTGTGGCAAAAATCATACTTGAAATATTCAATTCCCCATTCGGCAAATGTATCGGCATCAATCGCTTCTTTTCCGAGGCTTGCAGGTAAATCCTCGCAAGTCAGAGTGCCGTTTGAACTGTAAATGCCGAGCTTTAAGCCGAGAGAATTTACTCTTTCAGCCAAGTTTTTTATGCCATTGGGAAAAGAAGATAAATCACCTTGCAGTCTGCCGTTTTTATCTCTCATTGATGACTGCCAACAATCGTCGATATTGACATATTTATATCCGCAGTCCGCAAGACCGCTGTCTTTAAGCGCTTCAGCGGTTTCATATATCAAATCTTCATTAATCTTGTTACGAAAAAGATTCCAGCTTGACCACCCCATAGGCGGAGTCAGCGCAACGGAATTATCATATATTTCACCAATAGGATTATTAAATTTAACAGAATTAACTGCTTTTTGAGCAAATGCCGAAAACTTTGACAATATAATCATCCTTTCCGAAACTTATTTTTCTTCAAGATAAGGAATAATATAGGCAAATCCATCGTAATCGTCAAGTCCTTCCAACGATTCGGGTTTAATTGTGTCGGTATTATAAATTGTTATAACCTGAAGCTGATAAATCGGGAATTCCACTGCTTGTTCCATAACAAGCTTTATAAGCGTTTCCGTCATTTCCGCCTTATTGTAAAATCCGACGGATGTTCTTATTTTCGAGGTCATTTCATCAATATCGGGTGAGCTGAGAGCTGTATAATTATGTTTGCCAAAGCTGTTATAATACTCATATTTGTCGCAGGTCGCACCGTCCGGGACTGTTTCAAGCCACAAATCCGTTTCGCCCGAAAGGATAGCATTTCTGAATTCATCCTCGTCACAAAGAATAATATCCAAAGCAATTCCGTTTTGCGAAAGAATTGATTTATATGCTTCCAAGACCTTATATTGCAAGCTGTTTTCATCACTTATACAATATGCGGTCAAATTTTCCACCGGATCAGATGCATATGTTTTATAAGCAGAAAAAGCAGTTTCAGTATAATAAGGATTTGTAATTTTTGAAGGATATTCGTTAAATCTTATGCTGATAGGACTGATAAGCCTTGTGTAATATGAGCCTATCTCACTTTCAAGAACACTATTCACCGAAAACAGTCCCGAAAGCGCCATTCTTGCGGAAGTTTCAAGCGTTCTTGTATTAAAGAACGCAGAAACATATTCATTCTTATTTGTTATATAATAAGCGACAGGTTTATCTGTCAGTGAATTAACAACTGAAGACGATGCTTCAACAGAAACAACATCAATTTTTCCTGACGATACATCTTTTACAGCATTATCTGCCGATGTTTCGATAAATTCAAGTCTGTTGAATTCACAATCCGCATCGGTGTAATATTCATTAAAATCAGCAATTACTTTGTTGTTATCATACTCTGTAACAACATAAGGACCGGAACAAACCGATGAAATTCCGTTAATCTCTTTAACTTTATCAGCTGAACCTTTAACATATTCTGCAGAGTAATAGTTTTTTGAAACAAGAAAAGCATTAAGCTGAGAAACAGCATTAATATTTTTTGAATCAAAAAATACTGTACAGGTATAATCGTTAATCTTTTTAATTCCCGAGATTTCCGTTACGTCTATACCGTCGGAATAATTCTTTTCAATATAGCGATTATACAGTTGTTCTCTGTACCATGATTCGGGATTATATGCAAGAGGATTATTCTCCGATTCAACAGTTGCAACAAGCTTCAGAAGCTGTTCCGCTGCAGGTTTATTACCGAGGTCATTGTATGCTTCCGTATATCCTAATTTATCAATATACTCCTTCCATGAGTTACCGCTCGGTGACAAAGAATTGATATCGCCGTCAAATTTCCCCTCAAGATTTGTTGCAACAAGATATTTAACAAAATCATCTGCAGTAATTGTTGAAAGCGTATATTTTTCATTAACCGTATTTTCGATTGTGTTAATTGATGACTCATAATTTTTATCATCAAAATAATATTCTTTAAGTCCTTCTATATCATTCAGATACCAATCTTTGTATACACCGTCATACGTGGCATCTGAAATGAAATAATAAAAGAAAATAACATCGTCAATCGTAATATTTGTTCCGTCAGAAAACATCATGTTATCCTTAATTGAAACAGTATATTTTATTTTTTCATCGGAAGTTATTTCATAAGATATTCCGCCGCTGTGATTAACAAGCGTATTGTTTGTTGAAACTCTTTGAATCGGTCTTGCCGTTTGTGTAACAATCTGTTTATCTGCCTCTGTTTCGCAGTAGAAAGGATTGAACTGCCCGGAAATTCCGGATACACCGATTTTAATTTCATTGTTATTAACCGATATACTGTTAAAAATGCTGCAAGATGATAAAACTAACATTGAAACACAAATAACAGATATTAAAATCACTTTGAGAAATCTCATAGCGTTAAACTCCTTGAACTCGAAGAAATATATATTGATTTTATCACATTTTTTTATAAGATACAATATTATTATATAAAAAAAGGTGTCTTTCCGAAGAAAGACACCTTGAAATAATACTCAGTTCTTGTATTCCTTGAAATCCTTGTAGATTTCTTCGGTATAAACGTTATTCTCATCCTTGTCATGGAGAGGATACCAAACCTGTGCAAAGAAGGGGTTAACCTTTGCTTCGTCATCATATGCCCAACGGAATTTCTTCTGTTCAGCCTTTTCAAGTGTTGAGGGAAGTTCCTCATTACACCAATGACCGCCTCTGAGAACAAGGTTGGGTGACATCATGAATTCGTGACCGTGAGCACACTTCCAGAGAACGGGAGTATACATATCAACGATTTCAGTTGCAAGGCATTCGCCGCCTCTGAATGCAGCAGCCTTCTTAAGGTCTTCGAGTGTAAGAGAATCAAAGTCTTTGGTTTCATCATAACCGTGATCAAGAACAAGAGCCTTCTTGGGATCATCGTTGGGACGGTAAACCTTAACCTTGCTCCAATCGCTGCCGATTGCATCCCACTTTTCCTTTGAACCTACATAAGCGTTGATTCTTTCGGTAACGTTGTTTTCTCTCCACCAGAGAGTACCGTAAACGGGAGTCTTTGCAATCTTCTTCATGAAGGGCTTGACAGCAAATGCAAAGGGCTTAGCAAGTTTGGCAAGCTTGTAGAACCATTCTACTCTGTTCATAACACTCTTGAAGTAATCTTCGATAGGCATATTAGCACGGAAATGGCAGTAGCTTTCAAGTACATCTGAGTCAAGATACCACTGACCGTGGAAATTTCTTGTGATAAACCAATCGGGATCGAAAAGCTTTCTGGGATCACCGAGACCGAGACCGTATTTACCGAGAAGAAGCTTTTCAAATTCAAAGTTTGTAATTCTGTACTGAGC
>JAFWYP010000066.1 GCA_017517665.1 Clostridia bacterium | reverse complement strand
TACAAAGTGGTGTTTTCGTTGCTCTCTCTGAATTGCTCAATCGCTCTGCCGACTGCTTCGGATTGAAACGCAATTTTCAGAATTTCTTCAACCTGCTCGTCGGTCAGTTCGTTGGGACAGCCGAGAATTTTTTCGAGCATCGCTCCACGGGTGCAAAACCTATGAGTGCGTTCTTTGCGTGTGAGCTGCTTTTCCTGTGATTCAAGATATTTTATTTTGTTTTCCATATACTTGACTTTCGCTTCGCCCTTTGCTTTTATCTCACGCAATTCTGACGGAGTTTTGTTTTTTAAACTTTCTCTTGGCATCTTTTTACTCCTTTCGGTTTTTATAAAAAATACCGCCTCACTTAAAGTGAAACGGTATTCAAAAGATAAATTATTTGATTTTTAATTTTTTCAACGGTTTTGTTATAATCTACTGTCAACAAATTTAGATATAGTATTACTTTATTGGAATTGAAATAATATGTTTTTCGTTTTTAAAATCGCCAATTATTTTTCCGCCATTTTTTATCATTATTTTTATAGTTGCTTCGTTTGTTTTTAATGGGAATAATTTGATTTCATTGTATCCGTGTTCTTTGCATTTTTTCAGTAATTCTTTGAAAAGTATATTTCCATAACCCTTTCTGCGATAATCTTTTGAAATTCCATATCCAAGGTTTCCTGCACCAACAACAGTTTCCAGATATTCGGATGATGAGTGTCTTACTCTGCCGTACCCTACAGGAATATCATCAACATACAAAATATATGTAGTATATGGTATCCATCCCTTTGGCAAGCCTACACCTCGAGAATGGTTATCCACATCGAGCAGCCAGTTTTTATATTCTTCATAGGATAAGTTATATGCAGGATTTGTAAATCCATTTTCGCCATCAAGAATGCCTTGTAACATCCCGTATTCTTGTTCAGTCATATTAATATCTAACTGTTTTAATTCTACTTTCATCACTGTCACCTTATCGTTCCGATTTTAACAAAGCATAATAACAAGCATCGCAAATGCCTTGATTATTCCAATCGGAACTGCGTAAAGTTCCCTCATATTTCATTCCGCATTTTTGCATTACTTTGCCCGAATTCGGATTTCTCGGGTCATGTCTTGATTCAATGCGATTGACATTTACAACATCAAACAAATAATCCATAACCATTTTGAGAGCTTCAGAGGTAACACCTTGATGCCACCAGTTTCTTCCGATGCAATATCCAATGTGCATCATCGAAACGTCTTCGTTCATATGAACTACCGCAATATCTCCAATCGGTTTATCGCCGTTATCTTTTAAAACAATAGCCCAATGATAATATTTTTCATCGGAATATTCTTTCAGCCAATCCTTGATTATATTTTTGCTCATGTCTTCACTTGAATGAGTCTGCCACATTAAAAACTTTGTGACTTCCGGGTCTGATGCCCAATTCTTAAACATTGCAGATGAATCATCTATCTCGTATCGTCTTAAAATCAATCTGTCTGTTTCTAATCTTTGTGTTCCGCAATGTTTCATAAATCACACCTCTTTATTCAATTCTTTTCTTCGTAAGCATAGCCAAAATTTATAGGCGGTGAAGTAACAGAAATATATACAAATTCGGTATCACCATCATTCAATAAGCCGTGAATATCTTTATCTGCAAATCTGACAACATCACCAGCAACAAAAATCATTTCTTTATCATCTGCAAGAAGCAATTTCCCTTTACCCTGAACCGCATACCATATTTGTTCAGATGTATCGTGTTTATGTCTTGGTTGACTTGCGCCGACTTCAAGATGAACTTCCGTAATTGTAACTCTTTCGCTTTTTGAATTTTCTGGATTTATTAGTTGCCTTGAAACAACTCCGGGATTTGAAAGTTCTTTTATCTTTTCACGATTAATAAATTCCATTTTACTGCCTCGTTTCAAAGTTTAAATGAAATCAAATTTTGCTTTTAAAAAGCATCTGTAATCAGGTTCGTTTTCTGCTTCCGCATATTCATTCTTGATTGTGTTTTCAATCCAAGATAACATCTTATCGCTCATATCTTCGTATCTGCGAATTTTTATCAAGCCTGATTCTGCCGCTTTAAGTATTTCTAAATACGCATCTTCTATAAATTCAACATCTGTTACAGTGACTGGTTTTGCCGTTGCAACGGCATTGCTGATATTAATGCTATCTTCGTTTTCACAAATATCTTCTGCTGAATAAATGTAACCTGAAACACCTTTATATGTATCCTCAATAGCATTGGGATAATATTCATCCAATCTTAATGTGCCGTCAGGTTCAAAACCGTAACTTGCCCATTTGTGCCATTTTCCGTTATGAATAAAACCTGTTTCTTTACAATGCTTTTCAATAGCATTACTTAAATAGACCAAAACATTTTCTCTTTTTATTGAAAAGTATATAAGTGGAGTGTTATGATTAGATATTCTTGGTTCTAAAACTTTTATATCAGCAGTCTGCGATGCGTGATAATACACTTTAACACCTCCACGAGTTTGTTTTGTTGATTAAAAGTATATCACATACATATATGGAAAACAACTTTATTTTCGTTTTACCCAAACAATACCATATCCCATAACATCAGCCATTTCGACTGCTTCGGAATATCGCAGAGAGCCTCGGCTGAGTTTGCCCGAAAAGTTCGGTACGCTGTCGCTCCAGCCGTATTCAAATGAAAGCATATCAACGAGTTCTCTCATTGTTATGCCCTCTTTTACAATGTAAGATTTGAGCTCGTTTCGTATATCCATTAAATCACCCCTTTCTTTTTTTATTTATGATGCACCGTTCAATATAGGCGCTGTTCATATTCATTGTTTCGTGTGTTTGTTTGCGATTTGGTGAATTGTCACGCTTTTCCGTGAACCGTGTTCGCTCTTGGGCGTATCGCTGTTCTGTATGGATTTCCGTACAAAAACATTGATTTGTTCGCTGATTTCACATCATTTGAAAATTAGCTACGGTTTTGCCGTTCTACCTGAAAGCTGTTCCTGCCCCTGCTTTTTCAACGGCGTTTCGTTTTTCTTGGTACGCTCTCGCTTTTGCGGTCTTGGCGAATACTTCCCCGAAAAACATATCCCTTTCAGACGGTCATTCAATTTTACGGATTTGTTATCCTGTGACCATATTGTAGCGAAAAAATTCATCATTTCCCGTATTTCCAAGAGGATGGAAATTTCATAAAAGCGGACAAAATCACATTAATGTACTGTAAAACGGACAGATAAGAGTGTAAAATAGGGTTGAAGGAGTGATAATATGTATTTAAAACTAACCATACAAGAACGATTGAAGGATTTGAGAACAGAACAAAAACTGACTCTCGAACAGCTTGCTGAGAAAACAGGAATCTCTAAATCCGCACTCGGTAAATACGAAACAGAGGAATACAAGGATATGAGTCCGTTCAACCTTGTGACACTTGCGAATTTCTACGGTGTTTCAACAGATTATCTGCTCGGTCTGACTGAACAAAAAAATCACCCTAATGCAGACATCAACAATCTGCATTTGAGTGATGATATGATTGATTTACTTGAAAGCGGAAAGATTAACACGAGATTGCTTTGTGAAATTGCAACCCACGAGGATTTCAGAAGACTCCTGACCGATATTGAAATCTATGTTGACCGAATCGCCGATATGAGAATCAACGATTTGAATGCCGTTCTCGGTGTTGTGAGGAATGCTGCAATGGAGAAATGTTCCGATGAAAGCGATTTGCACGTCAGAACATTGGAGCTTGCTCAGATTGATGAAGATGAATATTTCAGTCACGTGATACATAAAGACCTTGACCGTATTATCAGTACAATTCGTGAAAACCACAAAAAAGACAGAACAACAGCGGACACGGTTTCACCTGCAGCAGATGCACAAAAGCAGTTGCAGGATGCATTGAGTTTTGAAGGCAGCGATGAAGAAAAGAAGGTCAGAATGTATCTCAACTCCCTCGGCATCGACTACGACTCTCTTACGAAAGAGGAACTTGTAACACAAATAAATATCCTCAAAAAATCAAAGCATATGAAAAGTCCATATAGTCAAAGAGGGAAAACTAAAAAGAAACATAAATGATAAAGCAGGCAACATCGAAAAAATGTTGCCTGCGAGATTAGTTATGACACTTGTCAATTAACCTTTTTAAATCACTTCAAAATTTTAAATTTGCCGATTACAGGCAGTTCCTTTGCTCTGCCGTTAAGGGCATTGATAATACCGATAACTGCAAGAACTGTAATAACAAGACCTGCAATGGGAGCAACTATCCAGCCGATAACAGGAATAACCGCAACAACGGAAGCGATGATACCGCCGAGGAAAAGGACAAGACCCTGATTGGTATGGAAACGGGCAAATTTTGAATCCTTTGCGGCAAGAAGAGGAATAAAGAAGAGTATGTAGGCGAGAACAGCCATAACCTTGTTCTTTTCGATATCCTGTGCATCGTATTCGGAAGTGGTATCTGCCGTATTGTTGAATTCATTGAATTTTTCTGATAAATCAATGGGTTGGTTCTGCTGAACGGGTGCTTCAATGGGTGCACCGCAGTTTGTGCAGTTCATTACGCCGTCTTCAATCTGTGCTCCGCACTGTTTACAAGTTAACATTAAAATTTCCTCCTTTAATTAAGATAATCGTTTAACGCATCTTTTATTGTATCTTCATTTTCTGCAAGGTAGCTTTCAGCTTCATCCATAGTATCGCTCATACTTTTCTGAAGACCTGCGCCGATATCAACCTTTGCACCGTCATAATAGAACAGCTTGCCAAGCTCGCTGTCTTTATTGTTATCATATTCATCGCTGACATAAACAACATAAATCTTGCCGTCAACTCTGAATGCCCAGACTTTCATAAGCCAGTTGTCAAGAGCTTCATCAAGAGTTACTTCGCCGAGAGCATCCTCTCCGTCGCCTGCGAACTCATAGCCTCTGATGTTGTAGCCGTCATCGGAAGCCTTTGCAGTGGCATCAAAGACCTTTTTATACCACGCATCAAACTCGTCTTCTGTCACTTCGCCTTCAGCTTTGGTAAAGGTGATTACTGCATGGCCTGTGCCTGAAGCAGGGTCATCGGCATAAGCGGAATAATCGCTCTTGAGCTTCCATTCCCAGTCAGGCTCGATGTCATCAAACTTGATGCCGACTGCCTTTTTGAGATAATACTCAACTGCTCCCTGACTGAAGGATTCGTGTTCTTCAGCTTCTTCAAGAGCCTTGTCAACAACATCCTGGGCATTGATTGTTTCGTTGTTTTCGCCGTTTGCCGCAGTTGTTGTTTCACCGTCTTTGTCACCGCAGGCGGCGAAGGCGAGAAGCATAACAACGGCAAGTAAGATTGCTAAAAGTTTTTTCATTGTGTATTCCTCACTTTCGTATTATTTCAGTTGCTGACCGCATTTTGGGCAGCATTTGTCTTTCTTTTTGCATTTGGTCTTGCAGTTCGGGCATTTCTTCTTTTTGGCTGCGATCATGATGATGAGCACAATCACAAGAATAACAGCCAGCGCAATTGCAATCCAGATGAAGATGCACAGTCCGAAAGGAACGGAACAGAAGCCGCAGAGGGAGCATTTTTCCTCGTCCGGCTCGTTGATGGTCGGCTCGTCGGCAGGCTTATTCGTATTGTCGGGAATCTCCTGTGTGCCGCCGCCGTTTAGTTCAAGCACGTTCGACCACTCGGAGGGGCCGTGGGTGCCGGTGAAGCGAATGCGGAGCTTGACGTTGGTGTTTTCCTCAATGGGTACATCATCATTGTACGCGCCTCGGCTGCCGTTCCAGAGGCACCAATCATCCCCGGAATCTGCGGTGCTGAACTCGATCCATTCACCGCCGTCAATGCTGACCTGCGTTTCAAGCCCGTCGAACTGACCTTCTTCTTTCATCAGGTAGTACACGCCGTT
>JAFWYP010000065.1 GCA_017517665.1 Clostridia bacterium | reverse complement strand
TGCCAAACCACTACTATTATACTTGGAGGTTTGATTTTCTTTCAAATCTTTTGGGCTTGCTTCGAGCTCGCCCATTTTGGCTTTACTGAAGTCTTTTTTGCCCCCGGCTGTACCGGGGGTTGTCTTTTGCTTAAGCATTAACAACAAGAGCTATACAGCTTGCATTAAAGCAATTTGTATAGCTCTTTTTATATTCAAAAACAGTTTTCTTGCTTATTTTCTTGCGAAAATTATTGTTTTGAGGACTTACATCTAAAAATCTTGCTTTTGTAATACATATAACGTATAATCCGAGGTACAGGTCAAACTATACGTTCCCTTCAATTACCGCACTTTAAATCCCTTATGTATCAACGGTTTCAGAGTGCCTATTTATCTGCTTTTCACACGTTTTTGTTTCACATCATATGAAATCTACAGAAGTGTAACAACTTTATTTATTGAATTATTTATACAAATATTCCTTTGCCTTTTCAAAAAGTTCAGCTCGGTTGGTTATTTCGAGCTTTCTGAAAATTGCTGAGGTATGTTTCTTGATTGTGCTTTCGGTGACGAAAAGAGTTTCGGCAATGTCTTTGCGTTTTTTGTTTTCGAGAATAAAACCGAGAACTTCTTTTTCACGTTGTGAAAGTGTATCAAGTGTTTTCCAGTTGTTGAAAATGTTTTCTATCTGTTCTTTGCTAAATGACTTTACCGTTTCGGATGCGGTGATATTTTCACTTGTTTCGGACAGAGATTCAACTGCTGAATCTGAAATTCTCTGCGTGTCTGCAAGTCCGTAATCCTGTAAAATACCATAAAGGAAAAGGATGAGGCTTTCTGAAAAGATATATGAAATCGAGAGGAACTCAAAGCCTGCACCTATCATATTTTCGACAAGCCATGTTGCGATATTACCTATAACAACAAACGCAAGGAAAACAGAATGCTTGGTTGAAACAACGATTTTCTTAACTGCGGTATAAATGATTATCACAACCATTGCGGCAAAATATGCGAAAAGGAAAACTTTATAAAGGTTGTGAAGCGGACCGTATTCCTTAATCAGATAAGCGGCTCCGTCAGAACATCCGAGAGAAACATCTTTATAATAAATCGGCAGTATACCGCCGCTTGCGGCAATCAGAAACATAGCCGTATTCAGGGCAATCAATAATTTCGGTAAGAACTTCGGATATTTGAATCTTGACAGATTCATTATCATCATAAGCATAAAGAAGGGAAGAAAAACACTTCCGAGATAAGCAAGTCTGTTTGACCACATCGCTGCTTCAAGAGATTTTGAAGCAGAAAGCAAAAAATAACCTGCATCGCATACGGCGATTGAAACAAACAAAAGCATAAGCCATATGTCACGCTTTCGGTCAACAAAAAAGTAAACGCCGATCATTAAAAGCGCAACGGCAAAAACTATACCGTAAACCGTAGTCATCTTATCTCTCCTTATCTGTTAAATCAACTTCTATCCCGTTCCGCATACAAAACGAATAGAACTTGCCGAGCATAGCAAGCTGCGGTGTACGGTTTTCTCTTTCCCAGCGGCTTACAGTTGCATAGGATACGCCGATTTGTTGTGCTAATTCAGTCTGGCTGAGCTGTAAATGCATACGTGCATACCTGACTTGTTCGGAAAAAGAAAGATTTTTTATATCAAGTTTCATTATTGTAACCTCACTTTATATATCATAATATAGCATAATTTGAATAATGTGTCAAATTGTGCAAGAGGTACAAAATAGCAGTCTGATTTTTGACACGGTAGCCCTAAAGGTAGCCTTTTTTCGGTAAAAGTAGCCTTTGGGGCTACTTATTTTCAAGGAAATCTGCCATTAAAATGAAATTACAAATAAAAGCAAGGGAGGTTTTCTATGCTTAAAGCAGTTACGAAAAGGTTTGCTGACAAGTCAACAATAAAGCAGTTTGAGTTTGAATTCTACTGCGATTGCTGCGGCAAACCGATAAAAACTGATGTGCTCGAATTCATTTCGGGATTCAAGGACAAGAAATTTTTGAGCAGCGACGAACGGGAAGCAAGGGCAATTATTTACGCCAGTGACCACGGAAAGGCTTATGAGCGTGCAAACAACGAAGCCCGTCTTGAACTCAACAAGTGTGAGATATGCGGCAATATGGTTTGTGAGGATTGCACGGTTTACGGCGAAAACCTTAACGGCGGATTTTGTTGTAAAGAGTGTTTGAACAAATAATTCCGAAAGGAGAATTTTGATATGGGACTTATTAAAGCAGGAATAGGAGCACTCGGCGGTGTACTCGCAGACCAATGGAAAGAGTTTTTCTACTGCGATTCACTCGAAAATGATGTGCTTATGGTTAAAGGACAGAAGCGAGTAGGCGGACGTTCTTCCAACACAAAGGGCAGCGACAATGTTATTTCCAACGGTTCGGGCATTGCCGTTGCAGACGGTCAGTGTATGATTATCGTCGAGCAGGGCAAGATTGTTGAAGTATGTGCAGAGCCCGGTGAATTTACTTATAATTCTTCAACAGAGCCTTCAATCTTCACAGGCAAGCTCGGTGACACAATCAAGGAAACTTTCAAAACTGTAGGTAAGCGTTTCACTTACGGCGGCGATACTGGCAAGGACCAGAGAGTTTACTACTTCAACACAAAGGAAATTTTAGACAACAAGTTCGGCACAGCGAATCCCTTTATGTTTGAGGTTGTAAACAAGCGAATCGGTATGGCAAGAACCGTTCAGGTAAGATGCAACGGTGTCTATTCCTACAAAATCACAGACCCGCTTCTTTTCTACACAAAGATAGCAGGCAATGTTGACGACGAGTACAGAAGAGAAGAAATTGATATGCAGCTCAAGACAGAGTTTATCTCTGCACTCCAGCCTGCATTTGCAAGGCTGACAGAGCTTGAGCTTCGCCCCGCACAGATTCCTGCACACACAAACGAGCTTAAAGATGCCATGAATGCGGCACTTAAATCCGAATGGACAGACCGCAGAGGTATCTCTGTTGAATCTATTGCGCTCAATCCCATTACCCTCACAGACGAGGATATGAAGAAGATTACGCAGATGGAAGATGCCGCAACAATGGGCAGTAATCCGTTTATGATGGCAGGCAGAATGACAGACGCACAGGCAAGCGCAATGGAAGCAGCCGCAAACAACCCCAACGGTGCAATGATGGGCTTTATGGGCATGAATATGGCTATGGGTGCCAACGGCGGCTTCAATGCGGCACAGATGTATCAGGTAGGCGTACAGCAGCAACAGCAGTTTGCTCAACAGCAGCAGGCAACTCCTGCACCCGCTGCTGACGGCTGGAAATGTGCCTGCGGTGCAACGGTAAGCGGTAAATTCTGCACGGAATGCGGTGCAAAGAAGCCCGAGGCTGAAGGCTGGACTTGTTCCTGCGGTGCGGTTAACAAAGGAAAATTCTGCCCCAACTGCGGACAGAGAAAGCCAGAGGGTGCACCGCTTTATCAGTGTGACAAATGCGGCTTCAAGCCCGAAGATCCCCACAATCCGCCGAAGTTCTGCCCCGAATGCGGCGACACCTTCGATTCAAGCGATATTCAATAAATTATAATAAAGGAGATTTAATTATGGGACTTTTTGACAAGAAATATTGTGACATCTGCGGCGACAAAATCGGTCTTTTGGGTAACAGAAAGCTTGAAGACGGCAATATGTGTAAGGACTGTGCAAAGAAGCTTTCACCCTTTTTCAGCGACAGAAGAAGTTCGACCGTTGCAGAAATCAAACAGCAGCTCGCTTACAGAGAGCAGAACAAGCAGATTCTTGCCGGCTTTTCACCGATGTTCACCTTTGGCGAGGACGATAAAATCTACATCGACCCGATGAAGCAGAGCTTTGTTGTTTCAAGACGTAATCCCGGCAGCTGGAGCGATGAAAACCCCGATGTTATTCCGCTTTCAAGTGTTACGGGCTGTAACCTCAGGGTAGATGAAGACCGTGAAGAAATTTACACTCAGGGCAAGGACGGCGAGAGAGTCAGCTACAATCCTCCGAGATACAAGTTCACTTATGATTTCTATATTGACATCAAGGTAAATAATCCCTATTTCGATGAAATTACCGCAAGACTCAACGACAGCGATGTTGAGGGTATGGGCACAATGGAATATAACCGCTACCAGCAGATGGCACAGCAGGTTATAAATAACCTCACACAGAACGGTAATGCAGGTATGCCGATGAATAACGGTATGCCTATGAATCAGGGCTATGCTCCTGCAGGTGCTTACGGTCAGCCCAATCCCTATGCTCAGGCACAGTCTAACCAGTATGCACAGCAGAATCCTTACGCTCAGCCGCAGGGTAACCTTTACGCTCAGCAGAATGCTTATGCACAACAGCAGCCTAATCCCTATACACAGCAGAATCAGTATAATCAACCGATGAATAACGGCTATAACCAGCCTGTGAATCAGGGGTACAATCAGCAGCCTGTATCACAGAGTTGGGTATGTCCTTCGTGTCAGGCAAATAATGACGGCGGCAGATTCTGTGCATTCTGCGGCACACCTAAACAGTAATTAACAAAATGAAGGCTGTGATAATTATAATCTCGGTTGTTGCTTTGATTTCCGCTGTTGCGGCAGGCGTATGGTATTACAAAACCAAGTTCTACGTACCCGATAAAAACGGTATGGTTTATTATGATTCAGATATAAATAAGCAAGGAGATGATTAACCTTGTCAACAATTCTTGAACAGAAATGCCCGAACTGCGGCGGTGCGGTTGAGTTCAACACCGGTGCACAAAGGCTGAAATGCCCTTACTGTGACACCGAGTTTGATATTACCGCTATGCCCGAAGACACATCAAATCAGGTTGAGCAAATCAACTGGAATTCGCAGGGCGCACAGTGGGGAGCAGGCGAAACAGACGGTATGAGCGTTTATGCCTGCAATTCCTGCGGCGGTGAAATTGTTGCCGACACAACAACGGGCGCAACAACCTGCCCATACTGCGGAAATCAGGTTGTTATGAAGGGACAGTTTTCGGGTGCGTTGAAGCCCGATCTGGTTATTCCTTTTAAGCTCGATAAAAAAGCAGCAAAGGAAGCACTAAAAAAACATATCTCAACCAAAAAATTTGTGCCTAAATCATTTCTTACCGATAACCGTCTTGAAGAAATCAAGGGTGTATATGTGCCGCATTGGCTTTTCACCTGCGATGCAATCGGCAACGCAAGCTACAAGGCAAAAAAGGTAAAGACATGGTCGGACGAAAATTACGAATACACCGAAACCTCGTATTTTGACATTTACAGAAGCGGCAATATAGGTTTTGACAACATTCCTGTTGACGGCTCAACCAAAATGCCCGATGACCTTATGGAATCCGTTGAACCCTTTGATTTGTCGCAGGCCGTTGATTTCAACACCGCGTATCTCGCAGGCTATCTTGCGGACAAATACGATGTCACGGCAGAAGAAAGTATGCCCAGAGCGAATGAAAGAATCAGACAGAGCATTATTGATTCGTTCAAAGAAACCGTAAAAGGATATGACGAGGTTGAAAATCAAGGTGCAAATATGAATGTTGCAAACGGTATTTATAAATACGCACTCTACCCCGTATGGCTTCTCAACACAAAGTGGAACGGTGAGAATTTCACCTTTGCAATGAACGGGCAGACGGGCAAATTCGTCGGCAATATTCCCACGGATAAAAAAGCCGTCACCAAGGCTTCATTGCTTCTCGGTGCAGGCATAGGCGCCGTTATCTACGGCCTTATGTGGCTGATTGAGCTGCTTTAAGGGGGTGCGGAAAATATGACTAAAAAGATTTTTGCAACTTTGGTTGCGGTTATAATTTGTTTTTCAGCGGTGATTTCCGCATCAGCTTATACTCAGGAGTATGTTATTGACTATGCGGATAAGCTCGCATCAAGCGAAATTGAAGAACTCGATTTGTTTGCCGAAAAGCTCGAGTCGGCTTACGGCGTTACCGTGCTTTTCTGCATAACCGAAGGTACGGGCGATGTAACTGCCGATGAATTTTCTTCGGGAACCTATGGCGATTACACCGATAACGAAAACGGTATAATAATCGTTCACGATGATTGGAACAAAACATATTTCACTTTCATCTCGGGTAATGCGGGAGAATTTTTGACCGATGCCTCCGTTGACAGTATGATTGATGCGTATGACAGCAATGACAGCTATTACGGCGGAATTTATGCCTGCTATGAGCTTGCGGAAGAATATCTTGAAAACGGCTATTCAGGCGGATATGTTTATGACGAGGAGCCTTTGAATAACGATACTGATACAATAGGCGCAAGCGAAGAAAAGGACGGCGTTTCAATTATATGGCTGCCCGTTTCGCTTCTGATAGGTCTGCTTGTCGGTTTCCTTATCATTAACGGCATAGCCTCAAAAAACAAGTCGGTAAAAATGCAGGAAAATGCAACCGTTTATACCCGACCGGGCAGCATGGTTATAACGGGAAGTGCGGATAATTTCCTGTATAACAACGTTGAACGCAGAGAAAAGCCGAAGCAGACAGAGAAAAAATAAGGAGGCATTACCAATGGGATTTTTTGATTCACTCAAAAGACAGGCAGAATCCGCACTTAAACGAGAGGTTTCGCAGGGCATTAACAAGGCGGTGAACAATGCCGTGCAATCAGTAGGCAAGGGCAGAAACCACACCGAAACCTTTACCTTTGCTTCACTTCCGACAAATGTTGCAGAGCTTCAGGCTCTGCCCGAAGCAAGTCTTGATTCCGCCTTCAAAACAACGGCGCTCACCCTTGCGGCTTTGTGTAACTATGAGCACAACCCCGACGCAACAATTGAAATGCTCAACTTTTTAAAAGGTCCTGCAGATGTCAGCGGCTTTGAAAAACAGTTTATCAAAGAGCATCTCGGCTCGGAAGGCTATAAAGCTCGCTCATATTTCGAGGGCGCAACTCCGCAGAACAGCTATAAGCCCGACGTGCCCTATAAAATTACCGTTATCGAAAATCCTTATTCTTTCGATAATGCTGATTGGGCAACGCTCTATGTTCAAAGCGGAGGTGCGGATAACCCCAGACCTATGAAGCTGCGCAGAAAGCCCTCAACAGGTCAGTGGTTCTTGGTTGAAATCCAATGCCTTTCGGATATCCGTGTGCCCGTAGAAGAAGACCCCTGGGCATAAATAAAGTAAAGGAGATATTACTATGAAAAAATTACTTGCAGTTCTTCTCGCGCTTGCAATGTTGTTTTCCTTTGCTGCTTGCGGCAATGATACTCCCGAAAAACCCGACAACACAAAACAGCCGTCTGCCAATTCCGATGCAGCCATTGAAGCATCACTCTTTACCGTTAATTTCGGCGGCGACTGGATAAACATTGAAGACGACTTCAAGAATGAAGAAGAATACTCCAAAGCTGTTCTTCAGATTCTCGACCCCGAGGACAACGAATATTACTTGGTTGAAGCAACAATCAGCGTTGAAATTGACGAGCCGTACGATTTCCGTGAGGACCTTGTTTATTACGGCTTCAATCAGTATGAATACAAGGAAAACAACGCTTATGAAACCGTAAAAGTCGGCGGCATTGACCTTCTTAAGTATGACGACGGCGAAGAAACACTCGTTTATTTCAACCGTGTTGAAAACGCAAACGCATCAGTTTATGTTGAATTTGATACAACCGACATCAACGACAGCCGTATTCAGGCTCTCCTTGACGGTATAACCTTCAATCTTGAGGATATCGGAAATGAAGACGGTCCTTGGGAGTGGGAAGGCGAAAAATTTTCGGCAGATGCCGCAAGCGTAAATGCAGGTTCGTTTACCGTTACATCAACATTCGTTCCCTTTGAAGCACCCGTTACAACCTTTGAAACCTTCGATCATTCTGTTGCCGCAATCGGTGACAGAGTATATGTTCTTGTTGACGGCGAACTCAGCGAATGTCACTATGACGGTACAACTCTTGCCTTTGTTAACAAAATCGAGCTTCCCGAAGACGATTACGACAGAATTGAAGCAACGGCCGACGGCACACTCTGGGTAAGCGGCTCGATGAATGACATTCTCTGCATCAAGGACGGCAAAGCAGTTGCAACATACGAAGACATTGATAACCTCGCAATTCATCCCTCAGGCACTTGGGGTGTTAACTTCTTCACTTCCAACGAGTGTGCGATTGTTACCTTCAGCGGCAATACATACACCTCAACTCCCGTAACCTTCAAGGAAGCGGGCACAATAATGCAGCTCTGCGTTGATGAAAACAATATTTACGTTTGCGCAAATGCAGCAGACGACAGCGGACACAAGGTGTTTGTTTACAACAAAGACGGTGTTCTTCAGAAAACTCTCTGCGATGCCGAAGGTGAAGGCCTCGGAAGCGTAACTTTCGTTACTCAGACCGCAAACGGCTACATTGCTTTTGACGGCAATATGAGAGATGTTCTTCTTTGGGATAACAACGGCTCATTTATTGCAGAGATGTCTGACGGAGATATTTTCTCCACAAATTACCCGTGGTTCTGCGATTCCGCAGTTCTTGATGACGGAAGTATTATTACAATTATGACAGATGAACGTGAAGACCGTTCGGCGACCGAGCTTGTTGCGTTTATTGTCAAAGGATTTTGATGTTTATGATTAAATCAAAAAGAATTATCAGCTTATTGCTGACTCTGTGTTTCATGATTGCTCTGACCTCTTGCGGAGAAGATTCTCCGCAGGAGGTTAC
>JAFWYP010000006.1 GCA_017517665.1 Clostridia bacterium | reverse complement strand
GGAAAATATTATCAATGAAGAGAAGAACGTCCTGACCTTCCTTATCACGGAAATATTCCGCCATAGTAAGACCCGAAAGACCTACTCTCATTCTTGCTCCGGGCGGTTCGTTCATCTGACCATAAACCAAAGCGGTGTTGCTTAAAACACCCGACTGCTTCATTTCATTATAGAGGTCATTACCCTCTCTTGTTCTTTCACCAACACCCGTGAAAACGGAAATACCGCCGTGCTGCTTTGCGATATTATTGATAAGTTCCATGATAAGAACGGTTTTGCCAACACCTGCGCCGCCAAAAAGACCGATTTTACCGCCCTTTGAATAAGGACAGATAAGGTCGATAACCTTAATGCCCGTTTCAAATATTTCGGCACTTGTTGCAAGCTCATCATAATCGGGCGCGCTGCGATGAATGTTCCATTTTTCTTCAGTTTCGGGAGTGGGCTGATTATCAACAGCATCACCGAGAACATTGAAAATTCTTCCAAGAGTTTCTCTGCCGACAGGCACACTTATCGGTGCACCTGTATCTGTAACGTCAACACCTCTCTGAAGTCCGTCAGTTGATGCCATGGCGATGCATCTTGCAGTGTTATCACCGATATGCTGCGCAACCTCAACCGTAAGCGTCCTTTCGCCAACTGAGATTTTCAACGCATTATGAATCATAGGTAATTCGCCCTCATTGAATTTAACGTCAACAACGGGCCCCATTACCTGAGTTACTTTTCCTATATATAAATTATCCATTTAATCACCGCTTCCTGCTACGATTTCCGTGATTTCCTGGGTGATTGCACCCTGCCTTGCACGGTTATATTCAAGCTGCAAATCATTTATCATCTGCTGAGCGTTCTTGCTTGCGGAATCCATCGCCATTCTTCTTGCGGCAACCTCGCTTGCAAAGCTTTCCCTTGCGCAGACAGTTATTATACCTGCAACATACTCACGGGCAACATTATTGAGCACCGTAAGGCAGTCGGGTTCAAAAACCATACCCGAAGCGTTTTTTGTACCGTCATTCTGAAGGGGCAGAATCCATTTTATATATGCTTCCTGACTCATAACGGAATGATATTTTGTTGAAATTATTCCGAGTCTGTCAAATTCTCCCGAAGCAAAAGCGGTACAAAGCTCATCTGCAAGCTTCGCCGCCTCTTCAAAAGAAAAATGCTCAGATGAATTATAAGGCGTATCATATTTATCGCAAGCGCGTTTACCCAAAGGGATGAACTCCGCATCAGGATATTCAGCCGCAAGACGGAAAACATTTGCATTATATCCGCCTGCAAGACCTCTGTCGCCCGCGATAACAATTATCTTTGTTTTTTTCGCTTCTCTGACCTGCAAATAGGGACTTCTGAAACACTCTCTGTCCGAAGCGAGCACCGAAACTGTTTCTTCAAGCGCTGCCGCATAATCCCTGCCTGCAAGCATTGCCTGATTGGCACGCCTTATTTTTGATGACGCAACAAGTCCCATTGCATTGGTAAGCTGCATGGTCGATGTTACGCTCTTTATGCGCACGCGCAGTGCTTTTGTATTTTCTGACATAACAAATTACACCTGCATTTGGGCAAGAATTGCTTTAAGCTCATTTTCATCATTTTCGTCAAAACTGCCCTTCTCGATTCTTTCAAGCCAATTGCCGTATTCATTTTCAAGTTTCGCAAAAAGATTTTTCTCGTAATCTCGAACCTTTGAAACGGCTGTATCATTGAGATATCCTTTTGTTACGGCGTATACTATCGCAACCTGACAGCCGACTCTTACGGGTGCATTTCTGCCCTGCTTGAGCACTTCAACGATTCTTTCTCCGAGTGCAAGACGCTCCTTTGTATCAGCATCAAGGTCGCTTCCGAACTGTGCAAAAGCCTGAAGCTCACGGTACTGCGAATAGAGAAGCTTCAGCTCGCCCGAAACCTTTTTCATGCCCTTAAGCTGTGCCGAGCCGCCTACACGGCTAACCGAGATACCCGGGTTGATTGCAGGCATGATTCCCGAATGGAAAAGCTCCGTTTCGAGAAAAATCTGACCGTCCGTGATTGAGATAACATTTGTGGGGATATATGCCGAAACGTCACCCGCCTGAGTTTCAATAATCGGTAGTGCGGTTATCGAACCACCGCCGTATTCCTTTGAAACGCAAGCCGCGCGTTCAAGAAGTCGTGAATGGAGATAGAAAACATCACCTGGATATGCCTCACGTCCGGGAGGACGGCGAATAAGCAGAGAAAGTGCGCGGTAAGCAACCGCGTGTTTGCTCAAGTCATCATAAATAATAAGAACATCCTTACCTTGCTCACGGAAATATTCCGCCATGGCACATCCGCTGTAAGGCGCGATATACTGAAGCGGTGCGCTTTCAGCCGCGCTTGCGGAAACAATTATTGTATAATCCATTGCACCGCATCTTGTAAGTTCGTTTGCAAGCTGTGCAACAGAAGTGCTCTTCTGACCGATGGCAACATAAATACAGATAACACCCGTCTTTCTCTGATTCATGATTGTATCAATCGCAATTTCGGTTTTACCTGTCTGTCTGTCTCCGATAATAAGCTCACGCTGACCTCTGCCTATTGGAATCATGCTGTCAATCGCCTTAATACCCGTCTGAAGCGGAACGCTTACACTTTCTCTTTCAATGATACCGGGTGCTTCGGTTTCGATGGGTCTTGTACCGCTATATTCAACAGGACCCTTTCCGTCGATGGGTTCACCGAGAGCATTGACAACTCTGCCCAGAAGCTTTTCGCCAACAGGAACAGAAACAACCTTACCTGTTCTGTGAACCGATGAGCCTTCGCGGATATTATCCTTATCAGAAAGAACCGCAACAGAAACTGTTTCTTCTTCAAGATTCTGTGCAACGCCGAAGCTGCCGTCTTCAAATTCGAGAAGCTCATTAGCCATGCAGCTGCGAAGACCGTAAACTCTTGCGATACCGTCGCCTACAAGGATAACCTTGCCTGTTTCGGTCATTTCAATTTTTGATTTATAGTTTTTAATCTGATTTTTAATTATATTGCTGATTTCTTCGGGTCTGTTCATGAGTTCATCACATCCTTAATTTCGCCCATGCGGTATTTAACGCTGCCGTCAAGAGTTTTGCCGTCAACCTCAATTTTAACGCCGCCTATCAGTGATTCGTCAATAATATAAACGGGTTCTACTGTTTTCCCCGTAAGCTTTTCAAGCTTTGCGCAAACTCCGCTTTTCTGAGTTTCACTGAGTTTTACGGCCGAATAAATAAATGCCGTTGTTCTGTTCAAAAAAACGGTTGCGAGCTTTTCATATTCATCAATGCATTCAAGAATAGAGCGTACTCTTCCGCTTTCGCAAAGGAGCTTAATAAAAGAAACAACATATTCCGGCATAACGCCGAACGCTTCATCAATCGCCGCTGCCCTTTCACTCATGGAAATCGCAGGAGAAGCAAGAAATTCAATATAGTCAGGATTTTCATAGATAACCTGCTTCACTGTATGAAGCGCACCAAGATATTCCTCAGCGGAATCCTCCTCTGCTGCAACGGAAAACAGAGCTTCAGCATATTCACGTTCAGTCTGTACCATCTTCGTCACCTATACTTTCAATAAACGAGTCGATAAAATGCTGATGGTCTGCCGCAGAAACTTCTCTTTCAAGCATTTTTTCTGTGAGGAGAGAAGAAACCTCAATGATTTCCTTCTTAACGGCATCCTCTGCCTTCTTGCGTTCAAGAAGAGCCTCGTTTTCAGCCTGACGAACAATACCATCCGCCTTTGATTTTGCCTCGGCAATGATTTCCTTTTCACGCTCGGAAGCAATACCGACAGCATTTTTTATGACGGAATCAGCCTCGCTTTTTGCATTGCGAAGTCTTTCTTCATATTTAATTTTATCCGATAAGGCCTGCTCTTTCGCCTCAGAGGCGGCATCATAATCCTTATTGATAGAATTCTGCCTCTGCTCAAGCATTTTCATAACAGGCTTATACAGAAATTTTTTCACCATCAGGAACAGCAGAATAAGATTCGCCAGAGAAGCCAGCATCTGCCATATATTGACGGATATAACATCTAAAGTCTGCATTTAATTCACTCCGAATTACCGTGTATTAAAGAGCACTCATTGCTTCAACAAGTATATTAACAAGGATGTTGGGCGCAACAAAAATAAGGAGAATTGCGATAACAAGTGCATAAAGACCTGTTGTTTCCGCAATTGCGCAACCCATAAGCATGGTTGTTGTTACCGAGCCTTTGCTTTCGGGCTGACGGGCGATGGCTTCACAAGCGCTTGCAACCGCATTGCCTTCACCGATACCGGGGCCGATACCTGCAATCATTGCCATACCTGCGCCAAGAGCGCAGCAACCTAAAATAATACCAATAGCGAGTTCCATTTTATTTACCTCCGTAAAATTAATTATTATTTGCCGCCTTTTTCAAGGCTTTTTTCTTTTTAATCTTTCAAATGTTTCAACATCAAATGCGCCTGCAACATACATCATTGTAAGCATTGCAAAAATGAATGCCTGCAGACAACCACTGAACAAATCAAAATAGAGCGACAATACTGCTGGAATGCCGACCTGAAAAAGCGGCATATCCGCAAGAAAACCCGGAAGCCAGCTGAGT